>JAIOIW010000025.1 GCA_019912385.1 Notoacmeibacter sp. | reverse complement strand
CCTTGATTACCGCCTGAAAATGCCGGTGGCCGAACATCACCGCCCCGAGCATGATTTCCTCGGAGAGCTCGTTGGCTTCCGATTCGACCATCAGCACCGCATCGGCGGTGCCTGCCACCACGAGATCGAGCCGGCTCTCCGACATTTCGTCGATCTGCGGATTGAGCACGTATTCGTTGTTGATGAAGCCGACGCGCGCCGCCCCGATCGGGCCCATGAACGGAGCGCCCGACAAAGTGAGCGCGGCCGACGCGGCGACCATGGCCAGGATGTCGGGGTCGTTCTCCATGTCATGGGACAGCGTGGTGACGATCACCTGCGTGTCGCAGCGATAGCCCTTGGCAAACAGCGGGCGGACCGGACGGTCGATCAGGCGCGAAACCAGGGTTTCCTTCTCGGTCGGCCGGCCTTCGCGCTTGAAGTAACCGCCGGGGATGCGGCCGGCGGCGAAGAACTTTTCCTGATAATTGACGGTCAGCGGCAGGAAATCGATTCCGGGTTTCGGCTCCCTGGCAGACACCACGGTGGCGATGACGGTGCTCTCGCCATAGCTGGCGATGATGGCGCCGTCGGCTTGGCGCGCGACCTTGCCGGTCTCGAGGGTGAGCTTGCGCCCGCCCCAATCGAGCTCAACACGATTGATATCGAACATGTTCCTTGTCTCTCATGGTTTTCGAACCGGAATGAAAGCCATGAGCAAGACGGCGAGATGCTGTGGCGCATGAGCGGCGTCCGACAGCACCCGGCGATCCTGCCATGGCGTTCATCCCTTTCGGATGCGAACGGGCCCTGCATTGGTGCCCGTTTCTTTCCGGCGGCTCCTGCCGCCGGACGTACAGCGGCGCGATACGCGTCCGCTTCACAGATGCGCGGAATCCGCGCAGCAATCAGCGGCGGATATTGAGCCGCTCGATCAGGTCCTTGTAACGGGCTTCGTCGTTGCGCTTGATGTAGTCGAGGAGCTGACGGCGCTGCGAGACGAGCTTGAGCAGTCCGCGGCGCGAGTGGTTGTCCTTGACATGGGTCTTGAAGTGCTCGGTCAGGTTGTTGATGCGCTCCGACAGGATCGCAACCTGGACTTCCGGCGAGCCCGTATCGCCGGATTTGCGTGCGTACGCCTTGATGACTTCAGCCTTGCGGCTGACCGTGATCGACATCGTCGACGACCTTTCTTCGTGCCATGCTGCCGTGCAGCCCGGCGAGGTTGAACACGCGCTTGGGGACGATCTCGCCACGGTTGGCGTCGGCAAGGGCGACCAGTTCGCCCGCTGCGGTGACGTACACCGTGCCGTGGAGAATGGGAGCGTCCCGTCCACGCAGGAGGACGGCTTGGCCCCGCTGGAGCCTCGCCGCATCTGCCCGGCTGACGGCCAGCGCCGGGATGTCGTCCAGCGCGGTCTCGACGGGCAGCAATGCATCGGCGAGGCGCGCCTCGCCGGCGGCGGCTCTATCGCATAAAGCCGTAAGTTGTTCCAGCGAAATCATCTCAACCGGCCCGAACGGCCCGACCGAGGTCCGCCGCAACGCCGAAACGTGGCCGAAACAGCGGAGTTGGCGGCCCATGTCGCGGGCGAGCGCCCGGATATAAGTGCCCTTGCCGCAGGCGGCCTCGAACACGGCGTGGTCGGGATCCGGGATGTCGACAAGTTCCAGCCGCTCGATGTCCACGGTTCGGCTCTGCAGGGCGACCGGCTGCCCGTCGCGCGCCAGGTCATAGGCGCGCTCGCCCTCGATCTTGATCGCCGAATAGCGCGGCGGGACCTGCTCGATCCGGCCGACAAAGCGCGGGCAGATCGCGGCGATGGCGTCGCGTGAGGGTCGCTGCGCGCTGGTTTCGATCACGCGGCCTTCCGCGTCGTCGGTATCGCGCTCCTCGCCCCAGCGCACGGCGAAGCGATAAGTCTTCCGGCTGTCAACGATGAACGGCACGGTCTTGGTCGCCTCGCCGAGCGCGATCGGCAGGCAACCGGAGGCAAGCGGATCGAGCGTGCCGGCATGACCGGCGCGCTTGGCCGAGAACAGCCGCTTGACCACGGCAACCGCGTGCGTCGAGGTCATGCCGACGGGCTTGTCGAGCACGACCCAGCCATGCATGTCGCGCTTCTCGCGTCTGGGCTGCTGTTTCCGGCCACCCCCGTCCTGAGGGGGGTGCGAAGCGCCCGCCTCGAAGGATGTCGGCGAAAGTGAAGCCGCAAGTCGGGCAAACCCGACTTGCGGGCTTCGAGACGCCGTCTTCGGCGGCTCCTCAGCATGAGGCCGACCGAGTTTGAGCGGATCATTCTGCGTCATGATTCGCCTTTGTCCTGCTCGATATCGCGGCGAACCGCGGGCGTTCGCAGAAGCTTCTCGATCCGTTCCGCCTCATCGAATCGCTCGTCGATTCGAAAGCGGATTTCTGGCGCGAATTTCAGGTTAACGCGCCGCGCGATTTCCCCGCGCAGGAACCGCTTGTTGCGATCGAGCGCTTCGATGACCGCGTTCTCGTCCTTGCCGCCGAGCGGCATCACATAGATCGTCGCCAGCCGCATGTCGGCCGTCATGCGGACCTCAGGGACGGTAATGAGATGGCCCTCGATCACGGGGTCGTGCACCTCCCCGCGCGTGAGCATCTCGGCGAGCGCATGGCGGATCAGTTCGCCGACGCGCAACTGGCGCTGCGATGCACCGGGGCCGGCCTCGTGCTTTGATTTCCTGTTACGCATGGCAATCTCAATTGTGGTCATCCCCGGGCTTGATCCGGGCATCCATTATTTCCGCAAAGGGCATTTTTCAGGGTGGATCGCCGGGTCAAACCCGGCAACGACGAAGCCCGGAAATTTGGACTCACAGGCTGCGCTGTACCTGCTCCACCCGGTAGCATTCGATGACATCGCCGACGCGCATGTCCTGGTAATTCTCGAAGGCCATGCCGCACTCCTGGCCGGCGGAAACTTCCCTGGCGTCGTCCTTGAAACGCTTGAGCTGCGAAAGCTTGCCTTCGTGGACGACGACATTGTCGCGGATCAGGCGGACATTGGCGCCGCGCTCCACGACGCCGTCGGTGACGCGGCAGCCGGCAATCTTGCCGACCTTGGAGACGTTGAAGATTTCCAGCACCTGGGCGTTGCCCAGCATGGTCTCGCGCATCGTGGGCGCAAGCAGGCCGGACATCGCCTTTTTCACGTCATCGACGAGGTCATAGATGATGTTGTAGTAGCGGATCTCGGTGCCGGCCTGCTCGGCCGCCGCGCGCGCCTCCTTGTGGGCGCGCACGTTGAAGCCGATGATGGCGGCACCCGAGGATTCGGCGAGCGTGACGTCCGACTCCGTGATTCCGCCGGCGCCGGAATGGATGATGCGCGCCGCCACCTCCTCGGTGGACAGTTTCTCAAGCGCGCCCTGGATGGCCTCGATCGAGCCCTGTACGTCGCCTTTGATAATGAGCGGAAATTCCTTGCGCCCGGCGGTCTTGACCTGCGCCATCATCTGTTCGAGCGATCCGCGCATGCCGGTGGCCCGCGCGGCCATCTTGTCGCGTCGCTGACGCGCGCGGTAGTCGGTCACTTCGCGGGCGCGGGCTTCCGTCTGGACGACAGCGAGACGGTCGCCGGCGTCGGGCGTGCCGTTGAAGCCCAGAACCTCGACCGGGATCGAGGGGCCGGCTCCCTGGACGGCCTGGCCGTTGTCGTTGACGAGCGCGCGCACGCGCCCCCACTCGGTGCCGGCGATGACAATATCGCCGACATGCAGCGTGCCGCGCTGTACGAGCACGGTGGCGACCGGTCCGCGGCCGCGGTCGAGTTTGGCTTCGATAACGGTACCCTCGGCGGGGCGGTCGGGATTGGCCTTGAGGTCGAGAATTTCCGCCTGCAAGCCGACGGTTTCGAGCAGCTTGTCGAGATTGAGCTTCTTGATCGCGGACACTTCGACATCGAGCACGTCGCCGCCAAGCGACTCGACCTGGATTTCGTGCTGGAGCAGTTCGGTGCGCACGCGGTCGGGTTTCGCGTCGGGCTTGTCGATCTTGTTGATGGCAACGATGATCGGAACCTTCGCCGCCTTGGCATGATGGACGGCTTCCACCGTCTGCGGCATCACGCCGTCGTCGGCGGCCACCACCAGAACCACGATGTCCGTCACCTTGGCGCCGCGCGCCCGCATGGCGGTGAAGGCAGCATGACCCGGGGTGTCGATGAACGTGATCTTGCCGTGCGAGGGCGAGGTGACCTGGTAGGCGCCGATATGCTGGGTGATGCCGCCGGCCTCGCCCGACACCACGTTAGTCTTGCGGATGGCGTCGAGCAGCGACGTCTTGCCGTGGTCGACATGGCCCATGATGGTGACGACCGGCGGACGCTGCTTCAGGTCCTCGGGCCGGTCCTCGACACCGAAGATTCCGGTCTCGACATCGGATTCCGACACGCGCTTGACGGTGTGGCCGAATTCGACGGCGATCAGTTCGGCGGTGTCGGCGTCGATGACGTCGCCGGGCTTGATCATCTGGCCCTGCTTCATCATGAACTTAACGACCTCGACCGACCGTTCGGCCATGCGCTGCGCCAGTTCCTGCACGGTGATCGTCTCCGGCAGGACGACTTCGCGAATGATCTTCTCGCGCGGCTCCTGGATCTGGCTGCGCTTGAATTTTTCCATGCGACGGCGCATCGACGACAGCGAACGGCCACGGCCTTCGCCATCATCTGACGTCGCGCGGTTTAGCGTCAGCTTGCCGCGGCGGCGGTCTTCCTCGGCCTTCGGTTTCGCAGGGCGCGGCGCGGCGGCTTCGGGCTTGACCGCGCCACCACCGCCCCCACCACTGCGGCGCGGGCCACGTGCGCCTTCCGCATCGCCGGCACCGCCGACGTCCGGCTGCATGGCCGCCTTGGATGTGTCGGCATCGAGGTTGCGCTTGCGCGCCTTTTCTTCGGCGAGCACCTTGGCTTCGGTTTCGGCCTGAAGGCGAGCGGCCTCCTCGGCCTGACGGCGCTCCGATTCCTCGCGCTCCCTGGCCCGGCGCTCGTCTTCCTCGGCGCGGCGTTTCGCATCCTCGGCGGCACGCTTGCGCTCTTCCACTTCGCGCAGCTTGGCCTCTTCCAGCGCGCGTCGGCGTGCCTCGATCTCGCCGCTTGACAGATCAGACAACACGACGCCAGACACCCGCTCTCCACCCTTCGGCGCCGCAGGTGCGGCCGGTGCGGCAGGCGCTTCGGCTTTCGGCTTCGGGCTGGCGGCCGCCGGCGCCGCTTCCGGCTTCTCATCCGGACGCGAGAACTTGCGCTTCTTGGTTTCGACGACGACAGCCTTGGTGCGCCCATGGCTGAAGCTCTGGCGAACGGTCCCCTGTTCGGTTCCCGGCCGTTTGAGCGTCAGCGTCTTCTTCGGCGTCACGCTCAGAGTCTTGTCGTCACCCGATTTCGTATCACTCATTCCAATTCCTTCACGGCTTCGGCCGTTCGTGCATCGGTCCGCGGACCGTCCCGGTAGTGGTCCAGCGCAACGACGCGCTTCATCGCCGCACGACCGGCGTCTCCGCCGAGCACGGCTGCATGTATCACATTTGTGGCCCCCAATGCCAAATCCATTTCCGCACCGGAGAAAAGTCTGTAGGCGGGTATAACCGGACCGCCCATATATTCAACCGCCCTTCGCGCCTGGTCGAACTTGCGGATGCCGTCTTCCGAGCCTTCGCGAGCGTGCAGCACCGCGATTGCCTTGCCGCTGCGCACCGCCGCCTCGCACTTGGCGGCACCCATCACCAGGCCGCCGGCCTTGCGCGCCAGCCCCAGGCTGCCCAGCGCCGAGCGCACCAGCAGCGCGTCGATCCTTTCGCCGAGATCGGCCGGCACCTCCACATCCGCCTTGAGGCCGCGCCTGAACAGTTTGCGGCGCACCGCCTCGTCGACCGTGCGCCGGGTTGCCGTCACCCAGCACCCGCGGCCAGGCAGATTGCGTTTCAGATCGGCAACGACCACACCATCCGGCCCGGCGACGAAGCGGATCATCCGATGTGGATCGCCGCTTTCACGGGTTACGATGCATGTGCGGTCGTTCATTGCGTCCAAACGCATCTCCTGTCTGTCGGGATCAGGCCTCGGCCTGCTCCTCACCGGCAGCTTCTTCCGTGGCGCCGGCGCCGGCGAGATCTTCCTCGGTGACCCAACCGACCTTGAGGCGCGCGGCCATGACCATCTCCTCGGCCTCCGCCTGGGTCGTGTTGAAGCGCGTCAGCACGCCGTCATGGACGGTGGTCTCGCCGTCCTTGCGCTCGCGCCATCCGATCAGATCGTCGACCGCATAGCCGGCGAAATCCTCGACCGTCTTCACGCCGTCCTCGCCCACGGCGACCATGATGGCGGTCGTCATGCCGGGAATCTCGCGCAACTCATCTTCAACGCCCAGCGCGCGGCGCTTCTCGTCGAGCTCGTTCTCGATGCGCTCGAGATATTCGCGCGCGCGGCGCTGGATCTCGTCGGCGGTCTCCTCGTCGAAACCGTCGATGGAAGCGATCTCGTCGAGGTCGACATAGGCGACTTCCTCGACGCTGGTGAACCCTTCCGAGGCGAGCACCTGGCCGACCATCTCGTCGACATTAAGCGCTTCCATGAACAATTCGGAACGCTCGACGAATTCCTTCTGGCGGCGCGACGATTCCTCCTCCTCGGTCAGGATGTCGATGTCCCACCCGGTGAGCTGCGAGGCAAGGCGCACGTTCTGGCCGCGGCGGCCGATGGCCAGCGAAAGCTGCTCGTCAGGCACGACCACCTCGATGCGCTCGGCATCCTCGTCGAGGACAACCTTGGCCACTTCGGCGGGTTGAAGCGCATTGACGATGAAAGACGCGGCATCGGGCGACCAGGGAATGATGTCGATCTTCTCGCCCTGCAGTTCGCCGACCACCGCCTGCACCCTGGAGCCGCGCATGCCGACGCAGGCGCCGACCGGGTCGATGGAGGAATCGCGGCTGATGACGGCGATCTTGGCGCGCGAGCCCGGATCGCGGGCCACCGACTTGATCTCGATGATGCCGTCGTAGATTTCCGGCACTTCCATGGCGAAGAGCTTGGCCATGAATTGCGGATGCGTCCGGCTCAGGAAGATCTGCGGGCCGCGCGGTTCGCGGCGCACGTCATAGACATAGGCGCGCACCCGGTCGCCATACTTGAACAACTCGCGCGGGATCAGCTCGTCGCGACGGATGATCGCCTCGCCGCGCCCCAGATCGACAATGACGTTGCCGTATTCGACGCGCTTGACCGTGCCGTTGACGATTTCGCCGATGCGGTCCTTGAACTCGTCATACTGGCGGTCGCGTTCAGCTTCGCGAACCTTCTGGACGATCACCTGCTTGGCCGACTGGGCGGCGATGCGGCCGAAATCCATCGGCGGAAGTTGTTCGGCGATCGAATCGCCGACCTGCGCCTCGGGGTTGCGGGCGCGGGCGTCTTCCAGCGAGATCTGGGTGTCGAATTCCTCGACCGCCTCGACGACCTCCATCAGGCGCTGCAGCTTGATGTCGCCGGTCGTGGGATTTATGTCGGCGCGGATATTCGTTTCCAGCCCGTAGCGCGAACGCGCCGCCTTCTGGATCGCGTCGGCCATGGCCTGGATCACGATCTGCTTGTCGATCGCCTTTTCGCGAGCAACCGCATCCGCGATCTGGATAAGCTCAAGCCGGTTTGCACTGACTGCCATCTTGTTCTCCCTTGGCGGGCATCCGGCATCCTGGCCGGATACGCACTCGCGTCAATTCAATCCTCGTCTCCGCCGTCTGCGGCTGGATCGTCGTCATGCTTCTTCTTCCTGGCCGCCTTGCGGGCCTGCCGGTCCTTCGTCAGCGCGTCGCGCACGAGGTCGTCGGTCAGAACAAGCCGGGCCTCGTCGATCGCATCGAAAGGGATCGCAACGGTCGGTTCGTCGCCGTAGCTTGCCTGGTCGCGCTCCAGCGTAAAGCCGCTGTCGGAGACTTCCGCGATGCGGCCCTTGAAGCGCTTGCGGTTGTCGACCAGCACGGCAGTCTCGATCTTGGCCAGATGCCCGATCCAGGCCGCGAAGTCGGACTTGCGCACCAGCGGGCGGTCGATGCCGGGCGACGAGACCTCGAGATGATAGGCCTTGTCGATCGGGTCATCCACATCGAGCACCGGCGAAATCGCACGGCTCAGCTCCTCGCAACCCTCGACGGTCATGGTACCGTCTGGCCGCTCGGCCATGATCTGCAGGGTCAACCCGTTCTGCCCGGTCAGGCGCACCCGCACGAGGCGGAAACCAATCGCTTCGACCACCGGTTCGATGATCCCCGCGATGCGCGCGTCGATGCCGGTCTCCACGATTATCCGCTGATCCTGGGCCGCGATGGCGTCGTTTTCCGTCAAGTACAATCTCCGTTGGGGCCGCCTCCCGCGCGTGGATAACAAAAAAGAGCGGGACCGGGTGGACCCACTCTTCGTCTGAAGCGACCAAGAATATGGAGCCGATATAGCGCCAGTACGCCCGAATTGCAAGGCCCGCATGGGCATGCGACGCGACATGGCCCCGGTACCCCACCTGTCTCACCCGCGGGGGGTTCGGCCCGGGCTCAGATTCTCTCGAAGCGCAGATAGGCCGGTGTCCGGCCTTCGCGGATCGCCTTGTCCTCGTAGCGCGTGCCGGACCACCCTTCGTAGGGATCGCGCCAGTCGCCGGGGCCGCCGGCCTGCCATTCGAAGGCCTGGTGGGCGCGGCAATGCTGCAAGGTCCAGTTGACATAAGTGTCGATGTCGGAGGCAAAGCGGAAGATACCGCCGGGCCTCAGCACGCGGGCGAACCGGTCGAGATTGGCCTTATTGACGAAGCGGCGCTTCCAGTGACGCTTTTTCGGCCAGGGATCGGGATAAAGCAGGTCGATTCCGTCGAGCGATGCGGCGGGCAGCCAGTCGAGAAGGCGCGTCGCGTCGTCGTCGTAGAGGCGCAGATTCGGCCGCGGATTTTCGGCAAGCGCGGCGGCTATCTTCGCCATGCCGTTGACGAACGGTTCCACGCCGATGAAACCGGTCTCGGGAAACCGATCCACTTCGTGGAGCAGGTGCTCGCCGCCGCCGAAGCCGATCTCGAGGCGCAACCCGGTTACCGGGGCGCCGAACAGCGCCGTGCGGTGCATTGGCGCGGGGCGGTCCAGGTCAAGCCCCAGCGCCGCAAGAACCGTTTCGAGGGCTTCTGCCTGGCTGGCGCGCAGGGTCTTGCCCCGGCGGCGGCCGAAAAAGGCCTCCGTCGACCGGCTCTTGCGCGGCTTGTCCGTCATGGTTCTGTCAGCGTCAGACTGCCTTGACCGCCTGCTTGAGCACCTTGGTCAGATCTGTCTTTTCCCACGAGAAAGACCCGTCGCGGCCCGGCTTGCGGCCGAAATGGCCATAGGCGGCGGTGCGCGCATAGACCGGCCTGTTGAGATCCAGATGCTTGCGGATACCGGACGGCGAAAGATCCATGGCCAGACGCAGCGCCTTTTCCAACACCTCGTCGGCGACCCTGCCGGTCTCGTGGGTGTCGACATAGACCGATAGCGGCTGTGCGACGCCGATGGCATAGGCCAGCTGGATCGTGCACCGGTCCGCCAGGCCCGCCGCGACGACGTTCTTGGCGAGGTAGCGCGCGGCATAGGCCGCCGAGCGGTCGACCTTGGTCGTGTCCTTTCCGGAAAATGCGCCGCCACCATGCGGTGCAGCGCCGCCATAGGTGTCGACGATGATCTTGCGGCCGGTCAGTCCGGCATCGCCGTCCGGGCCGCCGATGACGAACTTGCCGGTCGGATTGATGTACCAGTTGCAATCCTCGGCAATCGGCAAATCTCCGAGCGCTTCGCGGATGTAAGGCTCGACGACCTGGCGGACCTTGGCGGAGTCCCAGCTTTCGTCGAGATGCTGCGTCGAGAGGACGATCGATACCGCCTCGGAGGGCTTGCCGTCGGCATAGCGAACCGTCACCTGGCTCTTGGCGTCGGGTCCGAGCCTGGCGGCATCGCCCTCGCCCTTCTTGCGCGCGGCAGCCAGCAGTTCGAGAATCTTGTGGCTGTAGTAAATCGGTGCCGGCATCAGGTCCGGCGTCTCGTTGCAGGCATAACCGAACATGATGCCCTGGTCGCCCGCGCCTTCCTCGCCCTGGCGGTCGGCTGCGTTGTCGACGCCCTGGGCGATGTGCGCCGACTGGAAGTGCAGCAATACATCGATCTTCGCGGTCTTCCAGTGGAAGCCTTCCTGTTCGTAGCCGATGTCGCGGATGGCACGGCGGGCAGCCGAGCGGAACCGGTTCGGATTGATCGCCTCCTTGCCGTTCTTGTCGGTCTTTGTCAGCGAGGGAGGAACGCGAACCTCACCGGCGATGACGACCCGATTGGTCGTCGCCAGCGTTTCACAGGCGACGCGCACGGTCCACGGATCGACGCCGGTCTTGCGCGCCTCCCGGTAGATCATGTCGACGATCTCATCCGAAATGCGGTCACAGACCTTGTCGGGATGACCTTCGGAAACTGATTCGCTGGTGAACAGGTAGTTAGCGCGCTGCACGGGATTCCCCTCAATGAAAACACGCGATGCGGACATCGCGCAAATAGCCGACGCGGTATTGCCAACGCCGGCTGATTTCGTCAACCCGCAATGCAAGCGACCTGGCAGACCAAGTGGCCGCCGAGCGGGTCAAGCCGGAAACAAGGCAATTGGGAAAGGCCGCGGAACCAGGCGGATCCGGCTCTTTTCCGGCGTCACTCGGCTTCGGCGCTGCCAAGCGCCCTGACCAGGTCGATGACCTTGCGGCGGACTTTCTGGTCCGAAATCTGGACAAATGCCCGATTGAGCTGAAGTCCTTCCGAGCTGTTCAGGAAATCAACGACATAGCTTGTCGAACTGTCTTCCGCCAGGCCGGCAGTAGCATCGGGACCCGGCGCATCCTCGAAGAAGAACGAGACCGGGACTTGCAGAACACCCGCAATGGCTTGCAGGCGGCTTGCCCCGACCCTGTTGGTGCCCTTTTCATACTTCTGGACCTGCTGAAACGTGATGCCGAGGTTTTCGCCGAGCTTTTCCTGGCTCATGCCCAGCATGTTGCGGCGCAAGCGGATCCTACTTCCCACATGTATGTCGATCGGGTTAGGTTTCTTCTTGTTCACTGTCATTTTTTCCTCGCCGCTTTCATCGGCTGGTTACTCTACGGGCCCGCTACAATCGAATCGGTTGATCCCGGCTCCCGGCCTGATCTGGACGTTGAGCCGAGTGTGCCGCATGCCCCGGTTACCCGCTATACGAGTATCCGCGCACATGATGCAACCGACTATACACGCTTTGCCAGAATGAATCGATCTGCCATCGGCAGGTCGCATTGCCCTTGTTTCCCCCTCGTCGCGCTGCGAACCCCTGTCCCTGCAGCTTTCCGAGCCCTTTACGAGGGTCGCAATATGTCCCGCTAATATATCGGCTGTCAATCGGCACGTAGACGTGCGGCGATCGACAGCAGGGCCGCGGCCAACAACAACGCTGATATGACCACGAGGGCATTGCGGACCTGTGTGCGGCCCGACGGCTTGCGCAGCGCGGGAAGGGAGATCGTGTGGTCGAGATTTCCAACCGCGTTCAACGCCAGGGCATCTTCGATGCGACCATGGGCATCGATGACCGCGGAAATCCCGTTGTTTGCGGCGCGCACCACCGGCAACCCGATTTCCACAGCGCGCACCTGGGCCTGGCGTAGATGCTGATAGGGGCCGGGCGTGTCACCATACCAGGCGTCGTTGGTCACGTTGACAACGATGTTGACAGGCCCCGCGACATTCGCTGCCTCGCCGGGAAAAATGATCTCGTAGCAGATGAGCGGAAGTGCCGCGCCGGTCTTGCCGATCGATATCGCCTCGCGTTCCGCAGGCGCCGAAAAGGTTCCCGGCGCGGTGACTATCCTCGATATTCCCAGCCGGCTGAAAAACGCCTCCAGCGGCAGGTATTCGCCGAACGGGACAAGGTGCGACTTGTCGGCCGCATTCGTGATCTCGCCGTCGGAACTGATCGCGACGACGGAGTTGTAGTAGCGCGCGGACCCGCCGGACGGGTCGCCTTCCGAGCGCACCGCGCCGGTCAGCAAAGATTGCCCTTCCTGGAGCATCGCCCCGATCGCGCTCAAAACCTCGGGGCGCTCTGTGATGAGATAAGGGACCGCGGTCTCCGGCCAGATCACGAGGTCGGGACGTTTGGCGTCGCCTTCCGGCAGCCGGGCCGAAAGGTCGAGATAAGTATCGAGGATGCGGATGCGCTCCGCGTCGTCCCATTTCGCTCCCTGGTCGATGGACGGCTGGACGATGCGCAATGAAACCTCGTCCTCGACCCTTGTTTCGGGAAGCGAAAGCCGCCACCAGCCGAAACCGGCATGAAGTGCGACCAGCATTGCGGCAAGCGCCAGACCGGTTCTGCGGTAGCGGTTGCCGCCTGCAAGGGCGGGCATGGCGAACACCGCGACAGCCAGCGCATTGACGCCGTAAAGTCCGATCGCGGCGGACGACTGCATCAGCAACGGAACGGGCATCGCCGCGTAGCCGATCGCGTTCCAGGGAAATCCGGTGAAGAGAATGCCGCGCAGCCATTCGGCGATCCCGAATCCGGCGCCGAGCGCGAGAATGCGGCCAAGATCGTCGGCCCAGGCAAGCCGGGCAATTGCCGCCGCCAGTCCGTAGAACAGGGCCAGGCCGGCCGGCAGAACCACGATGGCGAGCGGCAGGGCCCAGGCATGCGTTTCCGCCTCGACCAGCAGCGCCTGCCCGATCCACCACAGGCCCGCCACGAAATAGCCGAAACCGAACCACCAGCCGGTCGCAAAGGACGGCCACAGGCGGCGAAGCAGACCCTGGCCGGGTTCGCCGTTGGACCCGTCAAGCAGCCAGACGAGCACCGGAAAAGAGATGAAGCAGATGGCAAGGAAATCGTAGGGCGCCTGCGCCAGAACGCCGGCAGCACCCGCAGCGAACGCCGCCGCCGCGCGCCGCCACCCCCACAACAATATCACCCTACCGGCAAGGCGCTCCATCGACGGTTCCGATGCTCGCGAATCAATTGCGGGGATTTAGAGCCGTTCATCTCCAAATGGAAACAGTTTGACGGCGTGGATGTCAGGCTTGCTTGCTCGCCGGCTGCTGTTCGGCCTTCGGCAGGCGGCGGCGGCCCGCGGCCGCCCGCCCCTGCACGATCCGCACCCGCTTGACCCGGCGCGGGTCGGCGTCGAGAACGTGGAACTCGTAGCCCGGAATCGCCTGGATGACCTCGCCACGCACCGGCACCCGGCCGATCGTGTTGAAGATCATGCCGCCGATCGTGTCGACGTCCTCGGCGTGCTCTCCGGCGGAGAAACCGCCGCCGATCGTGTCGGCCACCTCGTCGATCTCGGCGCGGGCATCGACGACGAATATCCCCTCGCCAGTCTGGATAATCATCGGCTCTTCGTCGTCATGCTCGTCTTCGATGTCGCCGACGACCATCTCCACGATGTCCTCCAGCGAAACCAGGCCGTCAGTGCCGCCATACTCGTCGATCACGAGGCCCATCTGGATGCGCGCGGCCTTCATCCGCGCCATCAGTTCCGACGCGAGCATCGACGGCGGCACGAACAATACCGGCCGGATCAGGCCCAGTTCGCCGATCGGCTTCGTCAGATCGACACAGGACAAGTCGAATGGCCTGGGCTCTGTTTCTTCGGCTTCCGCGGCCTTTTTCGTGTTCGTGCGGCGGCGCTTCCCCGTACGCGACAGTTTCGTCACATGGGCCAGCACGTCGCGGATATGGATCATGCCGCGCGGATCGTCGAGCGTCTCGGCATAGACGGGCATGCGCGAGTGGCCGGAGCTTTCGAACAGGGTCATGAGGTCGCCGAGCGACGTGGATATCTCCACAGCGTCGACATCGGCACGCGGCACCATCACGTCCTCGACCCGCACTTCGCGCAGCCTCAGTATGTTGTGAAGCATCGCGCGCTCCTCGGGCGTGAAGGCCGCGGTATCGGCCTTCACGTCGGCGAGCGCATCGGTCAGGTCGTCGCGCAGGCTCGTGCCGTTGCGCGGGCGAAAATAGTGCGCGACACGCTGCAAGAAGGTCTGTGCTTCGGGTTTCGCCGGCGGCTGCCGACTGGGCGGCTCGGCGCCGGTTTCGTCCGTTTCCCGATCGGAAACGGGTTGATCCTGGATATTTTCCGTCATTGTCCTGTCGTCATCCGCCGTGTGGCCCGTCGCCGTAGGGATCCGGGATACCAAGGGCGGTCAAGATTCGCCGTTCGAGGCCTTCCATCACTTCCGCATCATCATCAGTTTCGTGATCATATCCCAAAAGATGAAGAAAACCATGAACTATCAGATGCGTTAGATGGTGTTCGAAGGGCTTGCTTTCCAGTGCTGCCTCGCGCCGCACCGTTTCGAACGCGATGACGATGTCACCGAGCAGGGGGGGAACGGGATAGCCCGGCGCCATTTCAAAAGCCGGAAACGACAGCACGTTGGTGGCGGCGTCCTTGCCGCGCCATTCGGCGTTGAGCGCGCGGACGTGCTTGTCGTCGGAAAAGACTATGCTCAGTTCGGTGTCCGCGCGGCTTTGAGCGCCAAGTTCGCGCAGCGCCGCCTCGACGGCCACCGCTGCAAGCTCGCGCAGGGATTCCTCTTCGCCCCACGCCCCGGCTTCAACGGCAAGGTCGATCGCGATGTTGGACGGTTCGGTTTCCATCTGGTGCCCGGGCCGTTACCGGCCTTCTCCGGCGCCGCCTTCCGGCCGGGGATGCCCGTGTGCAGGCTCGCTACCCGCCTGGTCGCGGTCATAGGCAGTCACGATCGCGGCAACCAGCGGATGGCGCACGACGTCCTTCTCGTTGAACCGCACGGTCACGATGCCCTCGACGTCCTTGAGAACGCGCAGCGCCTCGACCAGGCCGGAACGCGTATTGGGCGGAAGGTCGATCTGGCTCGGATCGCCGGTGACGATCATGCGCGCGCCTTCGCCAAGCCGCGTCAGGAACATCTTCATCTGCATCGAGGTGGTGTTCTGCGCCTCGTCGAGAATGACCGCCGAATGGGCGAGCGTGCGGCCGCGCATGAAAGCCAGCGGCGCGATCTCGATGACGCCGGCGGCCAGCGCGCGCTCCACCTTGTCGGCGGGGATCATGTCGTAAAGCGCATCATAGAGCGGACGGAGATAGGGATCGACCTTTTCCTTCATGTCGCCGGGCAGGAAACCCAGGCGCTCCCCGGCTTCAACGGCGGGCCGCGACAGGATGATGCGTTCCACCAAGCCGCGTTCGAGCAGTTGCGCGGCATGGGCGACGGCCAGATAGGTCTTCCCCGTACCCGCCGGACCGACGCCGAAGACCAGCTCGGAGCGGTCGAGAGCGCGCATATAGGCGTCCTGGTTGGGCGAGCGGGCAAAAATGGTGCGCTTGCGCGTGGCGATCTGCGCGGCCGCCATGCGCCCCTTCTTTTCCATGTTGGGCAGCGTGAGCTGGCCTTCCAAGGTGGCTGCCATGCGGATGGCGCCATCGACCTCGGAACTGTTGATCTCGGCGCCGCGCTGCGCCAGGCCGTACAGATAGTCGAGCGCGCTGCGCGCCTGTTCGCAGGCGCTCGGCGGGCCCTTGATGGTGACCTCGTTGCCCTTTGAACGGATGTCGACGCCGAGTTTCTGTTCGACCCTCGCCAGGTTTTCGTCGAACTGGCCGTAGAGCAGGCTTGCCAGACGGTTGTTGTCAAAGGTCAGGACGATGTGCGCCATGTCGGAGGCGCCTGCCGGCAGCTGCTTCAGTTCGCCGGTTGCGGTCAACGCGTATCCCTCATGCGCCAGCGCGCTCCTTCAGACCTTGGTGCCGAACAGGCTGTTGGGGCCAGCCTCGTTGATTCGCACCCGTACAATGTCGCCGATTTCGCCGTCATTTTCATCACAAATAACCGGTTGAAGCCAGGGCGAGCGGCCGACCCGCTGGCCGGCCTTGCGGCCCCGCTTCTCGATCAGCACGTCCATCTCGCGGCCGACCAGCGAGCGGGCAAAAATTTCCTGCTGCTCGTTCAGCAGGGCCTGCAGGCGCTGCAGCCTCTCGTCCTTGACCGCGGTTTCCACCTGGTCATCGCGGTCAGCGCCTGGCGTACCCGGCCGCGGGCTGTACTTGAATGAAAACGCCTGCGCATAGGTGACGTCGCGGATGATCCTCAGCGTCTCCTCGAAATCGGCATCCGTTTCACCCGGAAAGCCGACGATGAAATCGCCGGAGAGCGCAATGTCGGGCCGGGCGGCGCGAATGCGTTCGACGAGGCGGCGGTAGTCGTCGCCGGTGTGCTTTCGGTTCATCGCCTTGAGGACCGCGTCGGACCCTGCCTGCACCGGCAGGTGCAGATAGGGCATCAGCGCGCCGAGATCGCGATGGGCGGCGATCAGCGTATCGTCCATGTCGCGCGGATGGCTGGTGGTGTAGCGCAACCGGTCGATCCCGGGAATTTCGGCCAGGCGGAACAGCAGCCGCCCGAGACCCCAGGCTGTGCCGTCAGGGCCTTCGCCATGCCAGGCATTGACGTTCTGGCCGAGCAGGGTGACTTCCCGTACGCCCGATTCCGCAAGACGCTCGGCTTCGGCGACGATCTGGCCGACAGGACGGGAAACCTCCGCGCCGCGCGTGTAGGGCACGACGCAGAAGGTGCAGAACTTGTCGCAACCTTCCTGGACGGTGAGGAAGGCTGTGACGCCGCGAGCGCGCGTCGCCCTCGCATCGGGCTTCGGCAGGTGCTCGAACTTGTCCTCGGCGGGGAAATCCGTCTCCACCTGCCTTGTGCCGCCGCGTGCGCCGCGCACCACGTTTGCGATACGATGATAGCTCTGCGGGCCGATGACCAGATCGACGGCGGGCTGCCGGCGGATGATCTCCTCGCCTTCAGCCTGGGCGACGCAACCGGTCACGCCGATGACGAGATCGGCGCCCCTTGCCGCGCGCTCTTCCTTCATCCGCCTCAGGCGACCAAGCTCCGAATAGACCTTTTCCGCCGCTTTCTCGCGGATGTGGCAGGTGTTGAGCAGAACGAGATCGGCGTCCTCCGCATTGTCTGCGGCGCTGTAGCCGTCAGCTGCCAGCACATCGGCCATGCGCTGCGAATCGTAGACATTCATCTGGCAGCCATAGGTCTTCACGAAGACCTTCCTTGGCGCCCTGACCTCGCCGCTTTCGCTCGCGGCTTCGCTCGTCCGGATCGTTTCTGTCGTCATGGCGGCGCTTCTAGTGCATTTTTCCCGGGCATGAAAGACAAATGCTGGTGACGGGCCTTCGCGCCGTCACCCAGTCCGGCGCGTCATGCGTTGCCGCGCTGCGAGGCGACCATCATGCCGGCGACGCGCCGCTCGAGTTCCCGGGCAACGGCCTTGCGGTCACTGGAGGCGGAAAACGCGACCGGATCGCCGAACCGGACCTCGACATCGATGCCGCCTTCGCCGAGCAGGGCAAACAGGTGCGGCGCCAGATCGCCGTCGCCGTACCAGGCCAAGCGCGCGCGCCCGATGCGGCCGAGCGGCAAGCCGTGCTGGCGGACATAGATGATCGATACGGGCTGGACCAGCACGGGCCGGTCGCCGTTGTTCTCCAACGCGATCTGCGCGGCAGCGATCAATGTGCTCTTGAAAGGAAGCGGCTCGTTGCCGTTCGATGTGGATCCTTCGGCAAACAGCACCACCGGCTCGCCGGCGACAAGGCGGGCAGACAGCGCGTTGGCCTGGCTGCCGGATCTCACCCGCCGCTCGCGCTCGACGAACACGGTCCCGGCGGCGCGCGCCAGCGCGCCAAGGCCCGGCCAGCGCGCCATGTCGGCCTTGGCGACGAAATTGAAAGGGGCGATCGCGCCCATGACGACGATGTCCGCCCAGGAAACATGGTTGGCGACCAGCAACAACGGGCGGGCCCGCGTCATCTCTCCGACGACCGATATCCTGAGGTCGAGCAGCCCGGCGCAGGTCCTGGCCCAGACATGCGGCATGATGCGGGCGGCATGATTGCCGAACCGCCTGACGACGAGGTGAAACACGAGAAAGACGAGAGAGACGACGACGGCCGCCGCAAGGCCGAACGCGATCCGAAGGCCATGGATCATCGGTGCGCGGGCCCGCCGGCATACAGGTCGCGACGCATGACATGGGCATTGCCGCGCCGGCCGCCGGCATTCTCGTAATAGCCGGGACGTTGGCCGACGATCTTGAACCCCAAGCGCTTGTATAGCGCGAGCGCGGCCGCGTTGGCCTCGTCGACTTCCAGAAACAGCGATTGCGCCCGCTCGTGATACAAATGGCGCAGTACCGCATCCATGAGCAAGCGACCGATGCCGAGCCGGCGATAGCGCCTGGCCACCGCAAGCGTCAGGATCTCGCCCTCATCGGCGGCCATGCGGGAGAGAACGAAGCCAAGGGGCGCGCCGGCGCCCTTGCCTTCCTCGCGTGCCGTGAACCCGAAGACGGTGTCCTGTTTCATCAGCTCGGCAAATTCGCCGTCGGTCCACGGACGGACGAAATCCTCGCCATGGAGCGCGGCAAGTGCCGCGCTCTCGTCCGACTGAAGCGGCAGAACGACGAACTGGCGTTTTCTGAACGAAGCAAATCCCAGCGCCATCATCCGGCCTTTCGCGGCAATGAAAATCCCGCCTGCGGCCTGGCGTCCGGCGCGCGCAGGTAGAGCGGTTTCGGCTTTTCCGCGCCTTCGGACTTCCGCGCGCCGAGTTCAGCGACGAACCGGATCGGCGGCGCGGCTGCGGTGATCGCGACGGCAAGCGGCGCGGCGCCCGATGCAGCAAGATCATCCGATGCCGAGCCGGCCAGCACCATGTCGGATGTCACAGTCGCAGCGGCAGCCGATACCGTCGTTATGTGCGGCGGGCCAACCTCGATGCCGTCGCCGTCGTACAAGGCCGCATAGATCTCCTCGCGGCGCGCATCATTGGCGGCGAGAACCGGCCTGCCGGGATGGTGCGCGCGCGCGGCGGCGGCCAGTGCTTCCAGCGTCGAAACACCGACACAGGGAACGCCGAGCGCCAGGGCGAGGCCGCGGGCAGCCGCCACCCCCACGCGCACGCCGGTAAACGAGCCGGGCCCGACAGTGACGGCCACACGTTCGAGCCCGTCAAAGCCGATTTCCGCAGCTACCAGGCATTCGCCGATGACATCCATGAGTTGCTCGGCATGGCCCTTCGACATCGCGCGGCTGACCTCATGCGCGGTTCCGTCGCCCGTGTCGAGCACGCAGGCAGCGCACTGGTCGGCGCAGGTATCGATGGCGAGCAGCTTCATGTAAAAGCGCCTAGCCGAAAGCGCCGGGATGGACAAGCGCCACGATCACATTCGCGTGCGGCGGAAACTCCGAGGTTGCCGATCCGTTGAATAGATGTATTGTGATAATTGCATGTAAATTTGGGAGGATTTGATGCAGAAACTGGTGACCCTCGCCGCTGCGGCGGCGTTCTCGATAGCTGCGTCGGGTGCGGCCATGGCCGCAGGCGCGATGCACAAGCTGGCGCTACACATCGACGAAAACGATCCGGCCACGATGAGCCTCGTGCTCAACAATGCCGATAACGTCAAGTCGCTCTACAAGTCGATGGGTGACGACGTGACGATCGAGATCGTTGCCTACGGACCGGGACTGAAGATGTACACCGCCGACAGCCCGGTAAAGGACCGTATCTCGGCAATGTCGCTGGAAGACCCGACGATGCAGTTCTCGGCTTGCGGCAATACCTTGAGCAAGATGAGCGAGAAGGCCGGCAAGGAAATCAAGCTGATTTCGGAAGCCAAGGTCGTGCCCGCGGGCGTGGTGCGCCTGATCGAGCTTCAGGAAGACGGCTATGCCTACGTGAAACCGTAGGATTTGCGGGGGAAGTGACCGGGCACGCCGTCAGGAGTGCCCGTCACTGCCCGAAAGGCAGGGGCAGGATTATTCGCATCCTCTCAGCGCGGCCACCAGCCGTATGACAGCCGCCAGCGGTTATTCGATTGCGCCAAATGCGGGCCGCCCGGCCTGCGGCGCGGACGGCTCGCTGAACGAGGGGTACCCCATGAACCCCCGAATCGCTGCCAACCGCCGACGAAGCGGGGTCGGGCGCCCTGCAATCGTTCCCGCGGATCGGCGGGGCGCTCGGTGTCACGCTGATGGGCCAGATCTTCTTCTCGCGCGTCGCGGAAGGCTTCCGGGCACGCAGGGCGGCGCTGCCGTTTTTCAGCGAGGCCCTGAATGAGGTCCTTGTCTGCAATTCCGCTGCATTCCCGGTCATCGCGGCGATGGTGCGGCTTTTGCCGCGCCCGGCGGCCGCGGCTGCAGGGTGGCCAGCCGGTGCGCCCCGCGCCGGCCGGCGAGGCCTGACCGGGCAACCGGCTCTACGGCACGATCAGCGTGCCCGCACCGTGCTCGGTGAAGAGCTCCAGCAGGACCGCGTGCGCGGTCTTGCCGTTGAGAATGACGACGCCCTCGACGCCGCGATCGATCGCCTCGATGCAGGTCTCGACCTTCGGGATCATGCCGCCATGGATTGTGCCGTCGGCGATCAGCCCTCGTGCCTCGGCGACCGACAATTCGTCGATCAGCTTGCCGGAACGGTCGAGGACGCCGGGAACGTCGGTCAGAAACAGCAGGCGCGTGGCGGCGAGCGCTCCGGCGATGGCGCCGGCAAAGGTGTCGGCATTGATGTTGTAGGTGTGGCCGTCGCGCCCGGGCGCCACGGGCGCGATTACCGGGATCATTTCCGAATGCGCCAGCAGGTCGAGCAGCGTGCGGTCGACCTCGGCCGGTTCGCCGACGAAGCCCAGATCGAGGATCTTCTCGATATTGCTGTCGGGGTCGCGCACCGTCTTGGTCGCCTTCTCGGCGAACACCATGTTGCCGTCCTTGCCGCACAGGCCGATCGCCCATTCGCCCTCGGCATTGATCATGCGCACGATGTCCTTGTTGATGGAGCCGGCCAGCACCATCTCGACGATCTCGACGGTCTTCTCGTCGGTCACGCGCAGGCCGCCCTCGAAGCGCGACTCGATACCCATCCTGTTCAGCATGGCGCCGATCTGCGGGCCGCCGCCGTGGACGACGATGGGGTTCACGCCCGACTGCTTCAGCAGCGCGATATCGCGCGCGAATGCCTGGCCCAATGCCGGGTTGCCCATGGCGTGGCCGCCATACTTGACCACCACGGTCTTGTTTTCGTAGCGCTGCATATAAGGCAACGCCTGCGACAACAGGCTTGCCTGCAGCTCGGCGCTGTTCATGGTCTTCTCACTGGCCATCGACCTGTCCCTGGCGAAATGAAATGCGGTGCCGCCTGATAGCGCGGATGGCGCGGCGGGGCAATCGGACGTGCCAGGGCAAACCTTGTTCCGGCAACGCTTTGCTCACGCCGGTACGTCGAGCGGCGCGCGGCGGGCGAGCCAGCCCGACATCTCCTCCAATTGCCCGGCGAGCGAGAACAGTGTCTCCTCGTCGCCGATGCGGCCAACCGCCTGGATGCCGACCGGCAGGCCTGCGCCGGTCAGGTAGACCGGCAGGGCGACGGAAGGCTGGCCGGTGACGTTCTGGATCGCCGGCCAATGGGTGAATTTCAGGCTCTGGTCCATCAACTGGCCGAGGAAGGCGGGGATTTTCAGCAGACGGGTGGAACCGAGCCAGCCGAGGCGGTCGAGAATGATCTCGCTGGCGAGATCCATGCCGGTGGAATCAAGCCCGCCGGTCGGCAGGGGCGGGTGCGCGATGACCGGCATAAGTACGGCATCGAAGCGATCGGTTTCGGCAAGCAGCCGCATCGTTGCGTCCTGGAGCCGCGACAGCGCGGCCTGCACCTCGCCGCCGGAGTAGATTTCGCCGAAGCGCGCCATGATGCGGGTGCTGCGCTCCAGGTCGCCAAGCACGGAACGGCCGACCCGCGCTGCATGGACGCGCATCGCGCCGGCATGGGCGGAGGCGACGCAACGCGCGAAATCGGCCATAAAGTCGCGGTTGGCCATGGGCAGGTCGATCTCCTCGACCTCGTGGCCGGCCTCGCGCACGAGACGCTCCGCCTCGTCCATCGCGGCCATGGTCTCCGTCGACACGGCAAGATCGAGCGGCGAGCGGCGGAAAACGCCGATCGTCAGGCCCTTCGGCCTTTGTTCCGCGGCATCCGCGAAGCTGATCCTGGGCGGCCGCGCGACATAGGGCGACAGCGGGTCGTGAGCCGACGAAAGGTCGAGCATGCGCGCGGAATCCCGAACCGAGCGGGTAACCGCATGCTGTACGATGAAGCCGTACCAGCTTTCCATCGCGTCATGGGTCAGCGGCACGCGCCCGCGCGAGGGTTTCATGCCGACAAGCCCGTTGCAGGCGGACGGCACCCGGATCGACCCGCCGCCGTCGGAGGCATGCGCCACCGGGAACACGCCCGCGGCCACCAGCGCCGCGGAACCGCCCGACGAGCCGCCGGTGACATGGCCGGTGTTCCACGGATTGCGCGTGATGCCGAAACGCTCGGTCTCCGTCACCAGCCGCAGCCCGAACTCCGGCGTCGTGCTCGTCGCCACCGGAATGAAACCGGCATCGCGGTATCGCTGGACGATAAAGGATTCGGCATCGGCGGTTTGCGGCGGCATCCGGCTGCCGGAATGGATCGTGACGCCGGCGACCGAGACCGCCAGATCCTTGATGGCGATCGGGACGCCCGAGAATGGCCGGCCGGCCGGTCCCTTGCGGGCCTCTTTGCGGGCCTGCTCATAGAGCTTCTCGGCGATGGCGTTGATCTTCGGATTGACGCTCTCGGCGCGGGCGATCGCGGCTTCGACGGCTTCCGCCGCCGTGATCTCGCCCTTGTCGATCAAAGCGGCCAGTCCGGTCGCGTCGTTCTCCCAGTATGCGCGTTCGATGCTCATGATTCCCCTCCCGTTTCACCGAAACTAGAACATCCGACAAGCGCGTGTCATCCGCTTCCTTTCGGTCGAGGTCCGACGCTACGGTACATCACTCGGGAAGCAGCTCGGCGTCGATCCCGATCCCGCCGCCCTGACCCGAGCGGTTCCATTGCTGGCGGACCGCATGCTCGACGGTCTCGAGGCGGGCCCTGGCGAGCCCATCCTCCACGCCGGTCTTGTAGATAATGCGCAAGGTCGAAGGCTGCTCGGCGAGTACGCCGACGAGCCGCTCGATCCCGGCAGCCCATTCCGGTTTCAGTTCCGGCGAGCCGCCGGCGAACGCGCCATCCTTCAGGTCCAGGCGGACGACACGCGGCGCCGCGGCACCGAAATCCACCGCGCCGGCGCTGCTTGCCGACGAAACCTGAACGGTGCGCGGATTTCCCGTCGTCAGGCGAAAGCCCGGCGGCAGGGACTCCTCGCTAAGCGTCAGCACAAGGCTGAACGCGCTGTCCGGCAACTCGGCGCAGGGAACACGGAAACGGCCCTGGCGATCGGTCACAACCGGCGTACCCCTGCCGGTAACGATCACGACGCCGCCAAGGCCGGCTTCGCCGGTGTCGGCGCGCGCGTTGCGGTTGGTGTCGGCAAACACCCTGCCGGAAACCTCGGTGCAACCCGATGCCGGTTCCGTCAGGACCTCGATTTCAGTGAACGCATCGGGTGCAAGCGTCTTGCCGGACGGGGCGGCCAGCCTGACGCGGTTGACATGGCGGCCCGGACCGCCGCCCGCCGTCGCCTCAAGCTCCAGCGTGATCGTGATCGCCGTCCTGCCGGCAAGCGCCATCGCGCCGAAATCGAGCGCGGGCGGCGATACGGCCGGTTCAACCGCTTCGCCATCGATCCGCGCACTACCTTCGACATAGGCGAAGCCCGGCGGCATGACATTGGTCAGGCGCACCGGCCCTGCCGGAAGCGGGTCGGGATTTCCGATTTCGATGGTGAGTTTTACACTGCCGCCGCGCGGCAGGGCCGGCTTGTCGGCGGTTACGGTCAAGGCGGGCGGCGCCGTGGCGACCAGCGGATCGAGGGGGATGTGATTGTGGATCAACGGCGGATCACCGGCCTGAAGCAGGACGGACAGCACGTGGATCGCCGGACTGCCGGGCGGCGGCGGCGCGCCGGCGGCCGAAGTCTGGCATGCACCGCCCGGCACGGCATCGAAGACGCAGGCCGTCATGTCGAGGGGTCCCGAGAGCGGCGGCAAGACAGAGGACGGCGACGCGTATCCGACCGGCGGTCCAACCGAAATGACGTATTCGGCCTGCGCGGCGGGGCAGGCCGGGTCGGCACCCGGCGCGATGTCGAACCGGTAGGCGCCGTTGGCGGCCGTCACCTGCGCCTGCTGGCCGGGAACCATGAAGCAGCCGGGCGGCAGCGCCCCGCCGGCCGCATCGAGGATGGTAACCACGGCTCCGGCGACCGGCCGGCGGCTCAGGGCATCGTAGACGATACCCGTCGCATTGATCGCCAGGTCCTTGCCCGTCATGACCACACCGCTCGCCACGTCGATATTGGCGAGGCCGCCGACGATCCCGCCAGCGGAATTGCGGAAGACCAGTTCATGGCCGGGGCCGGGTGGAACGTCGGGGAAGGCGTAACGGCCCGTTGGCCCGGTCACGGCGGCGGCAACGGATTTGCTCCCGCGTACCAGATCCACCCGATAGCCCTCAAAAGCGGGGTCCGTATCGGCGTCGAAGACGCCGTTGCCATTGGCATCGCCAAAGACGACGCCTGAAATCACCGCCGGGAAAGCGGCCTTTTCCGAAACATCCGCCGATTGCACGTCAGCGATCGGGCCGCCGGACGGGACCGTGCGGGCCGTCGCCGTCAGGGACAGCCCGGCGATGCCCCTGTCGTCTGCCGCGCGAACTGCTTGGCATGTCTCAAGATCGCCTGGCGCCAGTTCGGCAACCGGGTTGCCGGACGGGCAGGCCGGCTCGGCCACGCCGGTTCCGGAAAGCCGGACATCGCGCAAGGTGACGTTTCCGCCGTTTGCGACCGTCACAGTGAAATCCACGATCCCGTCGGCCCTTCCGAGGCTTTCGATAACCGGAACGATCGAGACATCGAGGGCAGGCGCGGCGGCGGCGAGCGGCACCGACTGGCCGGCGGGTGGCGAGACGACCGTGTCGGGCCCGTAGACCGCCACCGCCACCGCGTCGTTGCGAATGTCGGCCGCGGCCGGGCTCAGCAGCAATAGCGCAAGCATCGCGGCGGCGAGCGGCGACGCCCGTCGCACGCTTGCTGCCAGCCGTATCCGGCCGGCTTGCCGAGGCTTGCGCAACTGATCCATGACGGGTCCGGGGAATCGTCCTACTGGGCGTCGAATTCCGCCTGGCTCACCGTATGGGCGAAGGTGAAGGTGACCGATCCGCCCGCGCCCAGCACATCGTAGATGCCGTCGATGCCGGCATCGGCATTGCGGCCCAGCGGATCGGTGGCGGTGGCGGTTTCATCGAATGGTCCCTCCGTGCCGGAGGCGACGGTGGAAGAATCGATCTCGACACCCTCGTGGACGTCGACGATCTTCACGCCGGTCAGCGCGACATTGCCGGTATTGGTGACGACATAGGTGTAGGTGATCGTGTCGCCGGTTTCGGCGAGCCCGTCGCCGGTATTGCCGTTTTCCTCCTTCAGCGTGGCTGTCTTGGCAATGCTCAGCGCCGGATCGGCGGGGATCGTCATGCGCGCCGCGCCATCGCCGCTCAGGGGCGCGTCGCCGGGGCCGCTGGCGCTGACCGTCGCGGTGGCAACAACGCCGTCGGGCGCCGCCGCGGCGCGGTAGATGTCTTCGGCGGCCAGGGTGTAGGCTGCCGTGAAATCCTGGCTGGCGCCAGGCGCGAGCGTCACCGGGCCTTCCGGCGACGCCGCGGCGAAGCTGCCCGTGCCTGCCACGCCATCGAAGGCAATGCCGGTTTCGCCGGGCAACACGCCGGAGATCGTGACGTTCGACTTGTTGGTTACCGTAACGGTGAGGCGGACCATGTCGCCGGCATCGACCGTGCCGTCGCCGCCGTCATCGATGACGCCGCTGCTTGCGACCTCGATCGACAGCACGGGATCCGCCAGGGGAACCGACTGGGCGGCGGCCACCGATACGTAAGCCGCACCGCCATGGCTTGCGCGGGCGACGGCCGAATTGTCGATCGACCCGGCGGCCGTTGCCGGCGTTGCCTGCATGGCGGCTGCGACCGCAGCGGCGGCGAAACCGCCGATCATGCCCGCCCGCAGCCGGGTTGAACCATATTGCTTGAAGGGCTTCATCTCTCGTTTCCTTTCAGCCGACATTCCCGATTGCCAAATCCTAAAGCGTTTCCCGGGTGGATTGGAACAATTGTCTGTGCCGCCCGGATACCCGGGTTGCAGCGGACGGGACAGCGCGGAATTGAATCGGGCGGCCGTACTCCCGATATGTGGAGCAACGCACCTTTTCGCGCGCATTGACTTCGCCGCCCGGCCTTGCCACAAGCCGCGCGACCAGAACGGATTTCCTCATGCCGACAGAACTCGATAAGGAAGTGGCGCGCCGGCGCACCTTCGCGATCATCGCCCATCCGGACGCGGGCAAGACGACGCTGACCGAAAAGCTGCTGCTGTTCGGCGGTGCGATCCAGCTTGCCGGCGAGGTCAAGGCCAAGAAGAACCGCGTCCAGAGCCGTTCCGACTGGATGGCGATCGAGCGCGAACGCGGCATCTCCGTCGTGACCTCGGTGATGACCTTCGAATATGCCGATTGCGTGTTCAACCTGCTCGACACGCCCGGCCACGAGGATTTCGCCGACGATACCTATCGCACGCTTTCGGCCGTCGACAGCGCCGTCATGGTGATCGACGCGGCCAAGGGCATCGAACCGCGCACGCTGAAGCTGTTCGAGGTCTGCCGCCTGCGCGACATCCCGATCATCACGCTCGTCAACAAGATGGACCGCGAAAGCCGCGACCCGTTCGAAATCCTCGACGAGGTGGAACAGAAGCTGGCGCTCGACACCGCGCCGGTCAACTGGCCGATCGGCCGCTCAAAGAGCTTCTGCGGCACTTACGACCTTACCAACAACACCGTGCGCGGCTCCGACGCCGAGGTAGGCCTCACGCCGGTCAACGGGCCGCAGGCCGATGCCGCGGCCGGCCGGCTGCCGGAAAACGAGCGGGAAGCCTTCATCGAGGAGGTCAACCTCGCCCGCGAAGCCTGCAAGCCTTTCGACCGTCAGTCCTTCCTGGAGGGACACCTGACGCCGGTCTATTTCGCCTCGGCGCTGAAGAATTTCGGCGTGCGCGACCTCATCGACGCGCTTGTGAGCTACGGGCCCGCGCCACGGGCCCAGGATGCCGACATCCGCCGCGTGGAGGCGACGGAAGAAAAGATGACCGCCTTCGTCTTCAAGATCCAGGCGAACATGGACCCCAACCATCGCGACCGCATCGCCTTTGCGCGGGTCTGCTCGGGGCACCTGACGCGCGGGATGAAGGCCAAGCTGGTGCGAACCGGCAAATCGTTGACACTGTCGGCGCCGCAATTCTTCTTCGCCCACCAGCGCCAGCTGGCCGAGGAGGCCAAGGCGGGCGACGTCGTCGGCATTCCCAACCACGGCACGCTCAGGATCGGCGACACGCTGACGGAGGGCGAGGACCTGCTGTTCCACGGCGTGCCGAATTTCGCGCCGGAAATCCTGCGCCGGGTACGCCTCGGCGACGCCATGAAGGCCAAGAAGCTGAAGGAAGCGCTGCAGCAGATGGCGGAAGAGGGCGTCGTCCAGCTGTTCACGCCCGAAGACGGCGCGCCGGCGATCGTCGGCGTGGTCGGCGCACTGCAGATCGACGTCCTGCGCGAAAGGCTCAAGCAGGAATACCAGCTGCCGGCCGATTTCGAGCCGGCGCGGTTTTCCGTATGCCGCTGGATCTCGGGCGAAAAGGCGGAGCTGCACCGGTTCATGGATGCCCACCGTGGCGACATCGCCCGCGATCTCGACGGCGACCCGGTGTTCCTGGCGCAGAACGCGTTCTCGCTCAATTACGAGGCGGAGCGCTGGAAGGCGATCTCGTTTGCCACGGTAAAGGACTACCAGGTGAGGGCGAAGGCCGCGGCGTGAGGGAGGCGCGATTGCGGGCGACCGATCGCCGCGACCCCTTATATCCGCGGAAGATGTTTCCTACGTTCGGCTGGATTTCCATCCGAACAAAGGACGCATGACCATGGGACTTCGTATCAACGACACCGTACCCAATCTCACCGTCGAGACCGACCAGGGCACTTTCGCGCTGCATGACTTCATCGGCAACAGCTGGGCCATCCTGTTTTCGCATCCCAAGGACTTCACGCCGGTCTGCACCACCGAGTTCGGCGCCGTGGCGCAGCTTGCCGACGAATGGGCGAAGCGCGGCACCAAGGTGCTCGGCATTTCCGTCGACAGCGTCGAGGAGCACAGGAAGTGGAAGGGCGACATCGAAACCGTCGCCGGCACCAGGGCCGCATTCCCGATCATTGCCGACACGGGCCTGGAAGTCTCCAAGGCGTTCGACATGCTTCCGGCGGAAGCCTATCTGCCCGACCAGCCGACCCCGGCCGACAGCCAGACCGTACGCGCCGTGTTCATCGTCGGGCCGGACAAGAAGCTCAAGCTGTCGATGACCTATCCGATGAATGTCGGCCGCAACTTCGCCGAGGTGCTGCGCGCGCTCGATGCCCTGCAGACAGCGGCCAAGCATACCGTGGCGACGCCGGCCAACTGGAATGTCGGCGACGACGTGATCATTCCGACCAGCATCAACAACGAGGATGCGGCGAAAAAGTTCGGCAAGTTCGAAACCGTGCTGCCCTACCTGCGCAAGACCAAACAGCCGGCCTGATCGGCGGTTCAGCGAAACGGAAAGGCCGGCGGGTTTCGCTCCGCCGGCCTTTTTCCTGCAATCCTGTGGGTCTTCAGCCCATTTGCGCGCCTTCGCGGATGAAGGTTCCGTTGCGCAGCTCGGCGAAGGCCTCGATCAGTTCCTGCTGCGTGTTCATCACGATCGGGCCGTGCCAGGCGACCGGCTCCTGGATCGGCTTGCCGGTGACGAGCAGGAAGCGGATTCCCTTTTCGCCGGCCTGGACAACCACCTCGTCGCCGGCGTCGAACACGACCAGCGTGCGGTTGCCGCTCATGTCGCGCAGATGGACTTCCGCGCCGTCCACTTCCTTTTCCACCAGCACGCCGAACGGCCTGGAGGCGTCGCGGAAGCTGCCCGAACCCTCGAAGATGTAGGCGAAGGCGGAGCGGTAGGTATCGACCGGCAGCACCTTGCGCTTGCCGGCCGGCACGAAGATATCGAGATATTGCGGGTCGGCCGCGATGCCGTCGACCGGTCCGCGGCTGCCCCAGAATTCGCCGCAGACGACGCGCACGCGCGTGCCGTCATCATCGATGATTTCCGGAATGTCGCCGGAGGGAATATCCTGGTAGCGCGGCTTCGTCATCTTCTGGTCGCGCGGCAGGTTGGCCCAGAGCTGGAAGCCGTGCATGCGCCCGAACGTGTCGCCCTTGGGCATTTCCTGGTGCAGGATGCCGGAACCGGCGGTCATCCACTGCACCGACCCGGGACCAAGCGTTCCGGCATTGCCGAGGCTGTCGGCATGGTCGACCGTTCCGGCCAGCACATAGGTGATGGTCTCGATACCCCGGTGGGGGTGCCACGGGAACCCCGCCTTGTAATCATCGGGGCGGTCGTTGCGGAAATCGTCCATCATCAGGAACGGATCGGTGAGCGAGGGATCGCCGAAGCCGAAGACGCGATGAAGGTGGACGCCCGCGCCTTCGAGCGTCGGCTGCGTGCCTGAAATTTGCCTGACCGGTCGAATCGACATTTCGAGTACTCCTGTTTGCGCCAGGAAATAGGGCGCCATTGCGTTCCGTGCCAGTTTTCGTGGAGCCGACACAGTGTTCACGGCACGCGACACACCCGCGCACTGACGGCAAGCTGACAAATCGCTGAACGCCGTTTCACGCGATCTGTCATCGCGGCGGTGCGAAAACCTCTTCAACGCCGGCGGAATACCGGCGCCAACCCGAAGAGGAGAGACCCCATGAAAACCGCAATCGCACTGGCGCTGGCCGCCGCATTCGCCCTTCCCGCCCTTTCGATCGCCCAGGCTTCGGACGACTCGCGCTACGAAAACCGCGCGCGCCATGAGCGCCACCAGGACTTCCGCAAGGAGCGCCGCGACGACGACGGCCGCTACGCCTACAATGGCGATCGCCGCCGCGACGAGGGCGAGCGCCATTCGAAGCGCCATTCGAAGCGTCATTCGGAACGCCATCTTGAGCGTCACGGCGACAACGACTGACGGCGCATATGCCAAGCATACGGGCAGCTGACATTCCCGTGGCCTCGCGGGCCGGCCAGAGCCGGCCCCGCCCTGGCGCGGGTACAGCCTGAACATGCGGGCGGGCGGATCGCATGGCCTATTCGGCCGGAGCCGGCGTGGCCTTCAGATCGTCGTGGTAAGTCCACGTTCCGCCCTCGTCTCCGCGAATGCGGAATCCGCTGACGCAAATTGCCATGCCCGATGAAAGGCGGCTTCGATCGCTGCCGGTCAGGACCAGCAGGAGTTCGCCGGGCGCCAGCACCGAACCGGCGCCATCGCGGCTCGTCGAAAGCAGGGCGTTGACGCGTACAACGCCAGCCGGGTCGATCCCGGTAACGTCTCCAAGCACCACGACATGCCGGCCTGGCCAGGACCTGATGCGTGCCGCACTGCCCGACATGCCGGCGACCGGCGGCAATTCAAGCGGCTCAAGCCACCGGGCCGACCGTACGATGCCGCAAACATCCATCGGCTCGAACGGCGGCAGCGGAGCGGTGGAAGCTCCTGGCGCCGACACCAGGACGAGGGCGACCAGGCCCGCGAGCCATGCCCCCCGGCGGCACTTCCCCGTCCGGTACGCAGGATGGCCGGTCATTGGGCAAGCAGCCGCTTCACGGTCGCCTCGTCGAGCGGGCGCCGGTCAACGGAAAGGCCGCCTTCGATCGGCCGGACGGTCTCCGATATCCCGTCGCCGTCCTTGTCGAGGAAGCCCTCCCCCGGCTCGTCGAAATCGCCGTACCGGTTGCCGAGGGCGCCATCGTCCCAGCCGTTGGAACCGGGCTTGAGGGTCTTGCGGATTGCCTCGAGATACATCTGGCGCGCCGTCGCATCGGTTCGCAACTGCTGCTTGACCTTCTCGGGCATCGGCAGCGTATCAATCATTGCCTCCAGGTCGGCCTCGGTCGCGGTGCTGCCCGCTGAATCGTAGGCGTTCACGGCGCTGCCGGTAACATCGTTCAGGGTGATGAGGTTGCCGTCGGACTGTCCCTCCATCGGGCTCGGGGAGCCGATGCGGATACCGTACTGCGCATTGTTCGCGACCGTGTTGGCCTCGATACGGTTGTTGTTCGAGCTTTGCAAAGCGATTCCGGTCCGATTGCCGGTAACGAGATTCCGCGAGACCCGGTTGTCATTGACCGCAACCAGCCCGACGCCACTCCCCGCGTTGTCGAATGAGCGATTTGCTTCGATGACACTGTCCTCGACGCCGCAGAACAGGTGGATGCCGTTGCCGATCCCTTCGCGGTTTATCGTCGCCACTGCCTTTCCGCCAAGACCTGCGGTGATCTCGCGCTCGACTTCAGCAATCCTGCCGGCGTCAGGCTTGCGCTCCACGCCCGTCAAATGAACCGTATTGCCCGCGATCGTGATGCGGCGGCCATACCATGCCGCGGCGATGCCGAATACGGCGTTGCCCCGGACCGTGTTTCCCGACACGGTGATATCTTCGCTGCGCCGGGCCATCTGCCTGTCGCGGACGAGCCTGGCCACCGATTCCGGATCCCCGGCGCTGTCCAGGGAAGAACGTTCGTCCACATGAAGCGCGTCGATCATGATTCCGTCGCCATTACCGCTGATCGCGTTGCCCAGGATGCGGTGGTCGTGGCCACCCATGATCTTGATACCGGTGAGGAAATTGTCGGCGATGACCGAATTCTCAACGGTTGAGCCGGTGCCGCCGAACATCAGGATGCCCCAGCCGTTTCCGGCGACATGAAGATTCCGCAGCACGACCGCGTCGGCCCGGACCGCGATGCCGGAACTGCCCCAGTACAGGAACGGATCCCGGTCTATCGCGGAGTTGACGACCGCGACATTCTCAACCGTGGTCCCCGATGCCAGTATCGAAAGAACCGTGCCGCGGCCTTCGCCGTCGAGAGCCGGCAGATCCTGTTCTCGCGCGATGCCGCGCAAGGTGATCGCCTGGTCAACGACGAAATTGCCGGGGAAGGGGCCGCCCGAGATCTCGACCGTCTCGCCGCTCCTGGCGGCGGAGAGAGCCTCGTCCAGCCTGGCGTAGGATTGGCCGGTGGTCGCATTGTGGATCGCCGAGGCGGAAGCGCTTTGCGCCATCGCGGCGGGCAGACCGCTCATGATCGCGATGACTGCCGCCAACAGCGCCATGAAGGCATTGCGATGCAACATGTGCATGCTCCAGGTAAACAGGCAGCCGATTTACCGCCGATCGGAAAATGCGTGCATTGACAGCGGTCAAAACCTGCCGTCCCGGCCGTTGCATGTTCGACGGTTTCGGGTCCGCCGAACAGCGACACGAAACCGTCGGTGCGGAAATGGATGTTTCAATCGCCTGCCCCGGGCGGCGGGTTCGGCGGCAGGGCCGCCATGTCGGCGACCCGCCGCATATCGCTGAAACCACCGGTGCCGGAAACTCTATCCTCCAGCGGTCCAGAGAATGGTATCAGAGCAGGCGCGCTGAATGTGGCGCGGATAACCCCGGATTACCTTCGCGGTGCTACCTATGTGCTACCTGCGAAGATTTCAGCGAGCTGAACTAGCGTCTAGCTTATTGATTTTATTGGCGCACCCGACAGGATTCGAACCTGTGACCTCTGCCTTCGGAGGGCAGCACTCTATCCAGCTGAGCTACGGGTGCCTGCGCAGGGCGCAAGGTCGCGGGCGATGCGAAGCGCCGCCCGGACACCTGCTTATCTAGCCGATGCGCCGATGCGCTTCAACGCCTAATCGCAGGGTCCGGGCATTGCCGCGAAGAGCGCGGCGGTGAACCGGGAGTTCGCGGGATCGCCGCGCTGCGGCGCGACCGGGTGGTTGCGCCGCAGGGGCTTTGCTCCGGTTGCCCGGCGCCGGCGGTACCCGGCAAGGCGAGATGAACCGAAACCGGCCGCACGGTAATTGGTGCGGGCGCCTTCCTTGCTTCGGCAGTCCTGTGAGGGCAACCGGACGGGAAAACGCGGGCGGCCTCGCCTCGCGCGCGCTCACAGCTTGCGCAGCGCCACTTCCTCGACCAGGTGGTTGTCGCCCTTGCGCAGGATCAGGTCGGCGCGCGGGCGCGTGGGCAGGATGTTCTCAACCAGGTTCTTGCGGTTGATGTTGTTCCACAGCCCCTCGGCGATCGCGCGGGCGGCATCGACGGGCAGTTGCGAATAGCGGTGAAAGAAGGATTGCGGATCGGTGAAGGCGGTCTGGCGCAGGCGCATGAAGCGCTCGACATACCATTGGTGGACAAGCTCCTCCCCGGCATCGATATAGATCGAGAAATCGAAGAAGTCCGACACGAAGGGCACCGCCGTGCCGTCCTTCGGCAGGTCGCGGGTCTGCAGCACGTTGATGCCCTCGAAGATCAGGATGTCCGGCCGGTCGATGACAACATATTCGCCCTCCAGCACGTCATAGGTGAGGTGCGAATAAAGCGGCGCCATGACATTGCTGCGGCCCGACTTGATGTCGGACAGGAACCGCAATATCGCGCCGACGTCGTAGCTCTCGGGAAAGCCCTTTCGGTCCATCAGCCCCTCGCGGCGCAGCACCGCATTGGGCAGCAGGAAACCGTCGGTGGTGATGAGGTCGACCTTCGGGCTCGACGGCCAGCGGCGCAGCAGCTCCTTCAGGACGCGCGCCGTGGTGGACTTGCCGACGGCCACCGAACCGGCGATGCCGATGATGAAGGGCGTCTTGATGGCGTCGTCGACGGCCAGGAACGCCTTGCGCTGGCGGAACAGCAATTGCGACGCCTCGACATGGGCCGACAGCAGGCGCGACAGCGACAGGTATATGCGCCGCACCTCCTCCAGGTCGACCGGATCGCCCAGCGACCGCAGGCGCTGGACCTCATCCTCGGACAGCGTCATCGGCGTGTCGGCGCGGAACTCCGCCCAGCGCGCGGCCGAAAACACCCGGTAGGGCGAATAGTCCTCCTTGGCGTTCAGGTGATCCATGACGCTGCGGTACCCCTCAACCGGCGCGGGCCGTCGCTTATTCCCGACGCGACGTCTTTTCAGCGATGCCCGACTGCGACGTGCGCTTTTCCAGCTCGGCGAGAATCTCTGTCAGCGAGACATCCGCCAGCGCCAGAACCACAAGCCAATGATAGAGCAGATCGGCGCTTTCGGAAATGACGCCTTCGCGGTCGCCCGATACCGCCGCGATCACCGTTTCCACGGCCTCTTCGCCCATTTTCTGCGCCGCCTTGGCCTGGCCCTTGGCGAACAACCGGGCGGTCCAGGAATTTTCGTCGCCGGAGCGCCCGCGCGCGGCGATGATGCGTTCCAGGTCGGCCAGGGAAAAATCGCTCATGGTCAGGGCCTTTTCGGGCAGGTTCGGCTTATTCGTGCGGGTCAAGGCGCATCGCCAGCCCGGCGGCGGCCATGTATTCCTTCGCCTCGCCGATCGTATAGGTGCCGAAATGGAAAATCGAGGCGGCGAGCACGGCGGTGGCATGGCCGTCGCGGATGCCCTCGACGAGATGGTCGAGCGTGCCGACGCCGCCCGACGCGATGACCGGCACATGCACGGCGTCGGCGACGGTGCGCGTCAGCGCAATGTCATAGCCCGCCTTGGTGCCGTCGCGGTCCATCGAGGTGAGCAGGATCTCGCCGGCGCCGCGGTCGACCACGGTGCGCGCAAATTCCACGGCGTCGATGCCGGTCGGCGTGCGCCCGCCATGGGTGAAGATCTCCCAGCGGTCCCGCTCGCCTTCGCCCGAGACGCGCTTGGCGTCGATGGCGACGACGATGCACTGGTCGCCGAACTTGTCGGCGGCCTCGGCGACGAAATCCGGGTTCTTCACCGCCGCGGTATTGATCGACACCTTGTCGGCGCCGGCCAACAACAGCTTGCGGATATCGGCGATGGCGCGCACGCCGCCGCCAACGGTGAGCGGCATGAAGCATTGCTCGGCCGTGCGGGCGACGACGTCGAAGATCGTGTCGCGGTTTTCGTGGCTGGCCGTGATGTCGAGGAAGGTCAGCTCGTCGGCGCCGGCGGCGTCATAGGCTTTCGCCGCCTCGACCGGATCGCCGGCGTCGATCAGGTCGACGAAATTGACGCCCTTGACGACGCGGCCGTCCTTGACGTCGAGGCAGGGAATGACACGGGCTTTCAGCATCGGACGGCCGCCTTTCCGTTTTGCGCGTCCTCGCGGCCTTGCCGCTGCGGGCGGCGCGGGCCGTCCTTGACGTCGAGGCAGGGAATGACACGGGCTTTCAGCATTCGGGGAAGACTTTCCGCGTGATGGTGCAGGATATCTAGGCGCTGGCAGTGCCGGCGTAAAGCGCTTTGGGAAGCTGCCATCGCGTGCGACCCGTTCACTCCGGTTGACCGCGCCTTCCCGATGACCGGGTCAGCAAGGCAATGACCAGCACGACCAGCCAGACGACAAGCGCGATCGCGCCGATGGGCAAACTCACCATGCCGAACCAGGCAAGCACGAACATGGCGTAGAGTGTCTCACCGCGGTCCGACCCACCGATGACGCAGGGATTGACGAAACCCTCGTGGAGATCGCAGCCATTGGCCGAGGCAATCAGACCGGCGGTCATGGCGCTCAGCACCGGCGCGGCGGAAACCATGACAATGGCAAGAAAGACCAGAAGAAACCGCGCCCAGGGAAAAGGCCGCGTCTTCCCGCCCGCGCCCGTCACTTCCGTGGACCCTTGAGGGTCATGAGCGGATAGCCTCCTCGAACATGGCGTCGACGACCGAAATCGTGCCGTTCAGGATGCCGAGCGCTTCTGCCGGGTCGATCCGCCCGTCATAGAGCGCACGGCCCGAGATCGCGCCTTCGAGACGCGCCGCGTCGGGCATCATCATGCGCACGATGTCGGCCACGGAAGCGAGCCCGCCCGAGGCGATCACCGGAATCGACACGGCGTCGGCAAGCTCGATGGTCGATTCCCAGTTGATGCCGGTCAGCACGCCGTCGCGGTCGATATCGGTGTAGATGATGGCCGCGACGCCCGCGCCCTCGAATTTCCGCGCCAGCTCGATGACGCCAAGCGACGAGGCTTCCGCCCAGCCCTCGACGGCGACTTTCCCCCCTTTTGCGTCAATGCCGACAGCAATCCTTCCGGGGAAGAGCCTGCACGCCTCCTTCACCAGGTCGGGATCGCGCACCGCGACCGTGCCGAGGATGACGCGCGCCAGGCCCTTTTCCAGCCAGCTTTCGATATGGGCAAGCGTGCGGATGCCGCCGCCAAGCTGCACCGGGTTTTTCGTCGCCTTGATAATCGCCTCGACCGCCGCGCCATTGACCGAATGGCCCTCGAAGGCGCCGTTGAGATCGACGACATGGAGCCACGCAAAGCCCTGGTCTTCGAAGGCCTTCGCCTGGGCGGCAGGGTCTTCGTTGTAGACGGTCGCGGTGTCCATCTCGCCCAGCTTCAGGCGCACGCAGCTTCCGTCCTTCAGGTCGATGGCGGGAAAGAGGATCTTGGGTTTCACGGCTTCCATCCCAGGAAATTGCCGATCAGGGCCAGGCCGAGCTTCTGGCTTTTCTCGGGGTGGAACTGGGTGCCGGCAAGGTTGCCGCGCGCGACACACGCGGTCACCTCGCCGCCATAATCGGTGACCGCGACGACGTCTTCTGGATTTTTCGCGTCGAGGAAATAGGAATGGACGAAATAGGCGTGCAGGCCGGACTCGCCGGTCGGGATGCCTTCAAACAGCGGATGGTGGCGCTTCAGCTCCAATGTGTTCCAGCCGATCTGCGGGATCTTCAGCGCGGGATCGGCCAGCTCCATGATGCGCACGTCGCCGGCGATCCAGTCAAAACCTTGGGTGATCGTCTTTTCCAGCCCGCGCGTCGACATCAACTGCATGCCGACGCAGATGCCGAGAAAGGGCCGCGCGTTGCGGATCGCGACCTCGTCGATCGCCTCGTGCATGCCGGGCACCGCATCTAGACCCGCCTTGCAATCGGCATAGGCGCCAACGCCGGGCAGGACGATCCGGTCCGCGGTGCGCACGCGCTCGGCATCGGCTGTCAGCTCGATCTGAGCCGAAATGCCGGTTTCGCGCGCCGCGCGTTCGAAGGCTTTTGTCGCCGAGCGCAGATTGCCCGAACCGTAGTCGATGATCGCGACGCGCATCAGCGTGCTCCAGGAAATTCGACCATGCCGATCGTTGGAACGGCGGCGGCCGATCTTGACGGTTGCGCAGCGCGCGGCGCGGCGGGGGATGGCTCGCCGGCAGACCGCTCGGCGCCGAACCAGCGATACTCGGCCTCATCGCGGCTGGCTGCTTCGACAACGCCGGCCTCGCGCCAGCCACGGCGCGCGAGCGCGCGCAATCGCAGGTTCGGCCCCTCGAGGCCGATGAACAGCGAAACCAGCACCGACACGAACGGCTCAGCCCCGGCCAGCCCGCCAAAGGTGGAGGCGGCCGCAATGCCCGCCGCGACGGCGAGCAGGACGAGTGCCTCGATCCACAGCCGGTGCCACAGCAGCCAGAGGAGCGGGACGATGAAGGCGACGAACGAAAAGCCGTCGCGAACGAGGAGCGTGCCGTCGCCGGCGCGCTCATCCGGTTTTTCCATGATGACCCAGGAAGCCATGGCCGCTCAGCCTTTCAGGGAACCCTTGGTGGAGGGGATCGCGTCCGCCTGGCGCGGATCGGTCTCAAGCGCGGCGCGCAGCACCCGGGCCACCGCCTTGAAGCAGGTCTCGGCGATGTGGTGGTTGTTGGCGCCATAGTGGTTCGTCACATGCAGCGTGATGCCGGCGTGCTGCGTGAAGGCCTGGAAGAACTCGCGCACCAGCTCGGTGTCGAAGGTGCCGATCTTGGGCGCCGAAAACGCGACGTTCCAGACCAGGAACGGGCGGCCGGAGACATCCACCGCGGCCCGGGTCAGGGTTTCGTCCATGGCGAGATCGAGCGAGGCGTAGCGCGTGATTCCACGGCGGTCGCCGAGCGCCTGGGCCATGGCCTGGCCGAGCGCGATGCCGGTATCCTCGACGGTGTGGTGATCGTCGATGTGCAGGTCGCCTTTTGCCTCAACCTTCATGTCGACAAGCGAATGGCGCGAAAGCTGCTCCAGCATATGGTCGAAAAAGCCCACCCCGGTGCCGATTTCGTGCCGGCCGGTGCCGTCAATGGCAACCTCGACGCTGATCGCGGTTTCGTTGGTCTTGCGGCTGACGCTCGCCGTGCGGCTGTTGATGCCGGAGGTCATGACCTGGCCCCTTCGATGCGGGAAATGGAAACGAAGCGCCTTCTACCAGCATGGCGGTTCAAATGCCAGTTCATTGAACCGGCTTGGTTTATGGGTTCGCGGCATGGTTTGCATTTGCAGCGCCGCCACATACATATGCGGTTCATGCCGCGCGACGACAGATCAGCGCGGCGCGGCCAACCGGAGCACTCGGATGAGCGAAAAATCGATGCACGCCACGACCATCATCACCGTCCGCAAGGACGGCAGGGTGGTGATCGCCGGCGACGGCCAGGTCAGCCTCGGTGAAACGGTGATGAAGGGCAATGCGCGCAAGGTGCGCCGCATCGGCAAGGACGGCATGGTGATCGCCGGGTTCGCAGGCGCCACAGCCGATGCCTTCACGCTGCTGGAGCGGCTGGAAGCCAAGCTGGAGCAATATCCCAACCAGCTGACGCGCGCCTGCGTGGAACTTGCCAAGGACTGGCGCACCGACCGCTATCTGCGCCGGCTGGAAGCGATGATGCTGGTCGCCGACAAGTCGGTGAGCCTGGCGATCACCGGCAATGGCGACGTGCTGGAGCCCGAACACGGCGTCATGGCGATCGGCTCCGGCGGCAACTATGCGCTCGCTGCCGCGCGGGCGCTGATCGATACCGAATCGGACGCGGAGACGATCGCCCGCAAGGCGATGGCGATCGCCGCCGATATCTGCGTCTACACCAACCACTCGGTGATCGTGGAAACGCTCGACACCGAATGACATCTGACGGCGGCAAGACGCCGCTGCCACGACCGGAAATATTCGAGAGCCAAACATGACCAGTTTTTCGCCCCGCGAGATCGTTTCCGAACTCGACCGCTTCATCATCGGCCAGAAGGAGGCCAAGCGGGCCGTCGCCATCGCGCTTCGCAACCGCTGGCGACGCCAGCAGCTCGAAGGCGCGATGCGCGAGGAGGTGATGCCGAAGAACATCCTGATGATCGGACCCACAGGTGTCGGCAAGACGGAGATCTCGCGGCGGCTGGCGAAGCTCGCCGGCGCCCCTTTCATCAAGGTGGAGGCGACCAAGTTCACCGAGGTCGGCTATGTCGGTCGCGATGTCGAGCAGATCGTCCGCGATCTCGTCGAGGCGGCAATCGGTCTCATCCGCGAAAAGCGGCGCGAGGAAGTGACGGCGCGTGCCCATGTCAATGCCGAGGAACGCGTGCTGGATGCGCTGGTGGGCAAGACGGCCAGCCCCTCGACCCGCGATTCGTTCCGCAAGAAGCTGCGCGACGGGCTGATGGACGACAAGGAGATCGAAATCGAGGTGGCCGATACCGGCATGCCCGGCGGTTTCGAGATTCCGGGCATGCCCGGCGCCAATATCGGCGTGCTCAATCTCAACGACATGCTGTCGAAGGCGATGGGCGGTCGCACCAAGGCGCGCAAGACCACGGTCAAGGAGTCCTACGAATTCCTGATCGCGGACGAATCCGACAAGCTGATCGACCAGGACCAGATCGTGCAGGAGGCGCTTGCCTCGGCCGAGAACGACGGCATCGTCTTCATCGACGAGATCGACAAGATCGCCGCGCGCGAAGGCTCCGCCGGTGCCGGCGTGTCGCGCGAAGGCGTGCAGCGCGACCTTTTGCCGCTGGTGGAAGGCACGACGGTGGCGACCAAGTACGGTCCGGTGAAGACCGACCACATCCTGTTCATCGCGTCGGGTGCCTTCCACGTGTCCAAGCCGTCCGACCTGCTGCCCGAACTGCAGGGCCGCCTGCCGATCCGCGTCGAGCTCAGGGCGCTCGAAAAGGACGATTTCCGCCGCATCCTGACCGAAACGGAGGCCAGCCTGATCAAGCAGTATGTGGCGCTGCTGGCGACCGAGGGCGTGACGCTTAATTTCAGCGACGATGCGATCGACGCGCTCGCCCAGATCGCCGTCGACCTCAATGCCTCGGTCGAGAATATCGGCGCCCGGCGCCTGCAGACGGTGATGGAGCGCGTGCTGGACGACATCTCCTTCAACGCGCCCGACCGTTCCGACACGACATTCACGATCGATGCCGACTATGTGCGCGACAATGTCGGGGATCTGGCGGCCAATACGGACCTGTCGCGCTTCATTCTGTGACCGATGTCACAGAAATGCCTTTTCGGGTGTGATTAACCGTTGCAACTCGACTTGGCGGCAGGGTTTTCCTATCTTGCCGCCAGTTCCTCCATAACGCGGCGCCACGGGATCATGTTGCGACAGTCGACGGCCATCATCTGCCTGCTCTCGATATTGCTGGGGAGCCCTCTTGCCGCCGCCATGACCATCGTGCCGCCGGGAAACCGCAATGCCGCGCAGCCGTCCGTCCCCGGCGCCTCGGCGCGGCGCACCGAAGCGCTCAGGACAACCTACGAGGAAAAATACCGCAAGGTCCGCGACCTGCTGAAATCGGACGCTGCCCTGCGGCACAAGATCGAAACCACGGCAAAAATATATGAAATCGATCCGATTCATATCGTCGGCGCGATCGTCGGCGAACACACCTACAATGTCGATGCCTATGACCGGCTGCAGACCTATTACGTCAAGGCACTGGCCTATTTCGGCTCCGCCATTTCGTTCGGTTATGGCGGCGAGGATGTCGACGCCTTCATCCGACGCCCGCAATTCGGTTTGTGCGCCGACAAGACCGGCAGCTATGCGGCGTGGACCTGCCGCGAAGACATTTGGAACAGCGAATTCCGCGGCAAGACCGTGGACGGCAAGGCTTTCCCGAACGACCGCTTTTCGGCCGTCTTCTTCCAGCCCTTCTATGCCGGGCAGACCTTCGGGCTTGGGCAACTCAATCCGCTGACCGCCCTGCAGATGAGCGATATCGTCAACGAGGTTTCCGGCCTGCGCAAACTCGATTACCGGCGGCCGCAGGAAGTCTACCAGACCATCATGGATCCCGACATCTCGCTGGCCTATGTGGCGGCGACGCTGAAAATGGCGATCGACTCCTACCGGACGATCGCCGGCTTCGATATTTCCGACAATCCCGGAATCACGGCGACGCTCTACAATCTCGGCAATCCGGAGGCGCGGGCGCAGGCTCTCGCCGAGGAAAACGAACGGCGCCGGGCGAGGGGCGAAAAAGAGCGCATGCCGCAGGAAAACTACTATGGCTGGCTGGTCAACGAGAAGCTCGACGACCTGCGCGTCCTATTCTGAACCCGCGCTCCCCTCGCGCGGGGAAAGCATCGCCTCGAGCAAGTCGCATAATTGTCCAAGCTGTTCGTCGTTCAGTCCGGCGATGCCGACGGCAAGCCGGTTGGCCAGCTCGGTGGCGCGCGGCCCGAGGCCGGCAGTGTCCACGACGACGCGCGGATGGGAGCTGCGGGCCAGTTCCGCCAGTTCGTCTGCCTCGTCCCAGATCACGTTGAAATAGCCCAGGATCCGCTGGATCATCGCATAATTCGGGACGCCGCGATGGCCGCGCTCCAGCGCCGACAGATAGGCCGGCGTGACGCCGATCGCGGCGGCCATCTGCTTCTGGGTGACGCCGCGCGCGGCGCGCATCTCGCGCATCCGTCTGCCGAACGGGGTCATGAACCCGCGCTCCGAGCGATGGCGTCCGCGCGCTTCATCCGAACGTAGAGAGCGCCCTCGCCGCCATGGCGCCGCGCGGCGCGCTCATAGCCGCCGACCAGCGCGCGAAACGGGCCGGTGGCGAACCAGACCGGGACCGCGCGCGCCAGAATGCCTTCGCTGCCGGGCGACGAGCCTTTTCCGGTGATTACGAGTACATGGCGATAACCGCGTTCGTGAGCGCGGTGAAGGAATGCCAGAAGCGCGCTATGGGCTTCGGCCTGCGACATTCCATGCAAGTCGATGCGCCCATCTATCCCGACGCGTCCCTTTTCGAGCTTGCGGCGGGTCGGCCGGTCGAGAACAGGGGTCGGTCGGTTCTGCGGTGCCGGCATCGGCCGGGCGGCGGCGGAAAAGGCCCGCGCCGCCTTCGTAACGACGGGCTCGGGATCCTTTGCCCGGTCTTCGGCCTCCATCAGCAGTTCGTCGATGACCTCGCCGCCGCGCAGCGGGCGCGTCGTCTTCGCCACCCGTGCCCACAGGATGCGGTCTTCGCGCGTGAGTTTACCGGGGCGTCGCATCGTCATGCGCCTGTTTTGCAGGTGTCGACCGCAAGATCAAGCTGCGCGGAACCAGCGTATAAAACACCGCATCGTTCTTGATGACGCCGGCGATCTCTCCTGCCTTGCGACCGGTTCCCGCGAACAGGTCGGCGCGCGCGGCACCGGTGATCGCCGAGCCTGTATCCTGGGCGATCATCAGCCGCCGCAACGGCCCAGCGCCGAAGCCGCGCACACCCGGCGCTTCGATGAAGAAGGGCGTGGAGAAGGTGTGAAGGAGACGGTCTACCGCGATCGAACGGCCCGGCGTCAGCGGCACCTTGGCGGCCGCGACAGGCCCGAGCGCGGGGTCGTCGACCGGCGCTTCGCGAAAGAAGATGAAGGACCGGTTCTGCCACAGGATTTCATCGATCCGGCCGGGATTGGCAGCAAACCAGGCACGGATGGCCTGCATCGAGATGTCGTTCGGCGCAATTTCGCCCGTCGCGACAAGGATGCCGCCTATCCCGGTGAAGCGGTGTCCGCTCTTGGCCGCGTAAGTGATTCGCTTCTCGGTTCCATCCGTCATTTCAAGGCGCGCCGAGCCCTGCACATGGACAAAGAACGCATCGACCCGGCTTTCCAGCCAGGCAAGCTCGAGGTTGCGGCCGGCAAGGGCGCCCTGCTCGATGGCCGCGCGATCAAAATATTCGACAAGGCCCTCCGGCGTCTTTCGCGCGAAGGCATGATAGGGATCGAGGCCCTGCGGGCGATCGTCTTCGCCGATATCGACGAGATCGTGGGGGCGGCGGTAGAGCGGTACCACGTAGCGGCCTTCGCGCTCCGGCGAAGCCCTGACGACCGGTTCATAGTAGCCGGTGACAAATCCGGGCTGTCCCGCATCGATACGGCACGCGACGAAATGTCTTTCGAAGAATTCGCGCGCGGTTTTGCGATCGGGACCGCGCAAGCTTCGCGCGTGCGCGCTGGCCGGCTCGAGTGCTTCGGCGGCGATGCCGAGCGATCCGGTGCGGTAGGGATTTTCGCGCGCATGCAGCGCGGACAGGCGAAAAGCCGAAAAGGCCGCCGCGTGGTCATCGTCCGTCCAGCCGGCGATCTGCGCGAAGTCGGTCGGCGAGAACAGGGAGGAAAGCGACGCGCCAGCCGCTTGCCGCATCACTCTTCTTCCGTGGCGACGAGCTTCCAGTTGGGATCACGCGCGCGCAGATCGCGGGCAAAGGTCCACACGTCGGTGCCTTCGGCGACGGTCTCGGGATCGCCGTCGATGACAGCGCCCGACTTGTCGATGGTCGCCGATATCATCTCGGATATGATTCGCACCGTGACATGGGCTTCCGTGCCCTTCAGCTCGGCAGAAATGATCTCCGACTTGTCGATCCCCACGAAGGAGGACTGCACCTTGTCGCCGCGCTTCTCGCGCTCGGTGATCGCCGCATCAAATCCTTCGTAGACCTCGCGCGACAACAGGTTGCGCAAGGTCTTGCGGTCGCCGTCGGCAAAGGACATCACGATCATCTCATAGGCCATCGCGGCGCCGTCGAGGAATGATTTCGGCTCGAAGTTGGCGTCGGCATCCTTGATCGCGCGCAGACCCGCATTGGCTTTCGAACCGGGTTTCGCGATCGCGTCGATCGCCTCATAGAACGCCGCCTTGTCTTCCCCCGTCGCGCCGCGCCGGCGTGGCAAGGTGACAACATTTTCGTCACCCGGCGTGTCGCTGTTTTCGCGTTTCCCCGTGCGGGCATCGAAGGGCGGGCGCTCTCGACCGGTCCGCCGGCCGAGAACGCTGCGCAACTGGTAGAAAATCACCACCGCTGCAACAAGGAAGAAGATCGTTCCGAAATCGAGAAATTCCATCGCCTATGCCAACCGTTCGCCATTCCGTGCATTGATCCGAACCGGAAGGGCTTGCCGGATACTGCCTTTGGTATCCATATAGAACGTGGCTCGCCCGCATTCAAATGCGCTCTCGCCGTTTTGACGACGAATTCGATGGCATGCGTCGGATTCGCATATCCACCGCCAGCCAAGAGATCGGTCATTTGCCCTTCAGTATCGTACCTTTCATGCTTCTCGTCGTCCCGGTGCTCGAGATCGCCGCCTTCATCATCATCGGCAGCAAAATCGGCGTCCTGCCAACGCTTGCCATGGTCTTCATCACGGCGGTGATCGGTTCGATCCTGCTGAGGGTGCAGGGTTTCGGCCTGATCAACCGGATACGCTACGAAGTCGACCGGGGCCGGGTGCCGGGCCGCGAGATGGTTCACGGCGTCATGATCCTGGTTGCCGGGGTCCTGCTGCTGACGCCGGGCTTCATCACCGATGCGCTGGGCTTCCTGCTGTTCATTCCCCCGCTTCGCGATGTCGCATGGTCCGCTCTCAGGGACAGGATCGTGGTCACCGGCCGTGCGGCCGGCAATGGCGCGGCGTACCGTGCGCGCGATGACGGTACCATCGATCTCGACGAGGACGACTATTCCGTCGATCCTGCGCCCGACTCGCCCTGGCGCCGCGAAATCGACCGGCGGAAGGACGATTGAGGCCCGGGGACGTCACGCACAGGCCCAACCGATCCGCAATGCTTGTCATGGGGAGACCGCCATGCTAGCCAAGCGCGAATTTTCCAAAGCCGCATCAGGGCGGCAACAAGACAAGGAATTCCCGATGGCAAACGAGCCCGAGAACAAGTCCGGCAATGGCGGACAGCAGCAACCGACGCTCAACGTGCTGGCCCAGTACATCAAGGATCTTTCCTTTGAAAATCCGGGCGCACCGGGTTCGCTGCAACAGGCGGGCCAGAATCCGAACATCAACATCAACGTCAACGTTAATGCCAACGGGCTTTCGGAGACCGATTTCGACGTTCATCTGACTCTCAGTGCCAAGGCCGAGGTCAGCGGCAAGGTACTGTTCAATATCGAACTTGACTATGGCGGCGTCTTCCGGATCGCGGGTTTCCCGCAGGAGCACGTTCTTCCGGTCCTGTTCATCGAATGCCCGCGCTTGCTGTTTCCCTTTGCCCGCCAGGTCATCGCCGACGCCTCGCGCAACGGCGGCTTCCCGCCGCTGCTGCTCGAACCGATCGATTTTGCCGCCATGTTCCAGCAGAAGATCGCGGAGGAACAGACCAAGGCCAAGGTCAATCCGGTCTGATGAACCGGTAGCGCGTTTCACGTGAATCACGCGCCATGAATACCTGTCCCCCGAGAACCCGGCCGCAACGCCGGGTTTATTCTATTCGCCTTGTGTCTCGGCGGACGTGGCGAAGCCGAGCCTTGCCCACACCGAATCGGGACCAAGCCGGCCGATCAGCCTGCGATGAGCCTCGAGTTCGCCTGCCGTCAGGCGCGGCGGCAATTGCTCCGGTCGGGTGCCGATACTGACAATGGTTGCCGCCGGCCCGGTTTCGTCGACCATCTGATCGTCGACGACCAGGCGCAACGCGGCCTGCTTGCCGCCGGCAAGCTCGATATAGACTTCGGCCAGGAGTTCGGAGTCGAGAAGCGCGCCGTGCCTGGCGCGATGCGAGTTGTCGATCCCGTAGCGGCGGCAAAGTGCGTCGAGCGAATTCGGCCCCATCGGGTGCTTGCGCCGGGCGATCGCCAGGGTGTCAACGACATGGTTGGAATCGATCGCCGGGTGACCGGCGCGTGCGAGTTCGGCATTGAGAAAGCCGATATCGAACGTAGCATTGTGCGCGATCAGCTTCGCGCCGGAAATGAATTCGAGGAACTCGTCGGCGATTTGCGAAAAGACCGGCTTGTCGGCGAGGGCAGCATTCGAAATGCCATGCACCGCAAGCGCCTCGGGATGAACCTCGCGGCCTTCGGGATTGATATAGACATGGAAGGTGCGGCCGGTCAGGAACCGGTCGACCAGCTCGACGCCGCCGATCTCGATCACGCGGTCGGCCGTGCTGTCCAGTCCTGTCGTTTCCGTATCGAAGACGATTTCGCGCATCAGCGGCTGTTCCGATTCACCGTTTCGCCCACCATGTCGGCTTCGCGGTGCGTTGGCAAAGGCTCAGTGGCGGTTTTCCCCACTGAGCGCGGCGATGATCTCGCCGACCTGGCGCCTGGTTTCCTCAAACGTTCCGCCGGTATCAACGACGAAATGGGCGCGGGCCCGCTTCTCGGCGTCCGGCATCTGTTTTGAAAGGATGGCGGCGAACTTTTCAACCGTCATGCCCGGCCGGGCAAGAACACGTTCGCGCTGGGCCTCGGGCGGCGCGGAGACGACGACCGTCTTGTCGACACGGCTGCTGCCGCCGGTTTCGAACAGCAGCGGGATATCGAGGATGGCAATCGCGGCTCCCGATTCGCGGGCGGTTTTCAGGAAAGCCTGCTCGTCTTCGCGCACGAGCGGATGGACGATCGCCTCCAGCCGCTTGAGCGCGGCGGCATCGCCAAGGACGGCGGCGGCGAGCTTCTGCCGGTCGACGGCGCCGTTGGCCGTCGTTCCCGGAAAGGCGGTCTCGATGAGCGGTACGGCGCGGCCCGAGTAGAGGCGGTGCACGGTCTTGTCGGCGTCATGAACCGGAATGCCGGCATCGGCGAACATCCCGGCAACCGTCGATTTGCCCATGCCGATCGATCCGGTGAGGCCGATGATGATCACACTTTTTTCTCCGGTCCGGCGGCGAGGGTAATGCCCGGTCCGCAGAGCCTGTCGCGGCGCGGCTGCCGGTGTCGGTCCGGCGTTGCCCCCATGCAGGCAGGCGGATGGAAAATGCCTTGGCTGCCGACAAGCGCTTCAGGCATCGATCAGGCCCCTGTTTCGCAGCTCGGCGAGAAGCGGCAGCAGCGGCAGTCCCATGATGGTGAACAGGTCACCTTCGATATTTTCGAACAACTGGATCCCCTCGCCCTCGATCTGGTAGGCGCCGACGCTGGGGAGCACGGCGCTGCCGGTGCGGGCGAGATGCCGGCCGATGAATTGCGGCGTCAGCTTGCGCATGGTCAGACTGGCGACCGACACGTGGCGCCAGACGGTTTCGCCATCATGCACGAGGACGACGGCGCTGTTCAGATCATGTGTCCTGCCCGAAAGCGCCAGCAGCCTGCGGCGCGCCTCCTCCATGTCGGCCGGCTTGTGCAGGATTTCATCACCGATCGAAAGCGTCTGGTCCGTGCCGATGATCCAGCAGCCGGGATGGCGGGTGCCGACATCGAGGGCCTTGGCCTCGGCCAGGACCAGCGCGATGTCGTCGGGCGCGGCGCCGGCTGCGGCAACCGGTTCCTCCACCGCCCGTTCGTCGATCGCCGCGGCTTCGGCGCGAAAGGACAGCCCGGCTCTTTCGAGCATTTCGCGGCGAAACGGGCTTGCCGACGCCAGGATGATCTCGTCGTTCAAGATTGGCTCCCTTTGAGTTTCAGCTATCGCGCCTTGTTGCGCAGCGCAAGGATTGCGGCGGCGGTTTCCTCGATGGACCGGCGGGAGACGTCGATCATCGGCCATCCGAGACGGGTGAGGAGCTGGCGGGCATAGGCGAGCTCGGCGGTGATCGCGGCGCGGTCGGAATATTCCTTTGAGCTATAGGCCATGCTCGAACCGAGCTCGCGGTTCTGGCGCACCTGGGAGATGCGCTCGGCGGACGCGACAAGGCCGACCTTGAGCGGCTTCTTGGCGCGCAGGACCCCTTCCGGCAGCGGCATGTTCGGCACGATCGGGATATTCGCAGTCTTGATACCGCGATTGGCGAGATAGATGCTCGTCGGGGTCTTGGAGGTGCGCGAGATGCCCAGCAGGATAATATCGGCGTCCTCCAGGTCATGGGTCAGGTGGCCGTCGTCATGTTCCATCGTGAAATTGAGAGCGTCGATGCGGCGGAAATACTCGGCGTCAAGGACATGCTGTGCGCCCACGCGGCGGCCAGCCGGCGCGCCGAGGTACGACTGGAATACGGTAAGTACGGGCTCCAGGACCGATACGCAGGGTAGGCCCATGGCGGCGCAACCATCGTCGATCTTTCGCGCCAGGTCCTTGTCAACGACGGTATAGAGAACGATGCCGGGTTCCTCGTCGATATCCTGCAACACCCGCTCGATCTGTTTTGCGGTGCGGATCAGCGGGTAGATATGCTCGATGGAGCGCGCATTTGAATATTGTGCCGCCGCCGCACGGCCGGCCGCCAACAGGGTCTCTCCGGTCGCATCGGAGATCAGGTGGAGGTGAAAATAGCTTTGCGGTTTGTTCACAGGACTCACACCCAGCTGTTGATATCCAGGGAGCGAAACTTGGCGCCGGGAGGGTGACCGCCGAGCGCGGGAAAACCTGCCGACTTGTCCACACCAACAGGCGCTGTCAGCTTGTTCCTCCCCATGTGGATGATCGTGCGGACGATGTCCATTGTTCAATTCCCATGCAAGCCAGATTTGACGGCTGATGCTGGCATGTTATTGAGCGGGCGGGATGTTTGAGCCTGATCCCCATACCTATCCACAGGGGGCCGCGATGTGCATGACGCGGTGGGGAAGGGGCGGAGAAGCCCGGTTTCGTGGAAAAGCTACAATCCACGATTCTGACAGAGTCTAAGAATCATAAGATTCCTTTTCAAAGAATATATTTGAAGGGGAGCCTGTTGGCTGGGACGGCACGCGGCATGGCACGAGAAGTGATCGAAGTATTGAAAGGCGCGAAACGATATCCGCCGCCGATCTGGATGATGCGCCAGGCTGGGAGATATCTGCCGGAGTATCGACAGACGCGGGAGAAGGCCGGTAGCTTTCTCGATCTCTGCTACAATCCCGAACTAGCGGTGGAAGTGACGCTGCAGCCGATCCGGCGTTTCGGCTTCGATGCTGCGATCCTGTTCTCCGATATTCTCGTCGTACCGCACGCACTTGGGCGCGACCTCCGCTTCGAAGAGGGGCGAGGCCCGCTGATGACGCCGATCGGAGCAGACGAAATCGCAGGATTGGCGGATGTCGATATCCATGGCGCGATGGCGCCGGTCTACGAGACGGTGCGGCGTTTGCGTGAAGAGCTTTCTGGGGAGACGACGCTCCTGGGCTTCTGCGGCGCGCCGTGGACGGTCGCGACCTACATGATAGCGGGTCACGGGACGCCGGATCAGGCACCCGCACGGCTGTTTTTCTACAAGCATCGTGATGCGATGGAAGCATTGCTGGACAGGTTGGCGGTGGTCTCTGCGGAGTATCTGGTCAGGCAGATCGAAGCGGGTGCGGACGCTGTCCAGATATTCGATTCCTGGTCTGGTGTGCTCGACGAGGCCGGGTTCGAGACGTGTTGCGTCAGGCCGGTTTGCAAGATCGTTTCGCTCGTACGCGCGCAGTTTCCCGACGTGCCGATCATCGGATTCCCGAAGGGGGCAGGGACATTGTATGAAAACTATCGCGGTCAGACCGGGGTCGACGCGCTCGGCCTGGACTGGTCGGTTCCGCTGAGCCAGGCAAAAAGGCTGCAGGCGGAAGGTGCCGTACAGGGCAATCTGGATCCGATGCGGCTCGTGGCGGGCGGAAGGGCCCTAGACGAGGGTATTGACAGGATTCTTGGTGCACTGGGCGACGGGCCCCTGATCTTCAATCTCGGACACGGGATCACGCCGGAAACGCCGATCGCGCATGTCGAGCAGATGATTGCCCGGGTTCGTGCGGTGCGCTAGGAGAGACCATGGCGGATGACCCGGAGACGATGAAGGCGAGCGGCCGGAGGGCGGGGAAGCGGGCGGTCGTGGCGCTCGGTATCTTGGGGTTGCTGGTTGCAGCGATCTTCCTGGCCAATCCCGAGGGGTTCTATCTCTGGGCCAAGGCTATTCATGTCATCGCGGTAATTTCGTGGATGGCGGGGATGCTTTATCTGCCGCGGCTTTTCATTTATCATTGCGAGGCCGAAAGGGGCTCGGCGCAATCGGAAACCTTCAAGGTCATGGAGCGCCGGTTGCTGCGTGTCATCATCAATCCGGCGATGACGGTTGCTTGGGTCTTCGGGCTGTGGCTTGCCTGGCACGCGGGGGTTTACCTGGAGTACTGGTTCCTGCTGAAACTCGCCGGCGCGCTCGTGATGTCAGGGGCACACGGCTATTTCTCTTCGGCCGTCAGGGCTTTTGGAGAGGATCGCAACGAAAAGACGGAACGCCACTGGCGGCTGGTCAACGAAATCCCGACGGTGCTGATGATCCTGATCGTCGTGATGGTGGTCGTGCGCCCGTTCTAGATCCTGGCGCCCAGGGCGCGGGTCGCATCGTGCTCTTGCGCTTTTGTCGACGGATGTATAGATGGGGTTCTTCCTTCCGGTCACTGCCTCCCAAAAAAGAAGGTCGGATCCATTTCCGGCACACATCGCGCAGTCCGGCTATCCTTCATTCAAATCCAGAGTTCTGCCATGCAGGAAATGAAACTCCAGGAGCTGAAGAGCAAGAGCCCCACCGACCTTATCGCCTTTGCCGAGTCGCTGGAGGTCGAGAACGCCAGCGTGATGCGCAAGCAGGAGCTGATGTTCGCGATTCTGAAGAAGCTCGCGACCCAGGATGTCGAAATCATCGGCGAAGGCGTGGTCGAGGTCCTCCAGGACGGATTCGGTTTCCTGCGTTCGGCCAACGCGAATTATCTGCCCGGTCCGGACGATATCTATATCTCGCCTTCGCAGATCCGGCGGTTTTCGCTCAAAACCGGTGACACGGTCGAGGGACCGATTCGCAGCCCCAAAGAAGGCGAACGGTATTTCGCCCTGCTCAAGGTCAACACGATCAATTTCGAGGATCCAGAGAAGATCCGTCACAAGATCCATTTCGACAATCTGACGCCACTATATCCCGACGAGCGGCTGAAGATGGAGGTCGCTGATCCGACGACCAAGGACCTGTCGGCGCGTGTGATCGACCTGATATCGCCGCTTGGCAAGGGACAGCGCGGGCTGATTGTCGCGCCTCCGCGCACCGGCAAGACCGTTCTGCTGCAGAACATCGCGCATTCGGTCTCAGCCAATCACCCCGAATGCTATCTGATCGTGCTTCTGATCGACGAGCGGCCGGAGGAGGTCACCGACATGCAGCGCTCGGTCAAGGGCGAAGTCGTGTCGTCGACCTTCGACGAACCGGCTACGCGCCACGTCCAGGTAGCGGAGATGGTGATCGAGAAGGCAAAGCGGCTCGTCGAGCACGGGCGCGACGTGGTCATCCTTCTCGACTCGATCACTCGTCTCGGGCGCGCCTACAACACAGTTGTACCGTCGTCAGGCAAGGTGTTGACCGGTGGCGTTGACGCCAATGCGCTGCAGCGGCCGAAGCGGTTCTTCGGCGCGGCGCGCAATATCGAGGAAGGTGGTTCGCTGACCATTATCGCGACGGCGCTGATCGATACCGGAAGCCGGATGGACGAAGTCATTTTCGAGGAATTCAAGGGCACCGGCAACTCGGAAATCGTGCTCGACCGCAAGGTCGCCGACAAGCGTATCTTTCCGGCTATGGACATCCTCAAATCGGGAACGCGAAAGGAAGATCTTTTGGTCCCGCGGCAGGATCTTCAGAAGATCTTCGTGCTTCGCCGAATTCTTGCGCCGATGGGAACCACGGACGCTATCGAGTTCCTGATCGGAAAGCTGAAGCAGACGAAGAACAATGGGGATTTCTTCGATTCGATGAACACCTGAGCGATTCGATTCGCATGCGGTTCGAATTATGGAGATTTACGGCCGAGCGGTGGATTCGTGTCCGAAACGAATAGCCTTCTCGAAAGCGGTAATCGGAACTCGGATCCACATCTGACTGAGCCAGTGCAAACGGGTTAACCGATATGGTTAACAGGAGTCTCATATCATTTCCTGATACGATTCATGCGCTTGGAAGCGGGTCGCTTCCAAGCGGGGTCGCTGTCATCCGGGTTTCGGGTCCTCACACGAAATCGGTACTCGCCGGGATTGCCGGCGGCGTTCCACAGCCACGCCATGCCGAGTTGCGTATTTTGCGGCGTGGAAGCGAGGTCCTGGATCGCGCACTCGTGTTGTACTTTCCTGCACCCGCCAGTTTTACGGGCGAGGATACCGCTGAATTTCATGTCCATGGCGGCCGTGCAGTAGTCCAGGGCGTGCTTGACGCGCTGAATGCGTTTGATGGCTGCCGACCTGCGGAAGCCGGCGAATTCACGCGGCGCGCCTTTCTCAACGGAAAGATCGATTTGACCGGTGCGGAGGCCCTAGCCGATCTGATCGGAGCGGAGACCGAGGCGCAACGGCGATTCGCGATGTCCAGGGCCGCGGGCGCATACCGGGACCTCTATTCCCGATGGCAGGCGCGCATGACGAGGGCCAGGGCGCTGATCGAGGCGGATCTGGATTTTTCGGACGAACAGGACGTGCCGGGATCGGTCGCGGACGCGGTGTGGGACGAACTGGCCGCGCTGTCTCGGGAGATCGGTGCGCATCTCGACGGTGCGCGGGCGGGGGAGATCATCCGCGAGGGTTACAACGTCGTTCTGATCGGGGCACCCAATTCGGGGAAATCGAGCCTGTTGAACTGTCTCGCGCGTCGCGACGTCGCGATCGTGACCGAAGAGGCGGGTACGACTCGGGACCTTATCGATGTCGCCCTGGATATGGACGGATACAAGGTGATCGTGACGGATACAGCCGGCGTACGCGAAAGCGATAGTGCTGTGGAAAAAATCGGCATTCAAAAGGCGATAGAGCGAAGTTCGACCGCAGATCTGGTCTTGCTGCTTACAGATATCTCCTCGCCGATCCAGGTCTCCAGACCCGTCACGGCGAAGGATGTCTTGAGGATAGGAACAAAGTTGGATCTAGGAGGCGGAGGAGGGAGCGGCGATGGTTACGACCTCGTGATCTCCTCGGTCACCGGCGCAGGGATATCCGGGTTGCTCGAGACCATCGGGAAGCGAGCGATATCATGTACGGCGAGCGGAAGCCTGGTGCCGGCACGTGCGCGCCACGTTGATTTGCTGAATAAGAGCCGGAAATCTTTGGATGCGGCAATCTCGGGTGAAGATAATCCGATAGAGTTGCGCGCCGAAATGCTGAGAACTGCGGCAAACACACTGGGAAAGATCACCGGAACCGTACAAGTCGACGAATTGCTCGATTTGATCTTCTCGGAATTCTGCATCGGCAAGTGATTCACGTGAAACATGGGAATTTGCGGCCTTGATTCATAAGCGCGGTAGCGATTCACGTGAAACACCGACGACGGTAGATCGGAGGCGGTTTCACGTGAAACACCGTCCGATGGAAGGGGTACCCGTGCAATCGCGGCCTTGACATGGCACCCGATCGCGATCATGTCTTCGCGCCTTCACAGGATCAGGTCATGAGTGTCCGATACGATGTCATTGTGGTTGGCGGCGGCCACGCCGGATGCGAGGCGGCCAGCGCTGCGGCGCGGGTTGGCGTGCGCACCGGACTGGTAACGTTGTCGCGGGACACAATCGGCGTGATGTCGTGCAATCCGGCAATCGGCGGATTGGGCAAGGGCCACCTGGTGCGAGAAATCGATGCGCTTGACGGGCTTATGGGCCGGGTGGCCGATGCGGCCGGTATCCAGTACCGGATGTTGAACCGCCGCAAGGGTGCGGCGGTTCGCGGTCCGCGCACCCAAGCGGACCGCAAGCTCTATCTTCAGGCCATGCAGGCTGCCATCGCGGGAACCCCCGGGCTCGAGATTATCGAGGGAGAGGCTAGCGATATTCTTGTCGAAGGCGGCGTGACAGGCGGGCTGGTTCTTGCCGACGGCCGGGAAATCGCGTGCAAGACCCTGGTTTTAACGACAGGAACTTTCCTTGGCGGCCTGATCCATATCGGGGACCGTAAAATTCGCGCCGGGCGGATGGGCGAGCAACCCTCGGATGCGATGGCTGCGAGCCTTCGTGCGGCGGGATTCGCGCTCGGCCGGTTGAAGACCGGAACGCCGCCACGCCTCGACGGCCGGTCGATCGATTGGGATGCGGTCGGGCGGCAACATGCGGATGATGACTCGGTACCGTTTTCGCTGCTGACAGATAGGATCGCAAACCGCCAGATTGCCTGTGGCGTCACGCGCACGACGGAAGCGACCCACGCGATCATCCGGACAAACCTCCACCGCTCGGCGATGTATTCCGGTTCGATCGAGGGCATCGGTCCACGCTACTGTCCTTCGATCGAGGACAAGATCGTCAAGTTCGGCGATCGCGACGGCCACCAGATTTTCCTGGAACCCGAGGGTCTCGACGAAGACACGGTCTATCCGAACGGGATATCGACGTCATTGCCCGAGGAGGTGCAGCGCGAGATCCTGGCGAGTATTCCCGGGCTGGAAAAAGTCCGAATGCTGCAACCGGGTTACGCGATCGAATATGACCATGTAGATCCCCGGGAGCTTGACAGCACGCTGCAGACACGGCGCGTGGACGGGCTCTACATGGCCGGACAGATCAACGGCACGACAGGTTATGAAGAGGCAGCAGCCCAGGGGTTGGTCGCCGGCCTGAACGCGGCGCTGAAAGCCCTGGGGCGGGACGCCGTGATATTCGGGCGCGGCGACGCCTATATCGGCGTTATGATCGACGACCTGACGAGCCGGGGGATCACCGAACCCTACCGGATGTTCACGTCGCGTGCCGAATTCCGGCTGTCGATACGCGCCGACAACGCCGATTTGCGGTTGACGCCCCGCGCTATAGCGCTCGGCATCGCTTCGTCGGAACGACAGGAGCGATACGGCCAACTATCGCGAGCGTTCGATTCGGGTGTGGAACTATTGAAACGGGTCAAGTTGACACCCAATGAGGCGGAATCCCATGGGCTTGCGCTCAACAGGGACGGGGTAAGGCGTTCGGGCTTCGATCTGCTTGCTTATCCGGAGGTCACCCTGGACAGATTGGTGGCGATCTGGCCGGATATATCGGCCATACCGCACAAGGCGGCGGGATTGATCGAGACCGAAGCGAGATATGCGGTCTATCTGGCGCGACAGGACGCGGATATCGCGGTGTTGCGCCGCGAAGAATCACTGCACATCCCGCCGGACATTGATTTTACCGCGGTGCCGGGTCTGTCGAAGGAAGTGCAGCAAAAAATCATGACGCGCCGCCCGGCCTCCGTCGCCGAAGCCGGGCGAATCGATGGCGTGACGCCCGCGGCGCTGGCTCTGATCATCGCGCATGTTCGGCGTGCGGAGCGCGAAGCGGTTGGCGCGGCGGTATGACTGACCAGCGCATTCGACAGTTGCAGCGGGCGGCCGGTCCTGTTTCACGTGAAACGCTGAGAGCCCTCGATCTGTATGAAACCCTGTTTCGCAAATGGAACGCACGGATCAATCTTGCCGCGCCGTCCACGCTCGCGCACTTCTGGGAGCGCCATGTCGTCGACAGCGCGCAACTCCTGCCCATCGGCCGCGGCGCGCGGCGCTGGCTGGATCTCGGGTCAGGCGGCGGGCTGCCGGGGGTCGTCATCGCCATCCTTCTCAAGGATTATCCGGGATCGACCGCCGAACTGGTCGAAAGCAACCGGAAAAAGGCGGCATTTCTTGCCCAGGCACTGTACGAGACAGGCGCGCCTGGACGGGTGCATGCGCTTCGTATCGCGGACGCTGTTGGCGTTGTCCGCCAACCGGATGTGGTGACCGCGCGTGCTCTGGCACCCCTGTCCAGCCTGTTTTCGCTCGCCGCGCCCTGGCTGGTAACAGGCGCTCGCGCACTGTTTCACAAAGGTCGGGGATACCGCCTGGAAATCGAAGAAAGTGCTCAGCATTGGTCGTTCGATCTGGTAGAACACCAAAGTATCGTCGATCCCGAAGGGGTCGTCCTGGAGATTTCCAATCTGAAGCGCCGGAACGCGGCTTGAACCGGCGCATGAGTTCAAGACCTGAAGTCGAACGAGCGGCACGAACGACCATGATCAAACCGGCACGGATTATCACGATCGCAAATCAGAAGGGCGGCGTTGGCAAGACGACGACCGCGATCAACCTGGGAACAGCGCTTGCCGCGATCGGCGAAAAGGTGCTGATCGTCGATCTCGATCCACAAGGCAATGCCAGCACGGGGTTGGGGATCGAGCGCAGCGACCGAAGGATTTCCGCCTACGACCTGCTGGTCGGCGAAGCCGACATCAGGGAGGCTGCGATTCCCACCGCAGTGCCCAATCTCCACGTGGTTCCGTCGACCATGGACCTGCTCGGCGTCGAGATGGAGATCGCCGGTTCGACCAACCGCGCGTTCCGGCTGCGTGATGCGCTGCGCGGAGCATCCGGCCCGGCGGCCGACTACAGCTACATCCTGATCGATTGCCCGCCATCGCTCAACCTCCTGACCATCAATGCCATGGCGGCCGCCGATTCCGTTCTCGTGCCGCTGCAATGCGAGTTTTTCGCGCTCGAGGGCCTGAGCCAGTTGCTGCAGACGGTGGAGCAGGTGCGCGCCAGCGTGAATCCGGCACTGGAAATCCAGGGCATCGTGCTGACGATGTATGACGGCCGTAACAATCTCGCCAACCAGGTGGTGGAGGACGTCCGCTCGCATATGGGCAATAAGGTGTACCGGACGATGATTCCAAGAAACGTGCGGATCTCAGAGGCGCCGTCATATGGTAAGCCGGCTATACTTTACGATCTCGGTTGCGCCGGGAGCCAGGCCTATCTGCAGCTTGCCTCGGAAGTCATCCGGCGCGAGCGTAGCCTCAAGGCGGCGTGACACAACCAGGCAGGAATTGCGGCGATGACGGACGACCAAACGAAACGCAGGCTCGGGCGCGGTCTCGCGGCCCTGATCGGAGAGATCGACAAGCCTGTCGGCGAAACTACAAGGACGCCGGCAGCGGACGGGACGGTTCCGATCGAATTCGTGATCCGCAACCCGCGCAACCCGCGCCGGCAATTCCCGGAAGCCGAGCTGGCCGATCTCGCGCAGTCGATCCGCGAGCACGGCATCGTGCAGCCGGTTGTCGTGCGCAAGAGTGGCGACAACCGCTACGAAATCATAGCCGGCGAAAGACGGTGGCGCGCCGCACAGCTCGCCGGTCTGACCACCATCCCGGTCATCGTTCGCGAGGTGGATGACCGCGTCGCGCTCGAAATCGCGATCGTCGAGAACGTCCAGCGGTCGGATCTCAACCCGGTCGAGGAAGCGCTGGGCTACCAGAAGCTCATCGACGACCATGGTTATACGCAGAACGATCTGGGCCAGGTGATCGGCAAGAGCCGAAGCCATGTCGCCAACACGTTGCGCCTGCTGAAACTCCCGCAGGACATCCAGGGCCTGATCTCCGACGGCTCGCTCTCCGCAGGCCATGCGCGCACGCTGGTCAATGCGGAAAATCCCGCGTCACTGGCCCGCCGGATCATCGATCAGGGATTGTCGGTGCGTCAGGCAGAGGCCCTGCAGCAGGCGCCCGCCCGCTCGAGCGGAAAGGACAGCGCCGGCGCTCGCGAAAAGGACGCCGACACGCTGTCGCTGGAAAAGCTGCTGACCGATTCGCTCGGCATGAAGGTCGCGGTGACACACGGCGCCAAGGGCGGTGAACTGAGAATCGCCTACAAGTCGCTGGAGCAACTCGACGAACTGTGCCGGCTTTTGCAGGGCTGACGGCGACCGAAAAAACAGCGGGGCCATACGGGTCGGCGAGTCCATATGCAAGCCTGGACTTCAAAGCCGCTGCGATCGAGGATTAATCCGAACCATCAAGCCCCGGGATTTTGCATACCTAACGCCGGCGGCGCGCGCGGGCTGATTCCACAGCCAGCGCCAGCAGCGCCTGCCGCGTCAGCGCCGCGGCGAGGTCGGGACGCCGCCGGGTTTCGAGGACAGTTGCCTGCAACCTGTCCAGGGCGCGGGCGATCGCTTCACCCTGCCATGCGTCGAGGGCCGCTTCCACGAGTTGTTTTCGGGCGAAGAAGACCGGCGGACGGGCGCTTGCCACCACGGCGGCCGCGCCCCGGCCGGTCTGGTCCATCTCGGCGCGCAGCCGTTGCAACACCGCGAACTGGCGCAAAGCGGCCGACAGGACGACGAATGGATGCGCGCCGGCATCGAGCACCGTCGAAAATGCGGCGTCGAAACCGCCCCATGCGCCATTCAGCATGGCATCAACCGCATCGTCGGCGGAAATCGCCGATGCATCGCCTACACTGGCCATGATATCCTCGACGCCTATCCGATCCTGGCCCTGCGCATAGAGCAGCAGTTTCTCGATCTCGCCGCGGCTCGCCAGCCGGTCACCGCCCAGGCTTGCCTTGAGCAACTGGCGCGCCTCCGGCGTTATCGAGATCCTGGCCCTGGTCATCTCGTCATCGATCAGCTGATCGATATCGCGCGACTTGTCGGCATAGCAGGGCAGGGCCATCGCCGAGCGGGCGGTTTCGACGATGCCGCGCAATCCGCCTGCCCCCTTCTTCAGGTCACCGCCCTCGATCAGGATCAGGGCATCAGCGGATGGCCGATCCGCCAGTTCCTTTACCGCGTTGGCGAGGCCCTTCTGCGCGCCAGCACCGGTGACCCAGATCAGTCGCTGGCCGCCGAACATGGCGACTGTACGCGCTTCATCGACGAGCCGCCCGGGATCCTGGTCCAGTTCGCCGGCATCGAGGCGGATGACGGCAAAGGGGTCGTCGAGCGAAAGACCGGTTTTCAGCGCGATCCTGCGCGCCCGCTCCGACACCAGGCCCCGGTCGGGACCGTAGACGAGGATCAGGCGCTCCGGATTTTCCGGCTGCGCGATCCATCGGTCGACTTCGTGGGCTTTCTTCTGTGCCATCGGTCCCTGCTAGCACAGGTGAGCAAACGGCGGAAAGATGGTGATCGTCCATTGGGCGCGCGAGATCAGGTCAGCGCTGGCGATCCGCGCCGACATGGCCGCACGGCCGTTGCGGCCGATGGTGCCCGAGGCCCGATCGCCCGCGGCATCCGGGGCGATCCATCGCAAGTCGGGTACTGTGCGCCGAGAAACCGATACCCGCCGCTAATCCTCTTGTGAAACCGACTTGGCCATGACGCAAAGCATCTCGAACATCAGCGAGGCGCCGAGCCAGGCCGTGCCGCCCGAATTGTCGAAGGGCGGCGAGACCTCGACGAGATCGGCGCCGATGATGTCGATGCCATCCAGTTCGCGCACCACCTGAACCGCCTGGAAGGAACTGGGCCCGCCTATTTCAGGCGTGCCGGTGCCAGGTGCAAAGGCCGGATCGACGAAATCGATATCATAGGAAACGTAGGTCGGCCCGGTCCCGACGATCTCGCGCGCCTCGGCCATCACATCCGCGACGCCGCGCGCGAAGAATTCCTCGATCGGAATGACCCGGATGCCTACGCTGTCAGCAAAATCGCGGTCCTCGCGGTCGTAGGTCGTTCCGCGGATACCGATCTGAACGACGCGCCCGGGATCGAGAAGCCCCTCCTCGACGGCGCGGCGGAAAGGTGTGCCGTGCGTGTACATGCAACCGTTGAAGTAGGAGTGGAACAGGTCAGTGTGGCTGTCAAAGTGAATCATGCCGACCGGACGGTCCGAGGCAAGCCCGCGCAGGATCGGAAGCGAACAGAGATGGTCGCCGCCCGCGGTGAGCGGGACGATGCCTTTTTCCTTTACCCGGCCGTAGAAGCGGGTGAAGCGGTCGAGGCTGTCCTGCACGTCGGCGGGATTCGGTGCGACATCGCCGAGATCGGCGCAGTTGACGAGTTCGAAAGGCCGAACGCCCGTCGCCCCGTTTTCGGCGCGGATCATGGTTGAGAGGTCACGCAACTGCCGCGGTCCGTGACGCGGTCCCGGCCTGTTGGTTGTACCGCTGTCCCACGGCGCGCCAATGATGCCGATCCGCACCTCGCCGATCCGTGCATCGTCGAGACCGACATGCGGCAGCCGCATGAAGGTCGGTACGCCGGCGAAGCGGGGCAGGTCGAAGCCCGAAACGGGATGGAAGAACGGATTGCTCATCGGTTGTCTCCAAAAAACGGAATCAATACATCGTGCTACCGCCATTGGCGCCGTAGCACTGGCCGGTCACGAAACTCGAGCCTTCGCCGGCTAGGAACACCGCGACCGCGGCGATTTCCTCCGGCCTGGCAAAGCGCGCCAGGGGCGTCGCCAGGTCCTGTGCGAGCGCCTCCGCACTCATCGTCCCTGGGCTCGTCATGTCGGTATCGACTGGGCCGGGGGCAATCGCGTTGACGAGAATCCCCGGTGCGAGCTCGCGCGCCAACGACCGGGTCAGCGACAGGATACCGCCCTTCGACGCGCAATAGGCCGCCATTCGCTCGCGGCCGAGAAAGGCGAGATCGGACGCGATCGTGATGATCCGGCCGGCGGGCGCGGCATGCGGTCGGGAGAGCATCATCCGCGCCGCCTCGCGCGCGGTGAGGAATGTGCCGCGCAGATTGACCGAAATGACAGCGTCGAAATCCGCGGCGCTGGTCTCGAGCAATGGAGCCTCGCGCAGGATGCCGGCATTGGCGACCGCGATGTCGAGCGGACCGAGCGTGTCGCCGATGGTCCTGAAAAGAGCGGCGGTGTCCTTCTCCGACGATATGTCGGCGTCAACGGCGATCGCGCGGGCGCCTGTCGCGCGCAATTCGCCGAGCGTCCCGCCGGCTTGCGGATCGTTCCGGTGGCAAATCGCCACATCCGCGCCCTCGCCCGCAAAGGCCAGCGCGATCGCGCGACCGATGCCGCGTGAACCACCGGTCACGAGCGCGATCCGTCCGGAAAGCGTCCCGCTCATGCCGGAACCTCCCCCCTGTCGACATTGATTGCCTGGCCAGTGATGTTCGCTGCCGCATCGGAGGCGAGAAAGAGATAGAGGCTGGCCACATCGGCCGGCTCCATCAGGCCGCCGATCGCCTGCGCGGCGACGATCTCTGCCAGGAGCGCCTCGGGTCTGGCCCCCGTCTTCGCGGCCATCGCGTCGAGCGAGCGCATCGCGGCATCCGTTTTCACCCAGCCGGGGCAGACCGCGTTGACGGTGATCTTGCGCGGCCCGAGTTCCCTGGCCCATGTGCGCGTCATGCCGATCAGCGCGTGCTTGGACGAGACATAGGCGGAGAAATCGGGAACAGCGGTCTTGCCCCAGATCGATGAGGTGATGACTATACGACCGCCGTCGGGGATTCTCGATATTGCCGCGCGGGTGACATTGTGCGTCCCGGTGACGTTGACCGCGATCACCCGGGCGAAGGTGTCGTCGGTCGCCGGGTCGGCGTCCTGCAACGGCGTCGGCCGCTCCAGCCCGGCATTGTTGACCAGCACGTCGATGCGTTCGAAGCGCGAGAGCGCATCGGACACCTGGCCGCGGTCGGTGATGTCGCAAACAATCCCGGTAACCGGGCGCATCGCCCTTTCGCTCAGCTTGCCGGCAGCCTCGTGGACCGCCTCGTCGTCGGCAAGGATGGCGAGGTCCGCGCCGCAGGCGGCGAAAGCCTCGGCAACGCCAAAGCCGATGCCCCGGCTCGCGCCGGTCACCAGTACGGACTTGCCCGAGAAATCGAACGTCGCGCGCATCGTGCCGTCAGCCGAGTTCGTAGAATTCGCGGCGCACCGCCGCGGTGATGTCGCGGCGGTATTGCGCGGCAATGATGGCGCCCTTCTCAGGGCTCGCGCCCTTGGCCGAGATCAGTGAGCCTTCCGGCGCAACCCATTCGCGCCGCGGCGGCCAGACGTCGTAGCACGGCGCGTCCGCCGGCGCGTTGTCGGGGATACGGTCGAAGCGGACGAGTTCCGGATGGAAGTTCATCATCAGCGAAGTCTCCAGGACGGCAGCATGCTCCAGTTCGATACCGGGGTAGCCGTCGGGAAAGACCGACGCGAGCGTTTCCTCGGTCAGGAACTCCCAGTGCTGCAGGCACATGATGCGTACTCCAAGCGAGCCAACCTCGCGCATCGCAAGGTCGATGCCTTCGTTGAGGAACCACAGGTTCTCGTAATTGCCGTCGAGCACGCAGATCCGGCGCGCGCCATGGCGCACAAGTTCGCGGATCACGTCGCGCACGACCGCCGACAGGGTTGCCCCGTCGAGTCCGGTCGAACCCGGGAAGAACGGACCGCCTGCCGAACGCGTCATCGACTTGTAGCCATAGGTCACCGGCGCGGCAACCACGCCGCCGATCTCCCCGGCGATCTCGCGCGCGATCGCGGACGGCAGCAGGTAATCGACCGACATGGGCAGATGCGGGCCGTGCTGTTCGAGCGCGCCGGTTGGCAGGAAGACAACCGGGTTGTCTTCAAGCGCCGCCGCATATTCCGGCCAGGTCATCTCGGCCATCATCACCGGCGAAGTCATGGATGCTCCTTGTTTCAGTCCTTGGTGCCTTCTTCGCGCATCAGGCGCATGATCTGGCGTTCCATCTCGCTGTAGCCATCGAGTTCGATGACCTTTTCCTTCTCCGCGATCCGCTTGCCATTCTTGAAAACGGGCACGATCTCGGTCTTCACACGGCCGGGATGGCGCGACATGAAGACGATCTTGTCGGCAAGGAAGATCGCCTCCTCGATGTCGTGGGTCACCATGACGATCGTGGTGTTGGCGGTCTCGGCGATCTCGACCAGCAGTTCCTGCATGTGCCAGCGGGTCTCCGCATCGAGCGCGCCAAACGGCTCGTCCATCAGCAGCAATTCGGGATCGTTGGCGAGCGTGCGCGCGATGGCAACGCGCTGGCGCATGCCGCCAGACAACTGGGTCGGATAGACGTCGGCGAATTTCGCCAGTCCGACCAGCTTGATGAAATGGTCGGCGCGGTCACGCCGTTCCGCCGACGGGACACCGTTGATCCTCATGCCGAACTCGACGTTCCTGCGCACGCTCAACCAGTCGAACGAGGTATAAGCCTGGAAAACCATGCCGCGGTCGCGGCCCGGACCCTCGATGCTTCGTCCCTCCAGCACGAGGCTGCCGGAGGTCGGCGTTTCGAGGCCGGCAATCATGCGCAGCACAGTCGATTTGCCACATCCGGACGGGCCAAGAATGACGCAGATTTCGTTGCGCCTTACCTCCAGGTTCACGCGGGAGATGGCTTCCAGCGCCCGGCCGCCGCCGAGGTCGAACGATTTCGAGACGTCGGTGAGCTTCAGGATGACGTCGTTCATCGGCGCTTCTCCCCGAGATAGGGGAAGAGCTGGCGGTGCAGACGCGCGAACAGCATGTCGAACAGGAGTCCGAGCGCGCCGATCACGATGATGCCGGCCATGATCTCGTCGGTATGCAGGAAGCGGCGCGCGCGCATCATCATCGCACCAATGCCGGTCGTCGAGGCGACGATCTCGGCTATGACCAGGTAGGTCCAGGTGACGGCGAGCATCTGCCGCATGGCGACGACGACATCGGGCAGTACAGCGGGCATGATCACCGAGCGGACGGTCACCCAACGACTGGCGCCGAGGGTCAGCGCGGTCTCGACGAGTTCGTGGCGGACATTCCTGGTGTGGTCCATGACCAGTGTGATCAGGAAAAAGACGACGCCGATGAAAAGCAGGGCCAGTTTCGGCGCTTCGCCGGTGCCGAACCACATCAGCAGGACCGGAATGAAGGAAGGCGCGGGCAGGTAGCGCCAGGCGGAGACGAAGGGATTGACGATCCCCTCGATTGCCGGAAACGACCCCATCATGATGCCGAGCGGAATGGCGACGAGCGATGCGGCGAGAAACGCAACCAGCACGCGAAGGATACTGATCAGCACATCCGAGGCAAAGCCGCGTTCGGCAAACAATTCATAGAGCGTGACGAGAACCTTTTGCGGCGCCGGGACAAGAAGCTCGTTGACCATACCGCCGATCGAGGCGCCCGCCCATATCCCGAAGAAGACGGCCCAGATCCCGATTGCGGAAATCACGGCCTGTCGTCTGGAAATTGGTTTCCTGATATCCAGGAACCTGCGTCGTCGACTGGCGGGAACGGGATCTGACATCGTGGCCTCGATGGCTGCCAGGGGCTCGAAAAGGGAAGGATGCGGGCGCGCCGGCGATGCCGGCGCGCCGTGATACATCAGTTTGCCGTGAAGGACTGGCGGTAGCCGCTGGCCACCAGGTCGCCCATCAGGCTGCAGTCGATGCCCTTGGCGGCGTCGATCCTGTTTTCCATGAGACCGAGCTTGATCCACCAGTCGTTGGTCAGCGAAACGACATCGGCCATGGAACCGTTGGCGAGGGCGAAAGGCGGCTCGCCTTCGAGCACGCCGCAAACGCGGGCAGATTCATCGAAGTCGTACATGTAAATGCCACCTTCGAAGCTCTTGCCGTTGGTGCCGATCACGAAGCCGACGTCTTCAACCGGCCATTGCAGGAACTCGGCGATGAGTTGGTTCGTTTCCTCGACGTTCTCATGCCAGTAGCCGAGACCGTCCCAACGCGCTTTCAACACGGCAATGGCGGCTGCGCGCTTTTCCGCGATGAACTTCTTGTTCATGAACAAAGAATCCATGAAGATGCCGGTCTTCAGCATTGCGGGATCGGCGGTGTTGACGACACTGCGAGCACCCGGCATCGCCTCGAGCACCTTCGAGATCCACGGCTCGTACATGTAGGCGGCAGAAAGGTCGCGGGAGAGCATCGGGCCGACGGCTTCGTCGGCATTCAGGTTGACCCACTCGACCTGGTCCGGCGTGATACCCTGGCTGTCGAGCCACAGACCCATCAGCAGGTGGCCGATATAGGCCTGCGGCGCGGAAACCTTCTTGCCGGCGAGGTTTGGCGCTTCCGTTTCCGGGGCAAGGATAATGTGGTCGACGCCGTAGGACGGGTTCATAAAGGCAACGTTCACGACATCGGTACCACGATCGACCGTCAGCGGCACATAATCCGCCGTGCAGCCGTAAACATCGACCTGGCCGGCCGCCAGCGCCGAGTGACCGCCGAGCGGATCTTCGAAGATCGTTATGTTGAGATCGTAGTCCGGGATGAGGTTCTTTTGCCGCGCGACCTCGAGCATCGCGTAGCCCGGCCAGGACACGCAGACGCCAACATTGACGGTCTCCTTCGCTTGCGCGGAAGGCATTGCAACGGCGGCCGCCACCGCGGCGACACTTACGATCGAGAGGAATTTTTTCAGCATTGTCCGCAGACTCCTGTGGAGAGACGCATATATTCTAGTCACACTAAATTATGAATTACAATTAATTTTTTTAGTGGAGTAAAGATATATCATGTGGCACACAGGAGACCAGCCAAACGGACCGGAACCGATGTCGAGCCTCAGAGAGCGTCAGAAGAGCAACCGCCGCCGCAATATCATACAGGCGGCCCGCGACCAGTTTTCGATGTACGGATTCGATGCAACGACGATCGAGATGATTGCCGAAAGGGCGGAGGTTTCGAGCGTCACGATCTACAATTACTACGGTACCAAGACAGGCCTGCTGCTGGCACTCGTCGCCGAGAGCGACACGCTGCTGACCGAGCGGATCGACGCGATCCTGGCCGATCCGCCGGACGATATCGTCGAGGCATTCGCGCTGTTCGCCGCCACGATCCGCGATCATGCCCTGTCATTCCTGACAAAGCCGGTCTGGCGCCAGACCATTGCCGCCAGCATCATCGAGGGCAATTCGCATTTCGGCCGCGCCTATGCACGCCTAGACCGGGAACTGGCCCGCCAGCTTTCCCAGATATTCGTCAAACTCCAGAGGCGCGGCCACCTGACGCCCGATACCAATGTCGATGTTCTCGGCGAAAGCCTGTTTCAATTGCAGAACGCCCGCTTCATCCAGTTCATCTCGATCGACGATCTGAAGAGCGAGACTGTCGACAGATATATGCGCGAGGACATCGCCGCCATTCTGTCGGCGTCGCGTGTTCCCGCAAAGACATAGTGGCCGGGTACCCGCCCCTGCAGCAGGGCAAAGGGAAGCGAGCGCTCCAAGACTGCCTTGAAGCACCCAGGGCCTTGCAAGGCCGTCATTTTCAACCGTGAGCGACCCGAGACATAGGTGACGTTTTGTTCCGGACACATGGGTAACACTTTGGATTTTCTGCCAGAGGTGTTGATGCCGTGGAGAGAGTGTTCGGTGATGGAGGAACGTCTTCGTTTTGTGGCTCGTCTTCTCGACGGGGAAAGCATGAGCGATGTGTGCCGCCAGTTCGGCATCTCGCGCAAGACCGGCTACAAGATCTTCAATCGCTGCAAGCAAGAGGGGCTGGAGGCGCTTCGCGACCGGTCGCGGCGGCCGGTCAGATATGCCAACCAGTTGCCCGAGCCGGTGGAGCGTCTGATCGTCGGGACCAGGCGTGACAGGTCGCACTGGGGCGCCCGCAATATCAGGGAGGTGCTGGTCAGGAAGCTGGCGGGCGAGGTGCGCATTCCCGCAAGGAGCACGGTGCATGCCGTGCTCGACCGTCACGGTCTCGTCAAGCGGAGCCCGGCAAAGGCGCCGGATGAAGGCCGAAGCAACGCAGCTTTCCGCAGGCCTTCATCCGAACGATCTGTGGCGTGCCGACTTCAAGGGCGAGTTCAAGACGGGCAATGGCCGCTACTGTTACCCCCTGACGGTCGCCGACCAGGCCTTGCGCTACCTACTGCTGGTCGAAGCCCTTGAATCGACCAGGGAAGTGCCCGGTCATCGAGGCCTTCGTCCGCCTCTACAGGGAGCGCGGCCTGCCGCCCGACATCCGTTCCGACAACGGCCTGCCCTTCGCCAGCCCCAACGGGCTCTACAATCTCTCGAAGCTGTCGGTATTCTGGCTAAGGCTCGGCATTGCCATCGAGCGCATCAGGCCCGGCCATCCGCAGCAGAACAGCCGCCATGAGAGGATGCATCGCACCCTGAAGCAGGAGACCGCTCGGCCGCCGGGCGCAAACGCCCTCCAGCACCAAGACCGCTTCGACAAATTCGTCAGCGAGTTCAACGAGGAAAGGCCGCACGAAGGCATCGCCATAAGGATGCCGTCCGAGCTCTGCACGCCCGCTTCAAGGCCCTATGATCCGGGTTATATCGACCTGGAGTAGAGAACCTTGCAAGCCATCGACAATCTGTTCGGCACGAGATTGTCACCCATGTCTTAGGTACGATCTGTTACCCATGTTTCCGGGCCGTACAGTGGAAATCTGGAGCGGGCGAAGGGATTCGAACCCTCGACCCCAACCTTGGCAAGCGGGAAATTGCGATGGGAAAGACTGATTGAAATTACACGAATCTAGACAACCCAGAACTTTTGGTACGATAGAATTGAAACCGTGTGACAGCAGCTTTTATTGATTTCGTTCGGATCTTTATTTTTGGTCGAGAAGGTTGATGTAACCCCAAAGTAACCGCGCGGTCAAAGCTTTGCCGAAAAAAAGAGCCAGGAATTCGAACCGTGGCGCTGGGCAATGGACGACGAATCGCAACAATGCGTAAAGTCTGGACATCGATTTAAGGTCCGCTTCCGGCCCCATAGCTGCCGTTCATCCAAGGGCTGACAAATATCCGGTTCTGATCCCGTGCAAGCCGTTCGGGTTTGGCGTGCCAAGTCCGAAATCCAACATTAGGGAAGCGCCCGGTAGCCGCCTACGTTCCTTTCAGCCCTTTTGCGCCTAATAGGGGTCGTGGTCCTGGCCGGAAGCGCTCTAATTGGGAAGCGGAATGGGCAGCGGGCAGACCTGCCCGATGCATGTGTTTGGCGGCCGTGGCGGTTTCGACGGGCGCGGCGGGGCTGCCGGGCCCGGATCCGGACCGACCGGTATGATGATGGGGCCGACCGGCGACGGCTTGAGCGGCACGGCGGGCGGGGCATTCTTTCCGTTTTGATCCGCGACCGATGGCGCACTTTTCTTCAACAGTTTCGCCGCAACGCGGACCGGATCGAGTTCCCGGTATCGAAAGCCGGACATCGTCGCGGTATCACGGGAAGCAATGCCAAGCGCTGCCATGTTCGCAGGCGCATGGGCGGATATGGCGGGCGACGTCCGACTGGCGTTCGTGCTGACGGTCGTGAAGACTAGCATCGCAAACAGCATCGAAAGTGTTTTCATCGCCCTCACGCAACTTTCGCATGGAAAAAACGTTCGGAGAACATGTTCGCCATGCCGGGCCGTACCGGAGAGTACCACAGGTGTTCCCCGATTTTCCCCATTTGGAAGATTTTTTTGCACTTTACGAGCAATCAAGGCGGTTCTCCAAGCTCATTCTGGGCAGTGGCTTGCGTTGGATGCTGCAAATCGGTTCGCGGCGGCACCAAGTTGGCAGCGGTCGACCAGGCTATTGGTGAAGGTCTGACCTTCGTACCGGTGGACGGCAGGAACCGGATCGAAGCCGACACTCGTGTGTTTTTTGGTACCGCTGCAATGCACCATCGAGAAGCGGACATTGCCGTTGTGTCGCAATCAGACACGAAAATAGCTTGTGGCCAGCGGGAATAACGACCCTCTTCGGATTCTTGCCGATTGACTTGTTTGATCTGAATCATCGCGCCGGAACCGCTTTAGGCAGATAAAAATGCGTTTTTGTTTTGAGGGCAGCTCCTTATGAGAATTATCAGTGGACTGCAGTTCATACGTATATTCCTATTTGCTGCCGTTCCCGTCAGCGCGCTTGCTGACGCCAAGATTGTCGAAACCGGACAGACCTATCCAACCATCAGTGCCGCGATTACTGCAGCACTGCCGGCGGCAACTATCGAGGTTACCAGCGGGGATTACCGCGAGGTTTTGGTCATAACCAAACCTGTCAAGCTTCTGGGCCATGACACGGGTGCTGGCAAACCGAGGATTGATGCCGGAAAAGCTACTTCAGCGATCGAGATCAGGGCGGAGGACGTGGTGGTCGATGGCTTCGAGATCAGTGCCTCCCGATCCAGGTCTCTCCGGTTCGGCGTTTTCTCGTCATACTCGGAAGAGGCGTGCGTAATGGTGCGAGGGTCCAATGCCGTCGTCAGCAACAACCGCATTTCAGGCTGCCATTATGGTGTCTACATGCGCGATGTTGAGAGCGGCGCTGTGGAACTGAACGAAATCGAAGGAAATCGCTTTGGCGGCATCTTCATTTTGAATAGCCGCAACGTCGGCATTCGTGAAAACAAGGTGAGAGCGAATGGCTATAATGGAATTGGCGTTGGATCTGTCGTGTTTCCCCCTGGCATGATAATGGCGATGCGTCCGCTGGCCGGTGATGTGATCATTACCAGCGAGAGCAGGCCACTTGAGGCAGTCACCTCATCCGATATCGAGATTGCCGGAAACGAGGTAAGCGGACATGGCCATGCCGGTATCGTTGCAGCCTATTCGCGCCGGTTATTCATCCTGTCGAACATTGCCCGTGATAATGGCGGCCAACCGGTGCCGAAAGCCAATCCACCGGTGCTCCTGGGATCATCACCCGACATTCGCGGATATGGAATAGGACTGATCTGCGACACGCATGAAAGTGAGATCCGGGACAATACTACCGAGGAAAACGACAGCCTCGGCATTCTTCTGGATACGGCCTATTCAAATCGCGTTGCGCACAATTCGGTGCAGCAGAACGCTATTGGAATTGGGCTGTTCGGTTCCACGGCCAATTCGCTGGAGAACAATAACGTTTTCAGAAACTCGGACTTTGGCATCCGGGTGGAACGCGGAATGCCCTACGTGAATCCGTCGGTTGGCAACTCGGTGACAGGGAACAATCTGGAAGAAAACCGGGTCAATGCATTCGACACCTCCGGAACCGATTCGGCCCCCGCGAAAGTCCAGGGTGTGGCCAAGGGCGGACCGGTTGATCGACAACAACTAGGTTTGCCGAACCGCTGGGATGACGGCGTGCGCGGCAATCACTATTCCGATTTTGATGAAGCATCCGAAGGGTTCGTCGATCAAAACGGTGATGGCATTGGCGAGCTTCCTCATCCAATTCCTGGCGGACGGGCGGTAGATCATTTCCCGCTCGCTACACGGCCTGCGGAAACCTTGTGAGCGTGCATAAGATGCGAACACTATTGCCTGCCGAAGCGCATTTTTTGAAATGTGCCGATGGTTCACTGAATCGCTAGTGCTCTACACGATCTTCGCTGTGACTGCTGCTGCAGCCGAAAGCGCTCCGCATCGAACGGCGATTTGATCAGCGGATGGTATTGGTTGAGGGACCTCGGCCTGAACCAGTATGCCGGAACCGCACGCATGCGAAAGAAAACTGCTAACCGTACTCGTCGGGAAAGGCGTTGAAGAGGCGCAGTTGTTGGCCGCTATGCACGGCATCAATTGTGTCGTCGATGTCGAGCACGATCCGCCTCGGCACCTGCCGGTAGGAGGCGCAGTAAAGGTCGGCCATCGTCCGGCCTATTGCAACCAACTCACGCACGCTGGGCAGATTCTCCAGCCGGCACAGCCTCGATTGCGACGCCAGATCCCGTCCCGAAGGCAGTGCATCCGGGGCCATCTTGAAGACCGGATCGGAGCGCAGCCGGTTGGTGTCGTTGCCATCCGCATAACCGGCGGCGATCATCTTCATGCGGAAGCCGATCATGTCGGCCAGGTTGTGGGCAATTTGCTCAGGGCGGCGCGGATCGTTTATTCACCCCGCCAGACGCTCGGCCACATGCAGCCGCTTTTCCACCGCGGCCAGGGCCAGAACGCCGCTGTTGGACGACAGCATGCCGCCGTCGAAACGGGCGACGACGGCCATGCCGCCGACAGATGACAAATCGCCTAGCGGCGGCGCAGGATCAGCCATGGCAAGTGTGGTTTCCCGGAAATGATCCGGATCGGCTTTAACAACCTAATCCTACGTCATTTCAATGGTTTGCGCCACATCCGCCAGCCTCCCTTGATTCATTCAGGCTAGGCACTTCTCACGGCCGCGCACGTAGTTACGGATGGCGGCCAGCCTCCCATGATTTGTTCAGGCTAGGCACTTCAGATCCTTAAGTCTCCGCTATATGCGAAAATGCCAAATATGCGGTCTTGTAAAACATACAATCCGTATGGCATGTTGTTTGACATGAAATTTCAATAAGTAACAGACTCCAGATGGCGACCAGGCACCGAACCCAAGACGAACGCAGCGCCGAGACTCGGGCGAAGTTGATCGACGCCACCATCGATTCGATTTGCGAGCACGGCTTTCAGAACGCGACCACCGCAGAGATCGCGCGTCGTGCCGGAGTGTCGCGCGGCGCGTTGCAGCACCACTTTCGCAACAAGGCCGACCTCATGCTGGCCGTGCTCGATTCCATCTGCGGGAAATTCGCGTCCGGAGTCTCCGGCATTGCCGATCGACATGCGTCGCTGGAAGAGCGCTGCGATGATCTCGTTCGAACGCTCTGGAACATTTACGGTAGCCGCGCCTACGCGGCGGCGATCGAGGTCGTACTGGGCGCGCGAGGGGACCCCAAGACCTACGCGCGTGTACGAGAGTTTCGATTGCTCAGCGCCGAGCTCGCGCAGCACCATTGGGCAGAAGCGTTGTCGGACGTGGACGTTTCATCGGAGCGTCTAACGGCAATCATGCATTTCACCGTCGCCGCGATGCGTGGCTTTTCCCTTCATGCACCGCCCCGCAGTGACGCGACGTTCTATGGCGAGCAGTTGAAGCTGCTGCGCACCTTTCTTGTCAATGCGTTGCGGGCCGATGAAAGCGATGACGATTTCGATCTGCCGGATGACTCGTGGATCGAATTGATCCAACCACCAATCGACCGAGTAGGCAAAACAAACAGGTAAAAAAGAAGAGGGGAATAGAATGACGACCTACAAAGCCTTACCGCGGATCGCGTTATCAGCGATCTCCATGCTCCTTCTCGTGGAGGCTGCTTCAGCAGACCCGATAGATGACTGGCTGGCGCACAAGATTTCCGCCGCGGAGCCACAAATCACCTATGCGGGCGAGCCGATAGAGTTGAAATATTCGTTTCCTCAGCCTCCGGCGTCGATCGTGCCGCCGGTCTGGGAAAAGGCGTTCAACTGGCTCAAAGAAGCGACCAACGACAAGCTTACATTCAAGCTTTTTGGCGCGGGCACGCTGGTCGGTATCCGTGACGGCTTCAAGGGCGTTGGCGCCGGAATCTCGGACTATGGAACCTGCTTTGCGGCGTTCGAGGGGCGAGGCTTCGAGTTGACCAAGGTTTTCGGTCTGCCTTTCATAGCGACAGGTAGCGCGATCCTCAACACGCGGATCTATCGTGAACTCGCCGAGAAATATTTCGCGCCGGAATTTGAGCGCCAGGGTGTCTACTACGGTTATTCGGTCCATCTCGGATCGAACGATATCATGAGCAAGACGCCGATCCGCTCGTTTGACGATTTGCGCGGCCTGAAGGTCATTGCCCAGGGCATGTCGCCCGAGATTGCCAAGGCTTACGGTTTCGTCGCCCTGAATATTCCGTTTCCCGACATCTATACTGCGGCACAGCAGGGCATCGCCGACGCGGTGATCTGGACCAATGGCGGTTTCGTGCCATACAAGATCTACGAGGTCTTCAAGTACCGCACGAAGCTCGGCATCTATTCGCCTACGATGGATACCTGCCTCAACCGCGACGCTTTCGATGGCCTGCCGCCCGACCTCAAGGCCGCGCTCTACAATTTTCAGCAACATACTGCGGCCGCGGTTGCACAGCGCACGGTGGCCGACTTCAGCAAGAAGGCGGAGGCGATCTATGAAGAGAATGGCGTGGAGACGATTGTCCTCTCAGATGCAGAACTTGAGCGCGGCAAGTTGATCGCCAGACAGGTCATCGATGCGTGGATAGAGGCGCGCGAAAAGGACGGTCAGCCGGGTCGCTCGCTGATCGCCGACATCGAGGCGCTCAAGGCAAAGTACGCGTCCACCTCGGATGAGGACGCGCTCAGGCTGCTTCTTGAAGATCCGGTGAAGGGGATCATTAAATACTGACGGCGGCCCGGTTCACCTTGGCGTCACATCCAACCATGGTCGACCTTCCAATAGCTGGCGAACCGCCGAATGGCCCGCCTGATGCGGCATTCGTTGCTCGGCTTTCGCGATGGCTTCACATGCTTGGTGCCTATGTCACCCTGCCGGTGCTCATCGCAATGATCGGCGTCGACGTATTCCTGCGCTACGTGCTGCGCGCGCCGCTGCCATGGGGCAACGAGGTGGGCTCGCTCATGCTGCTGGTCGCCTTCATGGCGAGCCTCCCCTACTGCACCCACCTTGGTGGACATGCGAGAATGGACCTGTTCTATGGACGCTATGGGGAGCGGGCAAAGCGCTTGGCGGATGCGGTTTCCGCGTCATGCGGCCTCGTGCTGGCGGCGGTGCTCGCCTACCAGTCGTTCTCCGAGGTTGGAAGGATGTACCGCCTGGGCTCGGGCGCTTACCTCATCGAGCTACCCTACTGGCCTTTTGCGGTACTCATGGGCTTTTCCGCCTCTGTCTTGTGCCTCCAGTTTCTTGCCGCAATAGGCCAGGGGCTGGCATCGAACAGGACGGGAAAGGGCAAGTGATGGATCCCGTCTTTCTCGGTATCGTCGGGATGGTCGTCGCACTTGCGCTTATCTTCTACGGCGTGCCGATCGCGTTCGCGCTGGGGGTGGTTGGATTTGTTGGCAACGCCGTGGCACTCGGGCTGCCGCAGGCGATCGTTCAAACCCAGTTGGTGGCTTGGGAAGCCGGGACCGATTTCCTGCTGGTCGCGATCCCGTTGTTTCTTTTCATGGGCCAGCTCGTCTTTAATACCGGGATCGCGACCGACCTGTTCGATACCGTTCACAAATGGTTCGGCCGGCTGCCCGGTGGCCTGGCCGTGACCGCAACCGTGGCGTCCGCGGGCTTCGGCGCAGTGACCGGATCGAGTGTTGCCGCGATCGCCACAACTGGTTCCATGCTGATGCCTGAGATGCGACGCTACCATTACGATCCAGGCTTGTCGACGGGCAGCCTGGCAGCGGCCGGGACATTGGCGATCCTAATTCCACCGAGCATACCGCTCATCTTTATCGGGGTATGGACCGAGACGTCGATCGGCAAGCTATTTGTGGCCGGCATTGTGCCGGGCTTGCTGCTGGCATCTATGTTTGCTCTGTGGATCGTGTTTCGCTGCATCCTCGATCCCAGGCTCGGGCCTCGCGGCCCCAGCTATTCCTGGTCGGCGCGCTTCCTTTCATTGTTCAAGCTGATCCCGACGGCGGCAATTTTTCTGGTGGTTCTTGGCGGGATCTATGGCGGCGTTTTCACACCCACCGAAGCTTCGGCGATCGGATCGATCGGGGTTGCGGCAGTGGCACTGGCGATGCGCCGGCTGACTTGGCGCGCATTGATCGATGCCCTGCATCAGGCCGCGATCTTGAGTGCCATGATCTACATGATCTTCGTCGGCGGCATTCTGATCGCCAAGTTCCTGGTCCAGACGCAACTCACGACGGGTCTGATCGCCTATGTCAGCGGATCCGGCTTCAACCGCTATGTCGTGATCGCGATCTTTACCCTTATGTACCTCGTTCTTGGCGCGGTCATGGACACATTCGGGATGATAATCCTAACACTGCCGTTCGTCTTTCCAGTCGTGCTCGATCTCGGCTTCGACCGCATCTGGTTCGGCATCTATGTGACGTTGACCATCGAGTTGGCTCTGATCACGCCACCAATTGGAATGAACGTGTTCGTCATGAAGCGTGCTGCTCCTGAAGTCCCAATGATGGCGATATTCAGGGGAGCCGCGCCATTTGGCGTGATCACGCTCATGTTCATCGCTCTCATAGTTCTGTTCCCGGAAATTGTCTTGTGGCTGCCGTCGAAGATGTAATGGCAGGGCGGCAGACGAAGATCGTAGAGGCAACAAAAAGGCAGAGGCGAAAATGAACGAACAGGGCGCGCCGAAAAAAGGCTCATCGCAGGTCGTGGTGGGATATAGTGGAAAAAACGAGCTTCTCATCAACACCGGAAGCACCACTATCAAGGGTTTCTTGCCGCATGACGGTGTGGCTTCGCCATCGGACGTTCGCGACGGAAGCGAACCCGGCATCAGGCCAGGGGAACTCCTGCTGGGTTCGCTCGGCACCTGTATCGCAGGCATGATGGCGCTCTACGCGCGCAATCACGGATATTCTCTGGACGCGGCCTCCGTCACGCTCACTGACGTGATGGCGGAAAACCCGTCTCGCATAGGTGGTATCGACGTGACCGTATTAATTACTGGCAATCTGAGCGCGGAGCAGGTCGGCAAACTCCAGAAGGTCGCGGCGGCGTGCAAGGTCAGCGACTCGCTCAAACATCCAATGCGGATTTCTGTTTCCTTCGAACCAGCAAAGGCGTGATCGGTTCGAAGGGCGTGAAGGTGGAGCAAATGCAGATTGGACCGTGGTAGCTTCATACAACATGAACAGCGCTAGCCTATGAACGGGTACACTCCGGGGAGCACGTCAAACATTACCAACAATCCACCGGCGCACATCGGTAGATCTGGCGGTGTTTATGGCGGTTGTGACAAGAGACCGGCCGGGACCGCCCAGCTCTACCTGCGCACATTCCCTATTGACGATGCCGACCTATGCAGGATTGTGAATGCCTAGGTTTTCGGTTAGGAGGGGGAGAGGACCTTGGTGCAGCCAATGTGAAGGGTATCTGCCATCCTTCAAGCGCCTCTAGGAACGTGAATGTGGGACGAATGACGGGCAAGCTACGAGCAACGGTCGCGGTTTCGCTGCTCATGCAGGCGGGATTTTTCGGTCTGGCGCATGCTCAGAGCACCGAATCCCCAGCTTACTACGCGACGCTCGAATTCACGGAATACTATACCGACAACGTATTTTTCGGTCGGCCGCTTTTTGTCTCGCCGACCCTTTACCTGCGCCGGCTGGGCGACTGGGTAACGGTCATCAAGCCGCGTGTTGGCTATGATCATGTTTATGACAAGGGCTACGTCAATTTCGAGGCTTCGGCCGCGATTGGCCGCTATGCGACCTATACGACGGAGAACTACCTCGATCTCAATTTTTCGGCATCGGGCCGGCACCGGTTTTCGCCGACCACCATCGGTGTATGGGGCATGGGCCTGTCCCGAGGTCACGAGGCCCGCAATTCATTGGCCCCCAGCGACAGGATCGGGATCGGACCGACCGTCTACTGGAAAGCAAGCGCATACGGCGCGCTGTCGCACCGCGATGGCGACAATATCTACAAGCTAGGCTTCACCTACGACGGCTTCGACTACCACGACATTGCCTCGACGGTCGCTCCTTTTATTGTCAACAATGATGACCGCGACCGGCACATGGTAACGGTCGGCGGCCGCTATACCAGGCGGCTCTCCGACCGCAACAGCTTCTATGTCGATGGCGTGCTCGATCTTCGCGATTATCGGCTGGCAGCAGACGACAATGGTTATCAGCGGGATTCCTTCGGCGGCCGGCTGTCCGCCGGCTGGCAAAGCGATATCGGAGAGTATGGCCGTCTGGAACTATATGGCGGTCTACTGATCCAAACATACCGCGATCCAAGGTTTGCAACCGTGTTCACGCCGGATTTCGGAGCGTCCTATTCCTGGAGCCGGAACGGCTTGTCGATCAATGCCGACATGTCGCGCAGCATCGAGGAAACGACCCTCGCCGGCGTTTCGTCCTATGTGCGCACCGGTGCAACCCTACAGGTCCGTCAGAATCTCCCCGGAAACTTCCGTATCTATGCCGGTCTCGGGATTGCCGATCTGGATTTCCAGGGGAGCGGACGGCGGGATCGGCAGACGAACGCCTGGATCGGCGCGCGCAAATACCTGGCACCCCACTTCTATGCCGGCGTGGAAGCCGCGTTCGAAGAAAACGACTCCAGCGTTGCGGCCAATGACTACACCGAAACGCGCATCATGGCGCGGTTGGGTGTAGACACCTCAAGCGGTTTCGATCCGCAAGGCGACTACGCAAGCCATATCTCGATCTCCGGATTTTACCTCGGCGCCGGTGGCGAGTTCGGCATGGTCGGCACCATGCTGGACGGCCCCCGCCAGAACACTGCGGGCTCGCTCACGGCCGATTTCGGCGCGTTCCGGCCGGCTGGGCGTTTTATTGCCGGCTGGGGCGCAGACGTCGGCGACACCTATTTCGGTGTCGAAGCCGAAGCCCGCCTCGCAAATGGCGGGTGGTCGCACGCGCGGTTGCCGGGAGGGCGCGTATTCTCGGTGACCGAGAAGAATTCATTTGCAGTATCGCTGCTCGGTGGCCACCGGCTGCCGGGCGGCTCGTTGATCTACGGACGTGCCGGCATTCGTTCAACGCGCTTTCAGACACCCTACTCGGGGGAGGGCGCGGCGGGCACATATCAGTCGCTGCGTCTGGCAGGCTTCGAATACGGGTTTGGCGTTCGAACACCGGTCACCGACACCATCGCATTGTCGCTGGAATATGCGCACACACGTTATCCGGATTATCTTGCCGGAAACGGCGTCCAACCGGCTGACGTTTTCGCTAACATCGAAAGCAGCGTCCGGTTCGCCCTGACCTATCATTTCGGCGGTATTCCGGGCATGATTGCCGGCGACCAAGCGGTGCGGGACTACGCCGGTGCCTATTGGGGACTGCAAGGCGGGCTCGGAGCGCTGACCTCCCTGGTAACGGGCAACCGGATTGCCGGCGCTCCGCCCGTGGCGAGTGTGTTGACTGCGCAGTATGGCGACAGCGGATACACGGCCGGCGGGTTGGCTGGCTATAACTTCCAACACGGTCGCTTCATACTCGGGGCCGAGGCCGAGGCCGAGGCTGGTTTCATTAACTGGAAACAGGAGCGCATGCCCGCCGGGCGCAGCTATTCAGTTGCCAAGCAGGCAACGCTTGGCGGAACCGCTCGAGTTGGATTTGTCCTGAACGGTGGCGCCCTGCTTTATGGCCGGGCCGGGGTGGCCCTTTCCCGGTTCCGGATCGATTTCAGCAATCCAGGCGTGACGCTTGCCCAAACGAGCTGGCGTGCCGGCCTGCGATTCGGCGGCGGCGTTGAGGTCCCGGTGTCCGAGAAGTCGAATTTGCGCTTTGACTACACCTATACCGACTACGGAACGCTGAGTCTTGTCACGCCTCCGGGCACCGAGACATACGATACGGCGGAAAGCCTTTTTCGCGTTGGATATTTAAGAAGGTTCTAGGGGGCAACGCCGCGTCCTGCGGGTCCTTGGGTCGGAACTGCCTGCGCGAAAAAATGCGCTCGGTTGACAGCGGTCAATGCAATCACCACCTACATATATATAATTTGATATATATTTACGATGGAGAGAGTCATGCGCATTAGCACTATTCGAAAAGGCCTGTTAGCGGGTTTGGCCAGCGTCGCGCTGGTGGTCGGCTATTCGACAATTCAACCATTATGGGCACAGGACCATGACGGGGGAACACAAGGCGGTGGGCACACTACAGAAGGTCATACCGACGGCGACCACGAAGACAAGGGCGCAAAAGGCCAACGGGGTATGAGTGGCGGAGAGCGTGGCGGCGGTGCCGGCACCTCGTTACGCGATGTGTTCCATGACATGGAGGACGAAGCTGCTGCCGATCGCGGCAGGCGCGGAGCCGGGGGGCTCGGACAGGGCGGTTCCGGCGGCGGAAGCGACCAGGCCGAGAAAGGCAAGAGAGGCGGCCAGTCCGACGTTCGCGAGTCCGAAGGCGAGGAAGAGGATTCCGACAAGCCCGCATGGGCCGGGACCAAAGGTCCTGAAAGCAAGCCGGGACGCCCTAACCTAGAGCCAGGCGTCAAGAAGGGCACGATTTACGGCGACATGTATGTGGTTGTGCGCGACGACAACGGCGTGCCCGAACTGGACGACGACGGTTTCGTGAAGGTTTACTATCTCGACGCCGACGGCAACCTCACTTGCTGCATCCCGCGCGACGCTGAGGGTAACCTGCTTACGACTCTCGAAGACGGAACGCCGGTGCTGCCGATTGAGGTCGAACTCGGGCGCTTGAGCGTAGGCCGCTCACCAACGCGCGTGCTTAGTGCCCAGTATGACGAGGTGCTGCGGTCGATCGCCGACGCGACTTCGGTAACGCTGGACTCGGCCGGCCGTCTGCTGCTGACCCTTCCCGACGGGACAACAAAGACAATCGACTCGCCGCTTGAAAACCTGGCGCTCTATCTCGAACTGCTGAACACCGGGACGCTGTCGGGCATCGATCCCGCCACGCTCGGCGACTTGGCTTTCCTCGTCGACGGCACGTTGACGCCGGAAGACCTGGAAGTTGCGGCGTCGTTCTTCGCCGCAGCATCGGACAAGACGATCACCGTCACAGTCGATTCCATCGAATACATGAACACCATTCTCGGCGTCGATGGAACGCTGGCCGACGGCTATTTCGACTACTCGACCTTCACCTATGACCGCGAAAGCAGCTATTCCGGCCAGCTGGTGACGGTGCTGGTGCAGCAAAGCGACGGCACCTGGGCGGAACAGGAAGTCGATCTCTATGAAGCGGTCTTCGGCTCTACCCCGACCGGATCGCTGACGAATGTCGACGCGTTCACGCAGGCGACCGATGATGCGCGTGCGATCATCGATTTCCTGCACACCTACGAGGTGCCAGAAGCGGAGTGATCCGCGTTCCAATGAACCAACTACCGAAGGGGGCCGGGTTTCCGGCCCTCTTTTTCCGGTTCCTGATCGGCTTTGCTTTCGCAACGCAGCTAACGACCGCTATCCGCCATTCCTGCCGTCCACCCCATCAGGTCAAAGACACCAGAGGTTCCCAAATACGGAAACCGACAACTGCGCCCCAATGCCTCATTGGGCTCGGTTGGCCAAAGGTTGGTGATATTGCTTTGCTCGAACACAGTCGCGAGGCGTTCAAGGTCCGCGTGGCGGAAGCCTATCCTGAACGCCCTGCTGGGTCGGTGCCGTTCAGCCCGGGGTCCCGGTAATCCGCAGGCCCATCTCGAAATAGACGTTCGCAACCGGCAGTTTTTCCAAATACAGGCTATCGTCGATCATTCTCACGTTGCCCCCGGGATCGATCTCGAAGTTGGCGGCAAACAGCATTCCACCGTAGTAGATAGAGGCCACTGCGGTCCACGCATCGCCGCTTCTGCCGATGGTCACGGGAACGATCTTCTGCTGCGCTGAAACGATCGTGTCCGCCTCCGCCGAGGGCAACCAGGGCAGGTCCGCGATGCTGTCGACTATCTTGAAGGGACCATGTCCGGCCGCAATCGATTCGCAGAAGAAGCGAAGGTAGGCTTCGGCGTGCTCGGCATCTCCAAGGGACAAGGACAAGCGTCCGTTGAGATTGTGGATAGTCGTTGCGTTGCCGTCGATCAAAGTAATGTGGTTCCCCGCGTCGACAAACGAGTACCTTCCATCCCGACCGTCGGACGTGATGGCGTCGATTTCGATCAGGAACGCGTTGGGGTAGAAGGGCAAGCGCATCCGGCGAGCGTTGCCGAGCAATGCTGCGCGCCACGATCGGCCAGACAGTTCCGGCAGCAGGCGTTCCTTCGCAGTGGCGGTTTCTGCTGCTCCGAGAGGCTCCCAGCCTTTCGACGGGGCGGCGCTCGGCAGATTTCCGGTATCTACTATGTTCTTCGCCTCGCGCGCGAGGTCCTTAGATTCTTTGACAAGATTCTCTGCCTCAGCGCTAAGCCGCTCGACCTCGGTCTGACGCCGAGCGATTTGGTCTTGAAGATTGTTGGCCAAGCCAAACAACCGGCGAGCTTCATCCATCAACCTTTGCTTAACGGGGATCCAGGGCGTTCTCTCGGCGTCATCGAGTCTCTGCCCCCCTTCAGCAGCCAACCTGCCAGCTTCTTTGTTGAGCGCCGCCATTTCCTCGTTTATTAACTTGGCTTCATCCGTCTTGCGCCGCGCCTCTAGGTTGAGACGACGGCCCTCCTCCAAAAGTTTCTTGGCAGCGGTCAAGTAGTCTGATTGATTCTGGCCAGTCGTCTCCGATTCTTGCGAGATGGCCTCGGGCGGAAAGAGTAGCAACGCCCCCACAAGCAAAGTCGACAACACCACGGCAGTGATCGTCATACAAGGCTTCTTGGTCATCGCAGATTCCTCCCTAGATGAATAAGTCGGGCCCCTTCCGGTGCCATGCCGCGTGCTGTCTGTCGCCTTCCCAGCGCCGCTAATGTTCCTAGATGGGTTTTGGCTGGTCAATGCCTGCTTCGTATGGAGCCACCGTTGCCCTCGCCCCGCCCGCGGCGACTGCGATCCCAAGGAGAAGCAGGCGGGGCCTGCTTTGGTTGAGGACCTGAGGCCCTTCCGTTAAGCGCTGCCGCAGCAGCGCTCCGAGCACCGCAGGGCACGACTGAAGGCGGCGAGGTTCGAGGGGAACCCCGGGGCGCCTGAGCGACAATCAGGTAGCTGGCCGCTCGCGAAATCACCGTAGCCGAGAGAAGAGCCAGCCGCCCTCAATTGGCAAGAAACGCCCTTGCGATGCAGATCCTGCGCCCATCAGTTCCGCCATGCGGCCATGCATGAACGGACTGTCGGCTTCGAAGCCAAGAACGTAGTCGCAGATGAAACCGGTCCGGATAAGCGCGTCCGTGCAGCCAAGCTTCTCGAATTGGGTGAGGCGTATCTTGAACTGACCGCCGCCGCCGGCACCCAGAATAGCAAGGCATTCCATCGCCATGATTGGGTCGTTCTGGAACTCGCCGCGCTGGCACCGCCCAAACGAAGAGGAAAGCTCCTCGTTGATCTGGTCAAAGCGATCCTTCACCGCCAACAGCATCTCCTTTGCCGTAGGCTCCCCGTCCACGGCGCGAGTCGAATGGTCGGCAAAGCGGATCGAGCGGATCTCAAGTGACGCCGTCGCCTCAGCAACGGCTTCAGCGTAGGCGGGGATTGCCGACGAGCCGCGGAAATGCGAGGCTTCGAGGAAGCGAAGCGCAACAGCCTCGACCGCCGCCGCGGCGTCTCCCCTCGCCTCAATCTCTTGAACGGTGGAGCGGAAAGCCTCTTGGATTCCGAGGTCGTTAATCAGCCCCATCCGTATCTCGTGCAGGGTGCGTGCCTTTTCCCGGGCGTCCGAAAAGCCAAGCTCGGGGCCGAGCCTTGAAATTGCCGCATCGATGTCACGCTGGAGGCGCGTGGCCTCGGCGAGGCCAGCAAGCGTCGCCGGTAGGGCGCGCCCAGCGGCAATGGCAGCCTCGATTGTCGGACCAATGATGACGTCCGCCTTGGCCCGCGCACGGACGGCCAAATCGGCGGCAGCGGCGCTCGGTAACTGGACAGAAGCGGCGTCGGCTATCAGGCTCGTCAACCTGTCGAGCGTCGCGAGTTCCGTTGGCCATGACATTACATCGTCGGCTCGCGCCATCAGGGCTGCGACTGCGATCTCGTTCCGCTTGGCGGCGATCGCGGCGTCGAGCGTCGCGCGACCCTCGGCGGAAATTTCGACGCCACGCGATTTCGCGTCCGTCTCGATGCCGGCCAGGCGATCGAGCGCAAGCACATCGTTGGTAAGCGCATCGATCTCCGCCAGTACCTCCTTGTGCCAGACGCCCGACTCCTGCCGATCGACCAGCATCCCCACCACTTCGTCGAAAGAGCGGCGGAGCGCGTATTCAATTGCAGTGACGTTCTGAAGTCCGATCCGCTTGGGGCAAAGCCACCGCGCCAACTCAAAGATCGCGTTGCGCTCTTCATCGGCGGTCAACCCAAAGGGGATGCCGAAGGTTGGCACGAAGGCAGGATCGTCGAAGAGCGACAGCACAAGCTGCATGCCCGTTGAGATCTGCATTCGTTGGAGGTCGTGGCCAGCGAGGACGGGAGCCGCCCAGTCGCGAATGGCGCGGCATTGACCTTCGAGCGTGACGGCTTCTCCAACGGTTCCTGATATCGTTGAGGGCAGATGAACGGGTGGCCCCTCGCCGGTGCGCAGACCAGCAATCGCCTCCTCGGTCATCCGGCGCAACACCATTCCGACCGGATGCCCGCTGCCGAAGCGCTCAACAGCGAGTTCACCACCTTCGGTCACCTCAAGAAGGAGAAGGAATGCATCGCCAGGATATCTGCTACTCCGCGTTGGATCGAACGCTCCTTCCGCTTTCCTCACTGCCACCGAGACGAAAGCGATGCGCCCATCTTCCATCACCATCAGGGGTCGTATGTTAGCGGTTAGGCGGTCCTGCTGCGCAGGTTCTTGGTTAACGGGGCTGGCGGCCGAAAAGCTTCCGTAGAGGCGGCCGCCTTCCTCGGCGATGAAGACTTCCGCTTGCGTTGTCCGGGAGTGATTGACACTCAGCGGCTTTTTTTCGCTCAGACCCACTCCGAAGTCGAATCCTGCCCAAGTGCCGACGAGATCTGATCTGTCGGCACCAGAGGGTGTCTGCGGGGGGCCGTCATAGCGAAGCAGGACAGTCTTGCATTGCCAGTTGGAGGGGACGCTCAGACCCTCGACCGAGCCGTCGATCCGGCCGTTGCCGAGGAGCCGCAGGTCGAGCCCCCTAACAATGTGCGAGAGTGAAAGCGTCCGGAGGTTCGGGCGGTTCTGTCCAGTCAGTTGAAGGTTGTCACCGGTGACGATACCATGTGTGAGTTGGCTGCTATCGGTGTAAGGCGTGACACTGCCTGCGCCTGGAAGCGAGATCGTCGTCATCGCCACGACACCCTCGTCATCCTGGATCATGTCGAGGGTCACCTGAATTTCGCGATCTCGGCATCCGATCGCTCCGCGCCAGAGGCCCTCGAAAGGACCGCCGGTCGGCGGCATGATCGGATCGCTCATGACGGCTGGCGTTCCGTCCGGGAGCACCGCCACCCCTTCGCGGTCGGCGCGGAACTCGAAAGCCCCGGTGCTGCCACCGCAGCCGCGCACGATGCCGGTCATTGTCAGGCCGTTCTCATGGATCGATCCGCCGATCCCGGCGGCCCTCCATCCCGACGGGCGGTCGATCCAGTCACCGGGGACGCTCTCGAACGAACGGTCGGCGGGAGTGTAACGGCCGCGTATCCGATAGGCGCCGGTAGCGCCGCTTCCACCCGGCAAGGAAAAGCGGAACTCGCCCTCAAGCAGTCCGTCGTTACCTTCCTCAACTGTCAGCACGAAGGCACTGTCGGCGTTACCGCAGCGGAACTTGCCCTGCCAGCTGCCGACTACTGCGTCGTTGGCGGCATGGGCAGTCCCCATCCCACACAGCAGGCCGGTGAATGCCGTGACCAACCAAGCTGGCAAGCTGATGTTTCGGTGGCGGATCAAGGGTTGCCACATACTTCCCTCACCTTCCCCTCGTTGGCTCGACTCATGGCGTAATGAAAGTCGAGGTCCCGTTTTATGGTCAGAGTGAGCAGCCGTTCCACGTGCCCATAAGTAAGGGATAATGCACAGGTGCCCTCTGACGCCCCGGGAGCACACGTCCAATTCGCCGAGCTACCTTCATTGTCTTCAACAAGCGAATCCGGTTTCCTGGCCCGATTGAGGTAGGCCGCAAATTCGGCTTGCGAGCTCTCTCTCTTCGCACATTGGAGCGAATATAACTTGTCCCCTTTGAAGTAGATGCTGTTTGCGCAGTAAAACTCCGCGCTTGCCTGGCTTCCTGTGCTGTCAAAAGCGTCCTCATAGGCGGCTACGAAAGGATGCTCCCCAGTCAGGGTCCTGCCCCCACCCGCTTCAACAGACCCTATGATGAAATTGTGGTCTTCCTTGCAGGTGGCGTCAACGCCGTGGCGGCGCCACATGATGTCTCTGTCGGCGGCGAGGTGTTTGAACAGAGCATCGGGAGCCATGTCGGCGTCGATCCCGAATATGACGGGCTCCGCGCCTTCCAAATGACCGCCTTGATCCGCCAGCGGCAGCCTTTCATCGGAACTGGCCACGATCGGCGCAGGCGGTTGGGGCAACAGCGTAGGGACGGCAGAAATGTCGGGTGCGGTGCCGTCCGCAATGGTCGGCTCGAACGGAGCCGCGACGGAGACTCGCGCTCTCTCTTTCGCAGAACCACAGGAAATGTCCGAAAGCCGCCATATGGAACCTTCTAAAGAAGCAATGTCGGAAATCTTCCAGTCTTCGCCATCCCGTATGAACTCATAGCTGAAATGGTTCTGCTCGCCGAAAACGGAGAACGTCGCTTCGACGATCATGCTATCGTCGGCACTCGTTGTCTCGATCTTGAGCGTCCTCGCTAGCTCGGTTGAATCGTAATCCTGGCCGTTGATATTCAGCGAGAAGTCGATGCATTCTTCACTGTCATTCGCATCAAGTAGGGTAACGAGTCGCGGCACGAAATAGCGTCCGCGCTGTTGTGGTGCCGTTATGACCGCCATAAACTGCCGTTCCTCAGCGGGCGCAAGGTCGAGAGTGGAGTAGATTCCGCGGACAGTCTCTTCGGGGGGTGATGTACTCGCCTCTTCAGCAGCCTGCGGCGCGCTGCCTTGCTCGCGTGCGGCGGCAAGCGCGGCAATCGTCTTTTCGTCAATCTCGGAGGTTACGGGAAGGCCCTGCGCCCTCTGGAAAGCGGCAAGGGCTTTGCGCGTGCGCGGCCCCATCCGTCCGTCCGCCGCACCGGCATCGTAGCCGAGAGAATTGAGCATTTCCTGTGTCCTGAATATGCGTTCCCCCCCGCCACTCACGCCTGTCGAGGTGGCTTCCGCGGGACTGACGGCCTTGATAAGTACCTCCCCGCTCCATCCGTCAAACCAAATCTCTCCGTCGCCGATCATCGCACCGGAGTCGTTGACGAAGAGGCTTTCGTATTCAGCGGCCGCGATCGCAATCAGGACGCCGCGCGTGAATACAGCGTCGAATGCCCGGACCACCGCGGCGGCGCTGCGGTATGTCTTCACCTGGTCTCCATCCCTGATGTCGAGGGGATATTTGACCAACGCGGCAAGGCCATTCCTGTCGCCCGTCCGCGCGGCTGTCTTCAGACGGTCGAGGAAAGTTCTCGCCTGCTGTGGATCGGCGATACCGGCCATCTCAAGCCGCGCATCGACATGGCAGTCGGAAAGATGTCTTGCACATTCAATACCTGACTGCGCTGTCGCCGCCGGAATAAAAGCCGTAAGCGATAGTACAAACATGGAAAGAAACCACGAAGAGCAGGCAAAGCGCAGCATCGATCAGTCCTCCCGCTGCGCTTCATAGCACAACGTTCCAAGTAAACCGTATTTTGACGTCTCTGACAAGAAAGTCGCTGAAATTGTGGATTTCGGCCCGGATGGTGATCTGATACCAACGGCGACACGCGATGACTCATTGAGGCGTTCCCGTCTCCGCTGATCCGTGATTCCATGGGCGGAAAGGAGATTCGCCCATGGGTTCACCGGTCGTTTTGCGCACCGACTATTCGCCGGCGCAGCTTCGTCACTTAGCCAGACGGTCCAAGGACACGAACCAGAGCCGCCGCTTGCTGTCATTGGCGGCCGTCAGCGAGATCAACGAGGCAACGGCCCGGACGCTGCATCGCTGCGAGTTCATGGACGGCGCGCAAAACGTCGTCCTGATCGGCGGACCGGGCACCGGCAAGACCCATGTCGCGACCGCCCTGGGCATACAGGCCATCGAGCATCACCGCCGAAAGGTTCGCTTCTTCTCTACTTTCGAGCTGGTCAACGCGCTGGAACAGGAAAAGGCGAAGGGTAAGGCCGGACAGATCGCCGAAAGCCTGACCCGCCTCGATTTGGTGATCTTGGACGAGTTGGGATACTTGCCGTTCAGCGCCTCGGGTGGCGCGCTGCTGTTCCACCTGCTGAGCAAGCTTTACGAGCGCACAAGTGTTGTCATCACCACCAACCTGAGCTTCAGCGAATGGGCTACGGTCTTTCGCGATGCCAAGATGACCGCCGCACTGCTCGACCGACTGACGCACCGTTGCCACATCCTGGAGACTGGAAACGACAGCTTCCGCTTCAAGGCAAGCTCAGCAGCAGCGACCAGAAAAAAGAAGGAGACTAGCCATGCCTTGACCTCAGCATGACCAGAAATCCATAGTCAGAAGTGGCTCACTTCTCGATGGAAAACCCGGCTCAGTTCTGAGCGGAAATCAACAGTCGTGAACTGGATGAACAAGTAAAAGGAATACAACCTTCGATGTGCGGAATGCCAAAGTCGAAGCGTTTGGCGCGACCTCCTTTAGACGTTTGCAGCTGTCTGCAATGAACTGATCTCGCGGTTTTCGCGGAAAGTGCTGGTAAATGAGCACGGACTTTTCGCTGGCAATAATGTCGCGAACCTCGTCAAGATAGACGTATTTTGATGAGTTTTTCCGACCCTTCTTCACCGACTGCACCTCCAGGCCGTTATCCGGATCCAGGAAGACAAGATCCCTATCGGCCAGTGCTCGCAGGCAACCGTTCCAGAATTCCGTTCGGCTTCTCAAGTCATCCGTCAGGTGGTCGTTGAAATATGTGGCACCTGGGACCGTCCCCGCTTGTTCGATATCAATTAGCCGCCGTGAACAGGGGTCATTTCGTAGCGATGCCAGGATGTCGAACAGTTCCGGATCAACATGTCGATTGTTTTTTGGATTTGAAAGGTAGGCGCGGTCGCCTCCATGTCGGCTGTTGTCATCGTCGGTCAGCATCCAACAGACGCCGATCTTGATCCGCCCGCCATCCGCCAGTGCTCTTAGCAAGGCGTATTTTCGGTAGTCGTTGATGTCGCCGACGTACTGCTCTTTCACATTCACCACAATTCGTCGTTATAAATGACGCCAGAACGTACATAGACGTGTGGTGAATGTCATGAACATTTCGTTCGCATGGAGGCATTCGCAGCAAATCTGAGGAAGCGGGCGGAAGAACTTGGGCTATCCAATGCCGAGGTTGCACGCCGAGCCGGCCTGAGCGAGCGCCGCTACGGCAACTACGTCACGGGCCGCCGGGAACCAGATCTAGCGACATTGGTGCGGATTGCAGATGTGCTGGGCGTAACGCCCAACGAACTCCTGTCAGGCGAGCATGCGAGCAAAGAGCACACAGCTGAACAACTCAAACGCCAGCGGATTGTAGCGGCTACACAATCGCTCGGGTCAGACGACCTTGAACGCCTTGCGATCATGGTCGAAGCCCTCGTGGCGGAACGTACCCAATAATCAGGGAAACGGTGAGTTTTCCTAGATTGGATGTAAATGAGCAGCGAAAAAAAGAAAAATACTGACTATTTACGAGAACTGCCGGAGCTGACGGAGGCACAGCGATGGGACACGCTGGACGAACGCTTCCGGGAAATGGTCGAGACCGTTGAGGCGCTGCACCTTGAGGAGGGTGCGGAAGCTTTTGGCATCAAAGTAGAGGAAAAATGGGAATCTACCGGTCCAAAATGGCGCGACGACAGTATCCGGGCTCGAACGAAAGACGCCACTGAAACCGGATTGGAAGTCAGGCCGTGGTTTCAGATCCAATACACTAGCGAAGAAGATTTCCAGGATTTGAGCGATCGCATTCGGGATTTTAAAAGCCTTCTTCCGATTGTCGAACAGGGCCTCAAAAAGCGAGTCGCAGATGTCGAGTTTGCGTCGGTTTGGGGATGGTTTTCGTATTTAGCCGGCTATATTTGCCACGCGTATTTTTTAAACATCGATGACATTCAGTCTAAACGGCGCGCTCTAGGGCGAAGACAGGATGAGCAAAAGATCTGGATTGCTCACGCGCTCAAGAAACTCGGGTTTCCTGACAAAACTCAACGAAAAGTGGCCGAGGGCATGATCGTCGATCACGTCAAAGCCGCTATGGTCGATGAAAAGCTCCGAGGAAAGATTGATGAGGAGTGGTTCAGGCGACTGCTGAATAACAATGGAGATCGGCTCAGAAGCACGTTCAGCAGCAACTTCAGTAAGAAAGATGTGCAGAAGTTCGCGAAACATGATGCTGATGAACTGCCGCCGCTTCCAAAATCTCACAATTTTAAAACTGTAATTTAAATCGCGTGCAAAGCGCGGTGATGTGTCTATTGAGATTGGCTCCCTCCAAAAAGGAGCCGTGAAATGTCAGTTTCAAACTCGAATCCCAAGGACGATTCCAATTTTCATTTGGTGTCGATACGCGCCGCCAGTCGGAAGTTGGGCATTCCCTATCACTTGTTACTCAATGCCGTGAAATCCGGCACTTTGCCGAGTTACAAACCGTTCAATTCGCGGCGTTTTGTCCTTCTAGGCGAGATCGAGGCTCATATCCTCGCGCATCGGTCAGGAGGGGAGCAATGACAACGTTATCGGCTCCGCCTTGTAACACTGACGAGGCCGTCGAATTCCTCGATCGGATGTATCCCAACCTACCTCGTCATCTGGTCGCTATACCGCCGAAGAGGCGGCTGGAGGCGGTTACTTTTCGAGCCGTTGATACCGAGGAACTTAAGCGCTGGATTGAAGCGCGCCAGGGCTGCGCAAATATTTATTTCCACGTGAATGCACTGCAGCCCGGCTCTAAAAATAGGAAAGCCGGAAAGGCTGACGTATCGGCCGCGTTGTTTGCGCATGTCGATGTCGATGACATGGGTGCTGAGGAACGTCTCCTGGAGTTCTCGCCTCCACCCACCGCGATTGTATTCTCGGGTGGCGGTTACCATGCGTATTGGAGACTGGAGGAACCCACAGCCGATCTGGTTCGCGTTGAGTCGATCAACATAGCCATCGCGCAGATTGTCGGTGGCGACAAATGCCACAACGTCGATCGCATTATGCGCTTGCCCGGGACGATCAATATTCCCAATACCAAAAAACAAGCCGATGGACGCATGCCGGCCCTTGCAAAGGTTATCAAGGCGGATTGGTCACTCAGCTACAAATTGGAGGATTTGCCACACGGTAGCGGGCCAGAACCCGCCGGTCCCAAGGGGGCGATTGCGGCCGCTCCCACTCTTGTGCCTATCGACCTGGATGCGCTGCCATCTACACTATCGTCGTTCACGCGAGCGCTGATCGAATTGGGAGATGATCCCGAGCGGCCACGCGACAGCGAGGCCCCGCGCTTTCGTTCCCGCAGTGAGGCCGTGTTTCGTGTTGCGTGCGATCTCGCCCGCGCCGATTGCTCAGAGGATATGATCGCAGGTGTACTGATCAATCCTGTTTTCGGCATCTCGCAATCGGTGTTGGAGAAGAGCAGACCGCAGCATTATGCATTGAGGCAAGCGCGCTCCGCTCTGGCCGCTGTATCAGGCGGCTGGGCGGACTGCGACAGAAACGGTAGACCACGAGCGACGATGCGCAATGCCATGATCGCGCTCCGACGGTTGGAGTTGAGGTTCTCACATGACCTGTTTCGCCACCGCAAGTTCATGGAAGGCAATATTCTAGACGATCACGGCGGCGAGATCAGCGATGACGCATGCGCATTTTTACGCGGGCTCATCATCGATAATTTCGATTTTGACCCGAGGGCCGAGAATGTGCGTGATGCTGTCACGCAGTTATGCCTTGAGCACACATTCCACCCCATCCGGCAAATGCTCGACTCGCTTTCATGGGATGGTGTTCCCAGAATCGACCGGTGGCTAACCAACTACATGGGCGCTCAGGATACGCCGCTTAACCAGGCGATCGGAGCCATCATGTTCATCGCTGCAGTCAGGCGTGTCCGCGAGCCAGGTAGCAAGTTCGACACAATCGTGATTCTCGAAGGCAGGCAGGGTTCGGGTAAATCGACTGCGCTGCAAATTCTTGCCGGGCCTGGCAACCACTCTGACAACGAGATTCTGACGCACGATACGAAAACGCAAATGGAGGCGATGGAGGGCGTATGGATCTACGAATTGAGCGAGATCTCCGGCCTTAACAAGTCGGAGGTCGAGCGGACAAAAGCGTTTGCGTCTCGCCAATTTGACAAAGCGCGGATGTCCTATGGTCGGTATTCGGAACGACGGGGCCGCCAGACAATTTTTGTTGGTACGACCAACGAGCACAAATACCTGAAAGACCGCACCGGCAACCGCCGCTTCCTTCCAGTGAAAACCGGCGTCATCGACCTGGAGGCCCTGCGGCGCGACCGTGACCAACTTTGGGCTGAGGCCGCACAACGCGAGGCCCAAGGAGAGAGCATCGTACTTCCGCAGGGGCTTTGGGAAGCCGCCGCCGTCGAGCAAGATGAGCGTATTGAGGACGATCCCTGGCTGGAAAAGCTCGCTTCCGTGCAGGGCAAGGCAGTCGGAGATGAAGTGCGGGTTTATACCGGCGATCTGCTTGCGGACGTCCTAAACATCCCCGTCGAGCGCCAGCATAATGGCCATACAAAGCGACTCGCCGGGCTTATGCGCAACCTCGATTGGGAACCCGGAAAATTCAAAGTCGCGGGGAAAACAGTCCGCGGATTCCATCGGCCGAAACCCGAAGGACACACAGATGACAATTCGCCAATTGGCTCTCACCAGTCTTTCTGACGGTGGCGGTGGCGGGAGTGGCATGTGCCGTATGGACCTTCCGGCGTGCAGCCGGATGCACCGCCAGCCCGCAGCTGGACCGCACGGTGCACGGTGCCGTACCGGATACCCGCCACCAGTGCCACCGTGCCACCCTACGGATTGGCCGAAAACATCGTGGCAACTTGTTCTACCGCGCTATCCTTCAACACGACCGTCCTATCCCCGAAGAAGAGGGGGAGGAATATTCATGGTGGGGGTATGGTGCCGCTGCACCTGCCCACCCGGGTACGTCAGGCGGCGGCACCGCCGGCACCAGCGGCGCATACTGGCTTCCGGTTCTCGTCAGCCCTCTCCGCGCGTCCTGGCGCACCATGCCCGGGAGTGCCTATGCATGTGCTCCCGGCGCTCCGTGGTGCCTCCGCTGGCCCGCGTGGCATATGCCATGGACACCCCGGCGCCGGCGTTCGAAGCGTCTGTTTCCGGTCCGTCCAACTGCGATTTCAACCCGATCAGGCATGGAACGCATTGCGGGATCAAAGGGCGAACAAGCGCGCTTCTCTGGGCTTCGTGGCCGTCAAAGCAGGACCTTTCGTCCATTTCCGAATGTCCGCGGTTACCGCGTGGTTACGGCTCGGGAGCGTGGAATAATTGTGGGCGATATGTCGGCCATGATTTTTTCGGGTATTGAATTGGAACGATAAAAACAATGAAAAACCAGACCTTCAACCCGAATATCACCAAGCGAACCCGCCGGCGCAAGACCCGCGCTGGTCAGCCGATTGAGCACGTGCGGTGGATTGTGAACTACCGCTGCCCGGATACCGGCAAGCGCACGCAGAAGTTCTTCACGTCCAAGCGTGACGCTGAAGCGTTTCGCGCAGATATCCTCGCCAAAGCGATGGATGGCACCTACGTCGATCCAGGTCGCGTGCCGATGGTATCTGAGATTATCAACCACTGGCTGTCCGCCCGTGAAGGCGAGGTCAAATCGTCGACCTTGGCTTCCTATGGGATCGTGGCGAAGGTGATCACCGGCCCAGTTCTGGAAGGCACGGCGGGGGAACGGCGCGAATTCGCTGCTACCGGCAAGAAGCCACATCGCAACGCCAAGCTCTTGCAGATGCTCGGGCACGTGCCGGTCAATGAACTGACCACCGCCGATATCCGCCGCTGGCACAATCGCGTGAAGGATGAGGTCGGCCGCTACACTGCCAACCGTGCGCTCTCGATGCTGAAATCGGCGCTCAGCCTATGCGAGGAGGATTACCGCATCCGCGCCCCGGCCATGCCGACCAACCTTGCGCGCCGCAAGTCCAGGCCGAAGAAGTCCCTGTTGTCGCCGGTGCAGGTAGCCCATGTCCTCGCCTACGCCAACGAGGACCGCGAGCGCGGCGTTTACTTGGCCTTCCCGTTCCTAGCCGGCACGCGAGCAAGCGAACAGCTTGGCCTGTTGTGGGAGGACGTCGATTTCGATGCCAATGTCATCCACATCAGGCGCATCCAGGAACGCGATGGCTCACTGTCCGAGTGCACCAAGACCGAAGCGGGCATGCGTGATATCCCGATGTCACCGATGCTGCGCGCCATGCTTCTGCGCTGGAAACTCATTTGCCCGCGGCTTGATGGCGAGCTGCACCGTGTCTTTCCCGGGCCAGGCCGGCTTCAGCCTTGGCCGCTACCACGCATCGGTGGTGGTGGACCGCTGCTCTACCAGAACTTCAGGCGCCGCTATTGGGAACCGGTCTTCAAGGAACTGGGCCTGCCCTACGTGACGCTGCATTCCGCCCGCCATTCCTTCATTTCCACGCTCCAAGCGCAGGGCGTTGAGGTGGGCCTGGTCGCCAAGCTCGCCGGGCATGCCAACCCGAACGTGACCCTTGGGCACTACACCCAGGCGGTTCGCGGCGGCGAGGATGCGGTTGTTGCGCTGGAGAGGGCCTATAGCGGGGCAACAACGGCTGGGTAACTGGCTAGGGCAAATTCGGCACTAAGTTGAAGCACATGAGATCGAGGGGGCGATCGAGGAGTCCGGTGTCTGCGAATCGGTCGATTATATTATCGTCGATACGCGGCCGGCTGAGAATGTGACATCTGGAAAAATATCAGGCAGCGACGAACTCTTCTCGCTGGGACCACCTGATTCGATGCCCAACAAGGATATATTCGTGCGCCGCCTCACCCTATCTATGATGGGCCGGCCACAAACTAATACCTTGATCGCCGACGGCGGCGGAACGGTCGAGAACTCTGTTTCTGGCGCAGAGGATATGCGTAGAACCAATGCGGGGTGTATTGTTCGGCAACCGCTCGATCATGCCTCAACCTGGCGGCGATCATTTCCACTATCGCTCGGCTAGGAATGATGTGCGCTCTCTCTCGAGCCGCGCGAATGAATCCGCATTGGGAAACCGACGTAACAATGGCCTGCCCATCGGCACGCCCCGGCAACAAACACCAGAGTCTATCGCGATTTGTTCCAGATACTTTGTTGGAGGTGCCTACGCGCTCGAAGTCGAAGAAAACTGGCATAGAGCAGTTGAGCCATGCGGACGGGAAGCAGCCCTCCGGGCTATATGTGATGAATACGTCCCTTAGAAATGTGGATCTGTAAGAGCTTTGCCCTTGGAGAAACCGTGGATGATCCCTTTTAAGCCGCGCTCCATCCACGACCCAGACCATGTTCTGGTGGAAAGCCTCACGTGCCGCCATTTCCTTCGCCGGAATATATGAGTGCTGAAATTCGATAACCAAGCCAAGTTCGGTTCTCACATCCGCAATATGCTTTTCACCTGTTTCGTCACGCTGGATTACTTCCTGCCATCCGGAGGGAAACTGGTCTTTCCAGGAGCGATGCCACGGGGTTTCGGGCTCCCACCAGGGATCGCAATTCCTCTCACCGCGATGCGCCCAATGCCAGACCTTTTGAGTTCCGCACTTCGCGATCATCGGCTGCGCGCAGCCTGGGCAGGAACCGATCAATCCTGGCGAAGCCCCACTTCGCGTATCGTTCACCAAAGCAAACCGCATGACGTTCTCCATACGTGTCTGGGACCGCACACCATTGCAGGAGGCAGCCAACTTAGTGTTCGAGGAGTTATGTCGGCAGCGCGGCCAGCCAGCGCTGGCGCTGCTTTTCTTATCTTCGACGTGTAGGTCGTCGGTTTTCACGCGGCTTACAAATATGCCTGGCGCCGTTCTTACTCAGGGCACGAGAAAAGGTACTAGATCTTCAAGTCCAGTCAATAGCGGCAAACTCGCTAGCGGCGGCAGAGCGCTATGAACGGCCATAAGAACGAGTCTCCTTGAACGACTGAAATGGGGCCGGTAAGAGACAGTCCCCTTGCAGGTGTCGAGCAACCGAAGCGGACATCCAATTATGCCGCGCCCATAATCGTTTCCGGCCCGTTGCGGACGTTCGATGAATCACTTGAAACCGACGTGCTATTGCGCAGGTATTCGGACAGCAGGCCTTCCGCGTAACAGATAATTGTGCAGCCATAGGAGCGATTGCCTTGTTGACGGCAATCAATGCAGATTCTCGTGGGAAGGCGTGATGTGAATTGGTTTTTGGGGATCAAGCGCATGTATGTCATCAGATCATTACGAAGGGTCGTTCTCATCGCGTTTTCCCTAATGCTTTTCGCAATTGCAGATTCGGCAAATGCCGGAAGCGTTCGAAATGCATCAACCCGCACCGACTACGACACGCTTGGCGCCGCTTTGCAGGCCGTCCAGGCGGGGGAAACCATTGAACTCAAAGGTGGGACATACAGGGGCAACTTCACCATTCGTGTGCCGCTGACCTTACGTGGTATTTCGGAAGGCGGTTCCCGGCCGGTGCTCGATGGTGACGGCAAGGGTACGGTGCTGGTCATCGCTGCGCCCGGATCAGTGGTTGAGAATATCGCGTTCGTAAACTCGGGGCGCGAGCCGGACCCCTTCATGTACTGGGGTGAGGCGGGAATCCGCGTGGAGGCCGACAAGGTTACGCTGCGCGATCTCAAGGTCACCGACAATGACTGGGGTATCCTCATGATGGCCGGAGACGGGTCGGTGGTGGAGGACTCCGAGATTATCGGTAATGTCCATGCTGGCGTTCAGGTGATGGGCGGCCGCAACCACCGGATCAGTGGCAACACGGTCAACGGCAACGGCACCGGCATCATGGTCGACATGCTGCATCAGGAAAGGCGCTCCCTTCTCGACAGGGGCACGGACCCTGAAGCCGTCGCCCGGATGGCGCAGGACCAGAAGACGGCCATACGTTCAGAGGATATCGTCGTTTCGGAAAACCTGGTGCGTGGCAATGCGAACCTCGGAATCGCAGCGCATTGGTATGCAAGGCGCATTACCATCCAGTCCAACAAGGTTCACCTGACCGGCATCGAGCGAAGGCCGGACCAGGCCATGATCGATCGGGTCGAACGCGAGATAACGGCCGGCCTTGGCGGTCAGGCAGTGGCCAAGGTGCGGACCCAGGAGATCGGCACCGGAATCCACCTCTTCTGCTTTGTCGAGGACAGCACGGTCAGCTCCAATCACAGTTTTGACAACGCCGCCAATGGCATAGGGATGGTTGCGGTCAACGCCAATCGCGTGTCGGACAACCATGTCACCGGTAATGCGGCGGGCATCGCCATAGAGACCTCCAACACCAACCGCGTCGAGGCGAACGCGGTCTCGGACAACGCCGAATACGGTATCCGTATCGGCTCGCCGGCGCCCATGTCCGGGCAATCGGATGGCAATGTCCTTTCGATGAACTACATTTCCGGCAGCCGGACCAATGCCTATGACAATTCGGGTCGCCCGCTTGTCCCCGGCGACATGGATGCAATCATTGACGCATTGCCGTACCCGGAGAAGGTCAAGCAGCAGATGCGGACCAACAAGATGGTCCGCGACATGTATCTCAAGACCATGCAGGACGCCTACAAACCGGGATCGAATTCCTGGGATGATGGCCATCTCGGCAATCATTATGGCGATTTCGACGATACGCACGAGGGTTTCGTCGATCGCAACGACGACGGAATCTCCGAGGTTCTGCACCCAATCCCGGGAGGCCGCTCTATCGATCATTTCCCGCTGAGCGCGGAACGCGTGGCAAGGCCATGAAGAGAGAGGCCCTATGCACGCATTGAAAACGATCCGAGCAAAAACTTGGCACCTTGTCGCGCTCGCGCCGGCGGCAATGCTGCTTGCTGTCCTGCTGGCTCCCATGGCCATGGCTCTGGTCAGCACCAACGAAGGCTTCCGCTCCAACGGTGATCTGATCGCAGGTTGGTACGGGCTGCGCGATCGCGGGCTTGGTCACTATGCCGAATACACTTTCCCAAATCCGCCAAAGCAGGGCGACATCCTGCTCGACATCAACGCGCTGGCGACTGACCATGTCAATGGCGGGCCGGGGGTGGACGCGGTGTTCAACCTGCTGGTTGGGTTCCCTGGCGCGCGCAACATGGGCGGCGTCTTTCACCGGATTCGGGTAACCCTTCCCAATGTCTCGCCGCCAAGTGACCCGGTGGGCTACATGACAAGCGGAAAGATCCGGCTGGAGCGCAAGATCCTCGACAGAGTAATTCCCGCCAGCGGCGAGCTCTTTATCCGCATCGTGCGCGCCAGAAAACAGGACCCGCACGTGGCCTTCCGCAGCGACAGCGTCCGGCTGCACAATAGCGGCGGCAGTGCGGGGGACCAATCCGATGGCCATGCCCAACATGACGGCGGCGCGGTGACCGAGATGCGCCCCGATCTCGGCGACCGGGGCGACGAGGGTAAATGCTTTCTCGATCGGCCCTGCATTGGCGATGTGCCCGCGGATTTCCGATCGACCGGATTGCTCGGGGCCAAGGACTGGTACTGGATGCGCGCGCCTAATATTGGACAATACGCCGAACACGTCTTCGACAATCCGCCGATGACCGGCGATCTCATTCTCGATATCGCGGTGCTCGCCCAGAACCGACCGGACATGACCTCAAAAGACACCGTACATGTCAACCTTATGTTTACCCCTTCAAACGGCAGCAGCCCGGGCGATGTGATCGACCCGATTGCCATCGAACTCCCCAGCGTTTGGATGGGCGCCGATGAAGACGTCTGGAAGGCCCGGGCGCTCGTCCGCTTGTCGCGCAAACAAGCTAATGCAGTGACTCAGCAGAGTAACCGGCTGTTACTGCGTTTTGAACGGATCGACGAATTCGAGCCGGATATCGCTTTCTCGGCGGGCAGCGTGCTGTTGTACAGCGCACAAGACATCTCGCGTTAGACGATGCGCCGCGGACACCGCCGACCCGTCCGTCGAAGTCCAGGGACAACGATGTGACAAAGCTGATTGGTCGTGACGGCGCGCTTAGTAGTTAGGACCAGCGCGTTTCTGCCGACGAATTGCACGGTAGCGGATGTCCGCATTGCCGACCCCTGCATTGTGTTGCTTTTCGCTTCCGCAGCGAATGGCTGGTTCAATAAGCCGCGTTGCAGCACTTGTCTGGCCGGCGAAGGTCTGCAAAGGGGCCGGGAGCGGAACGTCGGCTCTTGGAAACAAGAAGGCGGTAGCGGCCAGCCAAATCACCGAGTGCCACAGATTGCGATTTGTGCAGCTTTATCGACGGGCGGAGGTTGAAAGGCGGCGAAAGGCCGGTGCATCCGCAAGAGCAGGCGCGACCTCTCTAATTTGATCCAACGCGTCAGTTAAGTCGTGCGGGATCACGGCCTCCGCAGAGGTTCCTACAGTCAGATCAAGCAAACGCAGCAACGCTTTCGCTTTCGCTTCGTCGTCAATCAGCGCGAGCTTTTTCTCCCCCTCATTTTCGCCGTAGAGGCCATAGTCGAGCATCGACCAGCAATCAAAGGGTATTAGGAAGCGTGCGATCGTATCGACGGCCTCGGCGAAGGCTTCTACTGAGGTGGCGGGAAGATCTGCAAGGGCGCCACTGACGCCTGCAGTTGCGAGCGAGCGCTCTTGTGGCCAAACGTCGCGAAGGAAGGGCGCAGCTGCAGACCGGAACAATGCCGCAGCGGATGCAGCGTTCTCTGGTTCCTCACTCTCAGGCTGGCCCTCCTCGGGAACCTTCTCGGACAGTTCGCGCACGAATTGCTGTATTGCGTTGGCCGCCGATGCACGAACTTCATCATCGAGAGTGCGCAACATTTGTTGAATCCGCGGGTTGGGCACGACGGAATCCCGTCCCTCGCGGAAAGCGTGGAGCGACTCGATGACGATACTGAACACCAGTCTTCGCCGGGTCTCCCGCCCAAGCCGGCGATCTGTCGCTCGCTCCGCCATCGCGCCGCCAATAATTTCTAAGACATCGGTGAAATGGGTGCGCCGGGCGATAGCGCGCCAGAGCGCGAGCGACGCCCCGTCGTCTTTCAGCAACGGGGCAATCAAATACTCCTGCGTCCAGTCAGGGGTAGCGCGCAAGAAGTAAGGTAGCTCCTCGATCATACGATGCCGTGCGATCAGCCCGCTTCTCCCCGTTGATGCAATCACGACGTCGCGCATCAGTCGTTCCACCGATCCGACAGCAAATGCCTGTGAACCGGGGGTGAGCGTAGGGCATGCCGCCAAGAACACACCGACAAGTTTTCCGGCAGGCGTGTTGAGCGTGTCGAGATCCATCGGCTCCCGATCGTCGTCGACCGAACGGGCGGTGACGCTGAGATCGGCATCATCGCCTTTCTCCGGTCTAAGATTGGTCGCCTCAACGGCAATCGGCCAAACTCGCAACCACACGGGCAACCCCTGCGGCGTGGAAACAATCTGCTTTTCCCAGGCGCCCAGCCACGCGCTGATGCCTTCTATCGCTGCGGATAATGTTCCTTCCGAGAGTTGGTTCAGAAGCGCCAGGACTCTGGCTGCCTCGCCTTGAAGATCGCGTAGCGCCGCCCCGGCGGGTTCTGGCGGCCTCGGGGAATGTGCCCAACTGAAACGATTCCAGACTCTGGGAAAGTCATCTCCGCCATTCCCTGCGGCTTCGAAATCGCCGAGGACGAGTGCGGCCTTTTCAGGTTGTTGCAGCCAATCGTCCGCCCGTTCGGCGGGGTCGTCGTCCCAACCGCCGCGGTTCGTTGCCAGTGCGGTTTCAAGAGCCCGCAGACGGGAACTGCCTTCAAGTGCGTCGTACCGCTTATCGGGACTTGGAGAAATCCAATCCGCGCTTGCCCCCTCGGGAAAGCCTTCATCGATTTCTATCGTAACAAGATCGCGAAATCGCGAAATTCGAGCATCGAGCCATGACTTTGATTTCTTAGGTAGTTGGCCGCCCGCTAGCTCGATCCGCTTCAGCTCACGAACAGACCAGTAGAGACGCGCTTTCTTGACCTTTTCGGCGTCAGCCTTCTTTGGCCAGTGATTCCGCGGTGGGCCCTTCTGGATACGCTTGGAGATGACACTCTGGAGCTCCCGATCTAAATTATTGAAACGCAATGCCCTAAGCTCCGCGATTTCGGGAAACACGTGCAAGTCCCAAAACCTGCGGTCGTCGAGCTCTAGCAGGAAGGAGTTAACCTGCCCAGCCGGTGTCACCTGAGGGTTTCGGGACATTGCAGCCCACAGACGTATGTGCACCGGTGAGTCAACCAACCTCCATCGCGAAACCTGAAGTTTGGCAGCACTTAGATCGAGATCAACAATCCGCGCGACAACTGCATAGAGCAACTTCACTGAAGGGGCGATGCCGAGATTGTGGACATCCGGGTCTTTGCTTTCATGTGCCCGTGGACCAGAACTCACATAGTAGACTCGCCCCAAGTCCCCCAACTGCCACAACCGCCCCTGTCCGTCCCACCCGAGCCGACGCGCAATATCGAGACCGCGCGAGATTGCGGCTTCAAGAGCACTGGCGAGAGCCGTCAAGAATTCGGTGTCTGTTAGGTTGGCAAGATCAAGGACATTCAGATCGATTAGATCGCCGCTCGTCAGGCTCGCTGAAAGGAGATGTTCGAACGAACTGGGACTCCGTGGCTTCTTGCTGAATTGCCAGCGCCAGGAACCGATCGGTTCGACTTTGAGGCGCGGAGCAACAAGATTCACGATGGCGGTAATAGCCGTGCCAGAACGATCGCCAGCGCGCAGGCGTTTCTGGATGCCGTAGATCGCCGTCCCATCGTCTCTTTCGGAAAAGCCGGAAGACCAGCTTTCTTCAATCAAGCGCCAAGCGGTTGCCCACGGCTCCTGCAAGTCCCTCGCCCCCGGACTGTTCAGCAAGTCCTCAATCGCGATCCGTTCAACACGCTGACCGGGTTTCAAGCGTAGTGCCCAGTCGATCGTACCTTGCTCAGCCAAGCGCTTGTGTAGAAATGCGATCGTTGCTCGGAACGTGTCCCGATCCTCAGGGTCGAGATAGGCCCAAGGTCGGATCATGATCTCCGCCCTCTGTCTTTTTCGGCACCGACCTTAATGATGGCGTCGAGCCAACTGATATCCGCCTTCGCGTCTGATACCAGTGACGCTAATCGCGTTCGTTCACTGGCATTGCTTCGGCGAAAGAAGTGATCGAATAGGTCGCGATCAGTTTCTGGAGCTGCCGACCGAGTTACCTTGACTATCCGGCGAAGTTCTGAGTCGATCTTTGCCGTCTTCCCGTTGATCGCCGACAGTTCCGACCACCGCTGAAGTGTGGCCAGCAACGCATTGTGGTTGCCATGGGAATCGTAGTGAATCGGCGTAATCCCGCGAGCCTTCCAGTCCTCCAATGAGACTGGATCGGGTGGGTTCATTCCGAAGAAGGTAAAACGCTCTTTCAAATCGTCAAAGCGGCTGCCATCGGCAGCGACCGCATTCAACAGGTAACGCATCGGTGGATCGCTTGCGCTATACCCAACCAAGACGAGGTGAAAGAGGCGGGCCGCATCATATATGAAATCCGGCACGATACGCCGCCGCAGGTAAAATTCACCGAAATCCTGATCCGACAACACGAGCTCGGAAAAGCGCGACAGGTTTCTGTCCAGAGCGCCATGTATGTGAAGCACACCCGAGAAATCTGTCTGCCTGGAAGGTCTCGGGATCGAACCCAACGCATAGGTCTGGACGGGCGATCGAAGCCGCTGAGATGCTATTTCGAGCAGCAGATCGAAATTCGTCGTGACAATGGTCCTTGCCCCACCTCGGTCGGCGAGGCGCATGAGTGCGCGATGAATTGATGCGGGATCGTTGGGGCCAGAGCGGAGACGTGCGGCAATTTCACGCCTGACTTGGCTGTCGCCGCGGGTCTGATCGTCTAGGCGCCGTTCAAGCATCCCCAGGACAACGTCAAAGTCGCCGACAATGAACCGCTTAACTTCAGCCGTCTGGCGTTCGGTCAGCCCAGAGCAATCGGCCTGCCATTGGTTACAAACGCCAGCGGGTAAACCGGCCAAGACGGCATGAACGCCAGTGTCAAGGCGCGCGTAAACGTCGAGCACGAGTTCACGGAAATCCGGAAGGCCAGCGGGTTTCGAAATTCCAGCGCCGCAAATGAAAAGGGCTTCGCCACGAGCATGAGCTAACAGAAGGCGCTCGGGGATCGAAGCCAGCCCAGTGCCAAGAGAAATTACACGATCTTCGATATCCGGCGCCACCGCATAGCCTTTGATCATTGCCAAAGTCAAAAGGTAGCCGAGTAGCATTGCGCTGCACAACGTCTAGTCGTGTTGCTCAACAGCAAATGACGTACGGAATTCGTGCAATCTACTGCATCGGCACTGGCTCGACCGAGTGTTTCCACGTCTGCTTTCAGGCGGCCACAATGCCGCTCGGAACGTCTGACATGGGGGCGCGTAGCCGCTGAGCCGCATTCCTGGCGCGCCGGCTCCCGGTTTCTGTGGCTAAGGAGCCCGGATCCCGCCGCAACCGGTCGAACGCGCCAGGCGGGCATCACAACTGAGGAATGTTGTGACCGCTTGATCGCGCGAAAGGCTTCCCATCTACTGATACTCTCCGGGCGAATGTGTGTTGGCAAGGGAGAGGACAGAATGGCGAAGCTGACAGTCGGCTCCGACGGGGCGTTGGTCTTCCGATGCGTACGCTGGGCGGCCCTGGCTATTTTCTTCATCATATCAACGCACGCGGCAGCCCAACCGGTCGACCAGCCCGCCGCGCCCGACCAGGCGGTGGCCATCGAGCCTGTGGCGCGCGACGAAGCGATTGAGGCGCGGATCAGCCGGATTCTGGACGCGACCGGATGGTATCGCGGTGTGGAGGTTGCCGTCGACGAGGGGATCGTGTTCCTCGACGGGATCGCGGGTTCCCCGGAACAGCGCACGTGGGCGCGCGATCTGGCGGCGCGGACCGAGGGCACGGTTGCCGTTGTGAACCGGATTGAAGTGCGTGAGGCGGTGAACTGGAACCTCACGCCCGCTTTATCGGAAATCGAGGCCCTGGCCCGCAGCATCATAGTCGCGCTGCCGCTGATCGTGCTTGCGGTGCTGATCCTGCCGCTCGCGTGGTGGCTGTCGAGCGCGATCGCCTCGCTCATGCGCCGGGTGCTCGCGCCGTGGGTCGAACAGGACTTCCTGCGCAACGTGATCGCGCGGACGATCGCGATCCCGGTTCTGCTGATCGGCGTTTATCTGATGCTGCAGGTCGCAGGGCTGACGGGGCTCGCGGTCTCGCTGCTGGGCGGCGCTGGCGTGATGGGCATCGTGCTCGGGTTTGCGTTCCGGGACATCGCCGAGAATTTCCTCGCGAGCCTCATCCTCAGCATCCGCCGGCCGTTCAGGCAGGGCGACGTGATTGGTGTGGCGGGCTTTGAAGGCGTGGTGCAGACGATGAACACGCGATCGACGATTTTGCTGACGATTGACGGCAACCACGTGCAGATACCCAACGCGATGGTTTTCAAGAGCACGATCGTGAACTACACGGCGGCACCTGCACGCCGGGTGACGACGGACGTCGGCGTCGGCTACGATGCCTCGATCGGGGACACGCAGCGCCTGATCGTGGAGGTCTTGCGCGGCCACCACGCGATCCTCGACGACCCGCCGCCGATGGCGCTGGTGGATGCGCTGGGCTCGGCGACGGTGAGCCTGAAGGTGCACTTCTGGATAGACGGGCGCACGCTTTCACCGCACAGGGTGCGCTCCTCGGCGCTGCGGCTCATCAAGCGGGCGCTCGTCGAGCACGGCGTTTCGATGCCCGACGAAGCGCGCGAGGTGATTTTCCCGCAGGGCGTGCCGCTTGTGCATCTGGATGAAAGCCAGTCGAAGGTGGCGCCCGCGCAGACTTCGGCGGCAGCTCCGGGCAGGCCCGCAGCGCCGACGGCCGAGCCGAACACGGAGGCGACCTCGGCCGAGGGCGGCCTCGGAAACGAGATCAGCGAATTGCCGCAGGACATCACCGAAGCAACCATTCCCGAGGCGGCTTCAGGGAACCTTTTGTCGGACCAGGAGCCGCGATGAGACTATAGAACAGACTCGAAGGCTTCGATGACACAAGAGCTGATAGCTCCGGCTACACGGGGGGACACGCATGAATTGCGCCAGCCAATGGTTGCGGTCGCCGCATCGCTGGGTCCCATGATGCCTTCGGATCCTAACGGTTATGTGTCGGCTGTTGCCACAGCCCTCAATCGCATTCTCTGAACCCAGTGGGGATGTCTTTCGCCGCGGCCGGAATCCGCCGATGGCGTCGCGAACAGTCACAACCGCGGGCACACGGCGAAGTCAGAAATGTCGCGGGCAATGTCGGCTTACGGGAAGTGGCAAAGCTAATCTCTACGGCCGAAATGGGGGCGCAAAGCGGTCGTTCGGCGCGAGAAGCTGAAATGTTGAACAGGGGCTAATAGCTAACGCTTCAGGCGATATCGTTTCGGCGGTTCCCGACCGCGTTGAGCATCCCTCATCCAGGCCTGTGTGTAACCGAGATGTAACCGCGCAACATTTCGGGCTCGCCAAACCACAATTCCGAATTGTGTTCAACGCACCTAAGGCCTTGTAAGGCTGTCATTTTCAACCGGGAATTTTGGAGCGGGCGAAGGGATTCGAACCCTCGACCCCAACCTTGGCAAGGTTGTGCTCTACCCCTGAGCTACACCCGCTCACAACGGAATTCTCCGCTACCCGCAGCGCACCGCGCCGCAAGCCGCGCCTATATGACCGAAGAGAAGACGGAATGCAACAGGTAAAAATCGCGATTCCGGTTCCGCTGTTGCGATCGGGTAGCGGGCGCGGATCGCGTTTGGCATCACGCAATCGGCGACCAGCACACGGGCCTTGCCAATGTCTCCCATTTGCCGGAAAACGCAGCCACTTCATCATGGATGCGAGGAATATGCCGGCATGACCGATCCGTCCCGAAAGCTGTTCGCCCTTCTCGACGAACTTGGCATAACCGTCACCACGGTACGCCATCCGCCGCTTTATACGGTGGCCGATTCGCAGAAGCTGCGCGGGCAGATCGCCGGTGGCCACACCAAGAACCTGTTTCTCAAGGACAAGAAGGACAATTACTTCCTGCTGACGGTGGGCGAGGAGGCAGATGTCGATCTGAAGCAGATTCATCATGCAATCGGCGCATCCAGCCGTGTTTCATTTGGCAAACCGGAAAGGCTGATGGAATTTCTCGGCGTCGTGCCAGGCGCGGTTACCGCCTTTGGCATCATGAACGACAGGGAAAACCGCGTCAGGCTCTTTCTCGATGCGGAGTTGATGGAGCATGATGTCATCAACTGCCATCCGCTCACCAATGAGGCCACGACAGCGATCGGGCGGGACGACCTGATCCGGTTCATCGAGGCGACCGGGCACGAGGCAACCATCTTGAAACTGGCGTCCTGATCGCCGATCTAGGAACCAAACCATTGCGCGCTACAACCGCACGGAAAGCGGAGACACATCATGAGCGATAATCCTTACCAGTCCGGCCCGGGCGGGTACACGACATCAATGCAATTCGGCGAAACCGCGGCCGCCCCGAACGGGCCTGCCAGCAGCGCGGATCCGGTCAAGGACACGACGACATCGGGATTTTCCGCTGACGTGATCCAGGAATCGCGCAATCAGCCGGTTCTGGTCGATTTCTGGGCGCCGTGGTGCGGACCGTGCCGCCAGCTCACGCCGGTGCTGGAGAAAGTGGTCAGGGAAGCGCGCGGCCGCGTCAAGCTGGTCAAGATGAATATCGACGACCATCCCGCGATCCCGGGCCAGCTCGGTATCCAGTCGATTCCCGCGGTCATCGCGTTCAAGGACGGCCAGCCATTCGATGGTTTCATGGGCGCGCAGCCGGAATCGGAAATCCGTGCCTTCATCGACAAGGTCGCCGGCGGTGCGGCGCCCGATCCGCTCGCCGATGCGCTGGCCGCGGCTGCCGAAGCGGCACAGAACGGCGATGTCCAGTCCGCCATGCAGATCTATAGCGCCGTGCTCGGCCAGGATTCCGAAAACGTCGAGGCGCTGGGCGCCGCGGCGACGATCCTCTACGACAATGGCGACCGCGAACAGGCATCGGACCTGCTGGGCCGAGTTCCGCAAGGCAAGGAGAACACCGAGGCAATTGTCGCGCTCAAGGCCCGCATGGCACTCGATGAAGAGGTAAGTGCGCTCGGCGACCCGATGGATCTTGCCCGGCGGCTGGCCGACAATCCCAAGGACCATGAGGCGCGCCTCGATCTGGCCAAGATCGAGAATGCGCGCGGCGAGCGGGAAAAAGCGGCCGACCACCTGCTGGCGATCATCAGGGACGACCGCCACTGGAACGAGGACGCGGCACGCAACCAGCTGCTGCAGTTCTTCGAAGCGTGGGGACCGGCCGACGAACTGACCCTGTCGGTCAGGCGCCGGCTTTCCTCGGTGCTGTTTTCCTGAGATCGTCGAAATCCGGCGGGTGGGCTTGAGGAGCGCATCTGCCGCTCCATTTATAAGGGCGCTTCAGGGAAATTGGAACGTGCAAGCTGGAAACGCTCACTACCGAACCGAAAACGACCTGCCGGCGGTGATCCCGATCTTTCCGCTGTCGGCGGCACTGCTGCTCCCCGGCGGGCGCCTGCCGCTCAACATCTTCGAACCGCGCTATCTGACCATGATCGACGACGTGCTGGCGCATGACCGGCATATCGGCATGGTTCAGCCGGCGCTCGACGGCACGCGCCGCGCGGATGGCGAGCCCGGCCTTTGCGAAGTCGGCTGCATGGGGCGGATAACGTCCTTCGCGGAGACCGGCGACGGGCGATGCATCATCAGCCTGGAGGGTGTCACGCGGTTCAGGGTGAACATGGAACTGACCGTGAGAACGCCGTACCGGCAGGCCAGGGTCAGCCATTTCCTCACCGATCTGGACCAGGAAAAGGGTGCGGCGGAGGTCGACCGAAAGGGCTTGCTCGATACTTTTCGCGCCTATCTGGAAGCCAATGACATGGAGGCCGACTGGGACAGCGTCGCCAAGGCGGAGAATGCCACGCTGGTCAATGCGCTGTCGATGATGTCGCCCTATGGCCCGGCGGAAAAGCAGGCGCTGCTCGAGGCGCCCGATCTGAAGACCCGGGCCGATACGCTGATCGCGATTACCGAGATTGCGCTGGCGCGTGACGAGGAAATGCCGCCCAATCTGCAATAGGGCCTGCGGCTGGCGGCCGCAATTTGGCGGTGCCAGGTCAGCGGCGGAACCGGGACAAGGAGCGACGAGATGGCCGATGGGGCACAGAGGCACATGCAGGTCGACCCGCGCATGCTGGAATTGCTCGTCTGCCCGCTGACGAAGGGGCCGCTAACATATGATGCGGAGCGCAGCGAACTGATTTCGAAAGCGGCACGGCTTGCCTATCCGGTGCGCGGCGGCGTGCCGATCCTGCTTCCTTCCGAAGCCCGCCCGCTGGAAGACTGAGCGCGGCACCGCCGCGGTTGTTCCCGCTTGTCCGACTGGTTAAGTTTCCGTGAATCGGGGGGCCAGACATGGCGCATGGTGCCGGTAGCACGGGCAAGGACAAACGCGACGCGCTGGCCGCCGCCGCCGCCGAACTGTTCTGGACCCGGGGCTATGCGGCGACGAGCATCGCCGAGATCGCGGCGCACGCGCAGGTGCCGGCCGGCAATGTCTATTACTATTTCAAGACCAAGGGCGACCTCGCCATGGCGGTGGCCGACATCTTCGTCGGTGAAACCGAGGCGATGATCGGTGGCATCGGCGCCGAGCACAACGAGCCGCGCCGGCGGCTGCAGGCGCTGGCCGAACGGCTGTCGCGCAGCCTCAGGTCGCGGGTTGAGCATGGTTGCCCGATCGCGCTGTGTGTTCGCGATTTCCGCCGCGGGGAACCGGCGGCCTCCAAACGGGCAGCGGAGAGCTTCGCCCTGTTGACGGGTTTTATCGCGCGCGAGCTTGGCCGCACGGGACTGCGCCCGGCGCTGGCGCTTGGGCAGGCCAGGGCGGCGATCGCGGAATGGCAAGGCGGCATCGCGCTTGCCCACGCGCTGCAGGACGCCACCGTTCTGGCCGAAAGCTTCCGGCGCATGGAACAGGTGATGACCGGGCCGGGGCGGGCGTGAAACCGCATCAGTGGAAATTACGGCCCTTGGGCATGACCGCATCCGCTGCTTTTGCAAGGCGCGCATAGTCCTCCTTCAGACCCGGCACCTCCTTCATCAGCTGCGCGGCGCGCGAGGCCGGCTTGATGCGGGCGCGCTGTTCGACCACCGGGCGGCGGACCTCGTCGGCATTGGCGAGCCCACCCATCATGGCCGCTTCCTCCGACAGTTCGGCCAGCCAGGGCGTCAGGTTCTCGATCTCGCGCGCGACGATGTGGATGACGCCCGATTCCGATTGCAGGCGGCCGCGCACCCGCACCATGCGGCTGCCGAGAACGACGGCGCGGAATTTCTCGAACACCTTCGGCCAGACGATGATGTTGGCCACGCCACCCTCGTCCTCGATGGTCATGAAGATGACGCCCTTGGCCGAACCCGGGCGCTGGCGCACCAGCACCAGGCCGGCCACGGACACGTTGCGCCCGTCGGGCAGCGTGTCGAGGGCCGCATTGGGGGCAACGCGGTCGCGGTCGAGCGCGGCGCGCAGGAAGGAAACCGGATGGGCCTTCAGCGACAGCGACAGGGTGCGGTAGTCGTGGATGACATGCTCGCCGACCGGCATGGGCGGCAGATGCGCATCCGGCTCGCTTTCGCGGAAATCGACCTCAGGGCGGTCGAACAGGGGCAGGAGCTCGGCCGCCGTGTTGCCGTCGAGCGCCTTGGCCGCCCACAGCGCGTCGCGCCGGTCGAGGCCGATGGAGCGGAAGGCGTCGGCCTCGGCGAGCCGGGCAATGACCGCGGGGCCGAGACCCGACCGCAGCCACAGGTCGCGCACCGAATCGTATCCCTGCCCGCGCGCGGCGGCGAGGCGCTCGATATCGGTCTCGCGCAGGCCCTTGATGCGGCGAAAACCGAGGCGAACCGCGCGGCGGGTATGGATGACGCCCGTCATTTCGCGATGGCGCGGCGCGATCGCGCGGGGCTCGAACGCCCCCTCCTCCAGGCTTGAATCCCAGAACGAATGGTTGATGTCGGGCGGGCGGATCTCCACCCCGTGGTCGCGCGCGTCGCGCACCAGCTGCGCCGGCGCGTAAAAACCCATGGGCTGGGCGTTGAGGATCGCGGCGCAAAAGACGTCCGGATAATGCGCCTTCATCCAGCACGAGGCATAGACCAGCAGGGCGAAGGCGGCGGCATGGCTCTCCGGAAAGCCATATTCGCCGAAGCCCTCGATCTGGCGGAAGCAGCGCTCGGCGAATTCCGCCTCGTAACCGTTGGCGACCATGCCGTCGATCATCTTCTTCTGGAAGGTGTGGATGGTGCCGACGCGGCGGAAGGTGGCCATGGCGCGACGCAGCCGGTCGGCTTCGCCGGGGGAGAAGCCGGCGGCGACGATGGCGATCTTCATCGCCTGCTCCTGGAACAGCGGCACGCCGAGCGTCTTGCCGAGGACGGCCTCCAGTTCGCGGCTGGGATAGGAAACCTCTTCCTTGCCCTGACGGCGGCGCAGATAGGGATGGACCATGTCGCCCTGGATCGGCCCGGGCCGGACGATGGCGACCTCGATTACCAGGTCGTAGAAGGCGCGCGGGCGCAACCTGGGCAGCATGGTCATCTGGGCGCGGCTTTCGATCTGAAACACGCCGATCGTGTCGGCGCGGCAGACCATGTCGTAGACTTGCGCTTCCTCCCTGGGGATCGTGGCCAGCGTCAGCCTTTCGCCGTAATGGGCCTCCAGCAGGTCGAAGCCGCGGCGCAGGCACGACAGCATGCCGAGCGCGAGAATGTCGATCTTGAGAATGCCGAGCGCGTCGAGGTCATCCTTGTCCCATTCCACCATGGTGCGACCGTCCATCGCCGAGCGGGTGACCGGCACCACCTCGTCGAGGCGGTCCCTGGTAATGACGAAACCGCCGACATGCTGCGACAGATGGCGGGGAAAGCCGATGATCTCGCTCGACAGGCGCAGGACATGGCTGGTGAGCGGATCGGCCATGTCGAGCCCCGCCGCCTTGGCCTCGCGCTCGCCGAGATCGGCGGACGACCAGCCCCACACCGAGCCGGATATCGCCTGGATGACGTCGCCGGAAAGGCCCATCGCCTTGCCGACCTCGCGGGCGGCGGAGCGGGCGCGGTAGGTGATGACGGTCGCCGCCAGGCCGGCATGGTCGCGGCCGTATTTCCCGTAAATGTACTGGATCACCTCCTCGCGGCGCTCATGCTCGAAATCGACATCGATATCGGGCGGCTCGCGCCGCTCCGGCGAGATGAAGCGCTCGAACAGAAGGTCGGTCAGCGCCGGATCGACCTCGGTGATGCCGATGCAGAAACAGACCGTGGAATTGGCCGCCGAACCGCGGCCCTGGCACAGGATGCCCTGCGAGCGGGCGAAGCGCACGATGTCGTGGACGGTCAGGAAATAGCGCGCGTAATCGAGTTCGGCGATCAGGGCGAGTTCGTGGTCGATCTGACGCCAGATCTTCTCCGGCACATCATCGCCATAACGGTCGTGCGCGCCCTTGCGGGCAAGCCGCGCCAGCCTCTCCTGCGGGCTGGCGCCCTGTCCCTCGTCCTCGTCGGGATACTGGTAGCGCAACTGGTCCAGCGAGAACGACAGTTCGCCGGCAAAGGACAGGGTTTCGTCCAACGCCTGCGGGTAGCGGCGGAAGAGCCTCGCCATGTCGCCCGGCGCCCGCAGGTGGCGCTCGCCATTGGCCGCCAGGCGCAGACCGGCCCGCTGGACCGGCTCATGGGCGGCGATGGCGGTCAGCACGTCCTGCAATGTGCGCCGCGTGCCGTCGTGAAAGACCGCGTCGGCCACGGCCATGAGAGGGATGCCTGCGCGCCCGGCGACCATGGCGGCGGCGGCAAGGGCATGGGCGTCGTTTCCGTCATAGGCGGGTGCGGCGGCCAGCCGCACCGCGGACCCGAAGGCTGCATGCAGGCCCTGAAGAAAGGCAATGCGGGCTTCGGGCGTCCCGCCGCGATCGTCGAGCACGGCGAGCGACAGGCCTTCACCCCATCGCATCAGGTCGTCGCGCAGCAGCACCGGCGCGCCCTTCTCGCCACGCATGTTGACCGCGGTCAGCAGGCGGCAGAGCCGGCCCCAGCCGGCACGGTCGCGCGGGTAGGCGAGCACGGTTGGCGTGCCGTCGGCAAAGACCAGCCGGCAGCCCGGATGATAGGCGAGCCCGGCTTCCCTGGCCGCCTGATGCGCGCGCACCGTGCCGGCAACGGTGTTGCGGTCGGCAAGGCCCAGAGCGGCAAGGCCGAGGCGGGCGGCGGTGACGGCGGTCTCCTCGGGGTGCGACGCGCCCTCCAGGAAGGAGAAGTTCGACCGGCAGCCGAATTCGGCATAGACAGGAGCCATGGCGCACCTCAGGCAAAAAGGCCGTGCATGTACCAGCGCGGGTGAGCGTCGCCGGCACCATAAAGACCGCTGCGATAGAGCCAGTAGCGCCGGCCCGCCTCGTCCTCGATGCGGTAATAGTCGCGGGTCGTATCGCTTTCGGCGCGCCACCATTCCGGCTCGATGCGCTCCGGGCCCTCCGCCTTCGCCACCCGGTGCAGGGCGCGGCGCCAGCGGAAGGTGACGGGCGGACCCTCCGGCACCTCGGCCATCGCCTCGACCGGCTCGGGATCGCGAAACAGGCGGATCGGGCGCTCGGGCAGAGACCGGGCGGGCACTCCATGGCCGTCGCGATTCTTAGCCGGATTCACGAGCCGTTCGGGGGTGAAGGGATGGTGCTCCACGGCGCGTTCGGGGATGTGGCTTTCCACCGTTGCGGGAACCATCAGGCCGCCGGACCCGAAGCGGGCGGCAATGCGGTCGGCAAACCCGGCCACGCCGTCGATGTCGTTGTCGGCATCGCCGGCGAGATTGCCCTGGCGGGCGTCAAACGGTCCGGAGGCCAGGACCGACAGGCGGAGCAATTCGAAACCGAAGCCCGAATCGAGATCGCTTTCAAGCGCGGCGAGGCGCTCATGGAACAGGCGGCGGACCAGCGCGGGGTCGCGCAGCGGCCGCGCGGTGCCGAGCGCGATGCGGGCGACCGCGCCGTCGACGCGAAACAACGCCAGTTCCAGTGCGCGGGCGCCCTCGCCGCGCGCTTCCAGCGACGGCTTCAGGCTGGCCGCCAGCATGCCTGCCAGATGCTCCACCTGCTCGGTGCCGGTGACAGGCTCGGCCAGGTTGCGCTCGGCGGAAAGGGCGGCGACGGGCAGGCGCGGCGAGACCGGTTCGTCGACATGGCCGAGCGCCTGGTCGATGCGCAGCAGCAGGCCGCGTCCGAAGCGCCGGGCCAGCGGCTG
>JAIOIW010000024.1 GCA_019912385.1 Notoacmeibacter sp. | reverse complement strand
GCTGGCTTTTTTTCGGAGATCGAAATAAATACTGCCAAACGGAATTCCACCGTGTCCGGCTTTGCGGATCTGCGCCATGCGCACCCCGCACGACAAGCGCCCGTGGGAGGCAGGTGCCGGAGTACGGGGACAAGCGCGGTTCTTTCCGGTGGCGTGCGGCCGGCCGGGTCAGACCTTTCAGGAGGACGACATGACGACAGGCTTTTTCGGAGATATCGACAAGATCCCGTTCGAGGGACCGGACTCCGCCAATCCGCTGGCTTTCCGCCACTACAATCCAGACGAGGTGATCATGGGCAAGCGGATGGAGGACCATCTGCGCTTCTCCGCCGCCTACTGGCACTCCTTCGCGTGGACGGGAACGGACCCGTTCGGCGGCGACACGTTCCAGAGGCCATGGTTTCCGGCCGACACCATGGAACTGGCAAAGCTGAAGGCCGACGTCGCGTTCGAGATGTTCACCGCGCTTGGCGTGCCCTATTTCTGTTTCCATGACGCCGATGTGCGGCCGGAAGGCGCGGGGTTTGCCGAAAACACCCGCAATCTCAACGCGATCGTCGATTATTTCGAGAAGAAGATTCAGGATACCGGCGTCAAGCTGCTGTGGGGCACGGCGAACCTTTTTTCCAACCGCCGCTTCATGGCGGGCGCGGCGACCAATCCGGACCCGGACGTCTTCGCCTTTGCCGCTGCGACGGTGAAGACCTGCATCGACGCCACGCATCGCCTCGGCGGCGAGAACTACGTGCTGTGGGGCGGGCGCGAGGGTTACGAAACGCTGCTCAACACGGACCTCGGACGCGAGGACGCGCAGCTCGGCCGCTTCCTCAACATGGTCGTCGAATACAAGCACAAGACCGGTTTCAAGGGCACGATCCTGATCGAGCCGAAGCCGCAGGAGCCGACCAAGCACCAGTACGATTTCGACGTCGCCACGGTGTACGGCTTCCTGAAGCGCCACGGGCTGGAGAGCGAGGTGAAGGTCAATATCGAGCAGGGGCATGCGATCCTGGCCGGCCACTCCTTCGAGCACGAGATCGCGGTCGCCAATGCGCTCGGCATTTTCGGGTCGATCGACATGAACCGCAACGACTACCAGTCCGGCTGGGACACCGACCAGTTTCCCAACAACGTGGCGGAAATGGCGCTTGCCTATCACGAGATCCTCAAGGGCGGCGGGTTTTCGAGCGGCGGCACGAACTTCGATGCCAAGCTGCGCCGCCAGTCGCTCGACCCGCAGGACCTGCTGATCGCCCATATCGGCGGCATGGACTGCTGCGCGCGCGGCCTGAAGGCGGCCGCGAAGATGATCGGGGACGGCGTGCTGAGCGATTTCGTTGCGTCGCGCTATGCCGGCTGGGGAACGCCGGAGGGCCGCGCGATGCTCGCAGGCGAGCGCTCGCTAGAGGACATTGCGGCAAGGGTGGAGCACGAAGAGCTCGATCCGCAACCGGTGTCCGGCCGCCAGGAATATCTGGAGAACGTCGTCAACCGATACGTTTGAGCAAAGCCGTCATTTGGCTGGTTACGTGGATGGATTTTCCGGTTCCGGGACCAGTGCATCCAGGCGGTCGCGGTCAAGGAGCGTTACCCTACGCGGCGCAAGCGCGACCAAACCCTGGCTTGCGAGATTGCGCAGAAGGCGGGAAACAACCTCGCGGATCGTGCCAAGGTGGCGGGCGATCTTTTCTTGTGACAGATGAACGATACCTTCGTCGTCGGCCTGTGCCAGGAGCATCATTATCAGGCGATCTTCCTGCGGCAGGCGCATCGTCGCTTCCAGCAGTTGCAGGAGCGAGAAGACGCGCTGCGAAAGCTGTTCGAACAGGAATTGCTGGACGGCACGATCCTCGGCAAACAGTTCCCGAAAAACGGTGCCGGAAACGGACAGGACTTCGGCGCCATTTTCTTCCGCCGCCGCCCATGCGGGGTAAGGGATTTCCAAAAACAGGCTGTTGAGTGCGAGAATGCAGCTTTGGCCCGGCTCGATCCAGTAGAGCGTGCCTTCACGACCGTCGGGCGAGGAATAGTAGACCCGTATGGCGCCCGCCGTGACAAGATAGACGCCACTCACGGTGTCGCCGGGATGGAGGATGTCCTTACCCGGCGGCACCCTTTGCCGTGTTATACCGTTGCGAAGGCGCTCGCGGGCATCGGCGTGCATCGCCGGGGTGAAAGGAAACAGGTCGACGATGTCGCGTTGATTGCCCATCTGCCGCCGCTTCGTGAATATCAGGCCGCCTTGCTTATAAAGAACATGTCGCCCGGCGTCACGGTCGTAACCTCGGTAATGGAATCGAATGGCAACCCCACCTTATGGTGAACCCGGCGTACTGCATCGGCGTCAGGGGCCATGTTGAGACAGAAGGCACGGCCTTCAGCGAATCCGACATGGATACGCAAGCTCACGACGCCTTCCTCGGCGCAGGCCTGTTCGTATTTCCGATAAAAGCCGGCGAAATCGTCCTCCGTAATTCCGGCTGGAAACGTGCTGTTTTCCTGGTCGTGCGTGTCAACGAAAAATCTCATTTTCTGCATGGTCTGCTCCGTGTCCTTGTCGGCAACCGATGTGCCGGCAAGCGAAGTACGGGAAGTCTGACCGCCATGCTGGAACAATTGCTCCATACGCGCGCAGAGCCGTCCGGTACTCGCGTATGCCGGAAACAGGCCAAATGACCGAAACCCGCGTCTGAATGCCTGCCGAGTTGGAGACAAAGATGTTGCTTCTCGCTGTCATGACAATTGGCGTTGTCGCCGGAGCCATTGTCCTATTCATGATCTCTGGTGATCTGGCGCGCCGCATCGGCATATCGCCGGGCGGCCGCGCCTTGCTGTCGGCCGGTTTGGGAACCGGCGTGATCGCCGTATGCATCAAGATTTTCATTGCCGGCACCTTGATCGTGGCGATGAAGGACCACGACCACGCGCCGCCGCAACCGGTGAGCGCGCGGCTGCAGAGCATGCCCGACGGTTACCTGGATTCGTCTTTCACCGGACGTTGGCATGCGCTGCCTGCCTCCGCCCCGACGCCTGACGGCAAGGCGACAAGCCAGGAAGTCATTCGCCTGGGTCGGCGTCTGTTCAACGAACCGGCCCTCTCCGCGGACGGCAAGGTATCGTGCGCTTCCTGCCATGTGCTTGCAGAAGGTGGTGATGACAATGCCCCGAACTCCACCGGTATCAAGGGGCTTCGCGGCAGCAGGAACGCGCCGACGGTGTGGAACGCCGCATTCCTGTCGCGCCTATTCTGGGACGGGCGCGTTTCCTCGCTGGAAGACCAGGCCATGGGGCCACTGGTCAATCCGGTGGAGATGGGCATGCCTTCCCATGAGGCGGTCGAGGCAACCCTTCGCGCCATGCCCGCATATGTCGAGGTTTTCGAGCGCGCGTTCGGTTCGCCGGAAACCATCACGATCGAAAACATCGTCCATGCGATTGCGAGCTACGAGCGGACGCTGATTGCACCAGATACCGCCTACGACCGCTTCGTGCGCGGCGATACTGGTGCTCTGAACGCCAGGCAGATAAGGGGCATGGCACTGTTCGCCGGGTTGGGATGCCGCAGCTGCCATCGCGACCCCACATTCAGCGCAGCAGGGCAGATCAGGCCTGCCGGCGTGCGCAAGCCATTTCCGGTCTTTCCAGATGCCGCATTTGTCGCCAGGTATGACCTTCTGGCCGACCGCGGGACGGCGCGGGCAGGGCGGGCAATCGGACTTTGGCGCGTCCCCTCGCTTCGCAACGTGGCCAATACGGCACCCTATTTTCACAATGGCTCGGTCGACAGTCTCGAGGAGGCGGTACGGGTCATGGCCGCGACGCAGCTTGGCAGGCTCGTTGCCGCCGACAGGGATGACGGAGCGCCGGAGATCGCGTGGAATCCCAAGACAAGGACGGTCACACCATATTACCCATCGGAATTGACGGAAGTGGACGTGGCGGCGCTGGCCACCTTCCTCGAAAGCCTTTCGGTCCCCGCCGTCACGGGCGGTCCTGAAGGTGCGGAGCCTGCATTCTAGGAGCCCGGCGCTTCAATACCCGTCCGCGCGTCAACCTTAACCCGGGATTCCCGCTCCAAAGCCCTGCAATCGCTTTGACTCGGCGCGGCGGACTTGCAAAACTCCGCTCCAACGCGCCGCGACGCCGCCCGGAACAGGGCGAACGGACCGCCGGGCGCGGAAGAATCAAACGGGAGTTCCACATGATTATCAAGGCAAAGACACTTCTCACCGCCTCTGCGATTGCGCTCGCCGCGGCCTCGGCCCAGGCCGACGACATCAAGATCGGTTTCCTGGGCGGCATGACCGGCCCGATCGAAAGCCTGATGCCGCCGATCCTCGCCGGCGCCGAGCTGGCGATCGCCCAGGTCAATGACGCCGGCGGCGTGGCCGGCAGCAAGCTCGCCATTGTCGTTGGCGACACCACCTGCGCCGACGCGACCAAGGCGGCGGACGCCGCCGACCGCGTGGTCAATGTCGAGAAGGTCTCGGCGATCGTCGGCGCCATGTGCTCGGGCGCGACCATCGCGTCGGCCAACAATGCCGCGGTGCCGGGCGGCGTGGTGATGATCTCGCCGGCCTCGACTTCGCCGGCGCTAACCGGCCTGGACGACAAGGACCTCGTCTTCCGTACCGCGCCGTCCGATGCCTACCAGGGCATCGTGCTGGCAAACGTGGTCAAGTCGAAGGGCATCGATTCCGTCGCCATCACCTATGTCAACAACGACTACGGCAAGGGCTTCGCCGAGGCCTTCTCCGCCGCGTTCACGGCCGGCGGCGGCACGGTGACCGCCTCGGAAGCGCATGAGGACGGCAAGGCCGACTACCGCGCCGAGCTCGGATCGCTGGCGTCGTCCGGCGCTTCCGCGCTGGTGGTTCTGGCCTATGTCGACGGCTCGGGCGGCACCGTCATCAAGCAGGCGGTCGAGAGCGGCGATTTCCAGGTGTTCGTCGGCGGCGACGGCATGGTGGGCGACAAGCTCGGCGAATTGGTCGGCGACCAGGCCGACGGCATGATCGCGACGCGTCCCGGCTCGCCGGAGATTCCCGGCAAGACCCTGTTCGAAGCCGCGGCCAAGGCTGCCAATCTCGACCCGACGGCGACGTTCGCCGCGCAGTCGTACGACGCGGCGATGCTGCTGGCGCTGGCGCTGGAAAAGAACGGCGGCAAGATGGAAGGCCTCAACGCGGCGCTGCGCGATATCGCATCCGCGCCCGGCGAGACCATCCTGCCCGGCGACTGGGCCAAGGCGGTCGAGCTGATCAAGGCGGGCACCGACATCAACTATGAGGGCGCCTCGGGCAGCCACGAGTTCGACGCCGCCGGCGACGTGCCGGGCGTGTTCGACGAACTGGTCGTCAAGGGCGGCAAGTTCGAGACCGTCGGCCCGGCGATGTAAGGCCGGTATCGCCCGCCTTTGGGGCTGGCTACGAAACCTGGAGCGGGCGCCTTGCGGCGCCCGTTTCTTCGTAACTCCACTTCCCTCTCCCACAAGCGGGCGATGGGAGGGTGTCCGCACCCTCAAATCCGTTCCAGCGTCAGCGGGTCCTCCGCCCCGCCATACCACTTGTCGAGCACGGCCCTGAACGGCGCGGGGTCGCCGGCTGCGCGGGCAAACAGGGTCATCGACGAGCGCAGCTTGAAGTCGTCGGGCGACCCCATCACTTCGTTTGCGGACCTGCCTTCGACCGCCAGCAGCAGGTCGACGCAATCGGCGAGCCTTGGCCCCAGAACCGGGTGGGCGAGGTACGCGAGGGCTTCGTCGAGCGATGCTATCGCATAGCGCTCGGCCATCGCGGAATGGCCGAGTCCTTCGATCTGGGGAAAGACGAACCACATCCAGTGGGTGCGTTTGCGCCCCGCCGCAAGCTCGGCGATGACGTTGGTCCAGACGCGGTCCTGCGCGGCGACGAAGCGGGAGAGGTCGGGCATGGGCTGTCTCCGGGTCGGGTTCGAAAGCGGTGCCAGGCGGTCACTGTCACGATAATCCGGAACGGCAGACAAGGGCCACTGGAGCTTTCGCCGCCCCAATGCGCCCGCAAAGCGGTGGGAACGCCCGAGCGCCGCCAGCCGGTAGCGTGACTGGCGGCGCTGCAAGGAGGCAGGCTTTCTACTGTCCGGTCTGGCGGGTCGAAACCGATCCGCGGGCTGGCTGGATCAGTTCGCAAATGCCGAGTCGGGCAACCGGCCAGTCTCCAGCTGCTCCGGTTTCGACTGCCCATGTCAGGGAAACGCCTGCCGCGGGTCAGCGGTCAACTCCCTGACCCATTTGCGCAGCACATTCACATGGAGATCGCGGTCACGCGCCGCTTCAGCGACCGACACACTTCGTTCCCTGGCCAATTTCACCGCCTCAAGTTCGAACTCTCGGCTGAACCTTCTTCTCTGCATTCACAAACTCAGGTTTCGTCTTGAACACCTTGTCTCGGTGTCCACGAAACCGGCAGCAGGCCAATACAAACAAGCCGCGAGCAATGCTTCAGCAGCGCCGTCGTAAGCGCCGCCGCGTGTGGCGTGTCCCTCACCCCTTGCGGCTGAGTCTTTCGGGCAGGACGCCTTGCGGTGCGTAGCGCAGCACCAGGGCGATGGTGAGCCCGATGACGAAGACGCGCATGGAGATGGCGCGGCTGTCGAGGTCGTCGGGCGCGACCCAGCCGAACCAGGCTTGGCCGAGATCGCGGACCTGGCCGAAGAAGGCCAGCGACAGCGGCTCCGACATGGTCCACACGACATAGACGAACAGCGCGCCGAAGATGGCGCCGCGATTGTTGCCGGCCCCGCCCAGGATCACCATCACCCAGACGAGGAAGGTGTGGTTGAGGTCGATGAAGCCCGACGGGTCGAAGATGGTGTTGAAATGGATCAGCGCCGCGCCGCCGGTGCCCATCAGCATGGAGCCGAAGACGAAGATCTCGAGCCGGCGGCGGTTGACGTCCTTGCCCATGGAGGCGGCGGCATCCTCGTTGTCGCGGATGGCGCGCATCATGCGGCCCCAGGGCGCGTGCCAGGCGCGCTCCAGCAGGAGATAGACGATCACGAGCAGGGTCGCGGTCAGCGCCAGGTAGGTGGCGCGCGCGGTTTCGAAGCCGGTTTCGGCGGCGCCGGCCACCGGCCAGGGCAGGGGCGACACGGTGAGCGTGCCGTGGGTCAGCCAGTCGGCGTTCTTCAGCAAGGTCTTGATGATCTGGGCGATGCCGAGCGTGGCGATCGCCAGATAGTCGGAGCGCAGGCCGAGGCAGATCTTGCCCACGAACCAGGCGATGACGCCGGCGACAACGCCGGCGGCCGCCCAGCCGAGGAAGACCGGCAGGCCGAAGCCGCCGACCCATTCGGCCTCCTTCTCGATGACGTTCGCCGCGATGTCGAGATCGGCGGATACGACCAGGAATGTGACGGCTAGGGCAACGAGCGTGAGCAGGTTGGCGAGCCAGGCGGGAAAGCCGAAACGCCGGGTCTGGCGCGCGGCCCATATGGCGAGGACGCCGATCGCGGCCTTCAGCGCCGTGAACCCGAGGAGGGCCGGGCCGTCGCCTGCCCAGAACGCGTCGTTGACCGGGTAGGTGATCAGCACGGAGGTGAAGGCGCCGGCGGCGATGAAGCCCATGACGCCGACATTGAACAGCCCGGCGGTGCCCCATTGCAGCGACAGGCCGAGCGCGATGACGGCGTAGCACGTGGCTTCCACGGTGAGGCGCAGCGAATAGGCCGTGCCCTGGGTCGCGAAGACGACCGCGAAAAGGGCGGCGAGAAAGGCGAACAGGATGATGTCGCGGCGATAGTTTGCCATCACAGCACACGCCCCTTGAAGATGCCGGTCGGGCGCCAGATCAGCACGATGACCAGGATGATGAAGGGCACCATCAGCTTGTATTCGGTCGGCACGAAGGCAAGCTTGGCCGGCACCTCGAAGGCGCCGTCGGTGAACCGTGCGATCGGGCGCAGCAGTACCGACCAGTTGAACACGGCGAGCGTCTCCGAAAAGCCGACCAGGAAGCCGCCGGCGATCGCGCCATAGGGCTGGCCGATGCCGCCGACGATGGTGGCGGCGAAGATCGGCAGCAGGATATTGAAGGAGAGATCGGGCTTCAGCGTCACGTCGAGCGAAAGCATGGTGCCCGCGATCGCCGCCAGGCCGCCGCCGATGATCCAGGTGGCCCGTACCACGGTCTCGATGGAAATTCCGGTGATGCGGGCGAGGTCGGGATTGTCGGAGACCGCGCGCATGGCCTTGCCGAGGCGCGATCGCGACAGGAACCAGTGCAGCGCGACAACGGCGACAAGGGTGAAGACGAACAGGATGAGCTGCGGCTCGGTGACGACGATCTTTGAAGCGGCACCGGGAATGTCGATACGGAAGATGTCCTTCGGCTCGGTGAAATACATCTCGCGCGAGCGAGGGCCGGCAAACAGGCGGATCAGGCCCTGCAGCATCAGGGTCACGCCGATGGAGGCCATGACGAGCACGACTCCGGGCGAGCCTGCACGCCGCAGCGGCCTGTAGAAGGCGCGATCGAGGCCAAGCGCCATGACCGCGGTGACGACGATCACGGCCGGCAGCACGACGACGGCGAGCGGTACGGGCGCCGTGACGCCCGCTGCCGCGGCGGCGGCCGCAAGCACGTAGGCGACGAAGGCGCCGACCGTCATCAGGTCGCCGTGAGCAAAATGGGCAAAGCGCAGGATGCCGAACACCAGCGTCACGCCGATGGCGCCCAGCGCGTAGATCGAGCCGATCACGAAGCCGGAGATCAGCGCCTTGTTGACGAAGAAGATCAGTTCGTTCATGCGCGCGGTCTCCCAAGGACAATGCTGCGCCATCCGGAGACGGAAGAGAACGAACGCATTTCGCTCCTGTTCATCTCAGCCCCCCAGGAAGCTTCTGGCGACGTCTTCGTCGGCCAGCAGTTCGGCGCCCGTGCCGGTGAAGCTGTTCATGCCATTGGCGAGTACGAAGCCCTTGTGGGCGATGGCGAGCGCCTGTTTTGCGTTCTGCTCGACCATGGCGACACTCACGCCGGTCTTGTTGATGGCGATGATGCGGTCGAAGATTTCGCTCATGAACAGGGGTGAGAGGCCCGCGGTCGGCTCGTCGAGCAGCAACAGCCTGGGCTCGATCATCAGCGCGCGGCCGAAGGCGACCATCTGGCGCTGGCCGCCGGAGAGCTCGCCGGCCGGCTGGTTGCGCTTGGCTTTCAGCGGCGGAAAGACCGAATAGACGTGGTCGAGCACGGCGGAAATGTCGCTGCGGCGCGCATAGGCGCCCATTTCCAGGTTCTCGTGCACGGTCATGGTGGTGAAGACATTGGCCTCCTGCGGCACGAAGGCGATCCTTCTGGACGCCAGGCGTTCGGGTGGCGTTCCGGTGATGTCTTCGCCGTCGAACAGGATCTGGCCGCCGGTGATGGTGTTGAGGCCGAAGACGGCCTTCAGCGTCGTCGACTTGCCCGCGCCATTGGGCCCGACGATGACCCCGATCTCGCCTTCCTCGAGCGACAGGTTGACGCCCTTTAGGATCGTCATCACGCCGTAGCCGGCGGTGAGATCGCGTATTTCCAGAAGGGCCATCAGCGAGCCTCCTGCGCGGTCGTGGCGCCACCGGTCGGCGAGCCGCCGAAATAGGCCTCGATCACTTCCGGGTCGTTCTTGATGTCCTCGATATGGCCTTCGCGCATCTTGGTGCCGTGAGCCATGACGATGACCGGGTCGCAAAGCCGGGCGATCAGGTCCATGTCATGCTCGATGACGAAGAAGGTGTAGCCCATCTCGCGGTTGAGCCGTTCGATATTGCCGGCAAGGTCGTTGAGCAGGGTGCGGTTGACGCCGGCGGCGATCTCGTCGAGCAGGACGGCGCGCGCGTGGACCATCATCGTGCGGCCGAGTTCCAGCAGCTTCTTCTGGCCGCCCGACAGGTTGCCGGCCAGTTCATGCTTGACGTGGGCGATGTTGAGGAACGACACGACTTCCTCTGCGCGGGCGCGGACCTGCGCTTCTTCACGCGTAACACGGGCGGGTTGCAACCAGGCGGAAAACAGGTTTTCGCCGGCCTGGGTATCCGGCACCATCATCAGGTTTTCCAGCACCGTCATGTTGGAGAATTCGTGCGCGATCTGGAAGGTGCGCAGCAGGCCGCGGGCGAAAAGCTGGTGAGGGGCCAGTCCCGTCACGTCCTCGCCGTTGAACAGGATGGTGCCCGATGAAGGTTTCAGGTTGCCGGCGACCATGTTGAACAAGGTCGACTTGCCGGCGCCGTTGGGCCCGATCAGCCCGGTGATCGAACCGGCCTCGACGGAAAGGGAGCAGTCGTCCACGGCGACGAAACCGCCGAAGAGCCTGGTCACGTTTCTCACTTCGATCAGAGCTGCCATGTTCCCCGCCAGCCTGTTTCCGGCCGTGCCGTTTGCCAGCGTTTAAGCGATCACCCGGCACAGGTACAGGACTTTCCTACCTGAACGGCGGGAAATCCCCAAGCGGCGACTACTGAAGCATGCGCTCTCGGTTCTGGCGTTCGTGCTGCGGTGACCGGCCGTAGACGTCGCGATAACATTTGGAGAAATGCGAGGCGGAGACGAAACCGCAGGCAACCGCCACCTCGATCATCGGCATCCAGGTCTGGACCAGCAGGTGGCGGGCCCGATCCAGGCGGACCTCCAGATAGTAACGTGCCGGGGACCGGCCGAGATTGCGCGAAAAAAGGCGTTCGATCTGGCGGCGCGAGAGACCCGTGTAGTCGGCGATCTCGGCGAGCGACAGCGGCTCGGCAACATTGGATTCCATCAGTTCGATGATCGACAGCAGGCGCGAGCTGGTTATGCCGAGACGCGCGCGCAGCGGCAGGCGCTGGCGCTCGCCCTGGCCGCGCTGGCGTTCGGCGAGCGCCTGTTCGGCTACTCCGCGCGCCAGGTCCTCGCCGTGATGAGAACCGATCAGGTGCAGCATCATGTCGATCGCAGCCGTGCCGCCGGCGCAGGTATAGTGGCGTCCGTCATGTTCGAAGATGTCGGGATAGACGATCACTTCGGGAAACTTCTCGGTAAAGGCGGGGATCGTTTCCCAGTGGATGCAGCAGCGCGAGCCGTCGAGCAGCCCGGCGTCGGCAAGAATCCATGCTCCATTCGAAATGCCGCCGATCGAGACACCCTGGCGTTCGATCATCTGAAGGCCGTAATTGATTTCGGGATCGTGAAACCGCTCGAAACCGAGGCTCGCGACGACGAAGAAATAGTCCGGTTTCTCGCCATTGCGGATCAATTCGCGCTCGTGCTTCATCGAGTGGTGGGCGGAGAACGTGATCCCGTTCGACGCCTCGGCATCCTCGCCGTTCTTGGTGACAAGGCGCCAGAGGTAGGCCTGCTCGCCGAGCAGGCGGTTGGCGACCCGCAATTGCTCGATGGCTGATGCGAAACAGAGCATGGAGAAGCGGGGATAGAGCAGAAACGTGAATGTGCGCACGGTCGTTACGCCCGCGCCGTGCGCCGGGCTGTTGCCGGGAGTGGGATCATATGCGTTCATGCTGACCCGTGGCGCGTCACCGCAAGCCGGCCTTGCAACTCATGCGGCCGGCACCGGATATTGGCCGCACGTGGTGCGATCCGCAAGGGGCGCGTCGAAGGAAGGCGGAAATGAAAAACCCCGCAGCGATTCCGCGGCGGGGTCTGGAATGGGAACGGGCGGCCGAACCGCCCAATGCCTTGTCAGACGATGCAGCCGAGACGGGCGGCCGAAACAGCGGCAATTTCGCCACCCATCGACTTGGCGAAGCGGCGGCGCTCGGCGGCCGTGGCGGTGCTGACGGCTCTGCGGGCGAAGAACTTGCGGGCGAAGAGTTTCATGTCACGTCTCCATGTCAGATATGAGGTCAACACGGAGTCGCCTTCGCATACTGGAGTGGGGCGGCTCTTGTCTGAGCGGTCATCTAGTCCTTCTGCGCCGCCGCACAAGTCCTGAAAGCGTCATGGCAGCCGAATAAAAACGACATGGCTCCGCGACATGTTGTCCATCATCGCGACAGATGTCCGATTGCGGCAGTTCCATGGCAGGGTTAACGGAAACTAAAGTAGCGAAATCAAATTCTTAATGTGACCCGTGACCTCGTGCGGATTGACTGTCGCCTTGCGGATCAGACTGTCGAAATGGCGGGTCAGGGAACGGATGCTGTCGGTGCTGTTCAGCACCAGGTACATGTCGCCGGCATAGATGGCCGCACGCTTCTGCCCGAACACGGTGTAGGGCACCGACCATGCGTTGCGACCGTCATAGAGAAACAGGCGGAATGTCGGATAGAGTTCCTCGATCAGGCGAGCCATGTGCAGCATCTGCCGCCGCCTTTCATCGACGGGAAGGTCGCTCCATATGCCCTCGCCAAGAGCGAGGCCGCGCAGCGCCTGCAGGGTCATGCAGACTTCCATGTCGGTTTCGGGTCGCCGGTTGTAGTCGATTCGCGTCTCGGCCTCGGATATCCGGGTTTGTGCTACAGCTCCGGGCAGGGACCGGCTTTCATAAGCGATGACCGCCTGGGTGCGCAGCAGGTCGGGTATTCGCGCCGGCACGTAACGGACCTTGGTGCCGGCGGCCTCGGCATGCCACTGCGCCAGCAACGTCTCGCCAACGGTATCGGCGCGCTCCTCGATCTCGATCGCGGGGAGGATTTCCGGCGCCACTTCCTCCGCCTGGCTGAAGCCGAGCAGCCAATCCAGGCTGACCGAGCGGCTCTCGGCGATGTTGGCGAGCGTCTCGGCGCGCGGCAGTCGCGCCGCGCGGCCAGACAGCAGCTGCGACAGCGCGGAGCGGTCGATGCCGGCCTTGCGGGCGAATTCGGCATGGGACTGGCCGGACCGTTCGATCAGTTCGACGAGCCGGGCGCGGAAGATTTCCGAAAGGTCGCGTTTGTCCATGGATGGCCAAGAATGTTTACAATTATAAACAGGTGCGGTGTATGATTATCATTATTAACGCAATATGCGCAACGTCTCGTTGCCGTGAACAGACGATCGGCCTATCGCTGAACGCTGACCGGAGGAGAGGGGCCGGGCAGAAGTAACGGGGCGTGATCAAGGACTTGAGGGCGAAACCAAAAGCATGGATCGAATGGCAGACCGTGGCGATGCTCGCGCTGAGCTACGCCATGTTTGGCGTGGCAAGCTGGTTTTCGGACACTGTCGGATACTGGATCGCCTTTCCGGCGATGGCGGTGGCGATCGCGCTGCATTCCTCGTTGCAGCACGAGGTGCTGCACGGACATCCGACGCGCAGCGCGGTTATCAACGAGGCCATGGTGTTCGTTCCGCTCGGCCTGTTCTACCCCTATCGCCGGTTCAAGGCGCTGCACCTGCGGCACCATTGCGACGAGCAGCTGACCGATCCCTATGACGATCCGGAGAGCTTCTACCGGGCCGGCCGCGACTTTGGCGCTCTGCCCGTCGCGCTGCGCATCCTGTTGAAGATCAACAACAGCCTCGCCGGGCGGCTGGTGTTTGGCCCGGCGCTGATGGTGACGGCATTCTGGCGCCAGGACGCGCGCCTGATCGCCGGGGGCGACCGACAGGTCATCGATGCCTGGGTGCGCCACGCCTTCGGCCTTGCCGTGCTCGTCTGGTGGCTGGAGCGCGTCTGCGGCATTCCCTTCTGGCTCTACGCGGTGGTTCCCGCCCATGCCGGGCTTTCGCTGATCTGCATCCGCACCTATTGCGAGCATCGCTGGGCGCCGCAGGTCGAAGGGCGGACCATCATCGTGGAAAAAGCCCGGATTCTCAACTGGCTGTTCCTCAACAACAATCTGCATCTCGTGCACCACAAGTTGCCGGCGGCGCCATGGTACGAGTTGCCGGCACTCTTTCGCGCAAGTCGCGAGGAATGGATTGCCATGAATGGCGGCTATGTGTATCGCGACTACCTGGCGGTCGCGCGCGCTTGGCTGCTGCACGCCAAGGAGCCGGTGGCTCATCCCGTATTGAGGACCGAAGAAGCTGTCTCCCGCGCGTTCCTCCCGGAAACGACCGCGCCCGCCACGATCGACGGCCATGCTGCCGTTCCCGCTTCGCCGCCGCACGAGTGAGCGGAGCGCCGACCGGCATCTCGCCGACTGTCCCGTTTCGTGGTTCAATTGCGCCATGAGATACGCGAGCCTGCCGATGTATGACTGGCCCGAAGTGCGTGACGAGACGGACGCCTTCTGGACGGAACTGTGCGAGGCGCTGGCCGCAATCGGGATCGATACGCCGGTGGCGCTCGATCGCGATACGCCCGACGCGGAAATCTGGCGCTCGCCCGGGCTTATCCTGTCCCAGACCTGCGGCTGGCCGCTGACGCACGGGTTTTCCGATGCGCTTTCGGTCGTCGCCATCCCTTCCTATGACGCCGAGGGATGCGGGGCGGGAACCTACCGCAGCGCGATCGTCGCGCGCGAAAAGGCCGATCCGCTGGAACTTGCGCACCGAACAATCGCGATCAACGGGGAAGACTCGCTGTCCGGTTACCGCGCGCTTGCCGGGTGGTTCGCCGGCCATGGCGTTCATGCGAGCGACGTTGGCGACTGGATCGAGACCGGCAGTCACCGCACGAGCATCCGTGCCGTGGCGGCGGGCAGGGCCGCGATCGCGTCGATCGACTGCGTGACCTGGCGGTTGGCACTCGACCATGAACCGGCGGCGCGGGAGTTGACCGTGATCGGCTGGACCGACGAAATGCCCGCGCTGCCGCTCGTGACGGCGAAAGCGAATGCCGGTCTGGCGGATGTGTTGCGCGCCGCGCTCGACATGGCCATCGCCAAGGCGCCGCAACCGCTGCTGCAGAGCGTGCAAGCCGGATCGATCGAAGACTACCAGCCGGTGATCGCGCTCGGGGAGACAGTGCGGGCGGCGGGATATTGACCGATCAGAGGAACCGCACTTCCATACCGTCCAGCGGCAGCCCCTCTACCATGGTGCGCCAAGTTTGCCCGGGTGCAACAGGAAAGGCGCGGGTGAGGGTACCCGTCGTCACGATCTCGCCGGCCGAAAGCGCCGGGTTGACGGGATCGTCGGCCAGCACCTCGACGAGGTGGCGAAGGGCGGACAGCGGCCCGCCGAGCACGTTGGCGCCGGTGCCCCGGTCAATCGTTTCCCCGCTGCGTTGAAGCGTGATCCAGAAGGCGGGCAGGGCGGCGAGCCACCGGGCGGTGTCCGAGCCTGCACCGTGGCGCGGACCCATCAGATAGGCACCGTGCAGACCGAAGGCGGCGGCGGTGTCAGCGGCTGCGAATTTCCAGCCGGGAAAGAGCGACTGGACGATCTCGAAACCGTGCGCGATCCATTCGACGCAATCCAGCAACGCCGTTTCGTCCATGTCTGGCTCGGGCGCCCGCGCAAGACCGAGCGCGATTTCCGGCTCGATGCGTGGCTCGAGCAGGCCGGCGAGGTCGAACACTCCGCCCAGCGCGTCCAGATCGCGGACCGTCGTGTCGTACATGTAGCCCCAGATCGGGGCATGGACATCATATTCGTCCCAGATGCCGGCATTGGTAAATCCGATCTTGCGGCCGACCGGGTGTTCGCCGCGCGCTTGGCGAAGTGCCCGCACCGCCGCAGTCACCCGGTAAGCCTGCACAAGATCGAATTCCGGGCGGATGCCCGTCAGCGGGCCGACCTGGCGTCGATCGGCGAGCGCTGCAAGCAACTCCACCGCGACAAGGTGCGGGTCCAGGTCGCCCATTTCGATGTGGTGCATGGCTCGCCATCCCTGTGCGTTCAATGGCACTCACAATAGCGTGGCAAATCGCGGTGGCGAGAGGCAATCCGACGCAGCGCGACGCCTACCCCCGCATGCGCTCCGCCTTCGGATCGAACGGCGGTTCGTGGGCAATCTTCACCGCGCGGCGCACCCCGATGATCTCGACGGCAAGCTCGGTATTGCCATCGGCAAGCGCGCGGGGCACGTAACCCTGCGCCATCGATGCGCCGACGAAATGGGCATAGCCGCCCGAGGTGACCCAGCCGACGACCTTCCAGTCGCCATCCGTATCGCCAATGCGCTCCGGGTCGCCGCCGATATCGGCGCCGGTCGCGATCGCCGGATAATCGGCGCCGACCCTGGCCCAGATCGGCTCGTCGCCCAGCACATCGGCGTCGCCGGCATCGACGATCATCGAGACGCGGGAAAGGCGGCCGCCGGTCTCCTTTTCCTTCATCGCCGCCGCGCGGCCGACGAAATCGTTCTTCGACAGCGCGACGAAGCGGTCGAGCCCGGCCTCGAACGGACCATAGATCGGGCGGAACTCGCGGAACCAGGTGCCGAAGTTCTTTTCGAGCCTCAGCGACAGCAGCGCGCGCATGCCGAAATTGCGTATGCCGAATTCGCCGCCCGCGGCCATGATCGCCTCGTAGACGGCAAGCTCGAATTCCGGCGTCATCCAGATCTCGTAGCCGAGGTCGCCGGAATAGGTCAGCCGGTTGACCATGCAGGGCGCGCCGGCAACATCCGTCTCGCGGAAATCCATGAAGCGGAAAGCGTCGTTCGAAACGTCGATGTCGGCGAGTTTCTCCAGCACTTTGCGCGCGTTAGGACCGCAGACCGACAGGCCGACGAGGCCGAGATCGAGACGGCGCACTGTGACCGAACCATCGGCGGGCATGTGGCTCTCGAACCAGCGCATGTGGTAGCGCTGCGCCTGGCTCGATCCCCACATCATGAAGCGCTCGGCGCCGGCCTTGGCGATGGTGAAGTCGCCGATCAGCTTGCCGTTGTCGTTGAGCATCGGAGTGAGCACGATGCGCCCGGTCTTCGGCATGGCGTTGGTCATCAGGTGCGACAGCCAGGCTTCCGCGCCGGGGCCGGTGATCTCGTATTTGGCGAAATTGGCGATCTCGGTTACGCCGACGGAATTTCGCACGGCCAGGCACTCGGCCCCGACGTGCTCGAAATCGTTGGAGCGGTGGAAGGAGACGATGTCGCGCGGTTCAACGCCCTGCGGCGCGAACCACAGCGGCGTTTCCAGGCCCCACGAGTCGCCCATCACCGCACCCTGCGCGAGCATGCGGTGGTAGAGCGGCGTGGTCTGGACCGGGCGGGCGGCGGGCAGTTCCTCGTTGGGGAAGCGGATGCGGAAGCGGCGCGAATAATTTTCGCGCACCTTGGCGTTGGTGTAGCGCAGCGTCGCCCATTCGCCGAAGCGGGCGACATCCATGCCCCATACGTCGAAGCCCGGATCGCCCTCGACCATCCAGTTGGCGAGCGCCAGGCCGACGCCGCCTCCCTGGCTGAACCCGGCCATGACGGCGCAGGCCGACCAGAAATGCGGCACGCCCGGCACGGGACCGACCAACGGGTTGCCGTCGGGGGCGAAAGTGAAGGGGCCGTTGACGATCTGCTTGATGCCGGCGTCCTGGAAGGCCGGGAAGTGCCGGAACCCGACTTCCAGCGACGGCGCGATACGGTCGAGGTCCGGGGCCAGCAGTTCGTGGCCGAAATCCCACGGCGTATCTTTCGGAGACCAGGGCTTGCAGGCGCGTTCATAGGTGCCGAGCAGCATGCCGCCGCGCTCCTGGCGAATGTAGATTTCGCCCGAGAAATCAATGGCGTGGACGACTTCCTTGCCGGTTTCCTTGTTGATTTTGGCGACCTCGGGCATGTCCTCGGTGAGGATGTACATGTGCTCCATGGCCAGCACCGGCAGTTCGACGCCGACCATGCGGCCGACCTCGCGCGCCCACAACCCGCCGGCATTGACGACATGATCGGCGCGCACCGTTCCCTGCTCGGTCACCACGTTCCAGGAGAGATCCTCGTTCTGCGTCAGCTCGATGACGCGGTTGCGCAGCACGATCTCCGCACCGTTGGCCCTGGCCGCCCTGGCGTAGGCGTGGGTTGTGCCCGACGGATCGAGATGGCCTTCAACCGGGTCCCAAAGCGCGCCGACGAAGTGGGAGGGGTCGAGCAGCGGCATCATGTCGGCGGCTTCCTTCGCCGTGATGAGCTCGGTCTCCATGCCGAGATAGCGGCCGCGGGCGTGCGCCATCTTCAGCCACTCCATGCGCTCGGGTGTATCGGCCAGTTGCAGGCCGCCCGTCAGGTGCAGGCCGCAGGACTGGCCGGACAGTTCCTCGATCTCCTTGTAGAGCGAGACGGTGTAGGCCTGCAGCTTGGCGACGTTGGGATCGCCGTTGAGGGTATGGAAGCCGCCGGCGGCATGCCATGTAGAGCCGGAGGTCAACTCCGAGCGCTCGATCAGCATCACGTCCTTCCAGCCGAGCTTGGTCAGGTGGAACAGCACCGAACACCCGACGACACCGCCGCCGATGACTACTGCTCTTGCATGCGACTTCATCTGGTTCTCCCGAGAATGGCCTGGTGTCAAAAGTCGGTCGGCGCGCCGCCCTCGCGCTTGCGGCGTTCGACGAACCCGGCAAGTTCCTCGCGGATGGCTTCGTCCATGGGCGGCGGCTCGAACTCGGCGAGGATCTTCTTCCAGATGCGGTTGGCGCGTTCCGGCGTCTGTGGCGCGCCGTCGAGCGTCCAGGCTTCGTAATTGCGCCAGTCGGACAGGAAGGGCGAATAGAACGCGGTCTGGTAGCGTTCGCGGGTGTGGGCGCAGCCGAAGAAGTGGCCGTGCGGGCCAACCTCGTTGATCGCGTCGAAGGCGATGTCGTCTTCGCTCGCACTGGCGCCCTTCATGTAGTGGATGATCTGCTGGACCATCTCGCAGTCCATGACGAATTTTTCGTAGGACGCGATCAGGCCGCCCTCGAGCCAGCCGGCTGCATGGTAGACAAGGTTGGTACCGGACGAGACACAGGCCCACAGCGAGAACGCGCTTTCCCACGCGGCCTGGGCATCCGGAGCATTGGCGGCGCAAGCGTTGGAGGCGCGCAACGGCAGGCCGTAGTAGCGCGCCATCTGGCCCGAGATCTGGGTGGCGCGCATGTATTCCGGCGTGCCGAAGGCCGGCGCGCCCGACTTCATGTCGACATTGGAGGTGAACGTGCCCATGACCACCGGCGTACCGGGATTGACGACCTGCAGCAGCGCAACGGCGCACAGGCATTCGGCGATCGACAGGGTGACCGCGCCGGCAATGGTCACCGGTGCCATGGCGCCGGCCAGCGTGAACGGCGTGACGACGACGGGCTGGCCGCGCCTTGCCATCCGCATGGCGCCGTCGAGCATCGGCCAGTCGTGCTTGAGGGGTGAGGAGGAATTGATATTGGTGAACATGCGCGGCCGGGCGGCGAATTCCTCGTGGGTCAGGCCGCCGGCGATGCGCACCATCTCCATGGCGTCCTCGATGCGCTCGGTGCCGAGCGAATAGGCGTGGACCACCTTGTCGGTCAGCGTGAGCTTGTCGTAGAGGCAGTCGAGGTGTCGGATCGAGGGATGGATGTCGACGGGTTCGACCGGATAGCCGCCGGCCAGATGCATGCAATTGAAGTATTGCGTCAGCTTGACAAGGTCCTGGAAACTGGAGCGGTCACCGCTGCGATAGCCGCGGTCGAGATCCATCGCGTTGGGCGGGCTTGATACGTTCATGAACAGCATATGGCCGTCGCCGACGGTGATGCGGCGGCCGGGATTGCGCGGTGTGATGTCGAACGAGGCCGGCGCCTTGGCGACCTGCTCCATGATGAAGCCCCGATCGAAGCGGACACGCTCCGTACCCGGCTCGACGTCGCAACCGGCCTTCTTCAGGATGTCGCGTGCCTCGCCGTTGAGGAAGTCGATGCCGATTTCCTCCAGAATGCGCATCGCCCCTTCATGAATCGCCTCGACCCGTTCCATCGGCAAGGGTTCCGTGGGACGATCGGTGTTGACCGGGATCTGCCAGGGGAGCTGATTGATCACGCCACTGCCGCGGTCCACATGCATCGCCCTGCGGCCGCGCCTTTCGCGTAAATCCCGTGTCTCCACAATCGACATGCGCGTGTCCACCCGTACCTTGCGGTGGCCGTTCAACCCGCACCGGGCCCGGCCACAACGGACTTAGAAAGGCACGTTTTTGCGGGCCGCGTCGGCTGATCGCGACACGGTCATGTCAAAAACCGACAGGTCGTTCTGAGGACAGTTAAATACGTTGCGGGAAAAAATCCCGAGGCAGGGTTGTCGCTATAGTGCGATTGCATGTTAGGCTTGCCCGAGGACTTCAGCGGTTGATCCGCATTCCTTGTGCGCCATTTCGTAACGTGCATGCGCCGAGCGCCGTTAAACGGCGAAAACGAAAATGGGAGAGTAATTCATGTCTAGTGACAAAAAAGATATTCGCCTTCATCCGAAGGCGAAAGAAGCGATGGACTTGATGGAGGCCGGTCGAATGAACCGGCGCGAATTCGTTCGCATCGCAGCACTGACCGGTCTGGCCGCCGGTACCGCCTATGCGATGGCAGGACTCGCGGACCCGGTAATGGCCGCCGAGACAGGCAACCTGCCGTTTCCCGCCGACGAGGCCGATGCCCAGTCCGGCGGCATCCTCAAGGTCGCCATGCAGATCCAGAAAATGGAAGATCCGGCGACCTATTCCTGGGTCGAGATGTCGAATCAGACCCGCCATTTGCTGGAATACCTGGCGATGACCGGCCCCGACAACATCACCCGCCCGATGCTGGCGGAAAGCTGGTCGGCTTCCGATGACCTGAAGACCTGGACGTTCAACATCCGCAAGGGCGTGATGTGGCACAATGGCGACGAACTGACAGCCGAGCACATCAAGTGGAACGTCGAGCGCTGGACCGATCCGGCTATCGGCTCGTCCAATGTCGGCCTGTCGTCGATCTCCGCGCTGGTCGAGGAAGTCGACTCCGGCGAGAAGGACGACAAGGGCAATGCCAAGATGGTCAAGAAGCTGCGTGACGGCGCCATCACCCTCGTCGACAGCCACACCATCCAGTTCAACCTGTCCAAGCCGGTGCTGTCCTTCCCCGAGGACATGTACAACTACCCGACCGCGATCCTGCATCCGAGCTTCACACCGCCGTTCTCCGACAATCCGATCGGCACCGGCGCATACGGGCTGGCGGAACTCGCGGTGGGCGACAAGTGCATCCTCAAGCGGATCACCAAGACGACCGACGGCAAGGATTTCACCTACTGGGGCGGCAAGGTCTATCTCGACGAAATCCACTATTACAATTTCGACGAGGACAACCAGCTGACCGCGTTTGCCGGCGGCGACGTCGACGCGATCTACGAGTTCTCCATCGAGCAGATGGAGCTGGCGAAAGCGGTCGAGGGCAATATCATCGCGGCGCGGACCGCGCAGACCCTGTGCTGCCGCATGCGTGTGACGGAACCGCCGTTCGACGACATCCGCGTTCGCAAGGCCATTGTGATGGCGTGCGACAATGCGGCGATCAAGGCCCTGGTCTATCCGGAAGGCGGCGACATTGGCGAGAACCACCACGTGGCTCCCGTGCACCCGGAATATTTCGAACTGCCGCCGATCAAGCGTGACGTCGAGGGCGCCAAGGCCCTGCTCAAGGAAGCGGGCAAGGAGAACCTGGAAGTCACGATCGATGTCGGCAACACCGACGGACCCTGGCACCAGTCAGTGGCCGAGGCGATGCGCGACCAGTTGAAGGATGCGGGCATCACGCTCAACGTCAATGTGATGCCGGCGTCGAATTACTGGGAAATCTGGGCCAAGACCGGTTTCGGCGCTACCGCCTGGACGCATCGCCCGCTGGGCACGATGGTGCTTTCGCTCGGCTATCGCACCGGCGTGCCGTGGAACGAATCGGCCTTTGCTTCGGCCGAGTTCGATGCGGCACTGGATGCCGCGGAAGCCACGCTCGACGTCGAAGAGCGCCGCGCCAAAATGGAAACGGTAGAGAAGATCCTTCAGGACGCCGCCGTCATGGTGCAACCGCTCTATCGTCCGGTCTACACGATCACATCGAAAAAGGTGCACGGCTATCCGGCGCACCCCACGCAGTACCACCAGTTCAACAAGGTCTGGATGTCGGCCTGACGCAAACAACGCGATATCCCCGGGGCGGATACCGCTCCGGGGGGTACTTCAAAGAGCACACGCGGCGCGAAGAACAAGCCGGCACAGCCGGACAATAACATGCGCGCAAGCGACGATGTGTCAGAAATGGGGGGCCTGCCTGCCGGCGGGTAGTGACCGGACATGATGAAACTCATCGGCCGGCGCCTGATCCAGATGATTCTCATCCTGATCGTGGCGTCCATCATTCTCTTTATCATCTTCGATAGCGACACGTTCAAGATGCGTATCGCACTCGCCGAACTGGGCAACTTCGGCGTCTCGGCGATGGACCCCGACGACTACAAGGCCTGGCTGGTCAAGAAGGGGCTCGACATCCCGTTCTACCAGCGGTTCGCGCTATGGGTCGGCAATGTCCTGCAAGGCGACCTCGGCTGGTCATTCGAGAAGAACACGGCAGTCGGGCCGCTGCTGTGGGCGGCGCTTAAGAACACCGGCATCCTGGCCTTCTGGGTGTTCGCGCTGATGGTGCCGCTCTCGCTGATCCTCGGCGTCCTGGCCGGCATGCGCGAAGGCTCCAGGCTCGACCGCTCGATCTCCTTCATTTCGGTTTTCACCACCTCTATTCCCGAGATCGCCACGGCCATCATCCTGACCGTCATCTTCGCGCTCGGGCTCAAGTGGCTCCCGACCAAATCGGCGATGATATCCGGGTTCGACGGCTGGCAGCTGATGCTGCCGGTAATGACCCTTGTGCTCTACGATTTCGGCTATGTGGCGCGCATGACGCGGGCCTCGATGGCCGAGGTCATGACCTCGCAATATATCCGCACCGCGGTGCTCAAGGGGCTGCCTTACCGGCGGGTGATCCTGAGACACGCACTGAGGAACGCGCTGATCGCGCCCTTCACGGTCATCGTCCTGCAACTCAACTGGCTGTTGTCGGGCGTCGTCGTGGTCGAGGTGTTCTTCGAGTACAAGGGCTTCGGCAAGCTGCTGCTGGAAGCAGCACTCTTCGGCGACATCTACGTCGTGCAGGCCTGCACGCTGGTTGCCGTCATCGTCGCCGTGACGTCCCAGATCATATCGGACATCGGCTACACCTTCCTCAATCCCCGCATCCGTTTCGCTTGAGGAGGGCTGACCCATGGCTGACATCACCATCGAACCCGCCGCCCCCTCCATCCTGGCGCAACTGACGCGGACCAGGATCATCGCGCTGTTGATGGCGCTGGTCTGGCTGCCGCTGAGCGCCTATGTCATTTCAGGCGTGACGCCGGGCGGCTCCGCCGACTACATGCTGCTGCCGTCGATCCCGGCGGTCATCCTGCTCTACCTGATCGCATTCAGGGCGTGGCGGGAAAGTTGGGTCGCTGTGCTCGGCCTGTCGCTGGTCTGTTTCTGGCTGCTGGTGGCCGTATCGGTGCCGTTCCTGCCGCTTTTCGATCCCAACAAGCCGATCGCGCCGTTCCAGATTCCCTTTGCGACGAAGGGCGAAAATTTCTACCTGCTGGGCACAGACTACAAGGGTCGCGATATCCTTTCGCGCACGCTTTGGGGCTGCCAGCGCGTTATCGTGTGGGGCGTGACCGCGACGTTGGTCGCCTACATGGTGGGCATGCTGTTCGGACTGTTGGCCGGATACCTTTCGGGCTGGTGGGACGAGATCATCTCGTTCCTCGGCAACGTGCTGCTGTCTTTCCCGGTGATGGTGCTGTTCATCGTCATCCTGAACTATCTCGGACCCTCGGGCTTCAACATCATCGTCGCGGTGACCTTCGCCTCGGCGCCGGCGATCATGCGTATCGTGCGGGGGCTGGCGCTCGACATCAAGACGCGCGACTACGTGTTTGCGGCCCAGACACGCGGCGAGAGTCCGCTGTGGATCATGTTCGTCGAGCTGCTTCCCAACGTGCGCGGGCCGATCATCGTCGATGCCTGCCTGAGGTTGGGTTACACCACCGTCGCGATCACCACGCTGACCTTCCTGGGTCTCGGGTTGCAGCCGCCAGACCCCGACTGGGGCCTGATGATCCGCGAGAGCGCGAAGACGGCCATGCTGTTCAAGTTCTCCTACATGCTGATCGTGCCCGCCCTGTCGGTTTCGTCCCTGATCCTGGGATTCAACCTGATGGCCGACGGCCTGCGCGAAATGAGCCTCAGGGATTAGAGCCATGACAGAACAGATACCCGTCCTGGAGTGCCGCAATCTTTGCATCTCCTACTTTACCCGCGCCGGCGAAATCCCCGCTGTCGTCGATTTCAACATGAGGCTGATGCCCGGCGAGGCGCAGGGCATCGTCGGCGAGTCGGGCTGTGGCAAATCGACGGTCGCGCTGGCGATCATGAACTACATGGGCAAGAACGGGAAAGTCGTCTCCGGCGAGATCCTGTTCGAGGGCCGCGACATGCAGAAGATGTCGGAGGAGGAACTGCGGCAGCTTCGCGGCTCCAGGATCGCCATGGTCTACCAGGAGCCGATGGCCTCGCTCAATCCGGCCATGCTTGTCGGCGACCAGCTTGCCGAAGTGCCGATCTACCACGAGGGCGTTTCGAAGGAGGAGGCATGGAACCGTGCGCGCGACATGCTGGCCAAGGTCAAGCTGCCCGAACCCGAGCGCATCCTCAATTCCTATCCGCACCAGATCTCGGGCGGCCAGCAGCAGCGCGTGGTCATCGCCATGGCGCTGCTGTCGGGGCCGAAACTGCTGCTGCTCGACGAACCGACGACCGCGCTCGACGTGACCGTGGAAGCCAGCATCGTCGATCTGATCCGCGAAATCGCCGACGAGTCCGGCACGTCGATGATCTATATCTCGCATAATCTCGGGCTGATCCTGGAGACATGCGACCGGATCACGGTGATGTATTCCGGCGAGGCTGTCGAACTGGGCGACGTCGATGCCGTTTTCGACATGATGCGCCATCCCTATACGCGCGGCCTGTTCGGATCGATCCCGCTGCCGGGCGCCGACAAGAATGCGCGGCCGCTGGTCTCCATTCCCGGCCAACTGCCGCTGCCGCACGAGCGTCCGCGCGGCTGCAATTTCGGGCCGCGCTGCGACTTCTTCAAAGCCGGCGTGTGCGATGCTGCGGCGATCAGGATGCGCCAGGTCCGGGGATCGGGACCCGGTCACTGGTCACGCTGCGAGCGCATTGACGACATCGACTGGGACAAGCCGATCGCCGAGGGCGTGTCGCGCGAGATCACCGCGCCCGGCGACGTGGTACTCAAGGTCGACAACATGACAAAGCACTACGAGATCGAGGAATCGGCGCTATTCTTCTCCGGTGAAAAGAAGACGGTGAAGGCCAACGAGAATATCGATTTCGATGCCCGCGAAGCGGAGACGGTTGCTATTGTCGGCGAGTCGGGGTGCGGCAAGTCGACCTTCGCCAAGGTGCTGATGGGTCTGGAAACGGCAACAAGCGGCAATGTGCAGCTCGGCAATTTCGAACTTGGCCACTTGCCCGTGCAGAAGCGTTCGGCCGACACAATCAGCAAGTTGCAGATGGTGTTCCAGAACCCGTTCGACACGCTCAATCCGAGCCACACGGTCGGCTCGCAGATCGCGCGCGTGATCCGCAAGTTCGGCGTCGAGAGCGATCCGGTCAAGGTGCAGGAGCGGGTGCTCGACTTGCTCGACACGGTGAAGTTGCCGCGCGATTTTGCCAAGCGGCGGCCGCGCCAGCTTTCCGGCGGCCAGAAGCAGCGCGTCGGTATTGCGCGCGCCTTTGCCGGAAATCCGAGTGTGGTGATCGCCGACGAGCCAGTTTCCGCGCTTGATGTCTCGGTGCAGGCGGCGGTGACCGAACTGCTGATGGACATCCAGGCCGAACACGGCACAACCATGCTGTTCATCAGCCATGACCTGTCGGTCGTGCGCTATCTTGCCGACCGCATCGTCGTGATGTATCTCGGCCAGATCATGGAGCAGGGGACGACCGACGAGATTTTCTCGCCGCCCTATCATCCCTATACCGAGGCGCTTCTGTCGGCGGTGCCGATTGCCGACACGCATGTCAAGAAACGCCGGATCGTGCTGGAGGGCGAATTGCCGTCGGCAACGAATCCACCCGAGGGCTGCCCGTTCTCCACGCGCTGCCGCTACATGATTCCGGGAACCTGCGATGTCACGCCGCCGCCGTTGAAGCAGATGTCTGCCGGACACCGCATCCTGTGCCACCTCACCGACGACGAACTCAACGCGATGGAACCGGTGATCGTGATCGAGGGTGCTCCAAGCGAGAAGAAGGAAGTCAGGAGGAAACGCAAATCGGTCGCACAAGGCGCCGGGAGCAAGGCGAAAACGCAACCTGCGGCCAAACGCGCGGCCAAACCGAAGGCGGCTTCACCGGTAAAGACGACTGCCAAGGACAAACCATCACGGTCGAAATAGAAAACGCCTTCATCTCCCCCCGCAACAAGCGAGATAAAGGTGCTTCCTCCTATTCCAGTAGCGAGATGATGCGCGCGCCTTCGATTTCGCGGATCAGTTTGCGGCGCATCGCCTCGGCGAAATCGCTGTAGTCGTCCACCGCCATGACGAAATGGCCGGGGCCGGTCGCCACCTCGCTGCGATACCAGGCCGCCAGTTCGCGGTCCTCGTTGAGGATCGCCAGACCGTTGATCGTGATGCCGCGGGCATGCGCCATGGAGCGCGCGTCCGGCATCAGCAGCACGACTACGCGTGGCGGTGTCTCCTTGCCATCGCCGGAGACATCAACCACCTTGCGGCGGCCCTGGAAGCCGTTGCGGTCGAACATGCGCATGGCGTAGCCCAGGCCCGCGCCCATGCCCGTGCCGCCGGTGACGCGGCGCGGCAATCCGCCGATGATGCTGGCCAAAGCGCTGGCTTCCGCGGCGGAGGAAATCGAATACCAGCCCGTCTGGTCGCTGGGCACTTCCGCGTCACCCCAAAGGGTCAGCGCGACAGCGATGCGGCCGACCGGGCCGGCGGCGATCGCGGCCTGCACAGCGGGATCACGAAATGCCGAAGCGATGCCGCCGATTTGCAACCGGAACTCGCTGTCGTCGACGGATGCCGACGCATCGACGGCCAGCACCAATTCCAGGTCGACGATCTCGTCGGCCCAAGAGGATGGGACAAAGAGAAGAAAAACGAGCGTGGCCAGCAAGCGCATGGAAGCAAATTAGGGTGACTTGGCACAAAGGAAAGCACTGGCCGAAGAAAACATGTCGGAAACGAAGAGGCGTTGAATATCAGAATCTTGAAGCCTGTCGCGGGCGAACGGTCCGTGCTCTCGCCTGACCCTCGTTCACGACGGAGTTCACCCGGAGACGACAAATCGTCAATTCCATCATATCATACGCGGCCTTGCCCTGAACGGTGCGCGCGTGCATAGAGCGCCCCTGAAACCGAACAATCGGGATTCCGGCATTGCCGGGTGAGCAGATCATGGACATGCGCAGCGAACAGGCGGCCGGCGCCGATGTGACGGAGATCGTGGACGAAGCGATTACCTCGCGCCGGTCCGTTCGTGCTTTCCTGCCTGATCCGGTGAATGAAGAGACTGTCCGCGAAATCCTCGAAGTGGCGGCGCGCGCGCCTTCGGGCACCAACATGCAGCCCTGGAAGGTCTATGTCGTGACCGGCAAGACCAAGCATGCGATCTCCGATGCCATCCTCACTTCCGGAATCAGGGCGGAAAAGGTCGAGTGGGACGAATACAAGTACTATCCCTCGCAGTTCTTCGAACCTTACCTGACACGCAGGCGGGCGGTCGGCTTTGCGCTCTACAACCTGCTGGGCATCGGCCGGCGGGATGTCGAGCGCATGCGCGAGCAGCATGACCGCAATTTCGTGTTCTTCGACGCGCCGGTCGGCATGATCGTGACGATCGACCGCCGGCTGGAGGTCGGCTCGTGGCTCGATCTCGGCATGTTCATAGAAAACATCCTCATTGCGGCGCGGGGGCGGGGGCTCCATACCTGCCCGCAGGCTGCCTTCGCGCCTTATCACCGGCAGCTTCGTCCGATTCTCGACATTCCCGAGAACGAAGTGGTGGTCTGTGGCGTCGCACTTGGCTACGAGGACAAGTCGAAGCCGGAGAACCAGTTGCGGTCCGAGCGCGCTCCGCTCGATGAATGGACGGTTTTCAAGGATTAGAGCTGTTCATCTTCAAACGATTCCATTTGAAGTTGAACAGTTCCTGGACCTGCGGACCTGTACTGCGTGGCCCTGGCGCTCCGCCCCACCATATTTGCCGAACGGGCCCCGGCAGCGATTGCGGCCATCGCGAACGCCGCGCTTGTCCGGGCGGCGCGAGCCGTCTAACTTGAGCCCGTTTTCGATGTCAGGCGGGACTTGTGACCGAAATCCGTAGCAAACCGATTCTTGCAGCAGCGTTCGTGGCCCTCGTCATGGCGGCGGCGATGCTGCTCACGGTGCTTCCGGCCCGCGCCCAAACCGGCGGAATCGTTGAGGAGCAACGCCCGATCATCGAAAAGCTGGTGACCGAATCCGAAGCCCTGCGATCGAAGATCGACGCGGCGAGGGAAAACGATTTGGAACTGGTGAAGCTGCGGCTGGCGGGCACCGAACTGGCCAGCAAAGTGCTTGCGAGTGCCGTGGTTTTCAGGCCGCGGCTTTCGGAAATCAATGCGAGGCTCGAACAACTCGGCTCGCCGCCGGCCGACGGCCAGCCGGCCGAACCGCCCGCGGTCACCGAGGAGCGGAACAGCCTGCTGGCGGAAAAGGCGTCGATCAACGAATTGATCGGAAAGGCGGAGGCCAGTTCGATCGCCGTCAATCGCATGATCGACACGGTCAACGAACTCAGGCGCGAGCTGTTTGCCCGTACGCTCACGCGGCGCTTCGACATCAACTACGATCTGGCCGGCGAGACCCTGCACGATTTCAGCGTCGAACTGCAGCAGCTTTGGTGGACCGTTTCCAACTGGATGCGCTTCGTCACTTCCAACAAGCTGAGCTCCGTGCTGGGCGCCACCTTCTTTTCGCTGCTCGGGGCCTTCGTGCTGCTGGTTGGCGGGCGGCGCCTGTTCGAGCGCATGATCTCACCGGACCCGACAGTCAGCGAACCGTCCTATCTCAGCCGCCTGTCGGTCGCCTTCTGGTCCACGCTGTTGCCGACCGCGGTGCTGGCTGTCTTCATGGGCGGCACCTATGTCCTGTTCGACATATTCGGCGTCCTGCGCGCCCAGATCGATGAAATGCTGATCGTGCTGTTCGAGGTGATCGGTATCGTCTTCTTCGTCAATCGCCTGGTTCGCGCGGCGTTGTCTCCCGCACTGCCCAATTGGCGGCTCGTGGCTGTCGGCACGCGGCCTGCCTACCTGCTGATCTGGCTGGTGACCATCACTGCATTGGCAACGGGCCTCGACTTCCTGTTCACCGTCGTCAACAACGTGATGAAATCGCCGCTCAGCCTCACCGTCGCAAAAAGCCTGGTGGCAACCGTCATCGTCGGCCTGCTTGTGGTCCTGATCGGCGCGGTCAAGCCGTTTACCGACGAGCACGGCCAAGCAAAGCCCTGGCCGCTGGCGGTGCGGCTGGCCGCTTTCGGGCTGGGCGGGGCAACGATCGTTGCCGCTCTGTTTGGCTATATCGGGCTGGCCCGGTTCGTGTCGCAGCAGATTGTCATCTCCGGGGCGATCGCGGCGACGATGTATATCGGATTCCTGTCGGCACGGGCGGTTTCCGACGAAGGCAATTTCGCGCGCACCTCGGTGGGGAAATGGCTGGATAGCCGCGCGAAGGTCGACACCACCACGCTCGACCAATTGGGTGTCGTGGCCAATGTCGTCATCAACCTGCTGGTCGTGGCGATCGGCATTCCGCTCATCCTGTTGCAGTGGGGCTTCCAACTGGGCGACATCCGCGCCTGGACCTATTCCGTCGCCTCGGAGATCCAGATCGGATCGGTCAGTATCTCGCTGATCGGAATCGTGACGGGTCTCGTTGTCTTCATCCTGGCCTATTTCGCCACCCGCTGGTTCCAGAGCTGGATCGACGGCAATGTGCTGAAGCGCGGCCGGTTCGATTCGGGAATTCGCAATTCGATCCGCACGGCAGTCGGTTACCTGGGAATCGCACTTGCCGCGCTGATCGGTGTTTCGGCGGCCGGGATCGACTTGTCGAGCCTCGCGCTGGTCGCCGGCGCGCTGTCGCTGGGCATAGGCTTCGGGTTGCAGACGATCGTGTCGAACTTCGTGTCGGGGCTGATCCTGCTTGCCGAGCGGCCGTTCAAGGTCGGCGACTGGATCATCGCGGGCGCCTATTCCGGCCTGGTCAAGAAGATTTCCGTGCGTGCCACGGAGATCGAGACCTTCCAGAAACAGACGATCATCCTGCCGAATTCGGAGCTCATCAACGCGGCGGTGGGCAACTGGACGCTGCGCAACCATCTGGGCCGCGTCGAGATCCCGGTCGGCGTCTCCTACGACAGCAATCCCCACCAGGTCCGCGACCTGCTGCTGGAAATCGGCCAGAATCATCCGCTGATTCTGAAAAATCCGGAACCGCAGGTCTACTTCGCCAATTTCGGAGCGTCCTCGCTCGATTTCGAGCTGCGCGTCCATATCGCCGACATCTTCAACACGATCGCGGTACAGACCGACCTGCGGTTGAAGATCATGGACGTGTTCAAGGAAAAAGGCATCGAAATCCCGTTCCCGCAGCAGGATGTGCACATCAAGACCGGTGCACCGCCGGAGGCAATCCCGCTGAAGGCGCCATCGCGGAAAAGAGCCGCGGGAGCGCGCCTGGCAAAGCAACCCGCAGGACGTCCGCGCAAAAAAATCGATCCCGAATAGGCGGCGTCCCGTTCAGTTGCCGTTCAGGTTGGATCGCTATAAGGGAATGCGAAAGCGGCCGATGGATGGCCGAAACAGAGGCGGCTTCAAGGAGCCGGAAACAGATGAACAAACTCATGATCGCTGCGCTTGCGCTTGCCGCTTCGGGTGGTGCAGCCATTGCCGCGAGCGTCACGAATAACGACAGCGAGCCGCGTGTGCTGATCGTCACGGAAGGCGGATCCAAGTCGGAAATGTCGCTGGCTGCGGGCGAAACCGTCAATTTCTGCAGCGGCGGCTGCTTCGTTACCATGCCCAACGGCGACCACGAAGCCTTGACCGGATCCGAGACGATCGAGATCACGAACGGCAAGGCAGTTTTCCGCTGAGCACCGCGTGACGCGGGAACTGCGATCACGAAACAGAAAGGCCGGGCTATTGTCCGGCCTTTTAGTTGCTCCCTTCACGGCTTATTAAGCCTGGTGCAGAAATTCAGCTGCCGGTTGTGCGAATCCGTCCGTCGTTAGCCGGATCTTGAACCCTGTCCGTTACCGATGAAGCCCAGGAACCGGGGCGAGTTTCCGGAACGGGATGCGGGCAGTGGACATGGATGCACGATCGGAAAGCACCGCAGCGGCGCTGGCTGTCGATCTCGATGGCACGCTGATCAAGACGGATCTTCTTTGGGAAGGATTGCTGCTGCTCGTGCGCAGGAATCCGCTCTACCTGTTCATGGTGCCGTTGTGGCTCGCTTCCGGCGTGGCGCGCGTAAAGCAGGAAATCGCGGCGCGCGTCGAGATCAATGCGGAACTGCTGCCCTATCGTAGCGGAGTCGTCGATTTCCTCAAATCCCAACGCAAGGCCGGTCGCCGCATCGTGCTGGCGACGGGCACGCCGCGTCGCTTTGCCGAGGCGGTCGCCGACCATCTCGATCTGTTCGACGAGGTGCTGGCGACAGAGAACGGCCACAACCTGACAGCATCGCGCAAGCGTGCCCGGCTGGTCGAGATGTTCGGCGATGGCGGTTTCGACTATGTCGGCAATTCGCACGCCGACATCACCATCTTCGATGCCGCGCGCGAGGCTGTGGTCGTAGCACCCGACGGGCCGGCCGCACGGTGGCACAAGCGCAATGGCGGCAGGCTGATATCCGGTGACAGGCCATCGCCCAGGACGCTGGTGAAAATGCTGCGCGTGCATCAGTGGACGAAGAACCTGCTGATCGCGGTGCCGGTCGTGCTCAGCCACGAATATCTCAATTCGCGGATGATAGTCGAATGCCTGCTTGCGTTCGTCTCCTTCTCGGCCGCCGCCTCGGCGATATACATCCTCAACGATTTTTTCGATCTCGAACTCGACCGCAGGCACCCGACGAAGCGCAACCGGCCCTTTGCCAGCGGCGCGCTCTCGATCCCCTACGGGGCGGTCGCGATCGTCTCGCTGCTGGCTGCAAGCCTCGCAAGCGCGTTGATGCTCGATCCGCTCTTCCTTGCTGTCCTGGGCGGCTATCTCGTCGTCACGACGGCCTACTCGCTGGCGCTCAAGCGCATGCTGCTGATCGACGTGCTGACGCTCGCCGGGCTCTACACGATGCGTATTCTCGCGGGCGCGGCGGCAACCGGGACGACGGTCTCGTTCTGGTTGCTGGCGTTTTCGATCTTCTTCTTCCTTTCGCTTGCGCTGGTGAAGCGGTTCGTTGAGCTCAAGGACAGTGCACTCATAGAAGGCGAACGGATCGCGGGAAGGGGGTATCGCGCGGAAGACATCGAAGTGATCTCGCAGGCTGGGCTCGGGGCGGCATTCTCGTCAGCGCTGGTTCTGGCGCTCTATATCGACAGCGACGCGGTGCGCGAGATGTACCGCACGCCGTGGCTGGTCTGGCCGCTTTCGCCGATCATCCTCTACATCACCATGCGCATCTGGGTGCTGGCCCGGCGTGGCGAGATGCACGAGGACCCGGTTGTCTTCATCATGGGTGACTGGCGCAGCCAGTTTGTCGCCGGTCTTGGTGCCTGCCTGCTGCTGGCGGCGGTGTGGTGAGCGCCATGAACCGGGAGCGCGAATTTGCCGGTTTCGGGCGCATCCGCCCCGCGGGCGAGCGCCGCGCGCTTGGCGGCGATGCGGCGCTGGCCGGGTTGAAGGCCGGCGGCAATCCGCCCGGCGGCCTGCTCGCCCACGGTAACGGCCGTTCCTATGGCGACAGCTGCCTGAACGATGCCGGCGTCCTTGCCGACATGCGATCCCTGAACGCGATCGGCGCGGTCGATGCCGAGAGCGGCGTCATCGAGGTCGGTGCCGGCGCGCTGCTTGCCGACATCATCGCGGCGGCGGCCCCGCAGGGCTGGTTCCTTCCGGTCACGCCGGGCACGCAGTTCGTCACCGCGGGCGGCGCGATCGCCAATGACGTCCACGGCAAGAACCATCACCGGCGCGGCTCGTTCGGCCACCATGTGGAATCGCTGGTGTTGGCGCGTTCCGACGGCAGCGTGCGAACCTGTAGCGCAACTGAGAACGCGGCGCTGTTTCGCGCTACGATCGGCGGCATGGGATTGACGGGCATCATCGTCTCGGCGCGTATCCGGCTGATGAAGGTTCCCTCGCTCGATGTCGAGGAGCGGGTCCGCCCGTTTGCCTCGCTCGACGCCTTCTTCGACATGGCGGATGAGGCCGACAAGGAAAACGAATACGCGGTCGCCTGGATTGACCAGCTTGCCGGCGGATCGCATTCGGGCCGCGGCGTGTTGCTGACGGGCAATCATACGCAAAACGGCAATTTCGACGGCGCGCACCGGCCGGCGCGCCTATCGGTGCCGTTCCAGCCGCCGTTCTGCGTCCTCAACAGGCCGTTCCTGACACTGTTCAACCTTGCCTACCGCACGGCGAAGTCGCGCAGCCCGGGACCGCATGTCACGGGCTGGCGGTCGTTCTTCTACCCGCTGGACGGGGTTCGGCACTGGAACCGGCTTTACGGACCGCGCGGGCTCTACCAGCACCAGAGCGTCATTCCCGGCGATGCTGCGCGGCAGGCGGTTCCGCGACTGCTCGAAGCCGCGCGCCGCGCGGGGCACGGGTCGTTCCTGACCGTGCTCAAGCGTTTCGGCAACCACGAGGCGGCCGGCCTGCTGTCATTCGCGCGGCCGGGCTACACGCTGACGCTCGACTTCCCGAACACAGGCGCGCGGACCCTGGCGATGCTGGACGAGCTCGACCGCATCACGATCGGCGCGGGCGGGGCCGTCAATCCCTACAAGGACGCGCGCATGGGCGCTGCGGTCTTCGAGGCTTCGTTTCCGAACTGGCGCGAACTGGAGGCGCTGCGCGATCCGGCGTTTGCGTCGGATTTCTGGCGCAGGACAGCCTTCGCGCTTGGCGCAAGGGAGAGAGAAATGGCGGCGGCTGAATGAATAAAAATTGAATTATTCATGGTTAACAGAACCATAGAAATAATAACAATTCTGAATTACTGCAAAATTCATGGAAACTTATTACCTTCAGACTATGTAGACAGTGAGAATCCGAGGGCGCCATGAAATACATTCCGTTTATCCTGTTCACCGTGATGACCAATGCCGCGGCGCAGCTCATGCTGAAATACGGCATGATCCAGATGGGGGAGATCACCTTCGCCGGCGTCAATCCCATCCTGAGAATCCTGCAGATCGTGTTCAGTCCCTGGATATTCTTCGGGCTCAGTGTGTTCGTCATCTCGATGGCATCGCACCTCTATGTGCTGTCGAAGGTGGATCTTTCCTTTGCCTATCCGTTCCTGAGCCTCGCCTATGTCGCGGTCGCGGTCCTTGCCTGGTACCTGTTCGGCGAGGACCTCAACGCGCTGCGCGTCGCCGGCATCGGCTTCATCTGCGTCGGTACGGTGCTGATCGCCCAGAGCGGGCGCGAAGCGATGCACGCGGACCGGATCGCAGCCCAATCCCAGACATCCGTTCACACCAGCGAGTTGACCCGATGAGACATGTGATCTTCGGCGGCGACGGTTTCGTCGGCCGCCACCTTGCACCCAAGCTGCTCAAGGACGGCGAAGAAGTCGTCGTCGCGGATATCATGAAATCGGACCTGGCACATTACGGTCGCGCGCGGTTCGTCCCGTGCGACGTGACCAGGCCGGAGGATATCGCGGCGCTCGGCCTGAAGGGCGACGACATGGTCTACAACCTGTCGGCCAAGATGCTGTCGCCGATCCAGGTGCGCGCCAAGCGCCATGATTTCTTCTTTCCGGTGAACTACCACGGAACGGAAAACATCATCCAGGCGATGGACAGGGCGGGTGCCGCCAGGCTCGTCCATTTCACCACCGACATGATCTACGGCCATACGGTGGCCTATCCGATGACCGAGGACCACCCGGTCGCCCCGCTCGGCGAATACGGGCTGTCGAAGTGGAAGACCGAGGAACTGGCGCACGAGTGGCGGGACCGCGGCATGGCGATCTCGCTGTTCCGGCCGCGCCTGATCATCGGGCCGGGCCGGCTCGGGATCCTCGAAAAGCTGTTCAAGCTGATCGACTGGAACCTTCCGGTGCCGATGATCGGCTCGGGGCGCAATCCATACCAGTTCATTTCGGTGTTCGACTGCGCCGAGGCCGCGCGGCTTGCCTGGAAGGCGGGGGTTCCCAACGAAGCCTACAATCTGGGCTCGCTCAATCCGCCGCCGGTGCGCAAGCTGCTCGGCGACCTCATCAGGCATGCCGGCTCGCATTCCATCCTGCTGCCGACGCCCGGCTGGGCGGTCAAACGTACGCTGCACCTGCTGGATCACCTGAACATGCCGATCATGGACCCCGAGCAATACCTGATCGCCGACGAAATGTGCGTGCTCGACGTGTCGAAGGGCGAGCGCGATCTCGGCTGGGTGCCGCAATACAACGACGCGGACATGCTGATCGCGGCCTATGACGAATACCGCGCCAAGCTGGACAAGGCGCAAGCCAACCATACCGCCCATGTCGCGGCCGAATAAGGAGAAGGCGATGACCGTCATGACCAGACCGGCCGCACAGCGCACAATCGAGGCGCCCGAGCTTGCGCCCGCGGACCTCGTGAAACCGAAGCTGATAAGCCTGGAAGAGGCCAAGGCGATGAATGTCGGCCAGATGGCCGAGGAGTTCAACGCGCATATCAATCCCGGCCAGATGCATTTCATGAAGCTGCTCGGCTTCAACAAGATCAAGGTCGAGAGCGCGGAGGGGATGTATTACACCGACCAGAACGGCCGCAAGATCCTCGATTTCTTCGGCGGCTTCGGCAGCCTTGCGCTTGGTCACAACCACCCGCGCCTGCTGGAAGCGCGCAAGCGTTTCCAGGATGAGAAGCGCCATGAAATCGCGATCGCCTTCATGTCGCAATATGCCGCCGCGCTGGCCCACAACCTGGCGGAAGTCTCGCCGGGCGGGCTCGACATGGTGTTCTTCGGGTCGTCGGGTTCGGAAGCGATGGAAGCGGCCGTGAAGCTTGCCGAGCGGGCGGCCGGGCCGAAGCGCTCCAAGGTGGTCTATGCCGAGAATTCCTTCCACGGCAAGACGAAGGGCGTGCTGTCGATCACCGACGGGGCGCTCTACCGCGGCGAATTCCGCCTGGTCGACAACACGGTGCGGGTGCCGTTCGGCGATATCGTGGCCATCGAGCGCGCGTTCAGGAACGATCCCGAGATCGGGACGGTGGTGCTGGAAACCATCCAGGGCGGCGGCGGCATCGTCGAGGCGCCGGAGGGATTCTGGCCGAAACTGCGGGCACTGTGCGACCAGTACGGGGTGATCTGGGTCGCCGACGAGGTGCAATGCGGCTACGGGCGCACGGGCCGCTTCTATGCTTTCGAGCATTACGGCGTTGTCCCCGACATCACGGCGCTTGCCAAGTCGCTGGGCGGCGGCAAGACGGCGATGGCGGCGATGATCGCCAGGCGCGACATCTACATGAAGGCCTACGGTTCGCCGAAGACGGCGATGATCCACGCGCAGGCGACCTTCGGCGGCATCGGCGAGGCGTGCGCGACGGCCATCGAGGCGCTCAACGTGCTCTACGAGGAAGACCTGATCGAGAATTCGGCCGTTGTCGGGGAGTACCTGATCGCACGGCTGAGGGATCTCCAGGCGAAGTATCCCAAACTCATCAAGGATGTGCGCGGCAAGGGCATGATGGTCGGGCTGGAGTTCCAGGATTTCAGCCAGACGATGCCGATGGTGTTGCGCCCGGTCGTCTCGGTGCTCGACGACAAGCTGAAAGGCTCGCTTTCCGGCTTCGTCGGCGCGCTGCTGCTGCGCGACTACAACTGCCTTGTCGCGTTTACCGAGTACAACCGAAACGTCATCCGGCTCGAACCGCCGCTGGTTGCAACTCGCGGCGACGTCGATACCTTCGTCGATGCGCTGGACTCGCTTCTGGGACGCGGCGTTGTGGCTATCGTCAAGGATTTTGTCAAAAGCCAGGTATCGTGACGATGAGCGTCGACACGCACGAGAGGGTGGAACAGGCGGCACGAGGGCTCGATCCCCGCCCGTGGCTGCTGTGGCTCATCGGTGCGGTCACCGCAACCGCCGGGCGCGCCTGGGTGCGCTTCGGCACGATCCTGGGCTTCCTGGTCCTTGCCGGTTTCGTGGCATCGGTGATGGCGATCGGCTGGCTCAGGCCGGTGCATTCATGGGACATGATCGCCTATCTCGCTTCCGCGCTACAGGGTGGTTTCGAGTCCGCGCAGGCACTGCATAGCCATGTCTGGGAAACGATCAGGCTCGGTACGTCGCCGGGGCACTTCCTGGTGTTGAGCGAGGGCGATACCTACCGGCTGCGGCAGTTCGCCGATCCCGACGCCTTCCAGTCGATGCTCGGCATGTACGAGGTCAAGTGGCTCTATGTGAAGCTGCTCGGCCTGCTCATCCCGCTGACTGGAGAAATGCATGCCGGTTACGCGATCAATATCGCATCGGCGGCGCTGTTTACCGGCGTCCTGTCGTGGTGGCTGCTGAGGGTCGCCATGATGAACCTCGCGCCGCTCGTGGTGGCGCTGCTGACGGTGGCCGGCTTTCCGCAGATGGCGATGGCGGAAACGCCCGACCTGCTGTGCACGACGCTCATCATGTCGTCGATCCTGCTGCTTGACCGCGACAAGATACTCGCCGGCTGCGGAGCGCTCGTGCTCGGCGTTGCCGTGCGGCCGGACATGGCGGCTTTCGCAGGCGTGCTGATGGCGGTGGCGTGGGTCTGGGGCGATCGCCGGACGATTGGGCTGGCGCTGGCCTTCGCCGTCTCTGTCGCCGTCTATGCGGGCGCTTCGGCATCGGCGTATCATCCCGGCTGGTGGCCGCATCTTTATTTCTCGACCTACCAGATACAGGAGACGTTGGAATTCTTCGATCCGCCGTTCTCCCTGTCGGTCTATGTCACCGGCTTCGCCTGGAACCTCATTCGCTCGGCTTTCGAAAACAGCTGGCTCGGCATCTATGTCGTGCTGCTCGGCGGGTGGGCGCTGATGCATTCCGGTGGCTTGCGGTTTTCGCGCGAACGTCATGTGCTCATCGCCGCCGCGCTGGCGGCGACCGCCGCCAAGTTCGTGGTGTTCCCGCTGCATGACGGGCGGGTCTACATGCCGCTGATCCTGGCTGCGGCATTGCTGTTGCTGGTGGAAACGCGGGATGCGGCACGGCGGCGAACGGACGCCGGTTCGGGCGCGGCGACTGGAGGCTGATTCCAGGGATTTCCGGGCTATCGCGTGGTGCCCCGGCGTCAAGTCAGCGCCGCGGCGAAGGGTATGGTAGGCGCGCGGTCATGCGCAGGCCAAAAATGCCGATTACCAGCATGATCCAGATCGGGTCGTCGCGGCGGAACCAGAAGGCTTCCAGCAGCGAATTGAGCATGGCGAAGATGACGATCATGGCGAAAAGGTCGGCCAGGCGGCGGTTGGCCATATCGCGCGCGGAACGCATATAAGCGCCGAGCGGGCGCAGGCTCAGCGCCCAGATGACGAACAGGCCCGCCGGCACGCCCAGGTTCAGCATGATGTCGATGTAGTTGTCGTGGCCGTGGACGATCTCCCGGTAGTCCCATTCCGCATCGAAGGGCAGGGCCGACTCCGTGACCACCGGCTTCAGCCAGAAGCCGTCGAAACCGTATCCGGTCCAGAACCGGTGCTGGATGTTCTCCAGGCCGAATGCCCACAGGGTCGTTCGACCCGTGTAGGTGGGGTCGGAGGAGGCCGCTGCCGCCAAGTCGGCCAGTGGTTGCCAGATCACCGAGCCGACCGTCAGCGCACCGATCGTCAACATGGCGATGATCGCCATGAAAACGACCAGGCCGCGTAGCCCGAATACAGTTCCGACCATGACGATGCCGATGACGACGGGCAGGAAGCCGATCGTCGTCTTCGAACCGGTGTGAAGGACGAACACGATGGCGAAAATGGTGACGGCGAGGCCCGTGAGCCGGGCGCCTGTGCGTATGAAGTAAATGCCGAAGAACGCGAACACCGCCATTACCGGGCCCGCGATGTTCTTGTGGCTGAAATATCCCCGCCACAGCCCGGCGTGCTGGGGTTCGAGCGAGTCGGCGCCGTGAACGCTGATGTCGGGAAGAAAGATCACGCCGAAATAGGCAAGCGCGATTGCCGCGCATATGCCGACAAGAAAAACGCGGCGAAGCTGTTCGGCGTCGCGCGGGATCGTCAACACGGCGATGCCGACCAGGACCACGATGAAGGTGAAGGCGATCGACTTGAGCGCGCTCACCGGATCCGGCGACACGAAAGCCGAAAGAACGAGGATCGCGGCCATGGCCAACCACACCGGGTCGAGCACGGCGGCAAGGCGGGCAGGCGCGGCCAGCATGAGCATTCCCGCGAACGCCACGATGCCCAGGGCAGAGTAGCCGATCTGGTTTATCGCATCGCCGCCCGCCTCGGAATTGTTCACGATGACCGAGTGCAGTGCGAAGGGCTGGAATGATACGAGCAGCACGCACAGCAGGAAAGCGGGTACCGCGACGCACGCCAGGTCGGCGGCGGTTGCCGCGAGCCGGTCGCCCGCGCCGTAACTGGCGCTTCTGTCTGCGAATTGGGCGGTCATGCTCGGTTCCTGTTTGCCCTGGTTGCCGATCTGCCGGCAACCGATCAGGCATTGGAACCGCAAGCCGTTAAAGCGGCGTTAACCATGCCGGCCGAACGCGGGAGACTACATGAAGGAAAATGCACGCGGCTTCGACGCGGCTGCCTCGATTGTGAACAGGTTGAGCGGAAAAAGGTGTTGGTGCGGCTCCGGCTCGCAAGCCGAATGCTCCACCTTCATGAAACATTCTTCAGCAAACCATGCCCAGTCCTGAGCCCAGGTCCAGCATCCGGCGTCGCGATAGACATCGGCCACCGCTTCGGCATAGTCGGTATCGACCGGGAGGCGGATATAGTCGTCAGGCGCATTCATGAAATGCCGGGAAGCAAGCGGCAGGGCGCGTTCGGTGCAATAGTTCGACATCCAGAGAGTGAAATCGATCTCGTCGCGCAAATGCTCCAGGACGCGGAAGACCTGGATGTGATCCTCGTGGCCGTATTCGCCCCACGGATTGTGGGTAAAGACATTCATCCCTGGATGCAGCATCGGACGCAGCGCTTCGCGAAGATCGTGATAATTCTGCCTGTAGGCGTCCGCGATGCTCTGGGGAGCAAAGTTGAGCTTTACCGGCGTCAAGGTATCGATGGCGGCCTTGGCGCGGCGCTTGATCTCGCGCAGAAGAGCGGTGGAGGTGAACTCGATTCCGATATCGTTGAGCTTGGGATTGTTCCAGTCGGCGCACCCATAGGTGCCGGCCTCGCCGATCCCCAGGCAAGTGACATTGGGATGGGGATGGGCGGCAAGCGCGGCGTTGCGGGCTTCGCCGAGGCCGGGCTCGGCCCAGAAATCGCAGAATGCGATGACGACCGCATCGACATCCTTCAGGATCGAGCCGAACCAGAGCAACTCGTCGTCGGGATGTGCACCGACAATCAGCGAGTTTTCGAGGAACTGCCGATCCTTGCGCATGATTCTTCCCCCTTTTTCAACCTGGCCGAAAGCCTCTCGACCTGTCTTTCTCCGCGCGATGCCAAAGGCCCTCAGTCGGTCTTGCGCAGACCTGCAAAACGGTCGCGAACGCCGAGCGCGGCCAGACCCAGCCGCCCGATTGCGCCCGTGGCGTGCTGGATGTGATGAATCGCGACGGCGGTGGTCCCGAAATCCGCCTTGAACGCCTCGTCGCCAATGGTAAAGTCGAACACGTCGCCACCCTCGCCGATCCATCGCTCGATGATCGTGTCGTAGAGGACAAGCCCGGGCGAGTGGCGGCCGTGGCGCTCATAGTCGCAGCCGATCAGCAGATAGCAGAACCGCCCGGCATGAGCGGTGCCGAAGACATGGCCGATCGCCTCGCCGTCCAGCGTCAAACGCCAGATTCGCGCGAAGCCCTCCGGCGCGCCTTCGACCGCGATCGAGGCGTAGAATTCGCGAACGAAATCCTCCTGGATCGGATCGCCCTCGAAGCGCCCGGCGCGCAGCCGGGCGATCTCGGAAACGGCATCGGCGATTTCATCCGGCTGCGACACGAGTTCCAGCTTCGCATCCCCGGCCTTGAAGAAACGGCGCCTTCGCCGGTCGAGATATTTCGTGAACTGCTTCGTCAGCGCCTGCGCCCGCCAGGCCGCGTAGTCGGGGCGGAGTTGCGTTTCGTGGGCACTGTAGGGCGAACGGATCGGCTGGTACGGAAAAAACAGCCGCCACAGGTCCAGATGCTCGGGCCTGATCTTGCCGATGCGCAGTATGGCATGCTGGGGCAGATGATCGGCGAACGGTGCAAGGTCACCGGCCGCGGGTCCCTGTCGCTCAAGCCAGTCGGGGCAGACGACCGGCGCACAGTAGTCGCTGACACCGAGATCGGCGGTTTCGAGAACACGCAGGCGATTGATGCTGCGCAACACCATCGGCAGGACGAACACGAGCGTGCCCGAGGCGTCGTAGCCCGTCAGGACCGCTGCCTCGCCGCCGCGCGCGGGAACCAGCCTGCCATAGAAATTCGTAAGCCAGAGCGGGTGCTGGAAGGCGGTGGCGCCGGCGCGTGCAAACAGGGCGCGGTACTCACCGCCGGAGAAGTCGAAGTCCGGTTTGAGGCGCACGGAGATGCCGGACCGGGCCGAACAACCGGTCGTCACAGGTACAGATCGCGCCAGATTTGCCGAGTCATGTATCATGGGGGCGTAACTATCACAAAACGTACGCACTTAAGCCCGCCACTTAGCTTTGTAGTTAATTTAGAAATAGTAACCGGAATGCCCTTTTGTCCGACGTCGCGTGCCGTTTTTGCAATGTCGCAAACAGGCGCAGCAGCGGCTAATCTGCGGAATAATGTGCGGCAGTTTTAAGGTCGGAGATGCAGGTAAAATGGCTAAATTCCCCACTCGCGCAAAGGTCGTCATCATCGGGCTCGGCGGTATCGTGGGGGCATCCGTCGCCCATCACCTGATCGAGCGCGGATGGGACGATATCGTCGGCATCGACAAGTCCGCGATCCCGACCGATATCGGCTCGACCTCGCATGCCTCCGACTTCTGCTACACAACCAGCCACGATTTCCTGTCGTGCTGGACGACGCTCTATTCGATCGACTTCTTCGAGAAGCGCGGCCGTTACGCGCGCGTCGGCGGCCTCGAAGTTGCCCGCGTCGGCGACGACGGACGCATGGACGAGATCAGGCGCAAGGTCGCGTCCGCCAAGGCCTTCGGCACGCGCGCGCGCCTGATCGGGCCGGCCGAGATCAAGGAAAAGTTCCCGCTGATCGAGGAGAGCATGGTGCAGGGCGGGCTGTGGGACCCGGATGCCGGCCTGGTCGCCCCGCGCTCCCAGACGGTTGCCGGCGAACTCGTCGACGAGTCGGTGGCCAGCGGCAAGCTTCAGGCCTTCGCCAACACGCCCGCGCAGGGGCTCGTCATCGAAAACGGCCGCATCAAGGGTGTGAAAACCCATCGCGGCACGATCGAAGCCGACTATGTGGTGGTCTGCGCCGGGCTCTGGGGACGGCTGATCGCCGAAATGGCGGGCGAGGACCTGCCGGTCATGCCGGTCGACCATCCGCTGACCTTCTTCGGCCCGTACAATGAATTCGCTGGAACCGGCAAGGACATCGGCTGGCCGTTGCTGCGCGACCAGGGCAACTCAGCCTATATGCGCGACACCGGCGACCCGAAGACGCCGGAGGGCGGCCAGATCGAATGGGGCTACTACGAGGAAACCAATCCGCGGCTCTGCCACCCGCGCGATATCCTGGAAAAGGAGCAGGCACGGCTTTCGCCCTCGCAGCGTGATCTCGACATGGAACAGATCATGGAGCCGCTGGAGCGGGCCATGGAACTGACCCCGATCCTGGGCGAACTGGGCTATAACGAGAGCCATTCCTTCAACGGCTTGCTGCAGGTGACGACCGACGGCGGCCCGTCCATGGGCGAGAGCCTGAAGGTGCGCGGGCTGTGGTACGCGGTTGCCATCTGGGTCAAGGACGGGCCCGGCATGGGCAAGCTGATCGCCGACTGGATGACCGACGGGCGCACTGAAATCGACCATCACGCGATCGACTATGCGCGCTTCTATCCGCACCAGACGGGCGAACAGTTCATCTGGGACCGCTGCACCGAAACGGCGATGAAAATCTACAATCCGGCCGTGCATCCGCGCGAGCCGTTCTCCAAGGGTCGCAATGTCCGCCGGTCGCCGTTCTGGGAGCGCGAGAAGGAACTCGGCGCCTATTTCATGGAACTGGGCGGCTGGGAGCGCGCGCACGGCTATGCCGCCAACGAGCACCTGCTGGAGAAATACGGCGACCGCGTGCCGGTGCGCGAAAACGAGTGGGACAACCGCCATTTCTGGCGCGTCTCCAATGCCGAGCACCTTGAGATGAGCGAGAATGTCGGCATCGTTAACCTGTCGCACTTCGCCATCTATGACGTCGAGGGGCCAGACCATGTGGCGCTGATGGAGTGGCTGTGCGCCGCCAGGATCGGCGGCGACAACATGATCGGCAAGGGCATCTACACCCATTTCCTTGACGATCATGGCATGGTGCGCGCTGACCTGACGGTTATTCGCATGGCCGACCGCTGCCGCGTCATCGACGGGGCGGATGCCGGTCCGCGCGACTTCCATTACATGCGGCGTGTCGCCGGGGACAAAGGCTTCGACGTCACCGTTACGGACGTGACCGAGAAATACGTCACCATCGGCATCTGGGGGCCGAATGCACGCACGACCCTACAGAAGGTCGTGGAAGATCCCGAGGCGCTTTCCATCGAGGACTTCCCTTTCGCTGCGATCAAGCCGGTCAGGATCGCGGGCAGGGAGGTGACAGCCTTCCGTCTCTCCTATGTCGGCGAGCAGGGATGGGAACTGCACATGGCCTATGAAGACGGCCTGGCCGTGTGGGACGCGCTGCGCGCAACCGGTGTCATGGCGTTCGGCGTCGAAACCTATGCCAATTCGCGCCGCATGGAAAAAAGCCTGCGCCTGCAGAACGCGGATCTCCTGACCGAATACAATCTTCTGGAGGCCGATCTTGCGCGCCCGAAGGTCAAGGAAGCGGACTTCCGCGGCAAGGCCAAACACCTTGAGTACCGCGCCCGCGCGCATCAGTCGGCCATACTGTGCACGCTGACGATGGAGAACAACACCGACAGCAAGGGCGTGGCGCGCTATCCTGTCGGCATCTGCCCGATCCTCGACCCCGCGACGGGCGAAACGCTGGTGGACGAGCTTGGACGCCGTTCGTTCACGACTTCGATCGCCTACGGGCCGACCATCGGCAAGAACATCGCGCTCGGCTACCTGCCGTGGGAATATTGCCAGGAAGGGCGCGAACTGGCGATCGAGTATTTCGGCGAGCAGTACCCGGTGAAGGTTGCCGGCGTCGGCTACAAGCCGCTCTACGATCCGGAAAACCTCAAGCCGCGGTCATAGGCTCTTCCGGCTTTTTTTACTTCGAGGTGTTGCGGGCGGACGTCGGGCCGCCCGTTTTTTCGTTATTTGCCAATGACTTCCGGCGAATTGACGAGTTCCTGAATCAAGGGCTGGAACTTCGGATTTCGCAGAAGCAAAAATCAGACGAATCATCGCATTCAAATATATATCCATATCTATTTGATCGATTAGTAAAATACATACTGTGTATTTATCAATTTATGTAATTATGGATTTCTGTTTGTTATCACGACTTTGAAACCAGGATTTGCAAGCGGTATAATATATATTGAGAATTGCCGGATTTTCCAGATTTGATATTTCGGACATTCCATACTACATACCTATCGAGGCGCGGCAAAGTCCGCGCCTTATTCTTTTGGCGCGGGCCAATTGTCCGCGCCAGGTTGAACGGCAGAAAAGGAGACCCGCCCCGTCATGTGTGGAATTGCCGGAGAAATACGTTTCGATGGCGCTTTTGCCGATACATCGGCAGTTGCGAAGATGATTGACGAACTCGCGCCGCGCGGACCCGACGGCAGCGGCGTCGTCGCCAGGGGGCCGGTCGCACTCGGCCACCGCCGGCTCAAGATCATCGATCTTTCGGAGAATGCCGCCCAGCCCATGACCGATCCGGAACTGGGACTGACCGTTGTCTTCAACGGCTGCATCTACAACTACCCGGAATTGCGCGCGGAGCTGGAGCAGGCCGGATACCGCTTCTTTTCGCATGGCGACACCGAGGTGATCCTCAAGGCCTTCCACAAATGGGGTGAGGCCTGCGTCGAACGCTTCCACGGCATGTTCGCTTTCGCGGTCGCCGAACGCGACAGCGGCGCGGTCACGTTTGCACGCGACCGCTTCGGCATCAAGCCGCTCTATATCGCCGAGCAGGACAGGCGGCTGCGCTTTGCCTCCACGCTGCCTGCGCTGCTGGCGGCGGGCGATATCGACACCGGCATCGACCCGGCGGCGCTGCACAACTACATGACTTTCCATGCCGTGGTACCGGCGCCGCGGACGATCATCAAGGGCATCGCCAAATTGCCGCCGGCGACCGTGCGCCGGTTTGCCGCCGATGGAACGGCGCGCGACCGGAAATACTGGTCGCCCGCCTATGAGCGGCGGCCGCAGGATGCGGGGCTTACCCGCGAGGACTGGCGGGACATGGTCCTGGAAGCCTTGCGGCTTGCCGTTCGCCGGCGCATGGTGGCCGACGTTCCGGTCGGTGTGCTGCTATCCGGAGGCGTCGATTCCAGCCTGATCGTCGGCCTGCTGGCGGAGCAGGGCCAGAAGGACCTGATGACCTTTTCGATCGGCTTCGAGGAGGCCAATGGCGAGAAGGGTGACGAGTTCATCTATTCCGACCTGATCGCCAAGACCTTCGGCACCGATCACCGCAAGATCTTCGTTCCTGCCGAAGACCTGATGCGGCACCTGCCGGACACGATCCGCGCGCAATCGGAGCCGATGGTCTCCTATGACAATATCGGCTTCTACCTGCTGTCGCGCGAGGTCTCGAAGCACATCAAGGTGGTGCAGTCGGGGCAGGGTGCCGACGAGGTGTTCGGCGGCTACCACTGGTATCCGTCGCTTTCCAGCTCCAACGATGTCGTCGGCGACTACGCAAAAGTATTCTTCGACCGCAACCACGAGACGCTGGCAACGCAATTGGCGCCCGAATGGATGAACCCTGAGGATGCCAGCCTTGAACTGGTGCGATCGCACCTGGAGGCACCTGGTGCGGCAACACCGGTCGACCGGGCATTGCGGCTCGATTCGGAAATCATGCTGGTCGACGATCCGGTCAAGCGCGTCGACAACATGACCATGGCCTGGGGGCTGGAAGCGCGGGTGCCGTTCCTCGACCATGAACTCGTCGAGCTTGCTGCTCGCGTCCCGCCGGAATTAAAGCTCGCCGACAACGGCAAGGGTGTGTTGAAGGATGCCGCGCGACTGGTCGTTCCGAACGCGGTCATCGACCGCAAGAAGGGCTATTTCCCGGTTCCGCAGCTCAAATACATCCAGGGCGAATTCCTCGACATGGTACGCGACGCACTGACCTCCAGGAAGGCGCGGGAGCGCGGTCTGTTCCGGGCGGACTGGCTGGAGCGGCTGTTTTCCAATCCCGCTGCCCACATCACGCCGTTGCGCGGCTCGGAACTATGGCAGGCTGCGCTGCTGGAGATGTGGCTCCAGACCCATGAGATCTGACGGTGACTGTCATGTCTGACCCCGCAAAACACTCTGTGCCCGACCAGCGCGGCCGCGAGGCCCACAGCTACCGCCTCAAGCGGATGCGCGAGCACGGATTGAAGCCGCCGATCGCCTATTCCGGCGAGGGAGAGGGCCATCCGAAACCCGAATTCGCGCTGGACTGCGGATGGGGCAGGCTGGTCTTTGCCCAAACGTTTTCGGACATGGAAACGCTTGCGGGTTCGCTGCGCAACGAGCAGGCCGACCAGCGCGACATTGCCGTCTATGTGCGCGATCCGCACGTGTTGCTGGCCAATGCGCCGCAAGAGGTGTTCCTCGATCCGTCGCATACCTATCGCCTCGACCTTTCCGCCTACCGGGCTTCCAAGCGGACACCGAAGGGATTTTTTGTCCGCCGCCTCACCTCGCAGGACGATGCGGTCGCGATCAACCGCATCTACGCCTCACGCGGCATGGTCCAGGTGCCGCCGGATTTCTTCTGGCAGAAACGCGATGCCCGCTCGATCTCCTATTTCGTCGCCGAGGACGAGAACACCGGCGAGATCCTGGGGACGGTGACCGGTGTCGACCACTTCCGGGCGTTCGACGATCCAGAGCGCGGCGCGTCGCTGTGGTGCCTGGCGGTCGATCCGCAGGCCCGCCAACCCGGCGTCGGCGAGGCGCTGGTGCGCCGCCTGGCGGAATATTTCGCGGCGCGCGGTTCGGCCTTTCTCGACCTTTCGGTGATGCACGACAACAGCCAGGCGATTGCCCTCTACGAGAAGCTGAAGTTCCGGCGCGTGCCCTATTTCAGCGTCAAGCGGAAGAACCCGATCAACGAAAACCTGTTTACCGCGTCGAAAGCCGACGATGCGCTCAATCCCTATGCACGGATCATCATCAAGGAAGCGCGGCTTCGCGGCATCCATGTCGAGATCATCGATGCGGAGGGCGGCCTGTTCCGGCTTTCCTATGGCGGCGTGTCGGTGCGCTGCCGGGAGTCCCTTTCGGAACTGACCTCGGCGGTGGCCATGTCGATCTGCGACGACAAGGCGGCGACGCGGCGAATTGTCCAGGCGGCGGGCGTGGCCGTGCCGGCGCAGATCGCGGCCAGTGCCGGGAAGGCCGGGATCGAGGCTTTTCTGGCCAGCCACGGCGCCGTGGTCGTCAAGCCGGCGCGGGGCGAGCAGGGCCACGGGGTCGCGGTCGGGCTTACCACATTCGAGGAGATCGAGCAGGCCATCGCGAAGGCGCGGCAGATCGCCGACGACGTGCTCATCGAGCAATGCGTGGAAGGCAGCGACCTCAGGCTGATCGTCATCAACTACAGCCTCGTTGCGGCCGCGATCCGGCGCCCGCCGATGGTGATCGGCGACGGGCGGCGCAGCGTGCGCGAACTGATTGCCGCACAATGCCGGCGGCGCGCGGCCGCAACGGGCGGCGAATCGACCATTCCCATGGACGAAGAGACCGAGCGCACGATTGCGGCGGCAGGCCACACGCTCGACACGGTGCTGCCCCTCGACGAGGAACTGACGGTGCGCAAAACAGCCAACCTGCATACCGGCGGCACGATCCACGACGTCACCGATCATGTGAACCCGGTCCTGTTGGATGCCGCGGTAAAGGCGGCGCGGGCGATCAGCATCCCGGTCGTGGGGATCGACTTCATGGTGAAGTCGCCGAGGGAAGCGGAATATGCTTTCATCGAGGCCAATGAACGGCCCGGGCTGGCAAACCATGAACCGCAACCGACGGCAGAGCGCTTCGTTGATCTTCTGTTTCCGCTGTCGGCATCCTCGTTCGCGCGGGGCAAGGCAGGCGATGCGGGCGAAAGCGGAGGGAGTTCATGACGCGTCTGGCGATCGACAACGACTATATTCAGGCCATGCTTTCCCGGCTGCTCGAAATACCGAGCCCGACGGGATACACGGATACGATCGTGCGGTTGGTGTCGCGCGAACTGGAACGGCTCGGCCTCAAGGTCGAACTGACGCGTCGCGGCGCCATCCGCGCCATTCGCCCCGGTGCGCAGGAGCGCGGCGCGCGCGCCATCGTTTCCCACCTCGATACGCTCGGCGCCCAGGTAAAGGCGCTGAAGGACAATGGTCGTGCGGCGCTGGTTCCGATCGGCACCTGGTCGGCGCGATTTGCCGAGGGCGCGCGGACAACGGTCTTCACGGGCAAGGGCGGCTATCGCGGGACGATCCTGCCGCTCAAGGCGTCCGGCCACACCTTCAACGATGAAATCGACACCCACCCGATCGGCTGGGACCATGTGGAATTGCGGATCGACGCCCTGGCGCGCGACCGTGCCGGTCTGGCCCGGCTCGGGATCGAGGTCGGCGACATCGTCGCCATCGATCCGCAGGCCGAATTCATCGACAACGGCTTCATCGTGTCGCGCCACCTCGACAACAAGGCAGGCGTAGCGGTCATGCTCGCCGCCCTGAAGGCGATGCAGGAGGAAAAGGTGGAAACTCCGGTCGACATCCACTTCCTGTTCACGATCGCCGAGGAAGTCGGCGTCGGCGCTTCGTCGGTTCTGACGACGAATGTCGCGTCGATGATCACCGTGGACAACGGGACCACAGCGCCGGGCCAGAACTCCGACGAGTTCGGCGTCACGATCGCCATGGCCGACCAGACCGGACCGTTCGACTATCATCTCACCAAGAAGCTGGTCGATCTGTGCGCGGAAAACGATATTCGTTACCAGAAGGATGTCTTCCGCCATTACCGGTCGGATTCGGCGAGCGCGCTGCAGGCCGGCGCCGACGTGCGAACGTCGCTTATCACCTTCGGGGTCGATGCCTCGCATGGCTATGAGCGCATCCACATGCACGCGCTACGCTCGCTGGCCGAACTGGTAACGGCCTATGCCTCAAGCCCGGTAATGATCGAGCGCGACTTTGAGGAAACGGCCGACATGGCCGGTTTTACGCGCCAGGCGACCGACGAAGCGCGGCAGGAATTGTCACCGGATATCGGAGACGAGGAACTCGGTTCGCAAGAGTAGAACGGGGATTCAAACGAGTGCCGAGCGCCTGGGGGTTGAGGAATTTCCAGACAGTACTATCGTTATCGATTCATGTGTGACGGATTTCCGTGGGGCATGACGAGGTCAGTTCGATGGAGAAACTGCTTCTAAAGGCACTCGGCCGTTTTATTTCGACCGGTAATCTCGTTCTGGAGATGCCAAGCGGCGATCGCCATTCGTTCGGTGACGGAAATGGCGGGCAGATCGTGCTTCGCTTCAACAGCTTGCGCGCCATCCGGCGGATGGCGTTCAGTCCTTCGCTCGGATTCGGCGAAGCCTTGATGGCCGGTGAGATCGACGTCGCCGAGGGCGACCTGCTAGACCTGCCACGCCTTGCCTTCATAAACGGCAATTACGACCATGCGATGGGCCTGTTGGGGCGGCTCAACGCGGTGCTGCGCCACGCATCGAAGCGCCTGCGGCAGATCAATACGCCGGAACGGGCGCGTAACAACGTTCATCACCACTATGATTTGTCGGGCGAGATGTATCGCATGTTCCTCGACGAGGACATGCAGTATTCATGCGCCTATTTCGAGCATGACGGTCAATCACTAGACGAGGCGCAGAAGGCCAAGAAACGGCTGATCGCGGCCAAGCTCAATATCCAGCCCGGCCAGTCGGTGCTCGAGATCGGCAGTGGATGGGGCGGACTGGCCCTCTACCTTGCGCGCGAACTCGAGGCATCGGTCTATGGCGTGACTCTGTCCGACGAGCAACTTGCCGTATCGCGCCAACGCGCCGCCGAGGCGGGCCTGAGCGACCGCGTCCAGTTCGAACTGCAGGATTACCGCGCGATCGCCCGCCAGTTCGACCGCATCGTCTCGGTCGGCATGTTCGAGCATGTCGGAGTGAACCACTACGCGACCTATTTCGAGAAGTCGGCCAAACTGCTCAAGCCGGGGGGCGCGATGCTGCTGCACACGATCGGCCGGTCCGGCGTACCGGCCGTTACCGATCCGTTCATTGCGCGCTATATCTTTCCCGGTGGATACATTCCATCCCTTTCGGAGGTGATGCCGCATGTCGAGCGCTGCGGGCTGGTCGTCAGCGACGTGGAAATCCTGCGCCTGCATTACGCCGATACGCTGAAGGCCTGGCGAGCCCGGTTCCTCTCCAACCGCGACGCGATCAAGGCGATGCTGGACGAACGGTTCTGCCGGATGTGGGAACTCTACCTGGCATCGTCGGAAGCCGCTTTCCGGTGGGGCGATCTTGTTGTGTTCCAGATCCAGCTTACCAATGACAAGGCCGCGGTACCGGTGACGCGCGATTACATCGCCGCAGGACAGGACCAATTGCGCGCAAGCGACAGCCAGGGCAGACGGAAGCGTTCGCGCCAGAGCGGGCTTGTCGTTTCGGTCGGCAACCCGATCGCGGAACCCGAGCAGCTCTCGCAAAAATGATCGCCGTTGCCGTTCCGGAGCGGGCTGACATGCGCCACAATGGGCCATGAACACCCTGTATCGCCTTGCCGGTGTATGCCTGTGCGCCATCAGCGTCACGCTGGCGCGGCCGGCTGCCGCACAGCGCGACGAGGCGGTGGATCTGGAACTCGTGCTGGCGGTCGACGTCTCGCTGTCGATGCTGCGCAACGAGCTGGAAATGCAGCGCAATGGTTATGCCGCGGCGATCGTGCACCCCAGCGTTCTCGATGCGATCGCCAGGGGCCTGCACCGGAGGATCGCGGTCACCTATTTCGAATGGGCCGGCGACTCGTCGCAGCGCACCATCATCCCATGGACGCTTATCGCCTCGGCTGACGATGCCCGCGCCTTTGCCGACTCGCTGACAGCCAGCCGGTTGTCGGGCATGCGGCGGACATCGGTCTCCGCGGCGATCGACCATGCCGCGAAACTGTTCTCAAGCAACGGTTTTGCCGGGCTGAAACAGGTGATCGACATCTCGGGAGACGGGCCGAACAATCAGGGCCGGCCGGTGGACGAAGCACGCGATGATGCGGTCGCCGCCGGCCTCGTCATCAACGGGCTGCCGCTGATGACGCACAATTCCTCGCCGTTCGGCTCCTTCGATATTCCGGATCTCGACGCCTACTACGCCAATTGCGTGATCGGCGGGCCGGGTTCGTTCGTTCTGCCGGTCAATGACTGGGACCAGTTCGCGGAGGCGGTCCGACGCAAGCTGGTCCAGGAGATTGCGCTGGGGCGGGAATGGGACGCAGCCAGGGCACCGCCGGTTGTCAGGATCGCGACGGAGTCCGCCCATGACTGCCTCGTCGGCGAGCGCATGTGGCAGGAACGCGTGCGCAACTGGGACGAAAACTGAGGGCCTCGATTGCGGCCATGCAACCCTGCGCGACCGCTAGGCTGCGGCCGCCGACTTGCGTTCTGCGCGCTCCTGTTGCGGGGATTTCATGTAGAGCTCGCGATAGCACTTGGAAAAGTGCGAGGCGGAGACGAAACCGCAGGCGACGGCAACCTCGACCACCGGCATGGATGACTGAAGCAGGAGATGGCGGGCGCGGTCGAGCCTGATCTCCAGGTAATAGCGGGCAGGCGATCGCCCCATCTCGAGGCGGAAGAGGCGCTCGATCTGTCGGCGCGACAGGTCGACATGGTCGGCGATGTCCAGCAGCGACAGCGGCTCGGAAAGGTTGGCTTCCATCAGTTCTATGATGCTGAGCACCTTGTTGTTCTGGACTCCGAGGCGGGCGCGCAGCGGCAGGCGCTGGCGGTCGGTGGGGCTGCGCACGCGATCGGTGAGGATCTGCTCGCAGACACGGTTGACCAGGGCATCGCCGAAATCCTCGCTGATCAGCGTGAGCATCATGTCGAGGGAAGCGGTGCCGCCGGCGCAGGTGTAGATGTTGGAATCGACTTCGTAGAGGTCGGCATAGACATTGACCTTGGGAAAGGCCTCGGAGAAGCCGGGCAGGTTTTCCCAGTGGATCGCGGCGCGCTTGTTGGACAGCAGGCCGGCCGACGCCAGGATGTGGGCGCCGGTGCACATGCCGCCGATGGTGACGCCGCGATTGTATTCCTCGCGCAACCAGGCATTCACCGTCCTGGACACGTGGTTTTCCACGTTGATGCCGGAACACACGAAGATCATCGACGGGCGGCCTTCGCCGGTCATCAGCCGCCGCTCCTCGTCGAGCGATGTCTGGACCCTGCATTCCACGCCGTTGGAGGCGGTGATGGTGCCGCCCTTGGCCGAGGCCAGACGCCAGGTGTAGGCTTCGTATCCCAGGCAACGGTTGGCCAGCCGCAGCGGTTCGATCGCGGTGGTGAACGCGATCATCGAGAAGTCCGGTACGAGGTAGAAAACGATCGACCGTTTCGGCTTTTCGTTCACGGCACTACTCCTGCCCCAGGCGGCATTTCCTGATGTCCGCGCACATCGCCAATGCACGCATGCCGCGTCTTAGTGATGGCGTCAACACGCCATGCCATGTCGCTTTTGCGATACGCTGCCGGGGACTCTGTCGCTTTTTGCCGATTTTCGCAAGAATTCCTTCGGGTCAGATGCCCCGGCCATCCCCGAAAGCCGCGCCAGGAAGCGCGCGGTGTTCACGCGGGCCATCAAAAAGGGCGCTGGCAAGGCCGAGGTCTTGCGCAAAGTGGTCAAATCATTGATCGGGGACTTGCGGGGAACGGGCGCACCAGCCAGGGCCGCGCCCGTTCGCTCCGATTTGTCGTCACAGCGGCAGTCCGGTGCGCAGGCGCAACCTGTTGCGCTCGAACTCCGCCGGATAGCCGATGTCCTTCTGGACGTCCGGCGGCAGGCCCTCCAGGATGAGCCGGGTACGGCGAATATCATAGGTCTGGCGGCGATCGGCCGCGCGCTTGCGAAGCCTCGAGAAGATCGACATGGGTTTCTCCCTTGCTGGTCGGGGACGGCTCATTCCGTCCGATGGCTTGACGATGCCGGGATTTTGATGTTCAATCAAACGAAATAATGTGATCTTATCTATCAATGGAATTGAATAGAAAATGAACGCTCCGCTCAATCACCCCATGCCGCTGCTGGATGTTGACGTGCTGCGCACATTCGTCGCCATCGCGGAAAACGGCAGCTTTTCCGGCGCGGCGGAGGCTGTCTTCCGCACGCCGTCGGCGGTTTCGATGCAGATCAAGAAAATGGAGGAGATGCTTGGCAAGCCGCTGTTCGTGCGGGATTCGCGCTCGGTGATGCTGACTGCGGACGGCGAGATGCTGCTGGGCTACGCGCGGCGGATCCTGGCGATCAACCGCGAGGCAGTGGCCAAGTTCATCGCGCCCGACATCGCCGGCGAAGTGCGCCTCGGCGCGCCGGACGACGTTTCGGAACGTTTCCTGCCCGACATGCTGCGCCGGTTTTCCCAGAGCCATCCGGGCGTGACGGTGAACGTGGTGGTGGAAAACACCAGCGAACTGATCGCGCGGCTGGCCAAGGGCACGCTCGACATGGCGATGATCACCTGCGAGGGCAAGCACAAAGGCGACGAGGAAATCGAGATCCTCTATCGCGAGCCGCTGGTGTGGGCCGGCCTCAAAGGTGGCTGTGCGGCGATGCGCAACCCGCTGCCGGTTTCGGTGTGGGAAGATGGATGCGTGTGGCGCAAGGCGGCACTGGAAGGGCTGGAACGCGCCGGACGCGATTACCGCATCTCGTTCCAGAGCGCCTACATCTCGGGGCAGAGGGCAGCGATCCTGGCCGATCTTGCGGTCGCGCCGCTGCCGGCTTCGGCGATTTCAGATCCGATCATCGCGGCCGATCCCGTTCAGGGGTTGCCGCCGCTTGGCCACTATTCACTCGGGCTGATCGTGTCGAAAACGGCGAGTGCGCCGGTGAAGGCGGCGGCCGACCACCTGCGTGCCAGTTTCACGCTCAGGGCGGCGAAAGTCGCGGCATGAGGGCGGGACCGGGCGCTGCGCCATAACCGGGATATTCTCTTGGACGAGCAGAAACAGGTCGAGATCGCCGGGATTCGTCTTTCGAACCCAGACAAGGTGCTGTTTGCGGGGCAGGGGGCGACCAAAGCCGGACTCGCGGCCCACTACGAACGGGTGGCGGAGCGCATGCTGCCGCATGTCGGAAACCGCCCCGTCAGCTTCGTGCGCTGTCCGGACGGCGACAGCGACCAGTGCTTCTACCAGCGCCACGGCGGCGCGGGTTTCCCCGATGCCATCAGGCGCATCGAGATTTCGCAGAAGGATGGCGGCAGGGATGACTATCTCTATGTCGATGATCTGAAAGGCATCATCGCGGCCGTGCAGATGTCGGTGCTGGAATTCCACATCTGGGGATCGCGCATCGGCGACATCGAGCGGCCGGACCGCCTCGTGTTCGATCTCGATCCCGACGAAGCATTGGGCTTTGCCGATGTGCGCCGGGCGGCATTCGCGGTGCGCGACAGGCTGGATGCATTCGGTCTGAAGTCCGTCGCCCTGGTGACGGGCGGAAAGGGCATCCATGTCGTTGCGCCGCTCGAATGCCGGGCGGAATGGCCTGAGGTCAAGCAGTTTGCGCGCGGCCTTGCGATGCGGATGGCAAGCGAGGACTCCGAGCGGTATGTGGCGCAAGCCGCGAAGGAGAAGCGTGCCGGCCGCATCTATATCGACTGGCTGCGCAACGAGCGCTCGGCAACGGCGATTGCGCCCTACTCGACGCGGGCGAAAGCCGGCGCGCCGGTCGCCACGCCTGTTTCCTGGGACGAACTGGAGGGGGTCGAAGCCGCAAACAGCTTTGGCATCGGCGATATGGCCGAACGGCTCGCAAGACCCGACCCATGGGCGCAGAGCGCGGGGTGGCGGCAGGCGATCACCCGGGGCATGCTCGACGCGGTCGGCTAGCGGAACGAATTTGACATTCTAAACCCGCTTGATGCCGACCTCGAAATCGAATGTCAAATTCGTTCCACTAGCCGCTTGGACAACCATGTCTTACTGCAGAAAGGCGACCATGCGGTCGCGTGCTTCGTGTGCTTCCGGCATGTCGAGTAGCGGCCAGACGTGGAACATGCCCTTTGCCTCGACGAGTTCGACGTCGATGCCCGCGCCGCGTGCCTTGTCGGCAAAGACGCGGGTGTCGGGATTGAGTATGTCGCGCGTACCGGTCAGCAGCAGGGTTCGCGGCAGCACCGAGACGTCGCCATAGAGCGGACTGATGCGCCAGTCGGTGAAGTCCATGTCGCCGGCATAGAGTCTGGTTGCTTCAAGCCCGCCGGGGGTGCCGAGCCACGGATCGGTCTTTTCCACCTCATGGATCGCGGGATTGGACATGGAGAGGTCGAGCGCCGGCGAGATCAGAACCATCGCGGCCGGCTGCGGCAGGTTTTCCCCGGCCGCCGTCATCGCCATGACCACGGCCATGTTGCCGCCGGCGGAATCGCCCATGAGGACAACCTTGTCGGCCGGGGTCTGCGCCAGCACGTCGCGGTAGAGCGCCATGCCGGCCTCGACGATGCCGGGCGCCATTGTCTCCGGCGCCAGCGGATAGATCGGGACTGTGACGTGGGCGTCCAGCCGCTCGGCCATTTCGGCGACCAGCTTCCAGTGATGGGCGGTGATCTCGAAGAGATAGGCGCCGCCATGCAGGTAGAGGATGCGCCGATCGCCCGCGCCGCCCTTGGGCGTCACCTCAAAGACCGGCATGGTGCCGACCGCGCGCTCGGTGATGTCGACGCGTTGCTTCACCGTTTCAGGCGGGGCGTAGTCGCCGTTTCGCCGCGCATCCTTGAGGCGTTTGTGCATGCCCTGGACCGAGGCGAAGGATTTCTTGCGCGTGTGCTTGAGAACGAAAGCGAATATGTGGCTCTTGAAGCTTGGCATGGTCCCCCCGGCGGCTTCCGGTCGCGGCGACCGGAGCGCATCGATTCAGCAACAGATCGCGAACAAGACCGGCTTTAAACGGGCGGGTCAACCCCGCTGGCGCCTGGCGTCGCGCTCCTCGCGCGAGCGGCGTCTCGGCCGTGCGCTCCCGTCCGGACCGTCATCGCCGCCAAGCACCTTGCGCTCGGGCAGCCTGACGGCCGCGGCCAGTTTCGGGAACGGATCGACCTTGTTGGGCAGCGCCATGGCATTGACAAAAAGCTGCTGGAAAGCAGGCTCCAGCGCGGTCTCGATCTTCTCTATTCGGCGCACCGTCTGCTCGATCTCGCGGCGGTGGTTGCGGTTGAGCAGTGCCATCAGCGCACCGTCGCCGGCGGCATTGCCGACCGCCTTGACCTTTTCGAGGTCGCAATCGGGGATCAGACCGAGCACCATGGCGTATTTCGGATCGATGAAGGAGCCGAACGCGCCGGCAAACCGGATGCTGTCGACATGATCGACGCCCTGCTTGTCCATCAGCAGGCGGATGCCGGCATAGAGCGCGGCCTTGGCGAGCTGTATGGCGCGAACGTCGTTCTGTGTGACTGTGATCTGCGGCTCGCCGTTCTTCAGGACATAGGAGAAGGTACGCCCGCTCTCGACGATACGCTGCGTCGTGGCGGCAAGTGCACCGTCGATGACGCCATCCTCGGATATGATGCCGGTCAGGAACATCTCGGCGATCACCTCGATGATGCCTGAGCCGCATATGCCGGTTACGCCGGTCGCGCCGGCGGCCTCTTCGAAGCCGTCCTCGTTCGACCATTGCTCGACGCCGATGACGCGGTAGCGCGGTTCCAGCGTCTCGGGATCGATGCGTACGCGCTCGATGGCGCCGGGAGCGGCGCGCTGGCCGCCGGAGATCTCCGCGCCTTCGAAGGCCGGGCCGGTGGGCGAGGAACAGGCGACAACGCGTTCGGCGTTGCCGAGCACGATCTCGGCATTGGTGCCGACATCGACCAGCAGCATCATATCGTCCTGGCGGTGCGGGCCTTCCGACAATGTGGCGCCTGCCGAATCCGCGCCGACATGGCCGGCGATGCAGGGCAGGATGTAGGTGCGGGCACCGGCATTGACGCCAAGGCCGAGTTCGGCGGCGCGCAGGTGAATCGCGCCCGAAACGGCAAGCGCAAAGGGCGCGCCGCCAAGCTCGGTCGGATCGATGCCGAGGAAGAGATGGTGCATTACCGGATTGCCCACGAAGACGAGGTCCAGGATATCGTTGCGACCGACGCCGCCTTCAGCGCACACCTTGCCGATCAGTTCGTCGATCGCCGCGCGCACCGCCGTGGTCATTGCCTCGCGGCCGTCCGGGTTCATCATCACGTAGGAGACCCGGCTCATCAGGTCCTCGCCGAAGCGGATCTGCGGGTTGGTCGCGCCGGACGATGCGACGATGCGGCCCGACAGCAGCGACACCAGGTGCATGGCGATGGTGGTCGACCCGATGTCGCAGGCGACCCCGTAGGCCTGGTTGTGCAGGCCGGGCCAAAGCGCGATGATGCGTCCGGCATCGGCCTCCTCATCGTGATACACCGCAGCGGTGACGGCCCATTTGCCGGCGCGCAAGATGGATTGAACCTGCGGAACGAGCGCGAAATCGGTCTCGAGCCGCTCGTATTCCCAATCGCGCCGGAGCGCAGCCTTCAGCCGGTCGAGATCTCCCAGCGGCGCATGCATGTCGGGTTCGTCGACCTCGACATAGCACAGGTGGACAGCCGGATAGCGCTCGATGATGCGGTCGGTCGCCTTCTTGCGCACGACCTGGGCATTGACCACGGCGTCCTGCGGCACGTCGATGACGAGATCGCCCTCGATCGTGGCGGAACAGGACAGGCGGCGTCCGCGCTTGATCTCGCGCTTTTCGGCATAGCGCAGTTCCTTGGGGCCGACGGGCGAGATGTGGTCGGCCGACGAGGTGATCTTGTGCTTGGCGAAGTGGCCTTCGGTGACCTCGACCTGGCAGCGCCCGCAGATGCCGCGCCCGCCGCACACGCTCTCGACATAGACCCCGAGCTGGCGGGCAGCCTCGAGCACAGGCGTTCCCCTGGGGAAGCGCCCGCGCTTGCCCGATGGCATGAACAGGACGAGGGGGTCAGTCATGGATGCCCGGCAAGGGTGGGGGGCTGAGATGGGGCAATGAGGTTTCTCCTATCCCCGCGCCAGCCGCGCCTCGCGGCCACCGCGGCGGCGTCCGCCGCTGTCGCCACCGGCCGGTGCCGGTGCGGCGGCTGCCGGGGAGCCCGCGGCATGCGGCTGGTAGTCCTTGTAGGTCCTGATCCAGGTCATGCAGTCGGGATCGGTGCCGTTGAGCACGTTGGCGGCGCGCACGGCCTCCATTTCCTGCGGGCGGCAGGGGTTCATGATGGCAGACGTCATGCCGGCGCCGATGACCATGGGGATGAAGCCGGCATTGATACCGTGGCGGTGGGGCAGGCCGAAGGAGATGTTGGACAGGCCGCAGGTCGTGTTGACCTTCAGCTCCTCGCGCAGGCGGCGCAGCAGGGCGAACACCTGCTTGCCGGCCGTGCCCATGGCGCCGATCGGCATGACCAGCGGATCGACCACGATATCGTAGGCGGGAATGCCGTAGTCGGCGGCGCGCTGGACGATCTTCCTGGCGACCTCGAAGCGGACGTCCGGGTCTTCCGAAATACCGGTCTCGTCATTGGAGATGGCAACGACGGGCACATTGTATTTCTTGATCAGCGGCAGGATCGCTTCGAGCTTTTCCTCCTCGCCCGTGACGGAATTGACCAGCGGGCGGCCCTTGGCGACCTTGAGTCCGGCCTCGATCGCGGCCGTCACCGAACTGTCGATCGACAGCGGCACGTTGACGAGGCTTTGGACGATCTCCAGCGTCCTGACCAGAAGCGCGGGTTCGGTTGCGTTCGGATCGACCGCGGTGACGCCGGCATTGACGTCCAGCATGGTTGCGCCCGCGGCCACCTGCTCCAGCGCGTCCTTCTCGACGGTCGAGAAATCGCCGGCGACCATCTCGGCGGCGAGTTTCTTGCGGCCCGTCGGGTTGATGCGCTCGCCGATGACGCAGAAGGGCTGGTCAAAGCCGATGACGATTTCCTTTGTCGCGGAGGCGACGATAGTGCGGGTCATGGGGTTCTCCGTAATGATATAAAGACTTCTTTATATCGTTATCTCTTTGGTTGCAAGTTGCCTGCGCCCCGCGGACGGAAGCGGCTTCATGAATCGCCGGCGGCCTCCTCGACCTTCGCAGCGGGCTTTTCGATTTCCTCATGGAGAATGTGTTCCATGCGTTCGGCCACGGCCATGTCGCCGGGCATGGCCTCGCGCCGCCACGGTTTGCGGCCCTTCAGGACGGCGGATTCGTGGACGATCTCGGCTACGAACTCCTCCTGGCGGTAGGCCATGACATGGATGCCGGAAACGCCATCGATCTCCTTGACCTCCTGCATGATGTCGATGCAGAGGCGCTTGCCTTCTTCCTTTTGTTTTTCAGCGCCTTCCAGCCGCTTGATTATCTCGTCGGGGATGTGCACGCCGGGCACGTTGGCGCGCATCCAGCGCGCCGTGCGCGCCGAGGCCAGCGGTCCGACACCGATCAGGATGAAACACTCCTCGTCGAGGCCCATGTCGCGCACGCGCTTCATGTATTCGCGCAGCATCGGGATGTCGTAGCAATACTGGCTCTGCACGAATTGCGCACCGGCGGCGATCTTCTTGGCAAGGCGCATCGGACGGAAGTCGAAGGGCGGTGCGAAGGGATTGATGACAGCGCCGAGAAACACGGCTGGTGGCGTGGTCAGCTTTCGGCCCGACAGGAAGCGGCCTTCGTCGCGCATGGTGCGCGCGGTTTCCAGCAGCGACATGGAGTCGAGGTCGAAAACCGGCTTGGCGCCGGGCTGGTCGCCGGCCTGCACGCCGTCGCCGGTCAAACACAGGATGTTCTGCACGCCCATGGCGGAGGCGCCGAGGATATCGCCCTGAATGGCGATGCGGTTCTTGTCGCGGCAGGCGATCTGCAGGATCGGTGCGTAGCCCATGCGTGTCAGCAGGGCGCAGATGCCGACCGACGACATGTGGCAGTTGGCGCCGGAAGCGTCGACCGCGTTGATACCGTCGACCCATCCTTCGAAAATGGCCGCCCGATCATAGACGTCCTGCGGGTTCGCGCTGTCAGGCGGATTGAGCTCGGTCGTGACGGCGAATTCGCCGCGGCGCAGGATGCGCTCCAGCCGGCCGCGCGAGGAGTGGCCTGGCAAGGGCTCTAGCAATGCCGAAGGATCGGAGGGGTTGCCGTCAGTCGTGCTCATTGGGCAGCTTTCCTTGCAGCGTCGCGTCCGGCGGCCGCATTTGCAGTCACGCGCAGCCAGGCCGATGTTTCGCGTGTCGACTGGTCGACGGGCTTCTGGACATCCATGATGTTGTCCTCGCCATGGCGCATGTTGGTGGCACCGTTCCATGCCTGAACCCATACGCAGGGCATGTCGGGCTCGACCTCGCAATTGCCGTTGGCGCGGACACCGCCGCACGGTCCGTTGCGCAATTGCTTAGGGCAGTTCATGGGGCAAGACATGCCGGTCGACGACAGGATGCATTGTCCGCACATGCGACAGTCGAACATCAGGCCCTTGACGCGCCGCTCGACGAATGTGACCGGCGCCTCCGCGCGGTTGTAGCCAACGGCCTTCCAGAAGGGGTGCAGCGTCAGGAAGATGCGGGAAAACTTGTCGTAAAACCATTCCAGCAGGCGCGAATGACGAACCGACCACAGCCGGATCGTGTAGCGCCGCCCACGGCGGCTTTCCACCGATACGCCATGGGGCTGGTATTCGGATTTCTCGCGGGCGCGGCGTACCCGGATCGCCTGGGTGATGATGGGCGGCTTTTCAACCTGCATTGCGGCCTCCCGAATTGACGAGGGCGGCAAGACGCACCTTGTCAAACTGCGTTTCGATTTCGGCTACCGCCCGGTCAGCCTCAGCGTCAAGGTCGTCACCGACCGCGATCGGCTCCCCACGCCGCCACTCGGCGAGATAGTCGTCGGTGCCGGAGGCGCCGGAACGCATCGCCGCCATGTCGATAGCCTCCGCAAAGCGGACCGGCAATTCACGCCTGGCGGACCGGCGACCCTGCCTGACCATGATTTGCGCCGGTATGTCGCGCCAATAGACGATGATGAGATCAGCCATTTCCGAGTTCCGTTCCGGTAAGCCTGCTCAGCTTTGCCGCAGGTGAAATGCCGCCGCTTGCTGCGAGGCGACGCGCGCCAATTCAAAAACGACGCGGGACAGGCAAGTGGCCTTGCCCGGCCTGCATATCCGATCGGCGGAGTTAAAAGCTGCTTCTGGTGTCAGATCTCAAACAAATGCGTGGATCACCCAGCCGGCTGCGGCGCCGGCAATTTCGACGACCGCGAATATGATCGCGAGCGAGATCGCGGCTACGGCAAAACCCGCGCCGAGAAGAACTCCGTCGCGTTCGGAAAGGGCGAGCGCGATGATGGCGCTGGCCAGGGCGGGCAGCCAGTTACCGAGCGGGACCGGCACGACTACGGCGATTGCAAGAACGAAAGTGATAACGCCAATCACGATATCGGTCTGGGCGCGCGGTATCGGCCAGTATCGGGGCCTGACAAAGCGCTCGAGCCACTGCAGCCAGGGCACGAGCTTGCGGATCGCGTAATCGAAATGGGCGCGGCTGACCTTCTTGCGCAGCAGGAATGCCGGCAACCAGGCCTCGCCGCGTCCGAGCATCATTTGCACCGAGACGATGACGAGCGGTATCCCCAGGATAACCGAGGTTCCCGGGGGTAGCGGCAGCATGTTGAAAGCGGCGAAGACGGCGAGCAGGGCGGCAAAGGAGCGGTCGGCCAGCGCGTCGCGGATCGCGGCGACAGCTACCGGCCCGTCGGACTTTTCCGCCAGTTCGCACAATACTTGCGAGAGCCTGCGGGGAGGCATGTGCTGTGTCAGGTCGGTTACAGGCAACTGGTTCATGGCGTTCCGGGCTTGGCGCCGTCTCAGTGCGGCGGACGGCAGACCGGTAGCAAAAAACAACGGCAGCCGCATGACACAAATAAGCGCTTGTTCAGGCGGTTTCCATGGCGCACGAAAATTTTGAATTCTAGCAAGAAAATCGGCCCGCGATCGCTAATCCCGCACCGCGCTGTCCAGTGCGCTTGCAAGATCGCCATAGCCGGTTTTCCGTTTCTCATAGACGAGGCCGAGCATTTGCGCGGCGTTCACGGCGATCCGATCGAGCTCGGGTTCGTCGGTCTGGGCGAGGTAAACCAGCTTTTCGTAGTGCCCGAAATAGTCGGCAACGAGTTCGGGATGGCGGTCGAGACCCAGGGGACGGATGAAGAAGGTCTCGAAATGACGGCACAGGAAATCCGTCATGTAGAACGACGTCATGTCGTCGTCGCCTTTCGCCTCGAAAGCGGAAAGGCCTTGGTAGAAAGCAAAGCAGTGCGGCCCGGCTATCCGCTCCACGCCGTGTTTTTCAAGCACCTTGTCGAGCATGCCGCCGGTGCCGCAATCGGCGAAGCCGGCAAAGATCCGATCATAGCCGTCGGCGCGCGCTTTTGCGATCGCGCGCTCCATGTCGGCGGGGATCTTCTGGGGCTCGAAGTGATGGCCCGCGGGGAGGCAGGTCAGATCGAGGTGGTCGAGAGCAAGCTGCTCTTTGACGGCCAGCACCTCGCGCGCGATCATGCCGCAGGCGATGACCAGGAGCTTTTCGTTCTTTCGGATCGGGTCAGCCATTGATCTTCCAAACAAAAACGGGCGCTTGAGCGCGCCCGTTGCAAATTCGATTCAGCGAGGCGGGCGCGTCAGGCGCGGACGTTGTGCCTGCGCATCATATAGTCCTTCGCGGTCTCGACGGTAACCGCCGCGTCGCGGCAATAGGCGTCGGCGCCGACGGCCTTGCCAAATTCCTCGTTGAGCGGCGCGCCGCCGACGAGGACAACGTAGTCGTCGCGAATGCCCTTTTCCTTCATCGTGTCGATCACGACCTTCATGTAGGGCATCGTGGTGGTCAACAGCGCCGACATGCCGAGGATGTCGGGTTTATGCTCCTCCAGCGCGGCGAGGTAGTTCTCGACCGGATTGTTGATGCCAAGGTCGATCACGTCGAATCCGGCGCCTTCCATCATCATGCCGACAAGGTTCTTGCCGATGTCGTGGATGTCGCCCTTGACGGTGCCGATGACCATCTTGCCCTGCTTGGGGGCGCCGGTGGCCGCGAGAAGCGGGCGCAGGATCGCCATGCCCGCCTTCATGGCGTTGGCCGAGAGCAACACTTCGGGGACGAACAGGATGCCGTCGCGAAAATCCTCGCCGACGATGCGCATGCCTTCCACCAGTGCCTCGGTCAGTACCTTGTAGGGCACCCAACCGCGGTCAAGCAGGATCTGCGTGGCCTCCACGATCTCTTCTTTCAGGCCGTCGTAAAGATCGTCGTGCATCTGCTGCACGAGTTCACCGTCGTCGAGTTCGGACAGTATGATTTCGTCGTCGGACATCGCCGTATCCCGGTTGTGATTGTGATTGCCCATGCGAGTATAACCCGTCTCCCAATAACTATTTATCATAGTGAGGCAAACGCATATCGGAATTGCGACGTCGGCTGCGGCGAAAACGACTGATTTCGATCGTCCGGTGTGTCGATTTTACGACACGGCTTGGCGCGGATAAGCGGGTTTGCGGCACCGGCGCGGATACAGTCTCGCGGAAAGCGGCTATGATAGGGCCGAGAAACCTTTTCAGGGTGAGAGAAATGGACGAGGGACACTCCGCGGAGTCCGAAGCCCGCGGCACACAGCGACGTTCACGCGCCGAGCGCGGCGGAGGCGCGGCTGCCAGGCGCGCGGCCCGGTCGGGCGGCGGCCCGGGGCAGGGGCTGACCTACATCAAGCGCAAGATCAACGTGTTCGAGGTCCTCGACGAGGAAGGCCTGGCGCTGATCGAGAAAAACGCAGACACGGTGCTGGAGGAAGTCGGCATCGAATTCCGCGACGACGCGGAAGCGCTGGAGATGTGGCGGCAGGCCGGGGCCGAGGTCAAGGGCGAGCGCGTGCACTTCCCGAAAGGCCTGTGCCGCGAACTGCTCAAGACGGCGCCGTCCGTCTTTACCCAGCATGCGCGCAATCCGGAACGCTCGGTGCAGATCGGCGGCGACGCCACGGTGTTTGCGCCGGTCTACGGTCCGCCCTTCGTGCGTGACCTCGACGGCAACCGGCGCTATGCCACGATCGAGGATTTCCGCAATTTCGTGAAGCTCGCCTTCATGGCGCCGTCGATCCACCACTCGGGCGGCACGGTGTGCGAGCCGGTCGACGTGCCGGTCAACAAGCGCCATCTCGACATGATCTACGCGCATATGAGCCTGTCGGACAAACCGTTCATGGGCTCGGTGACGGCGCCGGAACGCGCGCAGGACACCGTCGACATGGCGAAGATCCTGTTCGGCGAGAAATTTGTCGAGGAAAACACCGTCGTCATCAACCTGATCAATGCCAACTCGCCGATGGTGTTCGACGAGACCATGCTGGGTGCAGCCAAGGTCTATGCGCGCAACAACCAGGCCTGCATCGTCACGCCGTTCATCCTTGCCGGCGCGATGAGCCCGGTCACGGTTGCCGGCACGCTGACGCAGGTGCTGGCGGAAGTGCTCGCGGGGGCGGCGTTCACGCAGCTCGTGCGGCCGGGCGCGCCAGTGCTGTTCGGCACCTTCGCCTCGTCGATCTCGATGCAGTCGGGCGCGCCGACCTTCGGCACGCCGGAACCTTCGCTGGTTTCCTATGGCGCGGCGCAACTGGCGCGACGCCTGGGCCTGCCGTTCCGTACCGGCGGATCGCTGTGCGGCTCCAAGATCCCGGATGCGCAGGCGGCCTACGAGAGCGCGAACACGCTCAATTCGACGCTGCTGTCGGGCACCAATTTCGTGCTGCATGCGGCGGGATGGCTGGAGGGCGGTCTCGTCTCGTCCTACGAGAAGTTCATGATGGATATCGACCAGCTTGGGATGGCGCAGAAGCTGGCGGAGGGCGTGGACCTGTCGGAAAACGGGCAGGCGATGGATGCGATCCGCGAAGTCGGCCCCGGCAGCCATTACCTCGGCTGCACCCACACCCAGGCGAACTTCCAGTCGGCGTTCTACCGCTCCAACATTGCCGACAACAATTCGTTCGAGCAATGGCAGGCAGAGGGCGAGAAGCCGGCGCACCAGCGGGCCAACGAACTGGCGCGCAAGTGGCTCGATACCTACGAGGCGCCGTTCCTCGATCCGTCGGTCGACGAGGCATTGCGCGCCTTTGTCCGGCAGAAGAAGGAGTCGATGCCCGACGCCTTCACCTGAAAGAAGCCCGAGGACGGCCGGGCTAAAGTGGCCAATCTGATCCACGAGGAAGTCTGGCGCCGCGCGATCAAGGGGCCAGAGGAGGAGTGATGCCGTCTTGACGCTCCGCCCCGGGGAACTGGCGACCGCACTGGCCGCCCACGGCTTGCGGTCGCGCGGCGGATTCGCATTCGGTGCCGATGACGCGGTTCCCGAAGGGCCATACGGCCGGCCGGCGCGCTTCGTCGTCCTCGTCGGCCATGCGGGCGGGGAGATGTGGCCGCATTTCACGGATTGGCGAAAATACCAGCCGGAAGACATGCAGGACCCGCTCGATGCCTGGTCGAAGCAGGTGATCGGGGGCGTCGCGGAGCGGTATTCGGCGCGCGCGGTGTTTCCCTCCGACCGCCCCTATCTCCCGTTCCAGCAATGGGCGATCCGCGCGGAAGGCCTGAAGCCTTCGCCGCTCGGCATCCTGATTCACCCGCAATATGGCCTCTGGCATGCCTTTCGCGGGGCGCTTCTGTTCGAGGATGCGATTACCCTACCGCCGGTTGAGGGAACGAATCACCCCTGCGCCGTATGTTCCTCGAAACCTTGTCTGAATGCCTGTCCGGTCGATGCTTTTTCGGATGGCTCATTCGCCGTCGAGCGGTGCCGCGCGCATGTGCGGTCTCAAGCCGGTCGTAAATGCCGGGAGACCGGTTGCCTTGCGCGCAACGCCTGTCCGGTCGGCGCGGAGTGGCGTTACACGGCCGCGCAGCAGGCGTTTCATCAGAGAGCTTTTTCGGGCCGCGCATAGAATATTCGCCGCCCGACCCAAGGATTGCCTTGCTTGAGGCGTCAAACGGCCAATGATGGCATTGATGCGCGAAGAAACAACCGGAACCGGCGGGGATGACGACCGTGCGCTTGCCGCGCTTGCGGGCCAAGGCGACCGTGCGGCTTTTGCCGCGCTGCTCGACCGGCATTACCGGCGTATCCATCGCGTGGCGCTACGCTGGACGGGCAATGTTCCCGACGCCGAGGACGTGGCGCAGGCGGTTTGCATCAAGCTTGCCTCCGCAATCGGCTCGTTTAGGGGCGAGGCTGCATTCACCACCTGGCTGACACGGCTGACGATCAACGCCGTACAGGACCACCACCGCGCGCGGGCGCGCGAGATGCGCCGAGCCGAGGCCTATGCGGTCCAGGCGCTGGTGGACGGGCAGGCGGCGCCGGACCCCGAGGACAAGACGAAAGCTCTTTGGGCCGCGGTGCGGCAATTGCCGCACAAGACTCGTGATGCAGTATTGCTCGTCTACGGCGAGGAAATGAGCCATGCGCAAGCTGCCCAGGTGCTCGGTTGCAGGGAGGCGACGGTCTCCTGGCACGTTCACGATGCGAAGAAACGCCTGGCGGTCCTGTTGGGACAGAGCGGGGATGAATGCTCATGATTGACGACAACGAACTGGGAAAGCTGAAACAAACCGCGAGCGTGGAACCGCGCGACGAGGCGCGCGAACGCGCCATCGCCGCCGCCATGGAAGCTTTCGATGCGCTGCGCGCAGCGGAAGCGGAAAAAGTTGCCGCCGTGACCCAAGGACCGGCCGGGCGCGATCGTCTGATCTCCATTGCAACAGGAGCATGGAGATTTGTGATGGATGCCAGGAGAATAACCGGACCTGCGATCGCGGCGCTGCTGATCGTGCCGCTCGGCGGCTACGTGGCCTGGAAAATTATGGAGACGGCGCCATTTCGCACGATCGCGACCGACGACGGAATTACCGGCTTGCAGCAGCGTGTTGACGACGGTGCGGATGCGCGGGTGACTGCCGACGAAACGATGGAAGTGCCGCGGGCGAAGGTCGAGGCGGACTCCGAGATCGCGGGGGGCGAACCGGCTCCCGTCGGGCAACTCGGGACGCAGCAGTATGACGCGGCTCCGCAGGGCGGGGCGCCGCTGGCCGCCAAGCGAATGGAAATGCCCGCGACGCTCGCGCAGGAGCGCGTCAGGCCGATGCCATTTCCCGCGCCCGGCGACCAACCCTACGCCGCGCCGGAAAACCGCGACCGCATCGAGGGCCTCGACACCAACCCGGTCAAGAGCGCGCTTGAGACCCCGGTTTCGACCTTCTCGGTGGATGTCGACACCGCATCCTATGCTCTCGTGCGGCGGCAACTGAACGAGGGCCGGTTGCCCGCGCCCGACACGGTGCGGGTGGAGGAGATGATCAACTACTTCTCCTATGACTGGCCGACCGCCGACAGCGCCGAGGTGCCGTTCAGGCCGACGGTGACGGTAGTGCCATCGCCCTGGAACGCGCATCGCAAGCTGATGCATGTCGCGATCAAGGGCTATGACCTGAAGCCGGCCACCCGCCCGAAGGCCAATCTGGTGCTGTTGGCCGACACGTCCGGCTCGATGAACGCGCCAGACAAGCTGCCGTTGCTGAAAGCCTCGTTCCGGCTTCTGCTCGACCAGCTCGGCGCCGACGACACGGTATCGATCGTCTCCTATGCGGGAACGGCCGGCGCGGTGCTGGAGCCGACCAGGGCGAGCGAGAAGGCGAAGATCCTGGCGGCGATCGACGGGCTGGGGGCGGGCGGATCGACCGCCGGCGCAGCCGGTATCACGCAGGCCTATGCGCTGGCCGAGCAGAGTTTTGTCGAGGACGGCGTCAACCGGGTGATGCTGGCGACCGATGGCGACTTCAACGTCGGTATGTCGAGCGACGAGGAACTGAAGCGGCTGATCGAGGACGAGCGCGAGAAGGGCATCTTCCTGTCGGTGTTCGGTTTCGGCGAGGGCAATTACAACGACCAGCTCATGCAGGTGCTGGCGCAGAACGGCAACGGCACGGCGGCCTATATCGATACGTTGGCGGAGGCGGAGAAAACGCTGGTCCAGGAAGCGACCTCGACGCTGTTCCCGATCGCCAGGGACGTCAAGATCCAGGTGGAGTTCAATCCGGCCATGGTCGCCGAGTACAGGCTGATCGGCTACGAGACGCGGGCGCTCAACCGCGAGGACTTCAACAACGACCGGGTGGATGCGGGCGACGTCGGTTCCGGCCATTCGGTCACCGCGATGTATGAAATCACGCCGAAGGGCAGCCCGGCGCAGGTGATTGACGACCTGCGCTACGGCAAGCACGAGCGTGCGCGGGCGGGCGATGACAACGCGAGCCGGGAATATGCCTTCCTGAAGCTGCGCTACAAGTTGCCCGGGGAAGACGTGAGCAAGCTGATCGAGACGCCGGTGACGACAGCCAACGAAAAGGCAACGCTTGATGATGCTTCGAACGACGTCCGTTTCTCGATCGCGGTGGCCGGCTTCGGGCAGAAATTGCGCAAGGCCGACAATCTGGCCGAAACGAGTTGGGTCGATATCGCCGAACTCGCGGCCCGCGCGCGCGGGAATGATCCCTATGGCTACCGCGCGGAATTCCTGCGGCTTATGAAACTGGCCGGGGCGCTGACGGGTAGCGACAAACAGTAGGGCCTGCCTGAACGAGCGGAGCCGGCGGAGAATGCTCCGCCGGCCCCTTTGTTGCCTGAGACCTCCGGCGCAACGGCGCCCGGAGCTGTGTTCCTACGCCCCCTTGGCGCGTCGCCGTTCGCGCCGCGCGCCACCCGGCGCGCCGCTTTCGTTTGCCGCCTTGTTGCGCATCGGGCCGATGCGGGCGACGATCTCTTCGATGCTTGGGCTGCGGCCCTTGACGTGAGTGTCGAGAGCGGAGCGCATGGCGGCGAGGTGCTCGCAGCTCGTTCCGCAGCAGCCGCCGATGATCTTGGCGCCGGCGTCGACGGCAAGGCGCACATAGTCGGCCATCAGCTCCGGGGTTCCCGAATAGACGATGTCGGTGCCGCGGAATTCCGGTACGCCGCAATTCGCCTTGACCACGATATTGGCACCCGGTTCGCCCGCCGCCATGTCGAGCAGGGACGACAGCATGTCGGAAGCGCCGACGCCGCAATTGGCGCCGACGGCGACAGGCGCCTGGCCGACACCGTCGGCGACGTGATGGATATCGCGGGGATGGAGCCCCATCATGGTGCGCCCGGCGGTATCGAACGAGCCGGTATAGACATAGGACAGGCCGACATCGTTTGCCGCCGCCGCTGCCGCGCGGATTTCGTCGGGCGAAGACATGGTCTCGATCCAGATGACATCAATGCCGCCGGCCTTGAGGCCGATCATCTGTTCGGTGAAGGAATCCACGGCGTCTTCATAGGTGAGCGCGCCGAGCGGCTGAAGCAGTTCGCCGGTCGGACCGACCGATCCGGCCACGATGACCGTGCGGCTGGCGCGGTCTGCAACGGAACGCGCGATCTCGGCCGCGCGCTTGTTCAGTTCGAATACCCGATCGTCAGCATTGTGCAGCTTGAGGCGGTGGCGGGTGCCGCCGAAGGAATTGGTCAGGATGATGTCGGCGCCGGCATCGACAAAGTCCTGATGCAGTTCCGCGACGCGGTCGGGGTGCTGCTCGTTCCACAGATCCGGCGCTTCGCCCGATTCCAGGCCCATGGCGAACAGGTTCGTGCCCATGGCGCCATCAGCGAGCAGAACGCCTTTTTTTGCCAGAAGCGCTTCGAGCGGGTTGGTCATTGCCGGTTCCTGTCGGACTGCAGATGTGAAATAACCATATAAAGAAGTCTTTATATCATTGCAACCATCATTGTGGTGTCGATCGTGATGCATCCGCGCGGGAACAGGGTTGCCATCACGGCCGGCTGTGCTAGGAAAAGCCCGCCGGTCCGCAGCATTCCTGCCGCCGGCCCGGACAGGGTTCCCGGTTCGGTGCGGCGGCTTGACCGATCAGGACTTGCCGCAATGGCGCTTGTGCACTGAAATAAGACGCAAGCAAACCGCACC
>JAIOIW010000150.1 GCA_019912385.1 Notoacmeibacter sp. | reverse complement strand
CGTCGGCGTCAATCTTTCACAGATGCCGCATGAGGAGAAGCAGGCTGCCTACGCCGCCGACATCACCTATGGCACCAACAACGAATTCGGCTTCGACTATCTGCGCGACAACATGGCGTTCCGCCTGGAGGAGCGCGTCCAGCGCCCCCTGCACTTCGCCATCATCGACGAGGTGGATTCCATCCTGATCGACGAGGCGCGCACGCCGCTGATCATTTCCGGGCCGCTCGACGACAAGTCCGACCTCTACATGCAGATCGACGGCTTCATCCCGGGGCTTGCCGAAAGCGACTACGAGATCGACGAGAAGCAGAAGACCGCGACCTTCACCGAGGAAGGCACCGAGAAACTGGAGCGCATGCTGGAAGCAGCGGGCATGTTGAAGGGTGAAGGGCTCTATGACGTGGAGAACGTCGCGATCGTCCATCACGTCAACAACGCGCTGCGCGCACACAAGCTGTTTCAGCGCGACAAGGACTACATCGTTGCCAACGGCGAAATCGTCATCATCGACGAGTTCACCGGCCGCCAGATGCCCGGCAGGCGTTATTCGGAGGGACTCCACCAGGCGCTGGAAGCCAAGGAGCAGGTCCAGATCCAGCCGGAAAACCAGACGCTCGCGTCGGTGACGTTCCAGAACTATTTCCGCATGTACGAAAAGCTCGCCGGCATGACCGGCACGGCTTCGACCGAGGCGGAGGAGTTCGGCAACATCTACAATCTCGATGTGCTGGAGATCCCGACCAACCTGCCGGTTCTGCGCCTCGACGAGGACGACGAGGTCTATCGCACGGCGGAGGAGAAATACCGCGCCATCGTGGCCGAGATCCGCGCCGCCCACGAAAAGGGCCAGCCGATCCTCGTCGGCACGACATCGATCGACAAGTCCGAATATCTGGCCGACCGGCTGCGCAACGAGGGCGTTTCGAATTTCGAAGTGCTCAATGCGCGCCACCACGAACGCGAGGCCGCCATCGTCGCCCAGGCCGGCGTGCCCGGTGCGATCACCATCGCCACGAACATGGCCGGCCGCGGCACCGACATCCAGCTCGGCGGCAATTTCGACATGCGCGTCCAGAACGAGCTTGCCGACATGCCAGAAGGCCCGGAACGGACGGCGAAGGTGGCGGAAATCCGCGCCGATATCGAGCGCCTCAAGGCGAAGGCGCTGGAAGCGGGCGGGCTCTACGTGCTCGCCACCGAGCGCCATGAAAGCCGCCGCATCGACAACCAGCTGCGCGGCCGCTCGGGGCGTCAGGGCGATCCCGGACGCTCCAAGTTCTACCTCTCCCTGCAGGACGACCTGATGCGCATCTTCGGGTCCGACCGCATGGATGGCATGCTCAGGAAACTCGGCCTGAAAGAGGACGAGGCGATCATCCATCCCTGGATCAACAAGGCACTGGAGAAGGCGCAGAAGAAGGTCGAGGCACGCAACTTCGACATCCGCAAGAACCTGCTGAAATTCGATGACGTCATGAACGACCAGCGCAAGGTCGTGTTTGAGCAACGGCTGGAACTGATGGACGGCGTCAATCTTTCCGAAACGGTCGCGGAAATGCGCGCCGACGTGATCGATGACCTCGTCGAGAAGCATATCCCCGAAAAGGCCTATGCCGACCAATGGGACATTGCCGGACTCAAGGAGGGCATTCGGGCCAGCCTGAACCTCGACCTGCCGGTCGAAGAGTGGATCAAGGAAGAAGGCATCGCCGAGGACGACATCCGCGAGCGGCTGACCGAGGCCGCCAACAAGGCCGCGGCCGAGAGGCTGGACAAGTACGGAGCGGAACTGCAGACCTATGTCGAGAAGTCGATCATGCTGCAGACGCTGGATCATCTGTGGCGCGAGCATCTGGTCAATCTCGACCATCTGCGCTCGGTGATCGGGTTCCGCGGCTACGGCCAGCGCGACCCGCTGCAGGAATACAAGGGCGAGGCGTTCGAGCTGTTCCAGGCGATGCTGGCCAATCTGCGCCAGGCCGTCACCGCCCAGCTGATGCGCGTGGAGGTGGTGCGCGAAGCGGCAGCCACCCCGCCGCCCGATATGATCGAGGGCGAGGGGCACCACATGGACCTGACCAGCGGTGAAGACGATTTCGGCGCCGACGGCGAGCTGGCCCCGATGACGGCGAGCCGTACGGTGGCGGCAGAGGACCGGAACCCGGAAGATCCGTCAAGCTGGGGCAAGGTCGGGCGCAACGAAGCCTGCCCGTGCGGTTCCGGCAAGAAATTCAAGCATTGCCACGGCGCCTTCGTCTGACAAGCAGCAGTCCCGCTACAATCTCTTGAGCAGGGAATTGAGCCGCAGCGCGCTCAGCGCCGCGGCCGCGGACACTGCGGCCACGACAAGCATGGTCGCGCGGGCGCCATAGGCCTCGCGAACGGCTGCGGCCACAACGGGCGCAGTCGCCATGGCAACCAGCGAAATCGCATTGAACTTGCCGATCAGGGCACCGTATCCCTTCGAGCCGAACAGTTCGAGCGGCAGGACGCCGCGCGCGATGAAGGTCACACCCTGACCGAGCCCGAACACGATCGCGGCTGCGGCGGCGACCGGCAGCACCGCCGGCCCCGCTGCCAGCAGGACGAGGGCTGCGGGCAGCGTCAGCGTCGAAAACAGCAATATCCTGATCACCGGTACGCGGCTTCCCGAAAAGAAGTCGATGACCCGGCCGAAAACCTGCGCCGGGCCGATTAGCGAACCGATCAGCGGCGCGGAGGCGGCGAGGCCGATCTCGCCGAGAAGACCGATCAGGTGCAGGTGTACGGCCCCGATGGTGAAGGCGAGGCCCCCGAACGCCGCCATCATCAGGAAAAAGGCCTGCCGCCTCGGACCGCCGGTACCGATCGCCGCCTCGACCGTTTCGGTGGCCGGTGCCGACACCTTCCGCCTTTTCCCGACCGCGGTGCCGCTCAGCCACAAGTGGAGCGGAAAGTTGACGACGACATGCAGCAGCGCAAACAGCGCGTAGATTTCCCGCCAGCTCATCGACTGGCCAAGCCAGACGGTCAACGGCCAGAAGATGGTCGAGGAGAAGCCGGCGATGAGGGTGATGATCGTGACCGTCCGCCGCGCCCGGCCCGCGACCTGGTGGGCTACGGTGGCAAAGGCGGCCTCGTAGAGCACCATTGTTGCCGCCATCTGCGCTGCGACAAGCAGCGCGGCAAAGGCGATGGGGCCGGAGAGGGCGGAAAGCAGAAAGAGCAATGCGGCGCTGACCACCGATCCGAGCGCCATCATCCGGGCCGGACCGTACCGGTCGAATGCCCTGCCGGTGAACGGAGCGACCAGCGCCGCGCCGAACAGGGAGGCGGAAAACAGGCCATAGACGATCGTCAGCGACAGGCCGGTGTCGCGCGACATTTCGGGCGCCACCACGCCGAACGCATAGTAAAGCGTGCCGTAGCTGATCGTCGTCGTGACGCCGAGGCCGATCGCGACGGGCAGGCTGCGGTTTTGCAGGGGCGCAGGCCGGGCTGCCGCATGCTCGGTCATTCGCCGCGCTCCGCGGCTTCGCGGTCGGCCAGCGCGACAAGGTTGGCCAACGCTTCGACGCCCATGCGGTTGATGTGCCGTTTCCCCAGCGCGATATTGATTCTCATCGCCAGTTCGCCGGGATCGGCGCCACGCAATTCCGACAGCCGGGAAATCCCGATCTCTTCCAGGTAAGCGACCATGCGCGGCCCGATGGAGCGGGCCTGCATCATGCGCTGCCTTTCATCTTCGCGGATCGTGACCAAGGGGAAGCCGCCTGCAAAGCCAAACCGTTTCTTAAAGACTGTCGCCTATAAACGGGGCGGTGAAAATGAAACCGGAGACTAGTGCGTGCGGTTTTCCGCTGCAATAACGGCCGAGCGAATATTGCCCGGGCGGCTAGCCGTGATGGCAAAGCCGCTGCTCGATCGCGTCGATGCCGTGCTGTTTTCGGCCGACGAGCGGAGCCAGGCGGGACGGGTTTCCCTCGTCGCCTTCACAATCCGTATCGTCTCCGCGGTCATCGCCTTCGTTTCGCAAGTATTGCTTGCCCGCTGGATGGGCAGTTTCGAATACGGCATTTTCGTTCTCGTCTGGGTGACCATGGTCATCGTCGGCAACCTGTCGTGCTTCGGGTTTCACACCTCGATCATCCGCTACATCCCCGAATACACGGCACGAAAGGACCTGGACAGCCTGCGCGGCGTGCTGCTCGCCAGCAGGCTGGTCGCGATCGTTGCCTCCTCCGCCGTGGCGGGGCTGGGCATCGCCGGCGTCTGGTTCCTGTCCGATGTCGTCGAAAACTACTATGTCGTGCCGTTCTATCTCGGCTTCGTCTGCCTGCCGATGATCGCGCTTTCCGACGCGCTGCAGGGCATATCGCGGGCCAATGCCTGGGCCCTGTCGGCGCTTTCGCCGATCTACCTGATCCGTCCGGTGCTGATCCTGGCCTTCATGGGCGCGGCTCTTGCCGCGGGTTATCCGGCGGACGCGAAAACCGCGATCATCGCCGCAATCGCCGCCACCTACCTGACAACCATCGGCCAGCTGGTTGCGGTCACCAGCTGGATGGAGCACAAGGCGACGCGCGGTCCGCGCAGGTATCACTTTCGCGAATGGCTTTCGGTCTCGCTGCCGATCTTCCTCGTCGAGAGCTTCTTCTTCCTGCTGACCAACGCGGACGTGCTGATGGTTGGCCGCTTCATGGCGCCCCACGACGTGGCCATCTATTTCGCGGCGGTCAAGACGCTCGCGCTCGTCCATTTCGTCTACTTCGCGGTCAAGGCCGGCGTGGCCCAGCGCTACGCGGCGCTGGCCAATGATCCGGATCATTCAAGGCTCGCCGCATTCGCCCGCGAAACCGTGTCGTGGACCTTCTGGCCGTCGCTGCTGCTGGCTGTTGTCGTGCTCGTGATCGGACGGTTCATGCTGTCGCTCTTCGGCGCCGAGTTCGTCGAGGGCTATCCGCTGCTCTACGTCCTTCTGGCCGGTGTCGTCGCCAGGGCTGCGGTCGGTCCGGCGGAAAGCCTGCTGACGATGTCGGGCAACCAGAATGTCTGCGCCGCCGTCTACGGTGGCGCGCTGACTTTCAATATCACACTCAACGTCGTCCTGATCCCGCTGTACGGGCTTTGGGGCGCGGCCATGGCCACCGCGCTGGCGATGATCCTGGAAGCCGGCGCACTGGCCTTCACTGTCTGGAAGCGGCATGGAATCCTGATGCTCGCGCTGGTGCCCGCACGCAATCAGGGGAGGGAGGTCTGATGGTCGCCGTCCCGCTGGTCGAGGAACTGAGTGGCAGCGCCTCGGCGCCGATGATCGCCGGGCTTGCCGGGATGGCAGAGCCGCGCCACGAGCTCAGCGAAGCCCGGGGGACCGGCCTGCCCGGTACGCCGCGCAAGCTTTCGATCTATGCCGCTTCGGCCGGTTTCGACTTGGTCGAGGAACTCGACCATCTCGCCGCCCGCACGATCGAATCCAATGTCTTTTTCAACCCGCGCTTCCTCGCGCCGGCGATGCCGCGGCTGGAGGATCGCGAGGTGTTCCTGGCCGTCATTCGCGACGAGGACGAGATACGCAGCCGGTTGCGCTTCCTGTTGCCCTATTCCATCGAACGGCCGGGGCTGGGCATCGGGCCGACGATCATCCGTTCCTGGTCGAGCCACTACGGCCCGCTCGGAACGCCGTTGATCGACCGCGACGATCCCGTTGGAACCGTCGAGGATTTCCTGAACATGGTGACCAGGCCGGCGCTCAACCTGCCGAAGGTTCTCGTCCTGCCAGACATGCTGCTGGACGGGCCGGCGGCCTCGGTCGTGCGCGCCGCGGCGATGGGCCGCAACCTGGCCGTCCTGACCGCGAATGTCGCCGAACGGGCGTTCCTGCAAAGCGACCTGGAGGGCGAGGAATATCTGCGCCGATCACTGAGCGCGCACCATTTCCGGGATTACGGCCGGCTCAAGCGGCGGCTCGGGGACAAGGGCGTGCTGGAATATCAGGTCGCCCGCCACCCCGACGAGGTCAGGGTGGGTTGCGAGGCCTTCCTGACGCTCGAGCTGATGGGCTGGAAGGGCCGCGAGCGCACCGCGATGGCTTCCGACCGGTTCCAGGCGGCCTTCGCCCGCGAGGCGCTTCACCGGCTTGGCGAGCGCGACATGGTGCGCATCCACATGCTGAAGCTGGACGGCAATGTGATCGCCGCGGTGATCGTCCTGATCGAAAACGGTGTCGCGCACACCTGGAAGACCGCCTACGACGAAACGCTGGCTGCCTTTTCACCGGGCACGCTGCTGATGATCGAGCTTACGCACAATCATCTCGATGATCCCAATATCATCGCCACCGATTCCTGCGCCGCGCCGGGTCATGGCGTCATGGAACGGTTGTGGACCGAACGCCGCCGCTTCGGAACGCTCGTTGTCGGGCTTGCGCCGGATGCCGATCAGGCCGCCCGCCAGACGGCCAAGCAGCTTCACCTCTACCGCGAGACGCGCGATTTCGCCCGACGCATTCGCGACCGCATGCGCGGCATTATCCGGCGGCGATAGACGGATCGTTTCTGCCGGTTGTCAGAAAGATTGGTGCCCCTGGCCGGACTCGAACCAGCACTCCTTGCGGAACTCGATTTTGAGTCGAGCGCGTCTACCAATTCCGCCACAGGGGCACGCCGGCGCCAAAGCGTCGCGCGCATGGCAGCGGACTATACGGACAGGCCCCCCGCCGTCAACATCCGCCATGCCTGACGGCCATCATTCCCGCCGAAATATTCTTCCGGAGGGTGCGTCGTGTTCAGCCCTGCGTCGCCGCGAGGAGGTCCGCCATGCGTTGCAGTGCCAACGTATAGCCCTGGACGCCGAAACCGGCGATCACGCCGTCGGCGCGCAGCGAGACATAGGAATGATGGCGGAACGCCTCGCGCTTGTGGACGTTGGAGATATGCACCTCGAGCACCGGGCCTTCGAAGGCGTTCAGCGCATCGAGTATGGCGACCGAAGTGTGGGTGAAGGCCGCGGGGTTGATGATGATGCCCGCGGCGGTTTCACGGGCTTCATGAATCCAGTCGATGATCTGGAACTCGGCATTGGACTGGTGGAACCGGATGGCAAGCCCGTTGACCTTCGCCGTGGCGAGGCACTGCGCCTCGACATCGGCCAGCGTCTCATGACCGTAGATCTCCGGCTGGCGCTTGCCGAGCAGGTTGAGGTTGGGGCCGTTGAGGACGAATACGGTCTTGGGCATGGATGCTGTTCCCGGATTGAAGGCGCCTGTCTTATACGGTACCGGCTTTAACAATACCCTATTTCGATGGAATTCAACGCTGGTCCGGCAGAAGAACCGGACTGGCCCTTGCCTTGCCGACCGGGGGCGGCGAAATTGCCGCGAACGGATTTGTCGGGGCGTATGGCGTGGCAGGGGCGATCACCACCAGGACAGATTTTCCGCGCCGCGTGGTCGAATGGCCGGATGTCGGGATCACCATGTCCGACGGTTGCCGGCTTTCAGCGCGCATCTGGCTGCCCGGCGACGCGGCCGAAAATCCCGTCCCCGTGATCCTGGAGCACCTGCCCTATCGCAAGCGCGACGGCACGACCGCGCGCGATTGCCTCACCCATCCCTATCTTGCCGGGCACGGCTATGCCTGCATCCGCACCGACATGCGCGGCAACGGCGACTCGCAAGGCCTGATGGACGACGAATATGCCGACCAGGAATGGCAGGACGCGCTGGACGTCCTGGCGTGGGCGGCGGAGCAGCCGTGGTCGACCGGCAAGGCCGGGATGATGGGGATTTCCTGGGGCGGGTTCAATTCGCTTCAGGTGGCTGCGCTTCGCCCGCCATCGCTGAAGGCGATCATCACGCTGTGCTCCACCGTCGACCGGTACGCCGACGACATCCACACCAAGGGCGGGTGCCAGCTCGGCGAGAATTTCGGCTGGGCTGGGAACATGCTCGCCTATTCGTCGCGGCCGCCGGACCCCGCGATCGTGGGCGACAAATGGCGGGAGATGTGGCTGGACCGGCTCGAACACCAGCTGTTCCTGCTGTCTGCCTGGCTCCGCCACCAGCGCCGCGACGCCTACTGGAAGCGTGGCTCGGTGTGCGAGGACTACGGCGCGATTACGGCCGCGGTGCTGTCGATCGGGGGATGGCACGACGGCTATCGCAACACGATCTCGCACCTGGTTTCCAACATCGGGGCGCCGGTCAAGGGCATCGTCGGCCCGTGGATCCACAAATATCCGCATTTCGCCGCGCCACAGCCGGCGATCGGCTTCCTGCAGGAGGCGCTGCGCTGGTGGGACCGCTGGCTGAAAGACATCGATACCGGCGTCGAGGACGATCCGGCGATGCGGATGTGGCTGATGGAGTCCGTCAAGCCCGTGCGCTGGCTCGATGAACGGCCCGGGCGCTGGATCGCGGAAGACGAATGGCCGTCGCCGCGCATTTCGATGCATCGCCTGCATCTGGGCGATGCGACGCTGAGCGATACACCGGGCGAATGCGACGTGACCGTGCAGTCGCCAGCCGATTGCGGCGCGGCAGCCGGCGAGTATTTTCCGTTCACTAATGGTCCCGAGCTGCCGGACGAGCAAAGCGGCGACGACGGGAAATCGGCCTGCTTCGACGGCGAGGCCGCGGACGAAGCCATCGACATCGTCGGCGCGCCGCGCGTGTCGCTCAGGCTCCGATCGAGCGCGCCGCAGGGCCAGATCGCGGTCAGGCTGTGCGACCTCAACCCCGACGGCACCTCGGCGCTGATCACCATGGGCGTGCTGAACCTGACACACCACAAATCGCATGCAGCACCCGAGCCGCTGGTGCCCGGCGCGGATTTCGCGGCCAACCTCGATCTCGACCAGATCGCCTATCGCCTTCCCGCCGGCCACCGGTTGCGGCTGGCGATTTCGACCGCTTACTGGCCGTTCATCTGGCCGGCGCCATCGAAAGGGGAACTGGCGATTGCGGGCGGGACGCTCGATCTGCCGGTTCGCCCTTCCGCCGATGGCGGCGAGTGGCGGTTCGAGCCGCCGGAGGGGGCGGCGGCGTGGAATGCGCTGGAACTGAATCCCCCGCGCTCCGAGCGGCGTGTCGAGGACGGCCCCGGTCGGGGCGAGAGGACCATCGTGGTTGAGAACGATTTCGGCGAGGAGGAAGATCTCGACCATGGCCTCGTCTCGGGGTCCCGAACAGTAGAGCGCTGGACTGTCCACCCCGGCGACCCGCTGTCGGCGCGCGCTGCGATCGAATGGACAATGACGATGAGCCGCGGCGACTGGACCGTCAGGACCGAGTGTTCGGCGTCGATGTGGACGACCGAAACGGCATTCCACACAAGGGCGCGGCTCGAGGCGTGGGAGGGAGAGGCGATGATATTCGCACGGGACTTCGAAGATGAAATCGTCCGCGACAATGTATGATCACATGATCATGTTGCCGCGCGAAGCCAGGTCACTGGCAGACTTGCGGGAAATTGATTGTCCGTTCAATATAAAACTTGCGGCGAAATCGATTTTCCGTTCAATATAATCGTCACAAGTTCAATAAGCGGAACGGCATCCGCGTAAATGGGAGACAGGCCATGTCAAACGAACTGGAATTCCTCAGCCGCTACGTCGCCAAGGGCAAGATGAGCCGCCGCGATTTCCTCGGCCGCGCCGCCGCGCTTGGCGTCACCGCCACCGCGGCCAACGCGCTGCTGGCCGGGGCGGCCAGGGCGGCGGGCCCGGTCAAGGGCGGTGTCATGAAAGTCGGCATGTCGGGCGGCGAGTCGACCAACAGCCTCGACCCGGCGACCTATGCGTCGCAAACCCCGTTCATGAACGGCAAGCAATGGGGCGACACGCTGGTCGAGGTTGCCACCGACGGCGGGATCACGCCGCGGCTTGCGACCGAAGTCGGTTCGTCCGACGACGCCAGGGAGTGGACCTTCAAGATCCGCCCGGACGTCACCTTCCACAACGGCAAGTCGCTGACGGCGGACGACGTGCTGGCGACAATGGAGCGCCACTCGGGCGAGGACACCAAGTCCGGCGCGCTCGGCATCATGCGCGGCATCGAGAACATGAAGGTCGACGGCGACAATTTCGTCGTCACGCTGAAGGAGGCCAATGCCGACCTTCCCTACCTGATGGCCGACTACCACCTGATCATCCAGCCCGGTGGTGGCAAGGATGCGCCCGATGCCGGCATCGGCACCGGCCCCTACAAGATGAAGGTGAACGAGCCTGGCGTACGCCATGTCTATGAGAAGAATGCCGACTACTGGGATTCCTCGCGCGGACATGCCGACCAGGTCGAGATCGTCGTCATCAATGACGACACGGCGCGTATCGCTGCGCTCCAGTCCGGCCAGGTTCACATGATCGACCGGGTGCCGCCGAAGGTTGTCTCGCTGGTCCAGCGGGCCCCCAATGTCGAGGTCAAGACGGCTCCGGGGCGCGGCCACTACGTGTTCATCATGCATTGCAACGCGGCGCCGTTCGACAACAACGACCTTCGCCTTGCGCTCAAATACGCCATGAACCGCCAGGAGATGGTCGACAAGATCCTGTTCGGTCACGGCTCTGTCGGCAACGACATCCCGATCAACGGGGCCTATCCGCTGTTCACGGCGCTCGAACAGCGCGAATACGACCCGGACAAGGCGGCGTTCCACTTCAAGAAGTCGGGTCATGACGGTCCGGTGCTGCTGCGCACGGCCGACGGCTCGTTCCCGGGCGCAGTCGACGCCTCGCAGCTGTTCCAGCAATCAGCCGCCAAGGCCGGCATCACGATCGACGTGAAGCGCGAACCCAATGACGGATACTGGTCGGAAGTCTGGAACAAGCAGCCCTTCTGCACCTCCTACTGGGGCGGGCGGCCGACGCAGGACCAGATGTATTCCACCGCCTATCTGTCGACGGCCGACTGGAACGACACGAAGTTCTTCAACGAGACCTTCGACAAGATGCTGTTTGCCGCCCGCGCCGAACTCGACCAGGCCAAGCGCAAGCAGATCTATACCGACATGGCGACGATCCTCCACAATGAGGGCGGGCTCATCTGCCCGATGTTCAACGACTGGATCGAGGCGATCTCGACCGATGTCGGCGGTTGGAACCAAAACGCCAACCAGACGATGATGGACGGACTTGCACCGATCGTGTGCTGGCTGAACGCCTGATGCCGGGCACGATACCGGCATGTCGTCACTCCTGACACTGGTTGCCCAGCGCCTGGCGCTGGGCATCCTGCTGCTGTTCGCGGTCTCCATCGTCATCTTCGCCGGCACGCAGATCCTGCCCGGCGACGTTGCGCAGTCGATCCTCGGCCAGTCGGCAACACCGGAGGCACTCGCCAACCTGCGCCGCGATCTCGGGCTGAACGATCCCGCCCATATCCGCTATCTCAACTGGCTGGGCGGATTGCTGACCGGCGATCTTGGAACGGCGCTGTCCAATGGCGCCGATATCGGCAAGTCGATCGGACGGCGGCTCTACAACACGCTGTTCCTGGCTTCCGTTGCCGCGGTGGTCTCGGTTCCGCTGGCCATCCTGCTCGGGCTTCTCGCCGTGCGCTACCGCAACCGCTGGCCCGACAAGCTGATTTCGGCGGCGACGCTGGCTTCCATCTCGCTGCCGGAGTTCTTCATCGGTTATGTGCTGATCTACTTCGTGGCCGTCCAGCTCGGCTGGTTTCCCTCGGTGGCGACCGTCTATGATTCGATGAGCTTCTGGCAGCGCCTTTCTGCCGTGGCCCTGCCGGCGGCGACGCTGACGCTGGTGGTGCTCGCCCACATGATGCGCATGACGCGCGCGGCCATCCTCAATGTCATGCAGTCGGCCTATATCGAGACCGCGGAACTGAAGGGCCTTTCGGGCTTCGACATCATCCGCAAGCACGCCTTTCCCAATGCGGTCGCGCCGATCGTCAATGTCGTCATGCTCAACCTTGCTTATCTCGTGGTTGGCGTTGTGGTCGTCGAAGTGATCTTCGTCTATCCCGGCATGGGGCAGTATCTCGTCGACCACGTCGCCAAGCGCGACGTGCCGGTGGTGCAGGCCTGCGGACTGATTTTCGCGGCCTTCTATATAGGCCTCAACCTCGTCGCCGACATCGTGGCGATCGTTTCCAATCCGCGCCTCAGGCACCCGAAATAGGAGGCGCAGGAGATGTTCACACGCATTCCGCTCAGCGCCTGGATCGGGCTTGCCCTGACAACGCTCTTTTTCCTGACGGCGATATTCGCGCCGCTGGTCGCGCCTTATGGCGAAGGCGAGATCGTCGGGGCGGTCTGGGAGCCGTCGTCGTCGAAGTTCCTGCTCGGCACCGACAACCTTGGCCGGGACCTGCTGTCGCGAATGATCTATGGCTGCCGGATCACGCTTGAGATCGCCACGCTCGCGACAGCGCTTTCCTTTTCGCTCGGCTCGATTCTCGGCTTTACCGCGGCTGTCGTTGGCGGCTGGCCGGACCAGCTCATGTCCCGCTTCGTCGACCTGCTGATGTCGATCCCGACGCTGATCTTCGCACTCGTCGTGCTTTCGGTGCTGCCGTCGAACACGCTGACTTTGATCACGGTCATGGGCGTGCTCGATTCGACCCGCGTCTATCGCCTGTCGCGCGCCGTGGCCGCCGACATCAATGTCATGGATTTCGTGGAAGCCGCCAAGTTGCGCGGCGAAGGCCGGTTGTGGGTGATCTTTCGCGAGATATTGCCCAATGCGCTTTCGCCGCTGGTTGCCGAACTCGGGCTGCGCTTCATCTTTGCGGTGCTGTTCCTGTCGGCGCTGTCGTTCCTCGGTCTGGGCATCCAGCCGCCGGAGGCCGACTGGGGCGGCATGGTCAAGGAAAACAAGGACGGCATCGTCTTCGGCATTCCCGCTGCGCTCATTCCAGCCGCCGCGATCGCGGCGCTGGCGATCTCGGTCAATCTGGTCGCCGACTGGGTGCTCAACCGCACGACCAGCCTGAAGGGAGGACGCGGTGGCTGACAATCTGCTCGATGTGCGGAACCTGAAGATGGGCGCCACCGTCTATCCGCCGGGCGAGCCGCCCAGGGACATCACCATCGTCGACGGCGTGTCCTTCACGCTGGAGAAAGGCAGGGTGCTCGGCCTGATCGGCGAATCGGGCGCCGGCAAGTCGACCATCGGGCTTGCCGCGATGGGCTACGGGCGCGGCGGAGTAGAGATCACGGGCGGCGAGGTGTTCGTCAATGGCCGGGATATCCTGAAAGGCGGCATCGGGGCCTTGCGCAAGCTGCGCGGCAAGGAAGTCTGCTATGTCGCGCAGTCGGCGGCGGCGGCGTTCAATCCGGCGCACCGGCTGATGGACCAGGTGGTGGAAGCCGCGCTGCTGCACGGAACGGCCAACCGCAAGCAGGCCGAGGAACGCGCGGTCGCGCTTTTCGCCAAGCTCGGGCTGCCCGATCCCGAAAAAATCGGACGGCGCTATCCCCACCAGGTGTCCGGCGGCCAGTTGCAACGCGTGATGACGGCGATGGCACTGTGCTCGGAGCCCGACCTGATCGTGTTCGACGAACCGACCACGGCGCTCGACGTCACCACCCAGATCGATGTGCTGGCGGCGATCAAGGACGCGATCCGCGATTTCGGCGTCGCGGCGCTCTACATTACCCACGACCTTGCCGTGGTGGCACAGGTCTCCGACGAGATCATGGTTCTGCGCAATGGCAGACAGGTGGAGCACGGCACGACCGAGCAGGTGATCCACCGGCCGCGCGAGGACTACACCAAGGCCCTGGTCTCTGTGCGTTCCATCGTGCACGAGGAAAAGAAGCCGACGCCCGAGCCCGTTCTCAAGGTTGAGAACATCACGGCCGCCTACAGCGGTACGGTCAGGGTTCTCAAGAACGTTTCGGTTGAGGTCCATCCCGGCCAGACACTGGCGGTGGTCGGTGAATCCGGCTCCGGAAAGTCGACGCTGGCGCGCGTCATCACCGGCCTGCTGCCGCCCATCGAGGGGTCGGTCACATTTGCCGGCCGGGAGCTCTCGCGCGCGCTCGCGCAACGCAGCAAGGACGACCTGCGCGAATTGCAGATGATCTACCAGATGGCCGACGTGGCGATGAACCCGCGCCAGACGGTCGGCACGATCATCGGCCGGCCGCTGGAATTCTATTTCGGCATGCGGGGCAAGGAGAAGCAGCGGCGCATCGCCGAACTGCTCGAAGAAATCGAGATGGGCGACGGCTTCATCGACCGCTACCCGGCCGAACTTTCGGGCGGGCAGAAACAGCGCGTTTGCATTGCCCGCGCGCTCGCCGCGAAGCCGAGCCTGATCATCTGCGACGAGGTCACAAGCGCGCTCGACCCGCTGGTCGCCGACGGCATCCTGAAGCTGCTGCTCAATCTCCAGAGAATCGAGAACGTCGCGTACCTGTTCATCACCCACGATCTCGCGACGGTGAAGGCGATCGCCGATTCCATCGCGGTGATGTATCGGGGCGAAGTCGTGCGCTACGGGTCGAAGAGCGAGGTTCTCAAGCCACCGTTCGACGACTATACCGACCTGCTGCTGTCGTCGGTTCCCGAGATGGAACTCGGCTGGCTGGAGAAGGCGATTGCCGGTCGGCGGATGGAGAGCGCGGGTTACTGAATTCCTGTTCCCCGTTTCCGGGGGCGGCAGAAGGACGAGGGGGCGGCGCCCGTTCTGCCAATCTTGGTCCTGCCCCGCATCCGGCCCATCGGGCCACCTTCTCCCGGCAAGCAGGGAGAGGGACTGTCGGAGCATCCCATGTCCTTGAACTCCAAACTCCTCTTCATCATCATCGACGGCGTGCCGTGGCGCAATTTCCGGCGCTATTTCGGCAATCTCGAAGGCTGGGTGAAGAACGGCGACGCGCGGGTGTGGAAACACCGCTCGGTGCTGCCGTCGATCTCCGGGCCCTGCTACGCCTCGATCCATACCGGCGTTGCGCCGCAGGTCCACGGCGTGCTTGCCAACGAGATCCGTTTCCGCGTCGAGCAGCCGGACATCTTCTCGGAGGTGACGAAGGCGGGTGGCAGGACGGGGGCGGTGACCCATTCCTACTGGTCGGAATTCTTCAACCGCTATCCCTTCGATCCTGTTCGCGACATGGAATATGACGAACCGGGCAGCCCGATCGCCCATGGACGGTTCCACACCATGACCGGCTACGGTCGCGACAACCAGATGACGCCGTCGGATGTCGACCTGTTCGCGACACTGACCATGCTGACCGAGCGCTTCGGCATCGACTACGGCATCCTGCATACCTGCACGCTCGATTCCATGGGTCACCGCTTCGGCCATGACTGCCTGGAGATGGACAATGCCTGCCTGCATATGGACGTCATGCTGGCCGCCTTCCTGCCGCGCTGGCTGAAGAACGGCTATGAGGTGATCGTGACCGCCGACCACGGCCAGACCGACCGCGGCACCCATGGCGGTCACGAGGACGAGCAGCAGGAGACAGCGCTCTACTGGTTTGGCGGCGGCAAGGGGCCGGCGGAGGATGCGGTGATCGACCAGTTGCAGCTGGCGCCGACCGTGCTCAGGCGGCTCGGCGTTGACATACCCGCGACGATGAAGGCGAAACCGTTCCTGGATTAATCGCGAAACGGCGTATCAGGGGCAGGGCCACTCGCCCTTGCCGAGCGCGGCGATGGCCTCGACGATGCGGGTGAAGCTCTGCCGGGCGCGGGCGACCGTGTGGCGGGCGCGCAGATAGCCGTGCACAAGGCCCTTCTCGTTGAACCAGACGGCCTTGCCGCCGGCGGCAAGGATGGCATCGCGGTACGCTCCGCCATCGTCGGAGAGCGGGTCGCATTCGGCCGAGACGATCACGGTCGGCGGCAGGCCCGAGAAGTCGGTGTCCTGCAGGGGCGCCAGCGTCGGGTCGCCGCTGATTTCCTTCCCGCCGGTGCGCTGATGTCGGTAGAAGTCGCCGTCGCGTTTGGTAAGCAGCGGCGCTTCGGCGTGGACAATGCGGGAACCCGTTGTCTGGTCGCCGCCGAGACCCGGATAAATCAGGACCTGGCCGATGGGCACATGCGTCTGGCCGCGGGTGGCGTGGCTGACTGCGGCGGCGAGATTGCCGCCGGCGCTGTCGCCGGCCAGCACGACCGGCAGGTCGCTTGACGCCAGCGCGGCGGCAAAGCCGGCCATGGCATCGTTGAAATCGGCCGGGTGGACATGCTCGGGCGACAGGCGGTAGTCGACCGACACGACCGGAAAGCCGGTGCGGCCGCAGATCTCGGCGCAGACGTCGTCGTGGCTGTCGAGCCCGCCGAGGATGAAGCCGCCGCCGTGATAATAGACCACCAGGGCGGCGGGGCTGCTGCCGGCCTTTTCATATTTGCGCACGGGAACGGCATAGCCGCCGGAATCGACCGTGGCGTCCGACGCTGTCACGCCCTTGGGGTAACCGGCGAAAAACTCGCGGCACATGGCGTCGTAGATCTCGCGCTGCTGCGCGATCGTGTAGTCGATCGTTTCGGGCGGATACCAGGTATTCGTCCGTTCGATGAAGGCCCAGGTCTCCGCGTCGATCAGCGTGGTATAGTCAGTCAAACTACTTACCCTTCCACACCGGATCGCGTTTTTCGGCGAAGGCGCGGAACCCTTCCATGTTGTCCTCGGAATCGTAGAGTTCGTCGACGGTGCGGAACTTGCGCTTTGTGATCCGGTTCATCGCGTCCTGGAAGGTCATGGCCTCGGCCTCGCGGGCCACCTCCTTGATCGCAGCGAAGACCAGCGGCGGACCGGATTCCAGCAGCCGGGCGATTTCCCAGACGCGTTCCATCAGTCTCCCGTTGTCGGGCAGGATCTCGTTGACCAGGCCCCAGCGGTGCGCCTCTTGCGCCTCCATCCAGCGGCCGGTGAACAACAGGTCCATGGCGACGTGGTAGGGGATGCGTTTCGGCAGTTTCACGGTCGCGGCGTCGGCAAGCGTGCCGGCGCGTATTTCAGGCAGGGCGAAGGTGGAGTGCGCGGAAGTGTAGATCAGGTCGCAGGACAGCGCCAGTTCGAAGCCGCCGCCGACCGCCATGCCGTTGACCGCGGCGATAACCGGCTTGTTGAGATCGCGCAGTTCCTGAAGGCCTGCAAAGCCACCGACGCCGTAATCGCCGTCGACCGCGTCGCCGCTGGCAGCCGCCTTCAGGTCCCAGCCCGCGGAGAAGAACTTGTCGCCCGCCGTCTGAACGATGGCGACGCGCAGGGCGGGGTCGTCACGGAAGGCCTTGAAGGTCTCGCCCATGACGCGCGAGGTGGCAAGATCGATCGCATTGGCCTTCGGCCGGTCGAGGGTCACTTCCAGGATGCCGCCCTCGCGGCGCGTGCGGATGACTTCTGTCACTTCTTCTCCTCCTCCACGATCAGGGCGTCGGCGATCCATGCGCCGTGGCCATCGGCACAGACGATCAGCGGGTTGATGTCCATTTCAACGATCCGGTCGGCATTGTCGGCCGCGAAAGCCGCGATGCCAAGCATGGTATCGACGGCGGCGGCGAAGTCGGCCTTCGGGCGGCCGCGATAGCCGTCGAGCAGCGGAAATAGTTTCAGCGACCGCAGGGCGTTCGCGATCTCGTCGCGCGAGGCCGGTAACAGGAGGGTGCGGCTGTCGGCGATCAGTTCGACCAGCACGCCGCCGGTCCCAATGGTGAGCACCGGGCCGAAGACGGGATCGCGGGTGACGCCCACGATCAGTTCGGCGACGCCGCCCTCGACCATGCGCTCGACATAGAGGCCGGTGCCCATGGTGCCCAGCGCTTCGGCGGCGGTGCGAACTGCTTCCCCGGTGCCCAGATTCAGGCGCACCGCGCCGGCTTCCGACTTGTGGGCGAGGCCGAGCGCCTTGACGGCGACGGGAAATCCGAGTTTGCCGGCGGCAAGAACCGCTTGCGCGGCATCCATGCAGCGCTTGCCGGGCGGCACGGGCAGACCGGCGGCGGCGAGGCGGGCCTTGGCTTCGGCCTCGTCCAGCGTGGTGGCTGCGGCGTTGCCGGCGGAGCAGGCGCAGGCGACCGGTCCGGCCGGCGGATTATCCCATGCCAAGCCGATCGCCGCCGCCGCCTCGGCCGCCTCGATTGCCTCGGCAATCCCCTGCATCGGCACGATCCCGAGCGCCATGATCTCGCTTGCCCAGTGCTCCGCCATGTTTTCCGGCATCGTCGCCAGGATCGCGCCGCGCGCCATGTTGGCATTCAGCGCGGCCTGGAAGGCGCGGACGGTCGCGTGCCAGTCGGTGTCGTCGCAGCGATCGGCGCGCGGAAAATCGAGAACCAGGAAATTGAGGTCGAAACCGCCGGCAACGAAGGCCGAAAACGTCGCCGTCATGGCCGGTTCGTCGTTCCAGATGAAGGTATGGTAATCGAGTGGATTGGCGACGGCGACCAGGGACCCGAGCGTTGCCTTGACCGCCGCGCGGTGGTCAGGCGCAAGGGGGCGGAAGACGACGCCGCGCCCCTCCGCCGCGTCGGCCATGATCGAGGCCTCGCCGCCCGAACAGCTCAGCGACGACAGCGTGTTGCCGGGAAGCGGACCCGCGACATGCAACAGCTTCAGCGTTTCCAGGAAGGCGGGGATGGAATGGACGCGGCCGATGCCGAGGCGTTTGAGGAAGGCGTCGGATGCGCTGTCGGACCCGGCGAGAGACGCGGTGTGCGATATGGTTGCCGAACGCGCCTGTTCCGATCGCCCGACCTTGAGGGCTACAACCGGCTTGCCAAGCTCGCGGGCGCGGGCGGCGAGGCGTTCGAAGCCGGAGACGCTGTCGAAGCCTTCGATGTGCAGCCCAAGCACCGAGACGCGCTCGTCTTCAAGCAGGCCGAGCGCCAGGTCCGAAAGGCCGGTCTGCGCCTGGTTGCCGGCGGTGACGACGAAGGCGAGCGGCAGTCCGCGCGCCTGCATGGTCAAGTTGATGGCGATGTTGGAGGACTGGGTGACGATCGCCGCGCCCAGCGCGCCTTGCGCCAGCCGGACGCCCCCGTGCTGGTCGGGCCACAGCGCCACGCCGTCGCCATAGTTGAGCAGGCCATAGCAATTGGGACCGAGGATCGGCATGTCGCCGGCGGCCGCGACGAGTTCTTCCTGGAGACGTTCGCCGTCCGCGTCATCCAGTCCCGCTTCGCGGAAGCCCGAAGCAAAGCAGACCGCGCCGCCCGCCCCGGTTTCGGCGAGTGCGCGGACGATGGCCGGCGTCATGGCGCGGTTGACGCCTACGAAGGCGGCATCGGGCGCGCGGGGCAGGTCCTCGACAGAGCGGAAGGCAGGCAGGCCCTCGATGGTTTCCTTCGTTGGGTGGACCGGCCAGATGTCGCCGGAAAAACCCATCTTGCGCGTCTGGCGGATGACGGCGGCGGCCCACGACCCGCCAAACACCGCGATGGACGAGGGATTGAGCAGGCGGGCCAGGGAGCGGGTTACCACGTTGGTTATGCTCCCAATGGCCGCAGCAGGGCGCGGGAAATGATGTGACGCTGGATTTCCGATGTTCCCTCCCAGATGCGCTCGATGCGCGCGTCGCGCCAGATGCGCTCAAGCGGCAGTTCGTCCATCAGGCCCATGCCGCCATGGATCTGGATCGCCTCGTCGGCGACGAAGGCCAGCATCTCTGTCGCCTTGAGCTTGGCCATGGCCATGTCGGCATCGGTCACCGTGCCCTGGTCGAACTTCCAGCCTGCCTCCAGCACCATCAGTTCGGCCGCCTTCATTTCCATTGCCATGTCGGCGAGCTTGAAGGATACGCCCTGGAACTTGCCGATCGCCTGACCGAACTGTTCGCGCGTCGCGGCCCAGTCCACCGCGTGGGCGAAGGCGCGCTCGGCGCGGCCGAGGCACGTGGCGGCGACCTGCAGACGCGTGGCCCCCAGCCATTCGTTTGCGACGTCGAAACCCTTGTGCACCTCGCCCAGAACGGCATCGGCGGGCAGGCGGCAATTGTCGAATTCGAGGATAGAATTGGTATAGCCGCGATGCGAGACGTTGCGGTAGCCGTCGCGCACGGCGAAACCCGGATGGCCCTTGTCGACGAAGAAGGCGGTGATCTGCGCCTTCCTGCCGCGCGGCGTCTCCTCCTCACCTGACTTCATGAAGACGATGGCGAAATCGGCGACGTCGGCGTGCGAGATGAAATGCTTGGTGCCGTTGAGCACCCAGTCATCGCCGTCGCGCGTGGCGGTCGCCTTCATGCCGCGCAGGTCGGATCCGGCACCCGGCTCGGTCATCGCCAGGCAGTCGGATTTCTCGCCGCGCACGCAGGGCAGGAGGTATTTCTCGCGCTGTGCCGGCGAGCCGGCGCACAGGATGTTGGAGGGCCGGGCGACGCAGGTCCAGTGCAGCGCGTAGTTGGCGCGACCCAACTCCTTCTCGTAGAGCAGCCAGGTCAGCGTATCGAGCCCGGCGCCGCCGAATTCCTCGGGGATGTTGGCGGCGTAGAGGCCCGCCGCGATCGCCCTGGCCTTGAGTTCATCGCGCAGATCCGCGCGCAACACGCCGGTGCGCTCGATCTCGGCCTCATGCGGGTAAAGCTCGTTTTCGACAAATGCGCGGGTGGTCTCGGCGATCAGGCGCTGTTCTTCTGTGAGGGAGAAATCCATCGGCTCAAGCCTTCTTCTTCTTTTTCGGTTTTGCCGCCTTCGCATTTGCCGCGCGCCTGGCGAGGTCCTTGCGGTAGTCCTTGAGCAGCGCGCCGGCGCCCCAGCCCTTCCTGCCGTTCTGCCGGCTGAGCGCATCCATGATGGCGACGAGGTTGTCGTCGCGGATGCGTTCCATTTCGCGGATCGGGATATGGCCGGACTGGGCGTCGGACTGTCCGGCAATGAGATCCACCAGTTCGTCGTTGAATTCCGGCACGTCCGTCAGCTTCGTCCACGGCCAGGTCAGGCAGGGGCCGAACTGGGCGAGGAAATGGCGCATGCCGGCCTCGCCTCCGGCGACCCGGTACACGTCGAACACGCCCATCTGCGCATAGCGCAGGCCGAAGCCGTAGCGCACGATGTCGTCGAGGTCCTGCGTGGTGCAGATGCCGTCCTTGATGAGCCACAGCGATTCACGCCAGATCGCCTCGAGCAGGCGGTCGGCGACGAAGGCCTCGATCTCCTTTTTCACATGGACCGGCTTCATGCCGATCGAGGCATAGGCGGCCATCGCCCGCTCGATCGTGTCCCCGCTGGTTGCCGCGCCGCCGACGATCTCGACCACGGGAAGCAGATAGACGGGGTTGAACGGGTGGGCGACGAACAGGCGCGCGGGATTGTTCATGGCCGTCTGCATGTCCGACGGCTTGATACCCGACGTGGAGGACCCGATAAGGGCGTCGGCCCGCGCGTGGGCGTCGATCTCGGCCAGCACCTTGTGCTTGATGTCGAGGCGCTCGGGCACGCTTTCCTGGATCAGGTCCGCGTTTGAAACGGCATCGGCGATCGACCCGGCATAGGTGATCCGGCCTTCGGGCGGCAAGGCGCCGCCGGCCAGGATACCGTAGGCGCGCCGCGCATTCGCCATCACTTCGGAGACCTTTCGTTCGGCCTGCGGATCGGGATCGAAGATTGCGACGTCGATGCCGTTGAGCGCCAGGCGCGCAACCCATCCTGCTCCGATTACCCCGCCGCCGATACAGGCGGCCATTGTGATCTTGGTCATGTCTTGCTCTCGTGGAACTGAGGATATGCCGGCAGGCCGGAGGGAATCGGGAGCGCTTGAAGCATCATGCGCTCTTCGGCGCCCTTTTCGTCAGGCCCAGCTTCGTGCGCACTTCGTGCGGGCCGATCACGCGCGAACCGAGATTCTCGACGATGGTGACGGAGCGCTCGACCAGTTGCGCGTTGGTGGCGAGCACGCCCTTGTCGAGCCACAGGTTGTCCTCCAGCCCGACGCGGACATTGCCGCCGGCGAGCACGGCGGCGGCGACATAGGGCATCTGGTGACGGCCGAGCGAGAAGGCAGACCAGGTCCAGTTATCCGGTACGGCGTTGACCATGGCCAGATAGGTGTTGAGGTCGCTCGGCGCGCCCCACGGCACGCCCATGCAGAGCTGCACCAGCGCGTTCTCCTCCAGCACGCCTTCTCTGACCAGTTCCTTTGCGAACCAGAGATGACCGGTGTCGAAGGCCTCGATCTCGGGCTTGACGCCAAGCGCGGTCATCATCGAACCCATGGCGCGCAGCATACCGGGCGTATTGGTCATCACGTAGTCGGCCTCGGCGAAATTCATGGTGCCGCAGTCGAGCGTGCAGATCTCCGGCAGGCATTGCGCGACGTGCTCGACGCGTTCGGCGGCACCCGCCATGTCTGTGCCGGCCTCCTTCAGCGGCAGCGGTCTTTCCGTCGGGCCGAACACCATGTCGCCGCCCATGCCGGCGGTGAGGTTGAGCACGACATCGACTTCGGCGTCGCGGATGCGCTCGGTGACCTCGCGGTAGAGCGCGACATCGCGTGCGGGCTTGCCGGTCTCAGGATCGCGCACATGGCAATGGACGATCGCGGCTCCGGCGCGGGCCGCATCGATCGCGCTTTCGGCGATCTGCTTCGGCGAACGCGGCACATGGGGGCTGCGATCCTGCGTGCCGCCGGAACCGGTGACGGCGCAGGTGATGAAGACCTCGGAATTCGGGGTCAGGGGCATGGCATTTCTCTCCGTGTCGCTTTTCAACGATGATGATGCCGCAGTTGCATTTGGCTGTTTTGCATTTTACGAAACCAGCATGACTTTTTACGAAGCACCGACTTATTCCCCTGAGAGTGCAGGTCCGATCGAGGCGACGTTCCTGGTGCTTCCCGGATCATCCCTGATGACGATTGCCTGCACGGTCGACCCGCTGCGCGCGGCCAACCGGGTGGTCGGAAAGCCGGTCTTCTCGTGGCGGCTCGTGTCGGTTGACGGCAGCGCGCCGGCAACCTCGGCGGGGATGGCGATACCGGTCGGCGGCACGCTGGAGCCCGAAAAGGCGACCGACCTGTTCGGCGTGATCGCGGGATTCGGGGCCGGCGCGTTGCGCGAACGGTCGCTGATTGCCGCGATCTATCGGGCGGGGCGGCGGGCACGGGCCGTCGCCGGACTGGAATCGGGCTCGTGGCTGCTGGCGCGCGCGGGGCTGCTCGACGGGCGGCGGGCGACAACGCATTGGGAGGACCTGGAGGATTTTTCCGCCGCGTTCCCGCAGATCGATGTCAGGCCGGACCGCTACGTGGCCGATGAACCCTATTTCACCAGCAGTGGGGCCTCGCCGACCTTCGACATGATGATCGACCTGGTGCGCCGTGCGGTGAGCCCGGTCGCCGCGCTCGATGTCGCCAGCGCGTTCCTCTACGAGGAGTCGCGCGGGGCCGGCGACGCGCAGCCGCTGGTTGCGCTGGGGCGCCGCGACAAGCACGATCCGCGGCTGATCTCGGCGATCCGCATCATGGAGGGTTGCATCGACCGGCCGATCACAGTGGCGGCGATCGCGCGGCGCGTCGGCATCTCGGCGCGCTCCCTTGAAGCGATCTTCCTGAAGGACATGAAGCAGACGCCCGGCGCCTATTTCCTGACTTTGCGGCTCAACCTCGCGCGCCGGCTTGTACTCGACACGCGAACGCCGCTCGCCGATGTCGCGACGCGGGCGGGGTTCACGTCGTCGGCGTCTTTCTCGCGCGCCTACCGCCGCGCCTTCTCGACCAGCCCGTCGCGCCAGCGCAGCGCCATGCGGCTATGATACCAGGCAGACATGCGCGACTCCTTCAGCGCTGCGTCTGCCCAGCTCTTTGAGCGAGCAGGATTTTCGTTGCAAAACCGGCATCCGCTTTTTGCGAAATCCTGCCTGGATTCCTTTGTTTGGCGCAGGTTCTTGTCGCAAAACCGCTGCGCAGATTTGCGGAACCTGCTTACGCGGCGACCGCGCCGGCGGTGATGCGGTTCCACATCTGCTCGGCGGCAGGCGATCGTGGCGCGCGGTGGGCGAAGGCCACGATGTCCAGATCCATCGACCAGCACTCGTCGCGGACGGGCGTCAGCAGCTTTTCGTATTCGCCATGGATCGCGCATTGCGGAAGCCAGGCGACGCCGAGACCCTTGGCCGCGCAATCGCGCAGGACGTCCGACATCGGCGCCTCGACGCGCAGGTCGGCGTGCAGTTTGGCCGGCGCCTGGTCGACGATCATGTCGACCAGGCGCGCGAAATAGGCACCCTTCGAGTACATCAGCAGGGGTAGGGGACTGGCTTCCGTGCCCGGAAAATCCAACGCGCCGAGGTCCGCGGCCTGACTGTTGTAATAGGGGCGTAACACGTCGCGCTCGACGGTGCAGCGCATGAACAGCTTGGGATCGAGGACCAGCGGCAATTCCTTGCCGTGATGGCAGACAAGGATGTCCGCCCCGCCGGCTACGAAGCTGGCGACGATATCGGTGACATTGGCGATCAGGGCGTTGGCAAACATCCCCGTCCCGTGCGCCCAGTCCTTCCACCAACGCGAGAATCGCGAACCGGCAAGGACATGAGGAAGGCCAATGCGGACCTGCGCCTTGCCATAGTAGGCGGGACGGGACAGGGCGGTACGAACGTCGATCAGCCGGTGCAGCGTGTCGGCCATCTCGGCGTGAAACCGCTCGCCTTCGGCGGTCAGCCGTGCTGGATGGGTACTTCGGTCGATCAACATCACGCCCGCCCATGATTCGAGCGCCTGCATTCGCCTGGAGAATGCGGCCTGCGAAATATTGCGTATCGCGGCGGCGCGCGTGAAGCTTCCGGTTTCCGCCAGCACCATGAAATCCTGCAGCCAGCCCGTATCCATTCCCCTTCGCGCTCCTGTTCCGGCCAGAGTATGCGAGAAAATCCATATTATGCAGGATTTGCATGAAGTCTCCCCGCAGGGCAAGAATTATCCCCAAAATACCTGCTATTTAGCGCCTGACATACAATTTTTGCATTGGCCTTTCGCCTGACCGGCGCACATTATCCCGGAACTGTTGCGGAATGCCCGCAACCGTGTGGCTGCTTTTTTGCGCCGGACAAATTCGAAAAATGGAGAGAGGACATGAAGAAACTGGTTGCTGGATTTACGTTCGCGGCGGCGGTCGGCCTTGGCGGGTCGATTGGCCAGGCCGCCGAGCAGCAGTTCATCTCGATCGGCACCGGCGGCGTGACCGGTGTGTACTACCCGACCGGCGGCGCGATCTGCCGTCTCGTCAACAAGGACCGCAAGGAACACGGCATCCGTTGTTCGGTGGAGTCGACCGGCGGTTCCGTCTACAACATCAACACCGTGCGCGCCGGCGAACTGGAATTCGGTGTTGCCCAGTCCGACTGGCAGTACCATGCCTATCACGGCACATCGAAATTCGAGGATCAGGGCGCATTCGAAAAAGAGCGCTCCGTCTTCTCCGTCCATCCCGAGCCGTTCACGCTCATCGTGCGCAAGGGTTCCGGGATTACCGGTTTCGAAGGGTTGAAGGGACACAAGGTCAATGTCGGCAATCCCGGTTCCGGCCAGCGTGCGACGATGGAAGTCGCCATGGACGCATTCGGCATCAAGATGGACGATTTCTCGCTTGCCGCCGAGCTGAAGGGATCGGAAATGGCGCAGGCGGTGTGCGACGGCAAGATCGACGCGATGATCTATACGATCGGTCATCCGGCGGCGGCAATCACCGAAGCGGCGACGACCTGCGATGTCGAGCTGGTCTCGGTGAACGGCGCGCCGATCGACAAGCTCGTGGCCGAAAATCCCTACTATCGCAAGGCGACGATTCCCGCCGGCATGTATCGTGGCACGGATCATGACGTCACCACCTTCGGCGTCGGCGCCACCTTCGTCACGTCGGCGGATGTGCCGGACGAGGTGGTCTATACCGTGGTCAAGGCTGTCTTCGACAATTTCGACGACTTCAAGAAATTGCACCCGGCCTTCGCCAACCTGAATGAAGCCGAGATGATCAAGGACGGCCTTTCGGCTCCGCTGCATCCCGGCGCCGTCAAGTACTACAAGGAGCGCGGCTGGATGTAAGCCGCATCCGGTCCGGACGGCGAGGGCCGTCCGGACCGGTGTTCCGTGACAACGAATAACAAGACATCTTCGGGGATGAGCAAGCGGTCCGGCCAGCCCGGCCACGAAGCGGAGGGGAAAGCATGACGGAAGGGAACGCGGCCAAGACCCAGACACCCGATGTCGATCTAATGGTCGCCGAGGTGGAAACCGGGGCGCGGCAGGCCGGCGGCATGGCCGGCCGGTTCATCCTGGGCCTCGCCTTCGTCTGGTCGGCGTTCCAGCTCTACATCGCCTCGGCCATTCCCTACGTCCTGACCGAGCTCTTCGGGATCAATGTCGTCTTCAACAACCAGGAGGCGCGCCAGATTCACCTGGCCTTCGCGCTGGCCCTGGCGATGCTGGCCTATCCGCTGTTCAGACACAGCGCGCGCGACAGGGTTCCGGTCTATGATTGGCTTCTCGCGATCGTCGCCTCTGCCTCGTGTCTGTATCTCCTGTGGTTCAAGGTCGATATCGCCGGGCGCGCGGGCCTGCCGACGACGGCGGATCTGGTCATGTCGACCATCGGCATGGTGTCGCTCGGCATCGCGGTCTACCGCGCGCTCGGCCTGCCGCTGGTGATCGTCGCCAGTGTCTTCGTGTCCTACGTGTTTTTCGGCCATTCCGACGTCCTGCCCGATGCGATCCAGTGGAAAGGCGCGTCTTTCGGCAAGGCGATGTGGCACTACTGGATGCAGACGGAAGGCGTGTTCGGCGTTGCGCTCGGCGTTTCGGCGTCGATGATCTTCCTGTTCGTCCTGTTCGGTTCGCTGCTGGAGAAGGCCGGGGCGGGCAATTTTTTCATCAAGCTCGCCTTCGCGCTGCTGGGGCATCTGCGCGGCGGGCCGGCCAAGGCGGCGGTCGTCGCCTCGGCGCTTTCGGGCCTTTATTCGGGTTCGTCCATCGCCAATGTCGTGACGACCGGCACTTTCACGATCCCGCTGATGAAGCGCACCGGTTTCAAGCCGGAGAAAGCCGGCGCGGTCGAGGTCGCATCGTCGACCAACGGCCAGTTGACCCCGCCGGTCATGGGCGCGGCGGCGTTCCTGATCTCGGAATTCACGGGTGTCGCCTATCCGGAACTGATCAAGCATGCCTTCCTGCCGGCGATCATCTCCTATATCGCACTTGTCTATATCGTCCACCTGGAAGCCCTGAAGATGGGGCTGAAAGGGCTGGAGCGGCCGTCGGCGACGGCGACGCTCGCGCAGCGCCTGGCCGGGGTCCTGTTCGGGTTCATCGCCATGGTGATCCTCGCAGGCGCGGTCTATTACGGCCTTGGCTGGATCAAGGTGGCCTTTCCCGCGATGACCTTCTGGACCGCCGCGGGCCTGTTCACGCTTGCCTATGTGCTGCTGCTCGCGCTGGCGGCCAAACATCCGGATCTGGAGATGGACGATCCCAATGCGCCGATGGACGTTCTGCCGCGGCCCAGGGACGTTGCGATCACGGGGCTCCACTATATCCTGCCGATCGTCGTCCTGATCTGGTGCATTCTCGTCGAACGCCTGTCGCCGACGCTTTCCGCCTACTGGGCGACCGTGGCGATGGTTGCCATCATCTTCACCCAAAAGCCGCTCAAGCGCCTGTTTCGCGGCGAGGGGGCTATCGGCCAGGGATTTCGCGACGGCTGGAACGATTTCTTCGATGGCATGATCGCCGGCGCGCGCAACATGATCGGCATCGGCGTGGCGACGGGCGCGGCGGGGGTGATCGTCGGAACCGTGTCGCTGACCGGCGCCCACCAGGTTGTCGGCGAGTTCGTCGAATTCCTCTCGGGCGGCAGCCTGATCGCGATGCTGCTGCTCGTCGCCGTCATGAGCCTGGTCCTCGGCATGGGGCTGCCCACGACCGCCAACTACATCGTCGTCTCGTCGCTGATGGCTCCGGTGATCGTATCGGTCGGCGCGTCGCAAGGCCTGATCGTGCCGCTGGTGGCAGTCCACCTGTTCGTGTTCTATTTCGGCATTCTGGCCGACGACACGCCGCCGGTGGGGCTGGCGGCCTTCGCGGCGGCGGCGATCTCGGGCGGCGACCCGATCAAGACCGGTATCCAGGGGTTCGCCTACGATATCCGAACCGCGCTACTGCCGTTCCTGTTCATCTTCAACACCGAGTTGTTGCTGATCGACGTCACGCCGTCGAAGGCGGTGTTCATCTTCGTCGTGGCGGTGGTCGCGATGATGCTGTTCGCGGCGGCGACGCAGGGCTATTTCCTGGCCCGCAGCCGGGTGTGGGAAACGATCTGCCTGCTGCTCATAGCCTTCACCCTGTTCAGGCCCGGCTTCTGGCTGGACTACGTGCAGGCACCGTTCGACGACCGCCCCGGCGCGGAGGTGGTGCAGATCGCCGGGGATTTCGCCGAGAACGGATCTCTAAGACTGATCGTGAGAGGCCCTGATTTCGACAAGCCGGACGTGATCAAGGAACTCACCATTCTGGCCGATCTCGGTGCAAAGGGCGACGGGGTGGAGCGCCTCGACCGGGCCGGCCTGACCGTGCGGCTGGAAGACGGCAAGGCAGTTCTCGACGAGCCGATGGCGGGAACGAAGTTCTTCACCAAGTTCCAGTCCTTCGATTTCTATGGCGACCAGCCGGTGGAGATCGCCGTCGCGCAACTCCAGGCCTCGCGATGGCCGAAAGAGGTCTTCTACATTCCCGCCCTGTTGCTGCTGGGCGTGGTCGTGCTGGCCCAGCGCCGCCGCCAGACGGTTCCTGCATTCTGAGGTCGGAGAAAACGATGTTCAAACGCATACTCGTGCCAGTCGACCTCGCGGAGCCCGCGGTCAGTGAAAGGACGCTTACGGTCGCCACCGAGATGGCCGAGAAATACGGCGCGGCGGTCGATGTCATGACCGTGGTGCCGAGCTACGGAATGGCGATCGTCGGCGGCGGTTTTCCGAAGAATTTCGAGAAATCCGCAATCGCCGGCGCGCAGGTGGCGTTGAAGGAATTCCTCAGTGCGCATCAGGCTCCCACGGGAGTCCCGGTCAAGGGCCATGTCGCCCATGGCACGATCTATGACGAGATCATGAAAGTGGCCGACAAGCTCGACTGCGATCTGATCGTCATGGCTTCGCACCGCCCCGCGTTGAAAGACTACCTGCTTGGCCCCAATGCGGCGCGGGTGGTCCGCCATGCCCGCCAATCCGTTTTCGTCGTTCGCGAGGCCCGCTAGTTCCATGTCCACGAGCCACATTTTCGGCCGCTCTACCGCCGTCCAGCCGCCTGTCGCGGCACGTGGTGACGGCTGCTACATCATCGATACGGCCGGCAGGCGCTATCTCGACGGCTCCGGCGGTGCGGCGGTCTCGTGTCTCGGTCATTCCGATGTCGAGGTCGCGGCCGCGATCAAGGCACAGGTGGATCGCATCGCATTCGCCCATACAGGGTTCTTTACCTCGGCGCCCGCCGAAGAACTGGCCGACCTGCTGATCGCCCATGCGCCGAAAGGCATCGAGCGGGTCTATTTTGTCTCGGGCGGATCGGAGGCCGTCGAAGCGGCACTCAAGCTGGCGCGGCAATATTTCCTCGAGATCGGGCAGCCAAGGCGCCATCGCGTGATCGCGCGGCGCCAGAGCTACCACGGCAACACGCTCGGCGCGCTCGCTGCCGGCGGCAATGAATGGCGCCGCGCCCAGTTCGCGCCGCTGCTTATCGAGACCTCGCATATCGATGCCTGCTACGAGTACCGCGGCCGTGCCGAGGGCGAGACGCCGTTCGACTACGGCCAGCGGGTGGCCAACCAGCTGGAGGCGGAAATCGAGCGGCTTGGCCCGGAAACCGTGATGGCGTTCGTCGCCGAGCCGGTGGTGGGCGCGACAGCGGGTGCGGTGCCGCCCGTCGAGGGCTATTTCAAACGCATCCGCGAGATCTGCGACCGTCATGGCGTGTTGCTCATATTCGACGAAGTGATGTGCGGCATGGGCCGCACGGGCACGCTGTTTGCCTGCGAGCAGGAAGACGTCGCGCCCGATATCGTCACCATCGCCAAGGGGCTCGGCGCGGGCTACCAGCCGGTCGGGGCAATGCTGTGCAGCGGGGAAATCTACGGTGCCATCGCCGGGGGCAGCGGCTTCTTCCAGCACGGCCACACCTATATGGGCCACCCCGTCGCGGCCGCCGCCGGGCTTGCCGTCGTCAAGGCGATCATCGAACGCGGACTGCTGGAGCGGGTGCGCGGCCAGGGCGCGAAGCTGAAGGAAGCGCTGACGGGGGCATTCGGCCAGCACGCCCATGTCGGCGACATTCGCGGGCGGGGACTTTTTATGGGTATTGAACTGGTGGCGGACCGGGATACCAGGAAGCCGTTCGATCCCGGCCGCGGTATCGCCAGGGCAATCAAGAAGGCGGCGTTCGAGGCGGGACTGATCTGCTACCCGATGAGCGGGACGATTGATGGCCTCAACGGCGATCATGTGCTGATCGCGCCGCCGTTCATCATCGGGGACGAGCAGATCGGCGAACTGACCGGCAAGCTCGGCGCTGCTTTTGCGCGCGCCCTCGGCTCATGACGAGGCCTGACCTTCCCCGCATCATGGTGGCGCCGAACGGCGCGCGGCGCACGCGTGCCGACCACCCGGCGCTGCCGGTGACGATCCCCGAGATCGTCGCGACGGCAAGAGCCTGCTTTTCGGCGGGAGCGGGCGGCATCCACGCCCATGTGCGCGACGCCGAACAGCACCACGTTCTCGACGCCGGGCTCTACCGCGAGCTCGTATCGGAGTTGGCGTTTGCGGTTCCCGGCATGCTGGTACAGATCACGACGGAGGCGGTCGGGCGCTACACGCCGGCCGAGCAGCGCGCGGTCGTCAAAGCGGTCGAACCACGGGCCGTGTCGGTCGCCTTGCGCGAGATGCTGGCCGACGGCGACATGGCCGCCGCGCGGAGATTTTACCATTGGGCGCACGAGGCCGGGATCGCTGTGCAGCACATCCTCTACAGGGCCGAGGAATTCAACGAACTGGCGGGCCATGTCGAGGAGGGGATCATTCCCGCCCACGATTCGCAGGTGCTTTTCGTGCTCGGCCGTTACGCGCTGGACCAGGAGAGCGATCCGCACGATCTCGATCCGTTTCTCGCCGCCATGCAGGACAAGGCATTCGCCGCCGACTGGGCGCTGTGCGCTTTCGGGCATACGGAAACCGCGTGCCTGGAGCGGGCGTTCGGCCGTGGCGGCAAGGCGCGGGTCGGCTTCGAGAACAGCTTCTACAACCGCGACGGCACGGTGGCGCGCGACAATGCCGAACGGGTGGCCGAGGTCGCGCGGCTGCTGAATGTGAAAGCCTGAGCGCCGAAGCAAAAAGTCCGGCCCGGCTCACTTGAACGATCGGTCCGGTGCGGGCAGTGTCGGCGGTCTGAATCGGTGTTCCTCTTCGAAATCCCAGGATTGTTCATGCCCAGAGTATCGGAGCGCATTTCCGCCATCATGCCGGCCGGCAAATCCGGCTGGGAGATCCATTTTCATGCCCTGGCGCGCGTGCAGGCCGGCGACGACCTGCTGATGGTGACGGCAGGCGACCATGATTTCGACACGCCGGGCGAAACCGTCGAGGCTTGCGTTGGCGCGCTGCGCACCGGCCATCACCACTACAGCGAACTGGGCGGGCGGGAAGCGTTGCGCGCAGCGATGGCGCGGGTCTCGGCGCAATGCACCGGCGTCGAGACGTCGCCGGCCCAGGTGCTGGCGACGACGGGCGGCCAGGGCGCGCTCTACGCGGCGGTACAGGCTTCCTGCGATTTCGGCGACCACGCCATTGTCGTCGGTCCCTATTACGCGACCTATCCCGGCACGTTCCGCGCCGCCGGGGCCTCGTTTACCGTGGTCGATGCGCCGCCGGAGACCGGGTTCGAGCCGGTTGCCGCCGACATCGAAGCCGCGGTCACGCCGCGCACGCGCGCGATCCTGATCAATACGCCGAACAATCCGACCGGCGCGGTCTATTGCTCCGCGACACTGGAGGCGATCGCCGATATCTGCCGGCGCCACGACCTGTGGCTGATCTCCGACGAGGTCTACTGGACGCATCCCGGCGAGGCAAAGCACGTGTCGCCGCGCGCGCTCGCCGGCATGGCTGAGCGCACGCTGGTGGTGAATTCGATGTCGAAAAGCCATGGCATGACCGGTTGGCGGGTGGGCTGGCTGACCGGGCCGGAGGATATCGTCGCGCCGCTGGTCGGCCTCAATCTCGTGACCACCTACGGCCTCAATGATTTCGTCAGCCACGCGGCGGTCGAGGCGCTCGATCGGGGATACGGGGTCGACGAAATCACGGCGGTCTATTCGGTGCGGCGCAAGGCCTTCCTCGATGCGCTCGGCCAAAGCCAGGGCTTCGCCGTGCACGGCTCCAAGGGCGGGATCTACGTCATGCTCGACGTGCGGGCCGTTTCGCCGAGCGGCGAGACCTTTGCATGGGATCTGCTGGCGGCGGAAAAGCTGGCGGTGATGCCCGGCGAGAGTTTTGGCGAGGCGACGGCGGGCCATGTGCGCATTTCGCTTTGTCAGCCGGAGGCGGTGCTGGGCGAGGCGGCTGTTCGGTTACGCCGCTTCGTGGAGAAGAAGCTGGACGGCTAAGCGCGGCGCGAGCGCCTCATACGGCATCGATCAAACATATTGCGCCTGGACGCCAGCCGCGATCTAAGGGGAACAGGATCATCCCGGACGGGGAATGAAAGCGAGGCTTCCGGATGTGCTTTTCGCCTGGTTCGAGCTTCACGCTGGCCGCCGTCCTTCTCCCCGCGGGGATCTATTGCGTCAGCGCGGCGCGCAAGGCCGATACGCGATGGCTGCCGCTGGCGATTTATCCGCTGGCGTTCTCCATTCAGCAGGCGGCGGAAGGCTTCGTCTGGGTCGGCCTCAATTCAGGCAACCAGCAACTGGTCGATATCGCCGCGCGGGTGTTCCTGTTCTTCTCGCACTTCTTCTGGATGACGTTTGTGCCGTTTTCAATCTGGTGGCTGGAACGAAACGGTCCGCGCAAGACGGCGCTGGCGCTGCTGACCTGGCTTGGCGCCATATTCGGCCTTTCGATCTTCCTGCCGCCGGCCTTCATGGCCGGGGGGCTCGTGGTCGAGAAGGTCGTCCATTCGCTCGAATACGTCACCGTGCAGTACCACGACGTCTATGTCGACCGCTCCGTGTTGCGCGTCATCTACGCGGCCATCGTGCTCGTCGCGCTGTTTGCGTCGCGAGAGGCCGTGGTCAAGCTGTTCGGCGTTCTGATCCTCGTGTCGGTGCTGTTCACGACCTACGTGTTTCCCTACGCCTTCATTTCGGTCTGGTGTTTCCTTGCCGCCGCACTTTCGCTCCATGTCACGGTCGTCATGGCGCTCAGGCAAAGATCGCCCCGGAGGGCGACCTGAAATCCGGACCGATCCATCCCCAAAGCCTTGACATCGTCCCGGCTGCTGCGGAATTGAAGCGGCGAAAACCGTGAGCCGCGCAGTGCGGACAGCGACAAGCGCGGCCACATCGCCGCGATGGAGGGACAGCAACGATGGCCGAGGCCTATATCTGTGACTATATCCGCACCCCGATCGGCCGCTTCGGCGGCGCGCTTTCCGGCGTGCGGACCGACGACCTTGGCGCGATACCGATCAGGGCGCTGATGGCGCGCAACGGCGCGGCCGACTGGGAAGCGGTCGACGACGTACTTTACGGCTGCGCCAACCAGGCAGGCGAGGACAACCGCAATGTCGCACGCATGTCGGCCCTGCTGGCCGGATTGCCCCCGGTGGTGCCGGGCGCGACGATCAACCGGCTGTGCGGTTCGGGCATGAACGCGGTGATCGACGCGGCACGCGCCATCAAGGCCGGCGAGGCCGAGTTGCTGATCGCCGGCGGCGTGGAATCGATGTCGCGCGCGCCCTTCGTGATGCCCAAGGCCGAATCCGCGTTTTCGCGCAGTGCCGAGATTTACGACACGACGATCGGCTGGCGCTTCGTCAACCCGGTGATGAAGAAGCAGTACGGCGTCGATTCGATGCCCGAGACCGCCGAGAACGTGGCCGAGGACTTCAATATCTCGCGCGAGGACCAGGACGCGTTCGCCCTTCGCTCGCAGAGCAAGGCGGCTGCCGCGCAGGCCAACGGGCGGCTGGCGAAGGAAATCACGCCGGTCACGATCCCGCAGCGCAAGGGCGATCCGCTGGTCATCGACACCGACGAGCATCCGCGCGCGACGACAATGGAGGATCTCGCCAGGCTCAAGGCGCCCTTCCGCGAAGGCGGATCGGTGACGGCTGGCAACGCATCGGGCGTCAATGACGGCGCGGCTGCGCTGATAATCGCTTCGGAAGCGGCGGCGGCACGGCATGGCCTGACGCCGATCGCCCGCATTCTCGGCGGCGCGGCGACCGGTGTCCTGCCACGTATCATGGGCTTTGGCCCGGCGCCTGCGACCAAGAAGCTGTGCGCCCGGCTCGGCCTCACGCCGGCCGATTTCGACGTCATCGAGCTCAACGAGGCCTTTGCCAGCCAGGGCCTTGCAACATTGCGCGATCTCGGGATCGCCGACGATGCTGACCACGTCAATCCCAATGGCGGGGCGATCGCGCTTGGCCATCCGCTCGGCATGTCAGGCGCACGGATCGCGGGTACGGCGGCGCTGGAGATGAAGCTCAACGGCGGCAGGAAGGCGCTTGCCACCATGTGCATCGGCGTCGGCCAGGGGATCGCCGTCGCGCTCGAAATGGTGTGAGGAAAGCGGCCTGACCTGTCGCGCGTGAGGAACCCATGGCCGGAAAGAACTTCGAAACGATCGTTCTTGACGAAGCGGCCGCGGTTCCCGCGCCGGACGGTTCGCGAGTGCGCATCCTGCCGACTCTGGCCGGCGGGTCGATGGCGCATTTCACCCTTGAACCCGGAAAGGTCTCGATCGCGGTGAGGCACCGCAGCGTGGAGGAAATCTGGTTCATCACGGGCGGCAGGGGCGAGATGTGGCGTGCCGACGCGGCGGGCGAAGAGGTAACAACCGTCACAGAGGGTGTCGCGCTGACGATTCCGCTCGGTACATCGTTCCAGTTCCGCACGGCTGGTTCCGCGCCGCTGACCGCCGTCGCGATCACCATGCCGCCCTGGCCGGGCGAGGGCGAGGCGGAGACGGTTTCCGGCCCGTGGCAACCCGTTTTGTGATCGCAAATGGCGGTGCGAGCGCTTCGGGCGATTTCGGCGCGTCCAGCCGTTTGTAGGCGAATGTTCCGGTTCGCCCTCCGATTCTAGAACGGCATTCTACATATCCTCTATCTTATTGAAAATAATAGATATATTTTTTGCCGCATATTGCGGAACCGTTACCCGCGCCGCTAAATTGATACCACCCAAGGAGGGCGTAGCGGAGGCCGGAATGGCAACAATCATCGAACTGGAAAGCGGTTTCGCGGTCGCACCGCAGCTCGTCGCGGATGATTTCGCCGAGATCGCGGCGGCCGGTTTCGTGGCGGTGGTCAACAACCGGCCGGACGGCGAGGAAGAAGGCCAACTGCCCGCCGAGGAAGCCCGCAAGCACGCCGAGCTCAACGGCCTCTCCTATTACCATCTGCCGTTCCACGGCTTCGACGTATCGGACGAGGAAATGGTCGACGAGTTCATTGCGCTTGCGGAGAAGCTGGAAGGCCCTGTCCTCTATTACTGCCGCACCGGCACGCGCTGCACGCTGCTTTGGGCGCAATACGCCGTTACGCATCTCGGAGTCGACGCCGTCAGCAAAATTGCCAGGGCCGCCGGTTACGACGTCTCGGTCGTGATCGAGGAGCTTGAAACGCGCGCGCTGGCGGTAGCCGAGGCGGCCTGAGCCGAAAAATACCCGCGCGCCCAGCGCATGAAGGCGCCGATTCGCGGCTTGGCCGCATCGGCGCGCCGCGCCAGCATCCACACATCGCTGACCGGACGCTGCAAAAAATCCAGGTTAACGAGGCGCGCGTCATGTTGCGCCAACGACTCGGGCAGCATCGCGATGCCGAGGCCGCGGGCCGCCGCCTCCATCTGCGCCAGCGGGCTGCTGGCCAGGAATGCGACGTCGCCGCCAAGGCCGGCGAACCACCGGCATGCCGCAATGTCGGCCAGCGAGCCCGACGCCTGGATGACGCGGTGGCCATCGAGCCTGGCCGCGTTCCGCTCCCTGGGATGAGCGTCCAGGTAGCCTGATGAGGCGAACAGCGCCCAGCGGATGATCCCGATCCTGCGGCCGACCATGTCCAGCGGCGCCGACTCCAGCGGCGTGACCATGATGTCGAAATCATTGTCCGCCAGCGCGAACAGATCGTCGTGAACGGCAAGGTCGACCGCCGGGTTGTTGCCGTGCACCCAGGCGCCCAGCGCGTCCGCCATGAAGGTGCGGGCCGTCACCTCGCAACTGGCGATGCGGATCGGCACCGGTGCACCGCCGCTCGCGGCGGAGGCCTCGCGGAACGCGTCACGCATTTTCCGGGCGGCCTCGATCAATGGGCGAGCGACCTCCGCGGGAACGAGCCCCTGGTTGCGCGTCTGCACGAACAGCCGCTCCTCGGTCGCATTTTCGATGGACTGCAAGCGGCGCGAAACCGTAGACTGGCTGACGCCAAGCGCGCGCGCGGCAGCGGACAGGCTGCCGCACTCGGCGATCGCAAGAAGCGTTTGCAGGTCATTCCAGTCGGATATCATCGAGCGATCCGGAAACGGATGGGACCATGCAAAATCTCTGATTGCGGAATTGCCGTCAATCGGGAGAAAGGCCGCCTGCCACAATCGGAGAATACCCCATGACTTTTGACCTTTCCGACTATCTGACGCGGATACGCCTTAATCGCGCCGAGACCTCTCCCGAGGGCTTGAAGGCGCTCCAGTCCGCGCAGATGCGTTCCATCACCTTCGAGAACATCGATCCGCTGCTCGGTACGGTTCCCGATCTCGATCCGGCGGTTGTCTGGCACAAGCTGGTCGAGCAACAGCGCGGCGGTTACTGCTTCGAGCTCAACCAGTTGTTCGGTACGGCGCTGGTGGCGGCAGGTTTTGAGGCGCGCCGTGTTCTCGCCCGCGTCCGCAACGGCGCGCCGGAGGGCGGGGCGCGCTCGCATCTTGCCTGGCTGGTCGAGACCGGCGGCCGGACATGGCTGGCCGATACCGGGTTCGGCGGGCCGGGCACGACCTGGCCGCTCGAACTCGACGAACGAGCGCCGCAGAAGACGCCAAGCGGTCTCTACCGGCTGCGCGAGGACGAAGCAGCGGGCGAACTGGTGCTGGAGAAATTCCTCAACGATGCCTGGTTTGCGCTGTTCGGCTTCGACCGGGTGCCGGTCCGCGACGCCGATATCGAGGCGGCGAACGTGGTTTGCGCGCAATGGGCCAAGTCGCCCTTTCCGTCCCACCTGATGATGAGCCGGCATGGCGAGGGATCGCGCGTCAGCCTGTTCGACGTGAACTTCACCCATGACGACAAGGGCAATGTCTCGCGGCGCGTGCTCTCCAGCCGGGAGGAATTGCAGGTCTGCCTGGAAACCCATTTCGCGATTCCGTGCGACCGGCAGCAGGCATTCCTGATCTGGGAAAAGCTGGCCGAAACCGGCGAGGCCGCGCGCCTGGCGAGCTGAGACGAGAAAGAAGGAACGGGCGCAGCGGCGACCTGGCCGCTGCGTTCAGGCCAGCGGAATCTCGTTGCCGGCCTTGCTGTCCTGATAGGTTGTCGACATGACATCGTATTTCGCGGCGATGGCCCTGATGCGCGCCTGCAGGCGCGCGCGTTCGCCCTCGTCTGCGATCGCCGCGACCAGGCGCGGGATCGAATAGCTCTTCCAGTAGGCGTTTTCGGCGTTATAGCCGCCGGGCTCGAGCGTGAAGACCTCCTTGAGGATCTTCAGGTCGTGCGGGATGGCGAAGCTGTCGCGCGAATCCTCGTGGCTGAACAGGTAGTAGAAATTGTCGAAACCGGTCCAGGTGATCGCCGACAGGCACAGCGAGCAGGGCTCGTGGGTGGACAGGAAGATGCAGTCCCTTGTGTCGGGCCGGTTGCTACGGGGCATTTCGTAAAGCCGCTTGAGCGTATGCATCTCGCCATGCCAGAGCGGGTTCTCGATCTCGTTGTTGGTCTCTGCCAGCACCAGTGCGCGGTCGGACTTGCGCAGGATCGCGGCGCCAAACAACTTGTTGCCGGCGGTCACGCCCCTTTCGGTCAGCGGCACGATGTCGTTCTCGATCACGTCGAGCAGGCGGTCGATCAGTGCAATGTCGGTCACGCGGCAATTCCCTCGGGCAAGCGGATGGTCCAGGGCTCGCCGAACACGAACTCCTCGAGATTGTTTCCGTCGCCGCCACGGTCGACGACGACGAAATCCTGCGGCTGGCCGATCGGGGTCAGGACCGCGTGCCAGGTGTTGCGGGCATAATTGACGCCCTGTCCGGGTGCCGTGAGGAAGGCCTGCGGCTCGCCGGGGCCTTGCGGCGTGTCAGGGCAGACGACGACCAGGAAGGGACGCGGCGATAACGGAACGAAGGCCTGGCTGCCGAGCGGATGGCGTTCGACGAGGGAGAGCTCCAATGGGAAATCATAGGGCGTGCCGCGGAAGATATTGATGAGCACGCGGGCGTTCTCGCCCGTTGCCTCCACTTTGGCCAGGTCGTGGTAGCGCTCGCACTTGCCCGCATTGATCTGGAAGTGCTCCGCGCCGTCGGCGTCGATGACGTCGCCGAAAGGTGCGAAGGCTTCACGGGTGAGCGCGCGGGCGATGAGAATGCGGGTCATTGACCGAACGGTTTCAGCTTCATATGGCGGTTGACGTCCTTGTAGAGCAGGTAGCGGAAGCGGCCCGGCCCGCCGGCATAGCAGGCCTGCGGGCAGAAGGCGCGCAGCCACATGTAGTCGCCCGCCTCGACCTCGACCCAGTCGCGGTTGAGCTTGTAGACCGCCTTGCCCTCCAGCACGTAGAGCCCGTGTTCCATGACATGGGTCTCCTCGAAGGGGATCACGCCGCCGGGCTCGAAGGTGACGATGGTGACGTGCATGTCGTGGCGGATGTCGGCGGGATCGACGAAGCGGGTGGTTGCCCACACGCCATTGGTGCCGGGCATGGGCACGGGCGCAATGTCCCTTTCGTTGACCACGAATGTCTCGGGTTTCCCGATGCCGTCGACGGCTTCATAGGCCTTGCGGATCCAGTGGAAACGGACAGGCGATCCGCTGCGGTTATGCGCGGTCCAGCCGGCGCCGGCCGGCAGGTAGGCATAACCGCCGGGCTCCATGGTGTGGCTCTTGCCGGCGATTGTCAGCGTCAGTTCGCCGTCGACGACGAACAGGACCGCTTCGGCATCGGGATCGGTTTCCGGCCGGTCGCTGCCGCCACCCGGCTGCACTTCCATGAGGTATTGGGAGAAAGTCTCGGCAAAGCCCGACAGCGGCCGCGACAGCACCCAAAGGCGCGTGGCGCCCCAGTGCGGCAGGGCGCTCGTCACGATGTCGCGCATGACCCCCTTGGGAATCACCGCATAGGCTTCGGTGAAAACCGCGCGGCCGGTCATGATCTGGCTTTGCGGTGGAAGGCCGCCGGCCGGTGCGAAATAGCTGCGCTCATGCATCGTCATTACTCCGGCAGCATGTCTTTCAGGCGCAACAGCGCGATGCGCTCGACCTGCGCTGAAGCGGTGGCGAATTCTTCCTCGCGCTGGTTGGCGATCCGCCTTTCGAAGGCGTCGAGGATCTGCGCCTTGTCCAGCCCCTTGACCGCGATGATGAAGGGGAAGCCGAACTTTTCCGTATAGGTCGTATTGAGTTTGGTGAACCGGGCGCGCTCGGCATCGGTCAGGGCGTCGAGGCCTGCGGAGGCCTGTTCGATGGTCGATTCCTTCGTCAGGCGCCGGGCCGCCGCCAGCTTGCCGGCGAGATCGGGGTGCGCCTTCAACACACCCAGCCGCTCGTCCTCGCTTGCCGATCTGAACATCCGCGCCAGCGCGTTGTGCAGGCCGCCGGCGCTGTCATGCGCGGCGCCGAGTTCGAGCCCGAAGGCGCGTTCGGCGATCCAGGGCGAGTGCTCGAACACCGAACCGAAGCGTTCGACGAATTCCGCCTCGCCCATGGCCGAGGGTTTCAGGGCCGGTGCCTGGTACGGGTGGTACTCCATCCAGTGGCGGGCGATGTCGATGCGGCGCGCAATCCACACATGATCGTGGCTTTGCACGTAGTCGATGAAACGCTTGAGCGCCGCGGCGCGACCCGGTCGGCCGACCAGGCGGCAATGCAGGCCGATATTGAGCATCTTCGCGCCCCCCGCCGCGCCCTCGGCATAGAGCACGTCGAAGGCGTCGCGCAGATAAGCGAAGAACTGGTCGCCGGAATTGAAGCCCTGGGCGGCGGCAAAGCGCATGTCGTTGCTGTCGAGCGTGTAGGGAATGACGAGTTGCGGCTTGCCGTCGACCGCGATCCAGTAGGGCAGGTCGTCGGCATAGGTATCGGAGATGTAGTCGAAGCCGCCTTCGGTTGCCGACAGGCGCAGCGTGTGCATCGAGGCGCGGCCGAGATAGAAACCACGCGGGCGCTCGCCAGTCACCTCCTCGTGCAGGCGGATGGCTTCCAGCATGTGGGCGCGCTCGTCTGCCTCGGAGAAATCCTTGTATTCGATCCATTTCAGGCCGTGCGAGGCGATCTCCCAGCCGGCATCCTTCATCGCGGCGACCTGGTCGGGCGAGCGGGCGAGCGCAGTTGCGACGCCATAGACGGTGGCGGGAATTCCGGCTTCGGCGAACATGCGGTGCACGCGCCAGAAGCCGGCGCGCGCGCCGTATTCGTAGATCGATTCCATGTTCCAGTGGCGCTGGCCCGGCCAGTTGGACGCGCCGACGATCTCCGACAGGAACGCCTCCGACTGGGCGTCGCCGTGCAGCAGGCAGTTCTCGCCGCCTTCCTCGTAGTTGATGACGAACTGGACAGCGATCCGCGCGCCGCCCGGCCATTTCGGGTCGGGCGGATTGCCGCCATAGCCGCGCATGTCTCTCTCGTAGCGCTTCATCGTGTCAGTTCCGATCTGTCGCCGGTTTGCGGTTCCAAATTAGCGCAGCGCCGCCAATGCCATTGCCATAAAATTTTTTGAAAGACTTTTCGATGGCGAATCCACGCGCCAGACTTATGAATCGGTGCAATATGAGGCACAGTTACGATCATGTGCCCGAGGAGCCGGCGACTGGAACAGGGCCTGGAGAGAAGCAGCGATGAATGCAGGGCGACTGACGACCCACGTGCTCGATGCCGCGGCCGGCGTTCCGGCCGGCGGACTGAAGATCACATTGTGGCGGCTGTCGGGCGAGGCGCGTGAGAAGATAAAGGCCGTGACGACCAATGCCGACGGGCGCTGCGACGAGCCGCTGCTCGCCGGCGATGCCTTGGCTCAGGGTGTCTATGAACTCGTGTTCGAGGCGGGTGACTACCTGCGCCGGGCAGGCTCTGAACTGCCCGAACCGCCTTTTATCGACCAGGTGCCGATCCGGTTCGGCATCGCCGACGCCTCACAGCACTACCACGTACCGCTGCTGCTCTCGCCCTACAGCTACTCGACCTACCGGGGGAGTTGATGACCGCACCCGCAATCCGCAATACGATCCGCTTCCTGCTCAATGACCAGACAATCGAACTGGCCGATGTCGCAGCCGACGGGACCCTGCTCGATTTCCTGCGGCTGAAGCGCGCGCTGCGGGGCACCAAGGAAGGCTGCGCGGAAGGCGACTGCGGCGCCTGCACGGTCCTTGTCGGGCGGCTGACGGATGGTGGTCTCGTTTATGAACCGGTCAATGCCTGCATCCGCTTTGTCGGCTCGCTCGACGGTTGCCACGTGGTGACTGTCGAGGCGCTGCGAGGCGCGGACGGCGCGCTTCATCCGGTGCAACAGGCGATGGTCGATTTCCACGGTTCGCAATGCGGCTTCTGCACGCCGGGTTTCGTGATGAGCCTTTACGGGTTGTGGATGCGCGATCCAAACCCGTCGGATGCGGCGATCGAGAAGGCGCTGCAGGGCAATCTGTGTCGGTGCACGGGCTACGAGGCGATTGTCCGCGCCGCGCGTGCGATTTCGAGCTACGGCGGCACGGGCGAGGACGTGCTGGCCGCGGAGCGGGCGGCGGTGGCCGGGAAACTCGCGGCCCTGCGGGACGGCGCGCGCGTGGAGGTCGAGCAGGGCGGTTCCCGCCTCATCCTGCCGGCGGACGCCAACGATCTCGCCCGGGTGCTGGAGGCGGAACCGAACGCGACCATCGTCGCCGGGGCGACCGATGTCGGATTGTGGGTCACCAAGTTCATGCGCGATATCTCGCCGGTGGTGTTCATCGGCCATATCGGCGAGTTGCACCGCGTCCAGGACGGCGGTCCGGCGATCACGCTCGGCGCCTGCGTCACCTATTCGGAAGCCTTCGAGGCGCTGGCCGGGCGCATTCCGGCACTCGGGAGCCTGATCGACCGCATCGGCGGCGAACAGGTGCGCAACATGGGAACCATCGGCGGCAACATCGCCAACGGTTCGCCGATCGGCGACATGCCGCCGGCACTGATCGCGCTCGGCGCGACGCTGACGCTGCGCAAGGGGCATGGCCGGCGCTCGCTGCCGCTGGAGGATTTCTTCATCGACTACGGCAAGCAGGACCGCGCGGCCGGCGAGTTCGTGGAAAGCATCACCGTGCCGGTGCCGGGCGCGAATGCCGATTTCGCCGTGCACAAGGTGACCAAGCG
>JAIOIW010000023.1 GCA_019912385.1 Notoacmeibacter sp. | reverse complement strand
CCCCTGCTGGTACGACATTGTTGCTGACATAAGCAGCGACAACATCCGCGGTCAAATCGATGAGTGTATCCGCCCTTTGCGGATCGTTTTCTGCCATATCCATTCTCATGCCCCTAAACTCGTTTGTCGTTCAGATACGATTTTGCGATCAACTTGTTATCGATCCCGAACTTTGAATTCTACATCCGATTCGTATCTTATGCAGTAAATAGGCATTTACGGATTTAATGCAAGTCAAATCAAGTAATGATTTTTCGCAACTCACCTTTCCTTGTTGACTAATATAACTTGCCGAGAAATACCCCGCATCCCGATCCGATTGCCAATCGGATACAGCTATGACCACTGGTGGCCAAATGCGAAATCCTGCATTCAAAATGCAGCTACGCGAACAACGGCGGATGAAATCTCGCAAGGCCGGCTGGACGGGCAGGCCAGCATCTCCCGGCGGATTGCCGGATTTACTGCGAACCGTCGCCCATCTCGTCGAGCACCGAACCCGACCAAAGCTTGTAGCCGACCGCATATGCGGCCCTGGCAAGGACATGAGCGGAGATGGGTGCGGTGAGCAGGAAGAACACCACACCGGCGAGCGCGCGGGTAACGATCGCCTGATCGGCAGCATGAAAGGCGAGCGCGATCAGCATCAGGCCCGAGCCGAGCGTACCCGCCTTGGATGCGGCGTGCATGCGCGTATAGACATCGGGAAGTCTGAGGATACCGATTGCCGCAATCAGGGCAAAAGCCGATCCGACGATCAGGAGCAGGCCCACGACATAGTCCAAGACAATCGCGATCATCTCTCAGCACCCCGGTTTGCGGCTTTACGCGGCTCTTCCTGCTCCACTTGTCCACGGGTCAGGACGAAACGCGCGAAAGCGATGGTGGCCAGGAAACCGACAAGGCCCAATGCGATGGCTATGTCGAGATAGAGCGTGAATCCTGTCTTGATCCCGATAACGGCGATAAAGCCGATCGCCACGGTGACGAGCATGTCGAGGCTAAGAATTCGATCCGGGAGGGTCGGGCCGCGCACGACGCGGTACACCGTAATGATGAATGACAAGCTGAGCAGGCCGAGCGCCACGTCCTCGGCAATCGAGAGAAACATCTGGCCGTGGGTCATCTGAACGCCTCCATGATCTTGCGTTCGAAACCTTCGGCAATGTCCTGGCGCGTTCCCTCCGGATCGGAACAGTCTATCGCGTGAACGTAGAGTATCGATCGGTCCTCGGAGACATCGACGGAAAGCGTGCCGGGGGTCAAGGTGATAAGGTTGGCGAGCAGAGTGATCTCGAAATCGCGATCGACCTTCAGCGGGTAGGCGAATATCCCGGGTTTCAGGTTCATGTTCGGTGTCAGCACCAGCACGGCGACCCGCCACGCCGAAAGTACGAGCTCGTAAACGAACAACAGCGCCAGCGAAACGACGCGCCGCGCCCGCTGAAAATAGCCGAGCGAGCCGACCTGCTCGCGAATGAGATAAAGCACGCCGGCGCCCAGCAGAAATCCGAACAGCAGGTTGAGGAGGGAAAACGATCCGGTAACCGCACCCCATGCCAGTGCCAGCAGGATATTGATCAGATAGACACTCATGATCCACCTCCCTCGGGAAACACGGCCCCTATATAGCGCGCCGGGTCAAGAAGGTCCGCGGCCGCCTTGCCTGAAAGCGACAGCAAGGGCTCCGGATCAACACCGATCCAGACCACGGGCACGACAAGCGCGACCAGGACGACATAGCCAAGCCTCAGCGGTTTCAGGTCTTCAACGGCTGCTGTGGCACCGTCGCGCCAGAAAGCGAGTGCGAATACGCGCGCCAGCGCGATGGTCGTCAATATGCCGGAGAGCAGCACCGAAAAGGCCAGCCACCATGCGCCGACATCGAGCGCTGCCTTGACGACGAAAACCTTCGGCCACAACCCGGAAAAGGGCGGCAAGCCGGCGACGGCGAGAAACAGCACCAGGGCGATGGCCGTCATGAACGGATATGCGCGATAAAGCCCTCCCATGTCATGAAGGACATGGGACCCTGCCCGCTCGCTCATCAGGCCGGCCAGTATGTAAAGGGCGGTCATCACCAGCATCGAATGGACGGCATAGAATATCGTTGCCGACAGTCCGAGCTGGCTGGCAAGCGCGAGGCCGGCAAGCATGACGCCGATACCCGATACGACGATGAACCCCATCATCCGGCGGATATCGGATTGCGCCAATGCGCCGAGCGCTCCCAAAATCATTGTTGCCGCCGCCACCCATGCGATCAACTCGGCAATGATGTCGCGTTGGGCCGGGAAAAGCATCACCTGCGTGCGCAACAGCGCATATATTCCGACCTTCGTCAGCAGGCCGGCAAACAGCGCCGAAACCACAACACGCGGCGTGTGGTAGGATGCCGGAAGCCAGAAATTGACCGGGAATGCCGCCGCTTTCATCGCGAAGGCGAAGAAATAGAGCATTGCAAGGGTCATTATCGGTGCCGTTGGCCCAACCGCGCTTGCCTTGCGCGCGATATCGGCCATGTTGAGGGTTCCGAAAATGCCGTAAAGATAGCCGGTGGCAATCAGGAACAATGTCGTCGCGACGAGATTGAGGAAGGCGTATTTCGTCGCGCCGTCGATCTGCTCGTGTTCCGAACCGAGGATCAGCAGCCCGAATGACGAGATCAGAAGCACTTCGAACCAGACATAGAGGTTGAAGATGTCTCCGGTGAGAAACGAACCGGAGACCCCAGCCATCATCAGCAGAAAAAACGGGTAGAAACCGTAACGTCGCCCCGTATTGCCTATATCGCGAATGGAATAGAAGCCGGCGACCAGCGCCACGACACCAGCCGTCAACGCCAGCGTGGCACCCAGCGCGTCGGCGGTAAACGAGATGCCGAAGGGGGGCAGCCAGCGCCCCATGGTCATGACCACATGACCGCGCGCCAGCACATGGGCAAGCAGGGCGGCATCGGCGGCGACGAGAAGCAGCAGCCCGATGATCGCTACGGCCGCATGCTCGCGGGTTTCCTTGCGGAACATCAGCAGCAAAGCGCCGAACACGACCGGAATCACGACCGGGGCTATCACCAGCCAGTCCGCCGGATCGACCGGACCCGTCACCATCGCACCGGAAATATCGACCGCTTTGCCCGCCATGCCTGCCATCTACCCCTCAGTAGCCCATCGGCGGCAGGCCTTCGTTGGCCGGCTCGGCGATCCGCATCTCGTCGGTATTGTCGGTTCCGATATCCTGGTAGGCGCGGTAGGCCAGCACCAGCAGAAAGGCGAAGAATGAAAAGGAAATCACGATCGCCGTCAGGATCAGCGCCTGCGGCAGCGGATTTGCGACCTCGAAAGGCGGCGTGTCATGATCGATCGGGATGATCGGCGGGACTTCGCGCAGAATTCGTCCGGCGGTGAAGATCAGGAGGTTCACCGCGTTGCCCAGAATGGCGACGCCAAGCAGGATGCGGATCGTGTGCTTCGACAACATCAGGTAGAATGCGACGGCAAAGAAGACGCTGACCAGAACCGAAAGGGCCGCTTCCATCAGTCGTAATCCCTTTCCTCAAGGGCCAGCGCGATCGAGGTGATCGAACCGACAACGACGAGATAGACCCCGATGTCGAAGACCATTGGGGTGGACACTGCCACGGGGACGCCGAACAGATGCGGCTCGGCCCAAAGGCCGGTCAGGAATGGCACGCCCTGGAACAGCGACAGCACACCGGAGAGCGCGGCGAGCAGCAGGCCAAACCCGGCGATGGCCATGGGATGGAACCAGAGCGCACGGCGGACGGGCGACACGCCACAGGCGATCCCATAGATCGCAAAGGCCGACGCAGCGATCAGGCCGCCAATGAAACCACCGCCCGGCTCGTTGTGCCCGCGCAGCAGCACGAAAATAGAGAACAGCACCATCAGACTCGTCAGATTGGGCGCGACCGTGCGGAAGATGATCGTGCGCATTCAACCCTCCCTTGTCCGGCGCGGCGCAATGCGGGCCGGTTTGCGGATACGGATCAGGGCCAGGATCGCCAGGCCGGTGATCATCACGACCGATATTTCGCCCATCGTGTCGAGGCCGCGGAAGTCGACAATGATGACGTTCACGATATTGCGCCCGTGGGCGATAACACGGGAGTTGGCATTGAAGAACTGGGTCAGTGTGTCGTCGAACGGCACCTGCGTGACCCTCAGCAGCATGAGGCCGAAACCGAGGCCGCACAGCGCCGCTACGGTCAAATCGATCGCCTTTTCGCCACCAGGCCTGTGATCGGCCGGTGACAGGCGAAGCCGGGTCATGACCAGCGCGAGAATGACGACCGACAATGTCTCGACCATGAACTGCGTGAACGACAGGTCCGGCGCACCAAGCAGCATGAAGAGCAGCGCCACGGCAAATCCCTGTATGCCGAGCGACACGATCGCCGTCAGCCGGCTGTTGGCCACCGGAACGGCGAACAGGCCGATGACAGCAATCGCCAAGACCGTCCATTCGTAGAAATAGAGGTCCGGAAATTGCGGCAATCCCGGCAATTCTCCGAAGAGCACCATCGGCACCAGCAGGACAGCCGCGGTCAGGGTAAAGGTCGCGGTCATGTAGACTTCGAGCTTGCCGCCCTGGACCAGCCCGGTGACATGCCAGGCCAGGCGCACGAGCCCGGAAATGACCTGGTCGAATCCCCGATCGGGCCCCCAACCGATGGTGCGAAGGACCGACGCCATCGCAGCGCGCGCACGGTCGAGCCAGACGAAGACCGCAATACCGATCGCGATCGTCACCAGCGACAGCAGCAGCGGCAGGCTGACATGGGGTACGGCCGTGATGTGAATATCGACCGGATTACCGGATACCGCGCTCGCCATCGGAGAGGAGAACAGGCGGTGACTCCAGCCCGAAAACAGGGCCGCGAAAAGGCCCGAGACCGCCAGGACGACCGGGCCGAGCCAAAGCAGGACCGGCCCCTCGTGCGCGTTTTTGGGCGTCTCGATCTTTTTACCGATGAAGGGTTTCAGCGCCACCGCGAACCCGGCTGCAAACATCAGCGCATTGCCGGTAATCGCCACGACCAGGATCAATCCCGGCCAGGCGCCGCCCATGGTGAGTGCGGCGTAGATTTCCTCCTTGGCGAGAAACCCGAACAGCGGTGGCAGGCCGCCCATGGAGGCGGCCGCAAACACGGCGGCGCTAAAGGTCAGCGGCATTGCGGAGCGCAGACCGCCCAGGCGGGTGATGTCACGGGTTCCCGTTTCATGGTCGATCAGGCCCGCGACCATGAACAGCGCGCCCTTGAACATCGAATGGGCGATCAGGTAGAGCACCGCCGCTGCGATCGCTTGCTCCGTGCCGAAACCGGTGAGCATGACCAGAAGGCCAAGCGAGGCGACCGTCGTGTAGGCCAGCATCAGCTTCAGATCGGTTTGGCGGATCGCCAGCAATGTCCCAACCAGCAGCGTCGCGCCGCCGAACAGCGGCAGCACCGTCTCCCATATCTGGGTCTCGCCCATAACCGGGTTGAGCCGCATCAGCAGGTAAACGCCGGCCTTCACCATGGTCGCCGAATGCAGGTATGCAGAGACGGGGGTCGGCGCCTCCATGGCGTTGGGAAGCCAGAAATGCAGCGGAAACTGGGCCGACTTGGTGAAGGCAGCACCAAGCACCAGCAGGAATGCGGCCAGGTAGAACGGGCTTTCACGGACCGCGTCACCCGTCATCAGCAACAGCGACAATTCGCTCTGGCCCGTCACGTTCCAGAGAACCAGCAGGCCGGCCAGCAGCGACAGGCCGCCAAGGCCGGTAACCACCAGCGCCTGGATGGCCGCGCGGCGTGCGGCCTCGCGCGCATGGTCGAACCCGATCAGCAGGAACGAGGTGATCGAAGTCAGCTCCCAGAACACGAACAGGGTCAGGAAATTGTCGGCGACGACCAGCCCCTGCATCGCGCCCATGAACATGAGGATGAAGGAAAAGAACCGTCCCTGCTGGGCATGCCCCTTCAGGTAGCCGCCCGAATAGAGGACGATCAGCGTGCCGATACCGCTGATCAGCAACGCGAAGGTCAGCGACAACCCGTCCAGGTACCAGGAAAAATTGACGTTGAAACTCGGGACCCAGGCGAATCCGCCGGTGATCGGTCCGCCGGCGGCAACATCGTCCGTGAAGCTCCAGAAATGGAGAAAGTTCCAGGCAGGGATCAGGGCAAGGAGCCAGCCGGCATTGTGCTTCAGTCCCTTTGTCAGGATCGGAGCAACGGCGGCGCCCAGAAAAGGCAGCATCAGCGCAAGGAATGTCAGCGACTGTCCACCTGTTGCCATCAGCGAATCCCGAACAAGAACCGCGCCGGGTTCTCCGGCACCGAAATAGTCGGCATCCGTTTAGGCGGTCTTGGTTTCCGGCACAAGAGCAGGCGGGGGACGGCGTCCTGTTTTCAAGAAGTTCAACTTTTCGTCAGCGGATGATCCCGCTCTGTTGGCGGCATCGCGCGGACCTATATTATCGAGACGACAAGGGAGATGACGGACAATGAGTGGCTCCACACCGAAGATCGTCAAGAGCAACACAGAATGGCGGGCACAGCTTACGCCCGAGCAATACCACGTTACCCGCGAGCACGGCACCGAGCGCGCTTTCACCGGTCCCAACTGGGACAACAAGGAAGCGGGCACCTATAGTTGCATCTGCTGCGGGCGGGCGCTGTTCCGGTCTGAAACCAAGTACGATTCGGGAACCGGCTGGCCAAGCTTCCACTCCCCGATCGAAAACGATGCGGTAAGCGAGCACAAGGACCGTTCATGGTTCATGACACGCACCGAAATCCGCTGCGCAGATTGCGATGCGCATCTGGGTCATGTCTTCAATGACGGCCCCAGGCCGACGGGCCTGCGCTACTGCATGAACGGGATGGCGCTCGACTTCAAGCGGGATGACTGAGACCGGGCGCCGTGCAGGCAGCCCTCAGTTCGGCTTGATATAGCGGCCATAAACCCAGCCGGTGACGAAGTTGCCGTCGTTCGCCGGATCGTGCCAGACCTCGCACCACCGATAGCGGACGGCTTGCCGCTGCCGCCAGTAGGGCAGGCCCGCGATATCATCCATTTCGACGCCGTCGGTGCAACGTCCGGTCATCGACAGGACCGTACCATTGGGATAGGCGGATTGCTTCTGCGAATAGACCGCGGGGTACTTGCGCACATTGAGAACGTCGCCCCAGGCAACGTCAGTCACCTCCCAGGCGAAAAAGGCGGATGCCTGCGCTGGCTGCGCGGCGATCGCTGATGCAAGGGCCATGGTGGCGGCAAGTATGGTACCGGTTTTCATTTCGGGTTTCCTCCGGGGTTACAGCTGTTCTAAAGAAGTCCTATCTAACGGACGCCGGCAGAACCGAAGCTGAGCGAGCCGTTCATCGATCATTCATTACCAGATACGAGTTTCATGACATCCAGATCCACCTTTCCCCATGCCGAGCCGCCCCACGCGGAAAAACATGCGGTCACCGACACCCGCCACGGGATTACCCGTACCGATGATTATGCCTGGCTCAGAGCGGACAACTGGCAGGAAATGTTCAAGGACCCGTCCGTTCTCGACCCTGGGATCAGGGCGCACCTGGAAGCCGAGAACGCCTATCAGCAGATGCTGATGGCCGACACCAAGGGGCTGCGCGAACAACTGTTTGCAGAGATGCGGGGTCGCATCAAGGAAGACGATTCCTCAGTGCCGATGAAGGACGGGCCGTTCGCCTATGGAACCTCGTTCGTCAAGGGCGGTGAGCAGCCGCGCTTCTTTCGCACGCCGCGCGACGGCGGCAAGCAGGAGTTGCTCCTCGACGGCGACAAGGAGGCTCACGGCAAGACCTTTTTCCGGCTCGGCGGCGCGGACCATTCGCCCGATCACTCCCGCCTGCTATGGGGACATGACGACAAGGGATCGGAATTCTACACGCTGACGGTCCGCAATCTGTCGAAAGGACGGGACCTGGAAGACACGGTCAGCGATACCGGCGGATCGGGGACCTGGAACGCCCATTCCAACGGCTTCTTCTATTCCCGCCTCGATGCCAACCACCGGCCCTCGAAGGTGTTTTTCCACACGATCGGTTCGGACGAATCCGACGACCGGCTGATCTACGAGGAAAGCGACGCGGGCATGTTCATGGGTGTCGGCGGCACGCGCGACAACCGCTGGATTCTGATCTCCATCCACGACCATGAAACGTCGGAGTACCGCATCATGCCTGCCGACGGCTCGTCGATGGAACCGCAAATCGTCGCAGCGCGGGTTCCTGGCGTGCAGTACGAGTTGGAGGAAGGCGGCGACATCTTCTTCATCCTGACCAATGCCGACGGCGCCAAGGATTTCAAGATCATGACCGCGCCTGTCGAGGCGCCGGGCAAGGAGAACTGGCGCGAACTGGTGCCGCACGAACCGGGCCGGCTGATCCTCTCGGTCATGGGATTTGCGCGCCACATGGTGCGGCTGGAGCGCAAGGACGGGCTGCCGCGCATCGTGATCCATGAACGCAAAACCGGCGAGGAACACGCCATCGCCTTCGACGAGGAAGCCTATTCGCTCGGGCTTTCCGGTTCCTACGAATACGATACCGACGTCATCCGCTTTTCCTATTCCTCGATGACCACGCCGGCGCAGGTCTACGACTACAACATGGTCACGCGGGAGCGCGTGCTCTTGAAGACCCAGGAAGTGCCATCGGGGCACAATCCGGACGATTATGTCACGCGCCGGCTGATGGCGCCTGCCAGCGACGGCGAACTGGTGCCAGTGTCGCTGCTCTACCGCAAGGGCACGCCGCTCGACGGCAGCGCGCCCTGCCTGCTCTATGGCTATGGCTCCTACGGCATCGCCATTCCCGCGGCCTTCAACACCAACTGTCTTTCGCTTGTCGACCGGGGTTTCATCTATGCCATCGCCCATGTCCGCGGCGGCAAGGACAAGGGCTATCACTGGTACGAGGACGGCAAGCGGGAAAAGAAGGCAAACACCTTCACCGACTTCATAGCGGTGGCGCGCCATCTGGTCGCCGAGCGCTACACCAGCCATGATCGCATTGTTGCCCAGGGCGGCTCCGCCGGCGGCATGCTGATGGGCGCCGTCGCCAATCTCGCGCCGGACGCCTTCGGTGCCATCGTCGCGGAAGTGCCGTTCGTCGACGTGCTCAACACCATGCTCGACGACACATTGCCGCTCACCCCTCCGGAATGGCCGGAATGGGGAAACCCGATCGCCTCGGAAACAGATTTCAGGCTGATCGCCGCCTATTCGCCCTACGACAATGTCGCCGCCCTGCCCTACCCGCCGATCCTGGCGGTCTCCGGGCTGACCGATCCGCGCGTGACCTACTGGGAACCGGCGAAATGGGTGGCGAAGCTGCGCGAACATTCCACCTCCGGCAATCCGGTCCTGTTCAGGATCAACCTCGATGCGGGACATGCGGGTGCCTCAGGCCGTTTTTCGCGGCTGGAGGAGATCGCCTATACCTACGCCTTCGCGCTCAAGGTGACGGGCAGGGAACACACGGCGGTCCCAGGCTGATGACGGGCGGTGAAGCCGGGATCGCCGGCCTCTTTGCTTCGGCTTTCACCTCCGCGACCCTGCTTCCCGGCAGTTCGGAGGCGGTCCTGCTTGGCCTTGCCGCCGCCGGCGTCGCGCCGACTGCGCTGCTGGTGGCCGTGGCGTCGTTTGGCAATGTGCTCGGCTCATGCGTCAATTGGCTGATGGGGCGGTCCGGCGCGCGTTTTATCGGCAAGCGATGGTTCCCCGCTTCCCCGCGACAACTCGACCGGGCCAGCCGCTGGTATGCCCGCTACGGGCGATGGAGCCTGCTCGCTTCCTGGGTTCCGGTAATCGGCGATCCGATCACAGTGGTTGCCGGCGTTCTGCGGGAACCGTTCTGGCGGTTCGTTCTGATCGTGGGTCTGGCCAAGACCGGACGCTATCTGGCTCTGGCGCTCGGTTTCATGGCGCTGGCCTGACGGCGATCATTTGCTGCTCGCGCGCTCCGGCACGGCCTTCAGATAGGCCGCGATCGCATCACGGTCGGCCGCCGGCAGCTTTGCCATGTTCTCCTGGACCTCGACCATCGCGCCGCCGACGGAATCGAATTCCGGCGTAAAGCCGCTTTCCAGGTAATAGGCGATGTCCTTTGCCGACCAGGAGCTGATACCGCCCTCGCCGCCCGTGATGTTGGGCACCTTGCCGTCACCCTCCGCCGCCCTGGCGCCGGCAAGCCATTGCGAATATTCCAGTCCACCGGTGATATCGCGCGGCGTATGGCATTCGCCGCAATGACCTGGCCCCTCCACGAGGTAACGGCCTCGCTTCAATGGCTCATCGGCCCCCTCGCCCAGAGCGACCACCGATCCAGGAACAAGATTGAGCCACTTCCACAGGCCAATGCCGCGGCGGAACGTGAAGGGAAAGCCCAGTTCGTGGTCCGGCGCATGTTCGGTGACCGCGGGCAATGTCTTCATGTAGGCGAAGAGATCAGCCGTGTCCCCCACCGTCATCCGCGCGTAGGACGTGTAGGGAAATGCCGGGTAGTAGTGCCGCCCGTCGGGCGATATGCCGCGTAACAGCGCGTTGGCGAAATCGGCCGGGCTCCAGGCGCCGATCCCGCCGGCCGGATCACTGGATATGTTGGGCGCGACGAAAGTGCCGAACTCGGTGACGAGGCGGCGCCCGCCGCCGAGTTCCAGCCGGGCATCGCCCTTCGCACCCGGCCGCGCGTGGCACGATGCGCAACCGCCGGCCCAGAACACGGCTTCGCCGCGAACGGCGTCGCCTTGCGGCAGCACCGTTGCCGCGCCCAGCCGATCGGGCGCGGTCAGGAACCAGAACAAAAGCCCGCCGGCCGCAGCCACGAGGACGGCGATAAAGGCGAGCTTTCGTTTCATGGAATGGAACGCCTACTTCTTGACGCGCCAGCTTTCGTGGCATTCCTTGCAATTGCCAAGGACCGGGCCCATCGCGGCCTTGAAGGCTTCGAGGTCGGCGGGACCGTCCTTGCCGGAAGCCGCCGACGCGGCAATTGTCGTCTCCTTCAACTTGCCGATCTGCGCTTCGAAACCGGCCATGTCTTCCCAGATCTTCGGCGCCGCTGTCGTATCACTGGCCATGTCGGAACCTTCGGGGAAGAAGCCTCCAAATGCGTGGGCAACAGCGTTGACCGTGGCAATCGCTGCCTTCGCGACGGCGGGATTGTAGTCCAGTTCGCCCTTCATCATGGCGCCGGACGTTCCCGCCGATGCACCCATGGCCTGCATGAGCGCCTTGCGAACGGCAACCGGATCATCGGCAGCGACGGCTCCCGATACCGACAGGGAAATGGCTGCAAAGGCGAGTGCGATTTTTTTCATCCGTATTCCTCCAGATTGCTGTTGGCCGGCCCTCAAACCCGCCGCCCGGCCTGAACGGTTCTCTGCCGGGTCGGTAAGCGCATGTTATGCAATCCGCGCGACGGCGGGATCACAGGTTCGTGAAATCGCCGGAAAGATGCGGTGACGGACTGTTCAAGCGAAAGCGAAGATTTTTCGGGAATAAAAAAAGCCCCGGTGCGTATCCGGGGCTTTCGATTGCGACCTGTAATAAAAGTCAGGCCGCAGCTTCATACATTTCAAGGACATAGTCCCAGTTGATCAGGCTGTCGACGAAGGCCTCGAGGTATTTCGGGCGCGCGTTGCGATAGTCGATATAATAGGAATGTTCCCACACATCGACGCCGAGAATCGGTGCGGCACCGTGCACGAGCGGGTTTTCGCCGTTCGGCGTTTTCATGATCTGCAGCTTGCCGTCCTTGACCGCGATCCAAGCCCAGCCGGAACCGAACTGCGTTGCGCCGGCGTTGATGAAGTCGGCGCGGAACTTGTCATAGCCGCCCAGGTCGGAGTCGACTGCTTTCTGGATCGCGCCGGGCAGGCTCTTGCCGCCGCCACCCTTCTTCATCCACTTCCAGAAATGGATGTGGTTGTAGTGCTGGGCCGCATTGTTGAACAGGCCGGCATTCTTGCCGAAGCTCTGCTTGACCACCTCCTCCAGCGAAAGACCGTCCATGCCGGCTTCCGCGGCCAGCTTGTTGCCGTTGTCGACATAGGCCTTGTGGTGCTTGTCGTGGTGATACTCGAGCGTCTCCTTCGACATGAAAGGCTGCAGGGCCTCGTATTCATACGGAAGACCGGGGAGTTCGAATGCCATGGAAATTCTCCTTTATCCCTCAATGAACAGCGCCTTTGCGGCGTCGTGGCAGTCCGCCTACGCACATAGGCGTTGCCGGTTCGCGTGCAACCTCAATTCCGCCGGGAGGTGCGAAAAATCCGGTCAGCCGTGCGCCCACTCCCAGTACAAGTCGCGCGCGGTTCGCGCAACCGGCCCGGCCTGCAACTCGCGCTCCTCGATACGGATGACCGGCACGACCTTCGAATGGTTGCCGGTCGAGAAAATCTCGTCGGCATCCATGAAATCTTCGACGGTCAGCGACTTTTCGGTCACCGTCAGCCCTTTTTCGCGAAGCAGGCCGATCGTCCGCGCCCGGGTTATACCGGAAAGAAACGTGCCATTCGGCGCCGGTGTGAAAACTTCCCCGTCGCGAACCATGAAGATGTTGGAGGATCCGGTTTCGGCGACATTGCCGAGCATGTCGCGCACCAGGCAGTTGTCGAAGCCGCGGGCCCGGGCCTCCAGTATCGCCCGCGCGTTATTGGGATAGAGGCAGCCTGCCTTGGCGTTGGTCGGCATGGTTTCGATCGTCGGGCGGCGGAACGGCGAAACGGTCACCGAGAAACCGGAAGGGGCGATCATCGGCGCCTCGTACAGGCACAGGCAGAAGCGGGTGGAATCGGCATCCGCCGGCACGCCCATGTAACCACCGTGTTCGGCCCAGTACATCGGGCGGATATAGACTGCCGTCTTCCCGTCGAACTTCTTCAATCCGTCCCAGGTCAGGCCGACTATCTCCTCGGCTGTCATGACCGGCTCAAGCCCCAGGGCCGTGGCCGATGCATTGACGCGAGCGGCATGGCGGTCGAGGTCCGGGGCAATGCCCTCGAACCAGCGCGCGCCGTCGAACACGGTCGAGCCCAGCCACATGGCATGGCTGCGCGGTCCTATGATGGGCGGATTGCCCTCGTGCCAGTCTCCGTCGAGCCAGGTCCATGTCTGCGATTGCGCACGCGTATCAACTGCCATCAGGCTGATTCCCGTCTTGTCGTTGTGATCCGCCCATCGAAGTGCGAAAGCGGGCCGCCGTCAATGGGTTCCGGCAGCCAACCGCGCCTTCGCTTCCATTCGCCACGATTGCTTGACCGGGCGAAGGCAACGGTAGATGGTGCCGTCGATTTCTTGCGAGGACCCCGATGAGCTACGCCGCCTATGTATTCGACGCCTATGGCACCCTTTTCGACGTGCACGCCGCGGTGCGCCGGCATGCCGGGGGGATCGGCCCGGACGGACAGAAACTTTCTGAAATCTGGCGTGCCAAGCAGCTCGAATATTCCTGGGTGCGCAGCCTGATGGGTGCCTACAAGGACTTCTGGCAATTGACCGAGCAGGCGCTCGATTTCGCGTTCGAAAAGGTGCCGTCGGCTGATCGGGGACTGCGGGAAAAGCTGCTGGAGGCCTATTGGCACCTTGACTGCTACCCGGAGGTTCCCGCGATGCTGAAATCCCTGAAGGCGGCGGGCGCCCGCACGGCAATCCTGTCGAACGGCTCGCCGTCAATGCTGGAAGCGGCCGTGAAATCGTCGGCACTGGACGATCTGCTCGACGACGTGTTTTCGGTCGATGATCTGCGCACTTTCAAGACAACGCCGTCGGTTTATGAACTGGTGACGACAAACTGGCGGCTCTATCCAGAAAAGGTATCGTTCCAGTCGTCCAACCGGTGGGATATCGCCGGCGCCGCCAAGTTCGGCTTCCGCACCGTGTGGATCAACCGTACCGGCCAGCCGGACGAGTATCGCGACTATGCGCCCTCGCTGATCCTGCCCAGCCTGGAGGGACTGGCGGGGTAAGCATTGCGCGGCGCATGCCTGCGAAAGGCCCGCAAAGCCACGCCATTGCCGCAATCGCTCTCCAACTTGCGCCGAATCTGAAAGCCGCCCAGAACGATGCGGCTCAACAAAGGACCGGATGGAACACAGATGACGACATTTTCACGGCCCGTATCGCGGCGCGCGCTTCTTTCTGGCACGGCCGCCATGGCGGCGCTTGGCCTTGCCGGCTGCTCGCAGACCGGGCGCGAGCGCGTGGCGCGCTATACCGAGGAGCCGTCGCGCCGGCCGGCACAAATCGTCGATCCGAGCTTCTCGTCGCCCGCTGTCGCCTACGGCGCTCTCGCCAATGCGGGCTTCGTCATTCCCGCGGTTCCGTATCAGAAGATCGATCGGCGCTACTACCGCCAGCTCGTTCCCAACGTCACCGGCGAGGCGCCGGGCACGATCGTGGTCGATACGGGTAACCATTTTCTCTACCTGACCCGCGAGGACGGCATGGCCATGCGCTATGGCGTCGGTCTCGGCCGGGCGGGCTTCGAATGGGCCGGCAAGGGCTACATCGAAAGCAAGCAGACCTGGCCGAAATGGTTTCCGCCGGACGAGATGATCGACCGGCAGCCTGAACTGGAAAAGTATCGCGCCTCCTATGACAAGGCGAACGACACCTGGCTCGGCGGCATGGACGGCGGGCTGGACAACCCGCTCGGCGCGCGCGCGCTCTACATCTACAAGGACGGCAAGGACACGCTCTACCGCATCCACGGCTCGCCGGAATGGTGGTCGATCGGCAAGTCGGTGTCGTCGGGCTGCGTGCGGCTGATCAACCAGGACATCGTCGACCTCTACAGCCGCGTACCGGAGAAGACGCCGGTATTGGTGACCGGCGCGTTGCCGGCGGTGGCCTGACGGGACGGTTTGCTAACCAGTAATCCCGATTGCATCGAGCATTCGCCGGCGGATTTCCGTCGTCTCGCTCGTTGGTCGGTCATTGTGGCAGATCTCGGCGACACGCCTGATCGCCATATAGGTGCTCAGGGACATTCGGTATTGAAGTGTCCACTTACCCTCGGGCAGCCCTGGCCTCCTGCAGGGTCAGCGGGCATTCATCGAGAGGCGCGCCCACCTGTAAGAACCTGAATCAAAAAGCGCGCAATGATTTCATGCCCTTGCGAGACGTCGGGTGAGAAGCCTGATATGGGCAACATGGATCCACGCCTCGGCTGAAGCTCAAGAAATTCGTACTCGGTAAGCTGCCGGAAGATCGCCAATGGGCCTACGAGGAATCCCTGGATGCTGGGGTCGACCATCTCTGTGCCAAGCGTCTGCTCGACCCAGCATACCCGCCCGACCCTGAGGTCTACATCAAGCGCAAGCCGCGGCGGCCCGTGCTGGCTAGAGCGGCGCCCGACCTGATTGAATCCCGGATATCCCAGATAAACAACGATATCGCGCACCTCGGATGGGTGATAGTCTATAATCATCAATATCTTAGCGATGATGGGGCGGTGATATGGCGAGGAACGTGGCGGGTGAAGCTGAATCGGGGCCTCTTCGGCTGGAATTCGACCGCTCGGTGAAGGTGGAATTCCGGGGTTCGGCGATTAGTTCGGATGGCGGATTATTGCTGCACCGGGAACTGGACGACGCTCTTGGCCTCTCGGACATGGCAGCGGGTCTGCTTTCCGATATGCGCACGGGTCTGAACGGACGGCATCGCTTGCCAGGCTTCCTGCGACAGTCGGTCTTTTCCCGCCTTGCAGGATATGAGGATGTCAATGACGCAGACCGGCTGTCCCGCGACCCGGTGATGCGCCAGCTTGTCGGTGGTCGAGCAATCAAGGACGGTGCGGCCTCGGCCAGTGCCATGGGTCGGTTCGAGACCGAGATGCTGACCCAGCCAGAGAACCTCGCTGCGCTTGGCGATCTGCCGGGTCGGTGGATCGACGCAGTACACGACAAGCGACCGCCGAAGGTCATCATCCTGGACATGGATAGTTCGGAAAGCCCTGTGCACGGTGATCAGGAGGGTTCGGCATGGAATGGGCACTTCCAGAAGAAATGTCTGCATCCGCTCTTTGTGTTCAACCAGTTCGGTGATCTGGAGAGATGCACCTTGCGTCCCGGCAATGTCCACAGCGCTGATGGTTTGGAGGCTGTGCTGACGCCTGTGTTGGCGCGCTATTCCGCCTCTGCTCGGCCTTCGATCACCCGGCGGCGGTTCCGGGGTGATGCGGCCTTTGCCATCCCGGGACTCTTCGACCTGCTGGAATCCGAGGGTTGGGATTATGCCATCCGGATCAAGGGCAATTCCAAGCTGAACGAACGGGTCGACTGGTTGACAAAGCGCCGCCCCGGTCGTCCGCCGAACCATGTCGTGCGCCTCTATACCAGCTTCCACTATCGGGCGAAGAGTTGGTCAAAGGCCCGCCGCATAGTGGCGAAGGTCGAGTTCCATCCTGGTGATTTGTTCCCGACGGTCGGCTTCATAGTTACAAATCGAAGCCTACCGAATGAACGGGTGCTGACCTTCTACAACGGGCGGGGCACCGCAGAGCAGCACATCAAGGAGGGCAAATACGCGCTCAAATGGACACGGCTGTCGTGTATGCGGTTCGTGGCAAATGCTGTGCGGCTCCAGCTTCACGCTCTGGCGTACAATCTGGCCAACTTCCTGCGGACAACAGCGACGCCCGAACTGATCGAGCGCTGGTCTCTGACCTCCCTGCGCGAACGCCTGATCAAGACCGTGGCGCGCCTGGTGCGCCATGGCCGCTACGCTATCTTCCAGATGGCCGAGGTCGCCATCCCGCGCAATGTCTTCACCGCCATCCTGAACATGATCAACACCCTGCGAGGGCCACCGCCAGGAGCAACGTGCGCATGACCGGAACCAAAGCCAAGTCCACGATATTAAACACTGGCGACGGGAAAACTGTGTCCGGCGCATGGCCAAATCACGACTCCGGCCGCCAAGACGACCGCCTTGGTGGCGTCTCGCACCAATATGCAACATCCTCAGAAAACCGCAGGCAAGAAATGGCTTTGAAAGGCGCTTTGGGTGCGGTTCCACTGCCGAAAGGCGTTTCAAATGGGGAATGCCGGTTCAAACTTTGACATGCGTCAAGGTGCATCCGGATCCCACAGATCATGATGATGACCTCAGGGAGGTCCGGTGTCTTGGCCCCGCTCCTGCTGACTGACATGAATTGTTCCTGGACTGACCAGCACTCGAAATGGGCACGTGTCAGCGTGAAAAATGAGGATGCGACAAATGAATTGGACGATTTCTCGTTCCTGGATTGTCAGGGTTATGATTGCATTCACGCTCTTGCTTGCCGTGCAGGCATGCAAGACCGAGAAAGAACCGCCGCCGCCGCCTAAGCCATCCTACACAAAGGAATTCCTGTTGAGCGTGCTGCAAAACCTGACGCTGGCACCTCTGGGCCCCGCAGGAACCGCGGTCGAAGTGCTCGCCAATTCGCCTGAAGGCACCAAAGTGTTTCTCAAAGCCTGGGCGGACAGCCAATTCATCAAGGCCGTGGACATGGAGCAACGGACCCAGGGCCGGGAAAAGGCAAAATGGGAAGAAAAAATCCAGTGGTATGATGCGGTCAGCGGTTGCGTCGGAAGCGGTGCTTGCGGTGACCTTCGCCGTATCCAGGAGCAGAAGGACCGCAGACGTCCCCCGCCACCGCCGCTGCGTCAAGGCGGTGAAGGCAGCGGCGGTGGCGATGGCCATCCTTGAAGCCTGACCGTTGTGCAAAAAGACATCATCCCGCTCCGGCGGGGTTTTGTTTTCGAAGCCGCTACCTTCCGGCAGAAAAGATATCTATATCTATATCTGGTGGGCAAGATGGGCGCGAATGGGCGTCTTCACACGCTTCCTGACCGAACTGACGTCCGAAGGGGATGCAACTGAATCTTTGGTCTATGCAAATCAGTTTCGGTCTGATTCATGGGCAATCGCCGTGTGGAGGCGGCGGATATGTCGAAAGCTTTATCGATGGATTTGCGTGTTCGGGTGCTGGCGGCCGTTTCGCAAGGCCTGTCCCACCGGGCAGCGGCGGAGCGATTTGGCGTCAGCGCCGCCAGTGTCAGCCGTTGGCGTAGTCGGGAGCGCGAACAAGGTGACGCCCGCCCCAAGGCGCTTGGCGGCGACCGTCGCTCAGGCCGGATCGATGCGCATAGTGACCTCATCATCGAAGCACTGGGGCCTGAGAAGGACGCCACCCTGGAAGAGGTCCGGCGGGCTCTGTCCGACCAGGGCCTCGTTTTTGTTTATGGCACGATCCAGCGTTTCTTCAAGCGACATGGCATCACGCGTAAAAAAAGAGTGCGCATGCCACCGAGCAAGACCGGCCTGACGTCCTGAAACGGCGGCAGAACTGGTTCGACGGTCAACTCGACCTTGATCCGGACCGCCTCGTCTTTATCGACGAGACCTGGGCTTCGACCAACATGGCGCGCCGTCATGGCCGATGCCGCAAGGGTGAGCGGTTGCGGATCAGCGTGCCTCATGGCCACTGGAAAACGACAACTTTCATCGGTGCGCTGACGTTGCGCGGTTTCATTGCCCCCTTTGTTATCGACAGGCCTGTCAATCGCATTTCATTCGAGACCTACGTGGAGAAGGTGCTGTTGCCCGAACTGCGGGCCGGCGACGTGGTCGTCATGGACAATCTCTCCAGCCGCAAAGGACCCAGGCTCCGTGAACTGATCGAATGCGTCGGCGCAAGGCTGGAATACCTCCCGCCCTACAGCCCGGATTTCAATTCCATTGAGAATGCATTCTCAAAGCTCAAGGCACTTCTGCGAAAGGCCTCAGAACGGTCCATCGAGGGTCTCTGGCAGACTATCGGGCATCTGCTGGAACACTTCACCCCAGCCGAATGCCGGAACTATTTCGCTGCCGCTGGATACGATCCAACATGACCGGATTCTGCTTGTCGATTCACGATTGACGGAATTTGTGTGAACCAGCACCTCGCCGCGGGGTGTACGCCAGCGCGATCGGCGGCGGCTTGACTAATATCACATGAGATATCATATTCAACCATGATCGTTTTCGATGCCAATGTCATCCTGTCGGCTTTGTGGTCAAGGAACGGCAGTTCCAACCTCATTTTGCGCGAGATGATAAGCGGCACGATCTCGTTTGCAGTGTCACCGGCCGTAGCCCTCGAATACGAGGACGTACTGAAGCGACCGGGCATACTTGGTGAGAATCCTTGGGTCACGCATGATGAGATCGATGTCGTTCTCGATGCTGTATTCAAACGGGCGAAGCTGGTGTCACCGTGGTTCCGCTTCAGGCCGTTCCTTCAGGACGCCAAGGACGATTTGTACATCGAGTGCGCTCTCGCCGCCGGGGCAAGGATAATCGTGACGAGCGATCGTGATTTCGATGTCCCGGTTGTGGGCGCGTTCGGACTTTCGGTTGTCAAGGCAGGAGAATTCCTTGCCGAGTTCACAAGAAGGAGCCAGCCAACATGAGCAGCTATCCCCTGAGGCTTGCAGACCACGTGATGGAAGAGGCCAAGCAGGCCGCCGCCGAAGACAACGTATCGCTGAACCAACTGCTGGCGGCATTCATTGCCGACGGCATCGGCCATCGGCGGGCGATCTTGAGCCTGAGAAAGAGGGCAGCGCGCGGAAACCCTGAAGCAGCGCTGGCCATTGTGGACCGCGCGCCGGACGTGCCCCCTGATCCAGGCGACGAGATTCTGGGCGAAGGAGCGACGGTAGCACCTAAACTGTGAAAACTCCTTGAGAGGCCGCTGTTGAGCGGCCTCTTACTTGTTCAATCCACCATTGTTTGGCGGATTGTGAATAAGCACTCAGAATTGCGTCAAACCCATACTTCGACGCCGATTCACACGATAGAGAACGCATTCTCAAAGCTGAAGGCGTTGCTCAGAAATGCTGCCGAGCGCACCCTCGACGGGCTATGGAGCGCCATTGGCCGCTTGGTCGACACCTGTACACCGCAGGAATGCGCCAACTATTTCGCTGCCGCGGGATACGATGCAACATGAACGGATACTTCTCTAAGCATCGGACGGCGTTCGTTTTCGATCCCTATGATCGCCAAGCGGCGGCTTGATTATATATCATTCAAAGATATATATAATTCTGATGGGCATTTGCTTTGCACATGGGAACAGCAGACAAGAGAGCCACGGTGGAGCATGAACAAGATCGACACATTGATTCACCGAAGAGCCGAAAAACGCCAGAAGATGGCGCAAGCCCGAGTAGGGCGCATTCTGGGTGATGCCAAAGGCCGCGGGGTTGAGATTTCGGTTGTCGGATCCCTCGCAAAAAACAGCTTTCGGGTGCACTCGGACGTCGACCTTCTGGTACACGGAAATACTGATCCCGCGCGTCGGGCCATGATCGAGCGCCTGGTTGCCCATCATTTCCGGGGGACGGACATCCCCTACGACCTGATCTTTGCTTCAGACATTTCGGACGAACGTGTGCAGGATTTGCTTCATGACAGCGTTTAGACACCCGGCGTTTGCAAAGCTGTCGCCGAAGATCGACCGTGCCGCGAAAGAGCTGCGGGAGGTCGAAAGGTATTTGACGGCCCATGGGAGTGAATTGTCGGATGGAGAATGGGGAGCAGTCTCCGCCGTCTCGCTTGGCATCCACAATATCTACAACGGCATCGAGGATATTTTGTTCAGTCTGGCGAAGGATGTCGACGGCCTGGTTCCGAGCGGGCCGACGATGCATCAGGACGTGCTCGATCAAATGTCTGCGGAAATCGCGAGCAGCCGCCCAGCCATGCTTGGTCAAGACCTATATGAGGCGCTAACCGAACTGAAGGGATTTCGCCACCTCGTGAGGCACCGATATGGCTTCGATCTGAAGGCGGAAAAGGTGCAGGAAAATTTCGAGAGGGCGCGTGAGGCACTTCCGTCTTTCGTCGCGGCCATTGTCTCCCTGGAAAGAGCGCTCACCGAGGAAAGCACGCACGACAATGACGGAGGCGATGGCGCAGGAGGCGGAGCGTCAGGCGGTCCTTGAGCCGATGCCGCCGTCGTATAAACCCGAAGAGGTTCTGAGGGCATTGACGCCCGAAAATTGCCGACTGGTGGCGCTGATCCATCGGTATCGGCCGCAAAGCATCACGGAGTTGTGCAGACTGGCGGCACGTCCACAGCCAAACGTGTCCCGCTCCCTGGCGGCGCTTGAACGGGCCGGAATCGTCTCGATGGTAGGCACCAAGCCAAAGAGGCCGGAACTTGCCGTCCGGCGCGTCACTATCGAACTCTTGGAGCTTCAGGCAGACTGATCCAGGCTGGATCACCTCCTTTCGATGACCGCTATATGTGGCGGTACCGGAGCCAACGGGAGCGGCAGGAATTGTAGGCCACGCGGATCGCCCCGCAGGACTGGCAGCCCTCGACATGCCCGCCAAGCTCGGCCGTCCGGCATAGCTCGGTGGCGCTCATCACGCGGCGCTCGACGCGTCCGAGATGGCCGTCATGAACCTGCCGATACGCCGCTCCATGGCGGCGGAAGATGTCCGCCACCTCTGGTCTCGCCGACATGGCGAAGCAAACTCAGCCGGGCGGCACCACCTCAATGTTCAACCGGTCGAGCGGGCTCTTCGTACGCCGGATGAGGCCGTTCGACACCTTCGTGTAGCGAGCCGTGCTCGACAGATTGTTGTGGCCGAGCAGCCACGAGTCATAATGCTCGCCTTCTATGTTATTGGAAATCAAAGTGTTGTTGAGTGGGATCCGCTGTTAGCGGACGTCGCGAGGCATTCTGCTCCTGATAGGCGACTATGTCCGCCGCCTTGAACGCCCAAGGTGCACCATAACACACTTGCCGCCCTTTGATGATGCCGCGCCGGGCCATGCGCAGCGCCGTCATTACGCTCACATCCATGATTTGCGCGGCCTCTTCAAGCGTAATCTCGCCCCGTTCAGTCCATTCGCTGACGCGGTGGATGGCGATGCCGTGATGGCTGCGGAACGAACAGACGCGCGCCTGGGTCCAGCCATTGCCTCGGCCCGTCGGCTTGCCGGATCGATTGAGGAGCCGTGCAATCTGGCGGTCGGGCATCAGGCGTGCCAGCTCCCGCACCAGCGCCAACGTATCCTCGGGGACGGTCCAGCGATGCTTGCCGGCGGTGTTCATCTTCACCTGCAATGCGGTGTGGTCCCCGCCCCGCCAATGCAGGACCATCTCGATGACGTCACCTTCGATGCGGACGACGATCTCGCATAAGGCCGCGCGCAGAATTCGCTTGCGCGTCGCAGCCGTCGCTGCCGGGTGCGACCAGGCGCGGTCCAGATCGGCGCCCAGCCGCATCAGCTGATTCCGTTCCTTCCCGCCCAGCGGTGCCGGTCTTCTCGCTTCGAGCGCGACGATCTCGCCGTCGATCTGTTGTACGTCTTCAAGCGCCTTGTTCCAGCGGCGCTCCAACTCGCCGGCAACCAGGCGATTGGCGGGGTCGACTATAGCGCGGCGATCAGGATGAGACGCGCGCGACAATCTGGATGAGATTCTTACGTCGCGGTCACGGGCAAATTATCACTGTGATTGTCGCTGGCAAGGGCCTCGTCGGTTTCTGATTGCCGCTCCGCGACAAGTTCGTGC
>JAIOIW010000149.1 GCA_019912385.1 Notoacmeibacter sp. | reverse complement strand
TGCGCAGCGACAATCAAGGTGAGACTCAGCGTCAATCAGGATGAGACTCGGCGGCGGGGGGTGTGACGAAGGGAGGGCGTAGCCCGACCGGAGTTACACCCCCCGCCGCGGCGCAATTTTTTGGCGTCTCATGATCGCGGTCAGCCCGGTAGCGTGGGTGATTTTCTGAGAATGGAGAATCACCTTTGTGCCGGGTCGCCATGTAACCGATCATCAGACGAGGCTTTTTATGAAGTACCGACAAATCAATTCCATCGAGGTCGCTGCCGCCAAGGCGTCGATCAGCCGGGCGACAGCTTACCGCATCGAGAAGGAAGCACGTCTTCCATCACAGAGCAGGCCGCCGCGCGACCGGCGGCGTCCCGATCCTCTTGAGCATATCTTTGACGCCGAGGTTGTTCCGCTCCTCAAGGCTGCTCCCGGTATCCGAGCGGTCGCCGTTTACAATGAGATGCTGCGGCGTCATCCGGAACTGTCGACAAGTATTCGCCGCACGCTTGAGCGGCGTATCCGATCATGGCGGGCTGTTCACGGCGAGGCACAGGAGGTGATCTTCCGCCAAACGCATGAACCCGGTCAGTTGGGACTGTCGGATTTTACCGATATGGGCCGCCTCTGCGTGACGATCGCCGGCCAGCCGCTCGACCATCTGCTCTATCACTTCCGGCTGGTCTGGTCGGGCTTCGAGCACGCCCATATCATCCTTGGCGGCGAAAGCTTCATCGCTCTGGCCGAGGGCCTGCAGAACGCGCTGTGGTCGCTCAGTGGCTCGCCGCTCTATCATCGCAGCGACAGCCTGTCGGCCGCCTTCCGCAACCTTGATGCCGACGCCAAGGCCGATCTCACGCTCCGTTACGAGGAACTGTGCGCCCATTACCGCATGACGCCGACACGCAACAACAAGGGCGTCGCGCACGAGAACGGCTCGATCGAAAGTTCCCACGGCCATCTCAAGAACGCGGTCCGCGATGCTCTGCTGATGCGCGGCACCAGGGATTTTGGCGATCTCGGCTCCTACCGCGCCTTCATCGACGAGATCGTCGGCCGTCGCAATGCCGCACATGGCAGGCGCATCGATGCTGAGCGCTCCCATTTGCAGGAACTTCCCGATCGCCGCACCACCGACTTCGAAGAGGTGGTCATCACGGTGTCGCGTACCGGCGGCTTCACCTTGCGCAAGGTCTTTTACACCGTGCCTTCCCGTCTGATCGGACACCGGCTGCGGGTGCGTCTGTTCGATGATCGCCTCGACGTCTTCATCGGTGGCACGCATCTGCTGACGTTGCCACGAGGCCGCGCCCATACGAATGGCAAGCACGACCAGGTCGTCAATTATCACCACGTCATTCATTCCCTGCGCAAAAAACCGATGGCGCTTCGAGGTCTCGTCTATCGCGACAAGCTCTTTCCGAGGGCTGAATATCGTAGAGCTTTCGATGCTCTCATCGAGCAACTACCCGACAGGCAGGCCTGCAAAATTGCCGTCGAACTGCTGGCACTGGCTCATGATCGTGGCTGCGAGCGTGAACTGGCCGAGGAGCTTGCCAGAACACTCGACGCCGGCGAACTGCCGGACCTGGCTGCCCTGCGTGCGCTCTTCGGCCCGGACCCGGCTCAGTTGCCGACCGTTCATGTGCAACTCGCATCGCTCAATGGCTATGAAGCCCTGATCGGGACGGCCTGCGCGGGAGAGGTCGCATGAAGAACATTCACACAATCGACGAAGCACGGTTGGGCATCATGCTCAACGAGCTCCGGCTGCCGACAATCAAGACGCTCTGGCCGCAGTTCGCCGAACAGGCCGATCGGGAAGGATGGCCCGCCGCCCGGTTCCTCTCGGCCATCGCCGAGCATGAACTGGCCGAACGCGCCCATCGCAGGATCGAGAGACATCTCGCGGAGGCCCACCTGCCGCCCGGAAAGACGCTCGACAGCTTCGCCTTCGACGCCGTGCCCATGGTCTCCAAGGCCCAGGTCATGGCGATCGCCGCCGGCGACAGCTGGCTCGCAAAGGGCGCCAACATCCTGTTGTTTGGACCGCCCGGCGGCGGAAAGAGCCATCTCGCGGCAGCCACTGGCCTCGCCCTCATCGAGAACGGCTGGCGCGTGCTGTTCACCCGCACGACCGATCTTGTCCAAAAGCTGCAGGTCGCACGACGCGAACTCCAACTCGAAGCCGCCATCGCAAAGCTCGACAAGTTCGATCTGCTCATCCTCGACGATCTGGCCTACGTCACCAAGGATCAGGCCGAAACCAGCGTGCTCTTCGAACTCATCTCCGCAAGATATGAGCGCCGATCCATCATGATCACCGCCAACCAGCCCTTTGGAGAATGGAACAAGGTCTTTCCCGACCCAGCCATGACGCTTGCCGCGGTGGACCGACTTGTTCATCACGCAACGATCTTCGAGATGAATGTCGAAAGCTACCGGCGGCGTTCCGCCATGGAAGCCAAACGCCAGCGCGGCAGACCAGCTTCCTACGCGACAATCAAAAATACGCACGAACTTGTCGCGGAGCGGCAATCAGAAACCGACGAGGCCCTTGCCAGCGACAATCACAGTGATAATTTGCCCGTGACCGCGACGTAAGAATCTCATCCAGATTGTCGCGCGCGTCTCATCCTGATCGCCGCGCTATA
>JAIOIW010000022.1 GCA_019912385.1 Notoacmeibacter sp. | reverse complement strand
ACATGAAAACCAGCTTGATCCCACTCGGCCACGCGATCACCAGCAACAGACCAGCCAGCAGATAGCCCGCAATATAGCTGGTCCAGATCGCCAGCAGCCAGCTGGGAACATCCTGCAGCGCCGTCAGGATTTCCGGGCCGTCGGCGCCGAGCGGCGGCACCACCCACGTCCCGGTCCAGGCCGTCAGCAAATAGGGGAAACTATAGGCAACACGGCCCAGCGCAAGGATGACAACAATCCAGCGTACGATCTGCATGCGTGCATCCCACTTACCGATTAGCCCGGTAACAGGCCTAGCGTGCTACCCCAAATACTGTCGCCCTAGAGATCAAACAGCAGACGCTGCGGATCTTCCAGATTATCCTTGACCTGCACCAGCCAGGTGACGGCTTCCTTGCCGTCGACGATGCGGTGATCATAGGACAGCGCCAGATACATCATTGGCCGGATCACGACGGCGCCATTGAGCGCCACAGGCCGTTCCTGGATCTTGTGCATGCCGAGAATGCCCGATTGCGGGGCGTTGAGGATCGGCGTCGACATCAGCGAGCCGTAGACGCCGCCATTGGAGATGGTGAAGGTTCCGCCCTGCATGTCGGCGACCGACAGCTTGCCGTCCCGCGCGGCCAGGCCGAGCCGGCCGATCTCCTTCTCGATCTCGGCTATTCCCATCTGGTCGGCATCGCGCACCACCGGCACGACGAGGCCTTTCTCGGTGCCGACCGCAACGCCGATATGGGCGTAGTTCTTGTAAATGATGTCGGTGCCGTCGATCTCCGCATTGACCGCCGGGATCTCCTTCAGCGCATGGCACACCGCCTTGGTAAAGAAGCCCATGAAGCCGAGCTTCACGCCGTGCTTCTTCTCGAACACGTCCTTGTACTTCTTGCGCAGCTCCATCACTGCCGTCATGTCCACCTCGTTGAAGGTGGTCAGCATGGCCGCGGTCGCCTGTGCGTCCTTGAGCCTGCGCGCGATGGTCTGGCGCAGTTTGGTCATCCGCACGCGTTCCTCGCGCACTGCGTCCTGTTCGCTCGACGGCGCCCGAACCGCAACCGGTGCGGGAGCCGGCGCCGCAGCCGGTCCCTTGGCGAGCGCCTCGATGACATCACCCTTGAGAACCTGTCCGCGCTTGCCGGTTCCCTCGACCTGTTTGGCAGAAACGCCTTTCTCGGCCATCATCCTGGCGGCGGCCGGTGCCGGCGGCATGGCCTCCGCCTTGGCCTCTGCGGGTGCCGATACTGGCTCCGGAGCGGCCGCCTTCCGGGGGGTCTCGGCCTTTGCCGGCGCCGCGGCGGCAGCGCCCGCGCCTTCGGCGATCATACCGAGCAGCGCGCCGACTGCGACGGTTTCGCCTTCCTTGACTGCAATCTCGGAGAGCTTGCCGGCTACCGGCGCGGGCACTTCGACCGTCACCTTGTCGGTTTCGAGCTCCACCAGCGGCTCGTCCACGGCGATCGCATCGCCCGGTTTCTTGAACCATTGACCGATGGTCGCCTCGGTGACTGATTCGCCTAGGGTCGGAACGCGGATTTCTGTAGCCATGATCTGTATCCGTTGCCTGTTTCCGGTTGGATTATTCGCCGAGCGCGTCCGAAAGGAACGCGTTGAGCTGCGCCATGTGTTTCGACATCAGCCCTGTTGCCGGAGACGCGGCGGCCGGGCGGCCGGCATAGCGCACGCGCTGGTGCTTGGCGTCGATATGGGCAAGCACCCATTCCAGGTACGGGTCGATGAACGACCAGGCACCCATGTTCTTCGGCTCCTCCTGGCACCACACCATCTCCGCGCCGCGGAAGCGCGACAATTCGTTGATGAGCGCCTTGGCCGGGAACGGGTAGAGCTGTTCGACGCGCAACAGGTAGACGTCGTCGATGCCGCGCTTCTCGCGCTCCTCGTAGAGGTCGAAATAGACCTTGCCGGAGCACAGCACGACCCGGCGGATCTTGGAATCCTTCACCAGTTTGATCGGCTCGTCCTTCAGGTATTGCGCATCGTCCCACAGCAGCCGGTGGAACGAACTCTCGCCCGACAAATCCGCCAGCGTCGAGACTGCCCGCTTGTGGCGCAGCAGCGATTTCGGCGTCATCAGGATCAGCGGCTTGCGGAAGTCGCGCTTCAACTGGCGGCGCAGGATATGGAAGTAATTGGCCGGCGTCGTGCAGTTGGCGACCTGCATGTTGTCTTCCGCGCACAGTTGCAGGAAACGCTCCAGCCGTGCCGAGGAGTGCTCGGGCCCCTGGCCCTCGAAGCCATGCGGCAACAGGCACACCAGCCCGGACATGCGCAGCCATTTGCGTTCGCCCGACGAGACGAACTGGTCGAACACAACCTGTGCGCCATTGGCGAAATCGCCGAACTGGGCTTCCCACACCGTCAGCGCCCTGGGTTCGGCGAGCGAATAGCCATATTCGAAGCCCAGCACCGCCTCTTCAGAAAGCATCGAGTTGATGACCTCGAAGTTGGACTGGCCGGCCCCCAGATTGTTCAGCGGAATGTAGCGGTTTTCGTCGCGCTGATCATAGAGCACGCTGTGACGTTGCGAAAACGTGCCGCGCTCGCAATCCTGGCCCGACAGGCGCACCGGGTGCCCCTCCACCAGCAGCGAACCTAACGCCAGCGCCTCGGCCGTCGCCCAGTCGATGCCCTCGCCGGATTCGATCATCGCCTTGCGGTTGTCCTGGAAGCGGCGGATCGTGCGATGGGCCTCGAAATCGTCGGGCACCGCCGCCAGTTTCTTGCCGATGTCCTTCAGTATCTTGACCGGCACCGAGGTCTTGCCGCGGCGCTGCTCGTCGGCATTGTCGGCGGTGCGGAAGCCCGTCCATGCGCCGTCGAGCCAGTCCGCCTTGTTGGGCTTGTAGGAATTGCCGGAGTCGAACTCGGCTTCGAGATGGGCGCGCCAGTCCGCCTTCATCTTCTCCACCTCGCCTTCGGTGAGCAACCCCTCGGCGATCAGCTTCTCGGCATAGATCTGCACCGTCGTCTTGTGGGCGCGGATCTTCTTGTACATGATCGGCTGTGTGAATGCCGGTTCGTCGCCCTCATTGTGGCCGAACCGGCGGTAGCAGAACATGTCGATGACCACCGGCTTGTGGAACAGCATCCGGAATTCGGTCGCCACCTTCGCCGCGTAGACCACCGCTTCCGGATCGTCGCCATTGACGTGGAAGATCGGCGCTTCGATCATCTTCGCCACGTCGGACGGATAGGGCGAGGAGCGCGAGAAGCGCGGATTGGTCGTAAACCCGATCTGGTTGTTGATGATGAAGTGCAGCGTGCCGGCGACGCGGTGACCGCGCAGCGCCGACAACCCCAGGCACTCCGCCACCACGCCCTGGCCCGCAAATGCCGCATCGCCGTGCAGCAGAAGCGGCAGAACCGTCCTGCGCTCGGGCAGCGGCACGACCTCTTCGCGGGTGCGCCCGAAAATCTGGTCCTGCTTGGCGCGGGCCTTGCCCATCACCACGGGATTGACGATCTCGAGATGCGAGGGATTGGCGGTCAGCGACAGGTGCACCTTGTTGCCGTCGAACTCGCGGTCCGACGAGGCGCCGAGGTGATACTTCACGTCGCCCGAGCCCTCCACATCGTCGGGCGCGAACGAACCGCCCTTGAATTCGTGGAACACGGCGCGGTGCGGCTTGCCCATCACCTGGGTCAGCACATTGAGCCGGCCGCGATGAGCCATGCCGAACACGATCTCCTTCATGCCCATGTTGCCGCCGCGCTTGATGATCTGCTCAAGCGCCGGGATCAGCGATTCGCCGCCGTCGAGGCCGAAGCGCTTGGTGCCCTTGTACTTGACGTCGATGAACTGCTCGAAGCCCTCCGCCTCGATCAGCTTCTGCAGGATCGCCTTCTTGCCCATGTCGGTGAAGGCGACGCCCTTGTCGGGACCCTCGATGCGCTCCTGGATCCAGGCTTTCTCCTCGGGTACCGAGATATGCATGAACTCGACGCCGATGGTGGAGCAATAGGTGCGCTTGAGGATGTCGAGCATCTGCCGGACGGTGGCGAATTCCAGCCCGAGCATGTAGTCGATGAAGATCGGCCGGTCGTAGTCGGCTTCCGTGAATCCATAGTTCTCCGGCGACAGTTCCTTGTAGTCCTCCTTGATGCCGGCCAGCCCCAGCGGGTCGAGGTCGGCATGCAGGTGGCCGCGCATACGGTAGGCGCGGATCATCATGATGGCGCGCACCGAATCGCGCGTCGCCTGCATCACGTCGTCTTCCGAAAGCGCCGCGCCGGTTCCGGCGGCCTTGTCGCGGACCTTGGTCTCGATGATCTTCTCGACCGTGCCCCAGTCGCCGTCGAGCGCCGATACCAGTTCGCCATTGGCGGCGATCGGCCAGCCAGGCTGCTTCCACGACGCGCCCCGCGCGTTCTTCTTCACGTCGCCCGCGTCATCCTTGAGCGCGGCGAAGAATTCCCGCCACTCCTCGTCGACGCTCGCCGGGTTGTCCTCGTAGGAAGCGTAGAGTTCCTCGATCCAGGCGGCATTGCCGCCATAGAGAAAGGAGGTCTGCTCGAAGATGTCGTTGGCCTGATCGTTACGCGCCATAGCGGTTTTCCGGTGTTTCTCCGGCTCCTTTTATAGGGCGGAAGCGGCCCTCTCAAAGCTTCCGCCCGCCTTGCATTCCCTCCGGCGGCAGCCGGGCGAAGCCGCCCGACGCCAGTTCGTTGCGGGCATCAGCCCTTCAGCACTTCGGCCAGCGTCTTGCCGAGGCGCGCCGGCGACGGCGACACGCGGATACCCGCAGCCTCCATCGCCGCGATCTTGTCTTCCGCGCCGCCCTTGCCGCCCGAAATCACCGCGCCGGCATGGCCCATGGTGCGCCCGGGAGGCGCCGTGCGGCCAGCGATGAAGCCGGCCATCGGCTTTTTGCGGCCCTTGGCCGCCTGTTCGGTCAGCCACGCCGCCGCCTCTTCCTCCGCCGAACCGCCGATCTCGCCAATCATGATGATCGACTCGGTTTCGGGATCGTCGAGGAACAGGTCGAGCACGTCGATGAACTCGGTGCCCTTTACCGGGTCGCCGCCGATACCGACCGCCGTCGACTGGCCCAGACCCTCATTGGTGGTCTGGAACACCGCCTCGTAGGTCAGTGTGCCCGAGCGCGACAGGATTCCCACCGAGCCCTTCTTGAAGATGTTGCCCGGCATGATGCCGATCTTGCACTCGTCCGGCGTCAGCACGCCCGGGCAGTTCGGTCCGATCAGCCGCGAGGCCGACTTGTCGAGGCGCGCCTTGACCTTGACCATGTCCTGCACCGGGATTCCCTCGGTGATGCAGACGATCAGCGGGATTTCCGCGTCGATCGCCTCGATGATCGCAGCCGCCGCGCCTGCCGGCGGCACGTAGATGACCGAAGCGTCGGCGCCGGTCGCAGCCTTGCCCTCGGCGACAGTGGCGAAGATCGGCAGCTTGTCGCCGCCCGCGCCTTCCCAGGTCTCGCCGGCCTTCTTCGGGTTGGTGCCGCCGACCATCCTGGTGCCGTGATAGGCGAGCGCCTGTTCGGTGTGGAACGTGCCGGTCTTGCCGGTCAGGCCCTGTACGAGAACCCTGGTGTCTTTGTTGATGAGGATGGACATTCGGCTCAGGCTCCCTTCACCGCGGCCACGATCTTCTGCGCGGCGTCATCGAGGTCGTCGGCCGCAATCACGTTGAGGCCGGATTCGTTGATGATCTTCTTGCCGAGATCGACATTGGTACCTTCGAGCCGCACCACCAGCGGAACCTTCAGGCCCACTTCTTTCACAGCCGCGACCACGCCTTCGGCGATCACGTCGCACTTCATGATGCCGCCGAAGATGTTGACCAGGATGCCCTTCACGTTCGGGTCGGCGGTAATGATCTTGAAGGCAGCCGTCACCTTCTCCTTCGATGCGCCGCCGCCGACGTCGAGGAAATTCGCCGGCTCAGCACCATAGAGCTTGATGATGTCCATGGTCGCCATGGCCAGGCCCGCGCCATTGACCATGCAGCCGATATTGCCGTCGAGCGCGACATAGGCGAGGTCGTGTTTCGACGCCTCGATCTCCTTCTCGTCCTCTTCGGTCTTGTCGCGCAGCGCCATGATGTCGTCGTGGCGGAACAGCGCGTTGTTGTCGAACGACACCTTGGCGTCGAGTACGCGCAGACGGCCGTTCGTCATCACGATCAGCGGATTGACCTCAAGCAGGCTCATGTCCTTCTCGACATAGGCGTTGTAGAGGACCGGAAACAGCGCCATGCCGTCTTCGCGGGCGGCTCCGTCCAGCTTCAGCGCATCGCACAGCTTCGCGGCGTCGGCTTCGGTCACGCCGGTATCGGGGTCGATCGCCACGGTGACGATCTTCTCAGGCGTTCCCTCGGCCACCGCCTCGATGTCCATGCCGCCCTCGGTGGAAACCACGAAGGCGTTTCGGCCGACCGTGCGGTCGACGAGGATGGAGAGGTAAAGCTCGCGGTCGATATCGGCGCCGTCCTCGATATAGAGGCGGTTGACCTGCTTGCCGGCCGGTCCCGTCTGCTTGGTCACCAGCGTGTTGCCGAGCATCTCGTTGACGTTGGCGACGACCTCGGCCACCGACCTGGCGAGCCTGACGCCGCCCTTGGCGTCGGCCGGCAGTTCCTTGAACTTGCCCTTGCCGCGGCCGCCGGCATGGATCTGGCTCTTCACCACGTAGAGCGGGCCCGGTAGCGCCTTGGCGGCGGCTTCCGCCTCGCCCGCCTCGAAAACCGGTACGCCCTCGGCAACCGGGGCGCCGTAGGCTTTCAGGACCTGCTTGGCCTGGTATTCATGGATGTTCATTGTTCGCTCGTATCCCTGTTATGCCAGTTGCGGGGCGATCGCGGCGCAGGCTTCGCACAGGCCGGCCACGGCCTCGACCGATTTGTCGAACGCCTTCTGCTCGGCCTTGTTGAGATCGATCTCGATGACGCGCTCGACACCGCCGGCGCCGATCACCGTCGGCACGCCGACATACATGTCCTTGACGCCGTATTCGCCGGAAAGATGGGCCGCGCAGGGGATTACGCGCTTCTTGTCCTTCAGGTAGGATTCGGCCATCGCGATCGCCGAGGCAGCCGGCGCGTAATAGGCCGAGCCGGTCTTCAGCAGACCGACGATCTCGGCGCCGCCGTCGCGGGTGCGCTGGATGATCTGGTCGAGCTTTTCCTTCGAGGTCCAACCCATTTTCACCAGGTCCGGCAGCGGAATGCCGGCAACGGTGGAATAGCGGGCCAGCGGAACCATCGAGTCGCCGTGGCCGCCCAGCACGAAGGCGGTGACGTCCTCGACCGACACGCCGAATTCCTCGGCGAGGAAATAGCGGAAGCGGGCCGAATCCAGCACGCCGGCCATGCCGACCACGTTGGTCTTTGGCAGACCGGAGAATTTCTGCAGCGCCCAGACCATGGCGTCGAGCGGGTTGGTGATGCAGATGACGAAGGCGTCGGGCGCATATTTGCGGATGCCGGCGCCAACCTGCTCCATGACCTTCAGATTGATGCCCAGCAGGTCGTCGCGGCTCATACCCGGCTTGCGCGGCACGCCCGCGGTCACGATGCACACATCGGCGCCCTCGATGCCGGCATAGTCGTTGACGCCGGTGAAGCTGGCGTCGAAACCGTCGACCGGGGAGGATTCGGCGATATCCAGGCTCTTGCCCTGCGGCATGCCCTCGGCGATGTCGAACAGGACGACGTCGCCCAGTTCCTTCAGCCCGATCATGTGAGCGAGCGTACCGCCGATCATGCCCGAGCCGATCAGCGCAATCTTCTTGCGTGCCATCGTGGAATTCCCCTCTTGCGGCGCCAGCCGGCAGTGCGGCACTGTGGCGCAGGTTCAAAAAGACAAGCCGGCCGGACCGGCAAACCGGAAGTTCGCTTAGACTGCACCGGTTAATTTTTCAACTCAAACTTTCGGCATAAGGAATTTCAATCGTTTAGATGTCAAGGGAATTACGTAAACGTCAAATTTATTACGCGCTTTCCGGCGTCTTCCCCTCGATCGACGTGCCGGCGCGCAACTGGACGGAGGCAACCCAGTCCTTGCTCTGCATCTCGATCAGGCGCGATATGGTGCGATCGAACTCGAAGGCTTCCGCCCCGCTTTTTCCCACGTAAAGCCCGGTCGGCTCCGCCGCAGCACTGACGATCAGCCGGGTGTGGCGGTCGTACAAGGTATCGATCAGAAGGATGAACCGCTTGGCGGCGTTGCGGTCCTTCTGCTCCATCACCGGCACGTTCTCGACCATCAGCGTCGAGAAGCGTCCGGCAAGGGCGATATAGTCGCGCGCGCCCAGCGGCTGCTCGCATAATTGGGCGAAGGTGAACCGCGCCGCCGCACCCGCCGCGCGTTCGGCGACGACTTTGCGGCCCTTGAGCTCGATCGTAACGGGGACCTCCGGCGCGCCGTCGCACAGCATCTCCCAGTCTTGGTTCATCGCGGATTCCGCGGCGGGGCCGAGCGGCGTCACATAGACCTTGAGCCGGTCGAGTTTCTTCAGCCGGTAGTCGGTGTCGTGGTCGAGCGTGGCGACATCCGCGTGGCGCTCCAGCACGTCGATAAAAGGCAGGAATAGGCCACGGTTGAGCCCATCGCGGTAGAGGTCGCGCGGCGCCACGTTCGACGTTGCCACCAGCGTCACGCCGTGGGCAAACAGTGCGGAGAACAGCCGCGACAGGATCATCGCGTCGGCAATATCGGTCACCGCGAATTCGTCGAAGCAGATCAGCCAGCTTTCGCCGGCGATCGCCGCGGCCACGGGCGGGATCGGATCGTCGCCCTTGACCGTTCCGGCCTTCAGCGCCGCGCGGTGCCGCGCGATGCGGTCGTGGACGTCGGCCATGAAGTCGTTGAAATGCGCGCGGCGCTTGCGGCTGACAGGCACGGCCTGGAAGAAAAGGTCCATCAGCATGGTCTTGCCGCGCCCGACCCCGCCATGGATATAGAGTCCGCGCACCGGCGCATTGTCCGGCTTGCGCTTGGCGAACAGCCATCCAAGCGAGCTCGATTTGGAGGCGAGCCGCTTCTGCGCCAGCCGCGCGCACAGGTCGTCGAGCTGGTCGGCGATCCGTTGCTGGTCGCCGTCGGCATGGACGACGCCGGCCTTGGCCATGTGGTTGTAACGGTCGCGCACCGAAGCATGCGCCGGCAGGGCCTCGCGAACAGCCTCTGATGTCATCGATAATCCCGCCGGGGTCCCTGCTGCGCGTCTGCCGCCTACCTGTAGAGCGAAACCGCCTGGCCCGAAACCGTCTGGCCGTCAAGCTTTTCGCCGCCACTGGAATAGAGCCGCGCGATCGTGTTGCCGCTATCGTCATAGACGATCAGTTGCTTGCCCTGCACGTCCCATCCGCGCATGTTGGCGAGTTCGCCCGGGCAGCCACGCGTCCCGCCGCGCGAGGCGTTGCCGTATTTCGTCAGCGTCAGGAACATCTGGCAGGTGGAGCCGGATATGTTGGTCTTCCAGTTGCCCACCACGCCGGATTTGGTGATGTCGCCGGCGCCCGCCGGCGGTTCCGCCGAGGCGACCTGCGTTCCATCGGCTCCGGGGGCGTCCGGGAACTCGCCTTCAGCGGTCTGGCCGGGCGGCGGCAGTTGCTGCTGCTCGACCGGATCGGTCGGCGCAGGCGTCAGCGGAGCCGGCGCCGAGGCGAGGGGCCTTGAATAGAGTGGCTGGAACCGCTCGCTCTGGCACCCGCCAAGCGCCAGCAGGGCCGCGGCCGCCACCAGCAGGCCGGTTCTGGATTTCTCCATATTTATAGTCCTCCGTCAGCGCCACAACGCGCCTGAACTGCCCGTTGACTTCACAAAATGGCGATTATGGGTCAATTGCAACCAAATAGGGTTAAAATGCGGTTGCCAAACGGCTGCAGGCCACGGGTAGAATCGGTATCATCAAGATAATACGGCAATTTTCCCGTCGAAAGCCTGGTGCAGGCAGTTATCCATGCCTAAATCGGTCTGTCGGACCGGCAGGTTTTTTGCGAAGCGGTCTATCTTCGGGATTGGCGCCCCGGCAGGAAGGCTTCATGGTACACAAAGGCGGAAATCCCTATTATTGCGGCCCGGTCACCGACCATTTCGACGGCAGGCGGTTCTTCAATCCCGGCGGCCTCCCGCCCGCCAATCTGACGGCCCTGCTGCGCTGGCGTTTGAATGGCCGGCAGGCGAAATGGCCGCCGGCATGGCCGTCGCCGTATGCGCCCGCCCGACCTGCGTCGCCGGGCGACGGCGGCGATTTGCGGGTCATCATGGTCGGCCATGCGACGCTGCTGATCCAGGCCGGCGGCGTCAACATGCTGACGGACCCTGTCTGGTCCGAACGCGCCTCGCCTTTCTCCTTTGCCGGGCCGAAACGGGCGAACGCGCCCGGCATCGCATTTGACGACCTGCCGCCGATCCATGCCGTCCTGCTGACCCACAACCACTACGACCACCTCGACATCGCGACCCTGAAACGCCTGCACGCGGATCACGATCCGCTGGTCATGACGCCGCTCGGCAATGATTCGGTTGTCCGGCCCGTCATACCCTCCATGCGCTTTGCCACCGGCGACTGGCATCAGGCGGTCGAGGCTCCTGGTGGCCTGCGCGTCCATTTCGAGCCCTGCCATCACTGGTCGGCGCGCGGCTTTGGCGACCGACGCATGGCCCTGTGGTCGGCCTTCGTGATCGAAACCCCGGCGGGCAAGGTCTATCATGTCGGCGACACCGGCTTTCACGACGGGATCAACTATCGGGCGGCGGCGAGGAAGCACGGCCGCTTCCGCCTCGCCATCCTGCCGATCGGAGCCTACGAACCGCGCTGGTTCATGGAGCGCCACCACCAGAATCCCGACGAAGCGGTGCGCGGTTTCCTGCTCAGCGGCGCCGACCATGCCGTCGGCCATCACTGGGGCACGTTCCAGCTTACCGACGAGGCGATCGACGAGCCTGCCAAGGCGCTCGATGCGGCATTGATCAAACACGGCGTGCCGCCGGAGCGCTTCCGTGCGCTCAGGCCGGGCGAACGCTGGGACTCCCGACTGGCGGGATGACACCCGCATCGCGACCGCAACGCTTGGTATTTGCGGCCGAATTGCCATATAAGCGCCTCGAACAGTCGACGGTGAGACCCCATGGCGAAGCGCGCACCCTTTGCGAAGATGAACGGACTTGGCAACGAGATCATCGTGGCCGACATGCGCGGCCGCGCCGATCGCGTCACGCCGGCCGCCGCCATCGCGCTCAATGCCGATCCCGCGACGCGCTTCGACCAGATCATGGCGATCCACGACGCGCGGACCCGGGGAACCGACAACTATGTCGAGATCCTCAATTCCGACGGCAGCCAGGCCCAGGCCTGTGGCAACGGCACGCGTTGCGTCGTCCAGGCGCTTGCCGCCGAGACCGGCAGGAGCGTCTTCACCTTCCAGACCGTCGCCGGCATCCTCAACGCCGAGGAACATGCCGACGGCATGATCTCGGTCGACATGGGCCGCCCGCGCTTCGACTGGCAGGACATCCCGCTTGCCGAGGAATTTCGCGACACGCGGCAGATCGAACTGCAGATCGGCCCGATCGACGCGCCGGTGCTGCATTCGCCCTCCGCCGTGTCGATGGGCAACCCGCACGCCGTCTTCTGGGTCGACGACGATGTCTGGTCCCATGATCTCGAAAAGCTCGGCCCGCTGCTCGAAAACCACCCGATCTTTCCCGAACGCGCCAATATCTCGATCGCCCGAATCCTGTCGCGCGGCGAGATAGACCTGCGCACCTGGGAGCGCGGTGCCGGGCTGACGCGCGCCTGTGGATCGGCCGCCTGCGCTGCCGCCGTTTCCGCCGCCAGATTGCGGCGCACCGAACGCAAGGTCATCGTCAACGTCCCCGGCGGACCGCTTGAGATCGAATGGCGCGACGACGACCACGTCATCATGACCGGCCCGGCGGAATGGGAGTTTTCCGGTACATTCGATCCGGAAACCGGTACGTGGGAACGCGAAGCGGAAAGCGGAAGCGCGGCTTGATGGGTATCGACATCGTCACTTTCGGCTGCCGCCTCAATGCCTACGAGTCGGAAGTCATGAAGCGCGAGGCGGATGCTGCCGGCCTTGGCGCGCTCGAAAACGGCGCTATCGTGTTCAACACCTGCGCCGTCACCGGCGAGGCGGTGCGCCAGGCCCGCCAGGCGATCCGCAAGGCGCGCCGCGAGAACCCGCAAGCCCGCATCATCGTCACCGGCTGCGCTGCCCAGACCGGGGCGCAAGCCTTCGGCGCCATGGACGAGGTCGATCTCGTCATCGGCAATGACGACAAGCTGAAGGCGCAAAGCTATCGCGCGCTGCCGGATTTCGGCGTCAACGACTGCGAAAAGGTGCGCGTCAACGACATTTTCGAGGTCCGAGAGACCGCCGCCCACATGGTCGACGCGATCGAGGGCAGGGCGCGCGCCTTCGTCCAGGTCCAGAATGGCTGCGACCACCGCTGCACCTTCTGCATCATCCCCTATGGCCGCGGCAATTCGCGCTCGGTGCCGGCCGGCGCGGTGGTCGAGCAGGTCAAGCGCTTGGTCGGCAACGGCCATGCGGAAGTGGTGCTGACCGGCGTCGACCTGACCTCTTGGGGCGGCGACCTGCCCGGCACGCCGAAGCTCGGCCGCCTGGTGCGCGCGATTCTCAGGCAGGTGCCCGACCTGCCGCGCCTGCGCCTGTCGTCGATCGATTCCATTGAGGTCGACGGCGAGCTGATGGAGGCGATCGCCACCGAGAATCGCCTGATGCCGCACCTCCATCTGTCGCTGCAATCGGGCGACGACATGATCCTCAAGCGCATGAAGCGCCGTCACCTGCGCGACGACTCGATCCGTTTCTGCGAGGAGGCCCGCCGGTTTCGCCCCGACATGGTGTTCGGCGCCGACCTGATCACAGGGTTCCCGACCGAGACCGACGCGATGTTCGAGAACACGCTGAAGATTGTCGACGAATGTGGCCTGACACACCTGCACGTCTTCCCGTTCAGTCCCAGGCCGGGCACGCCCGCCGCCCGCATGCCGCAGATCGACAAGGCCGTGGCCAGGCAGCGTGCGGCCCTGCTGCGCGCCGAGGGCGACAAGGCGCATCTTGGCCATCTGGCGGCGCTGGCCGGTAGCCGCCAGAACCTGCTGATCGAAAACGAGGGCGTCGGCCGCGCCGAGGACTTCACGCTGGCACATGTCGACGGCGGCGCGCCGGGCGAGATTGTCGCCGCCGAGATTTTCGGCCATGACGGGACCATGCTGACTGCGCGGGCGCTGTCCGCAGCCGCCTGAAAACCACGGAGTGACACGCCGCATGGCGCTCGGATTCATCAAGAAGATCTTTTCCTTCGGCGACAAGAAGGTCGAGGAGATTCCCGCCGGAGGTGAACCGCCCGTCGGCATCGAAACCGCCGAAGTGCCCGCGCAACCCGCCGAAGATCAGCGGACACCGGAGCCTGAACCGGCAGCGGCCGAACCTGTCACCGAGGCATTCACCGAACCGGAAACAGAACAACCGCCCGAACCCCGGCGCCCCGTACCGCAACCCGGGGTCGGGCCGGAACCGGCCCCGGAGGCTACCGGAGAAGAGGAAGAAACAGCCCAGATCCCGCCCGTTTCCGAACCGCCTGCACGGGCGGCCGAACCGGCTGCCGGGCCGCAGGGCAAGGTCACGGTTTCGAAATCGGTCGAGCGCGTAGAGGCCCCTGAGCCCGAACCTGCCGCGCCGGAGCCAGGAAAGTCCTGGCTGCAGCGGCTGCGCTCGGGCCTCGCGCGGTCGTCGCGCGATCTCACCGGCAACATCGCCGCCGTCTTCACCAAGCGCAGGCTCGACGAGGACACGCTGCAGGATCTCGAGGATGTGCTGATCCAGGCCGATCTCGGTGTCGAAACGGCGTTGCGCGTCACCGGCGCGCTGGCCGCCAGCCGCTACGGCAAGAATGTGTCCGGCGAGGAAGTCCGCGCCATCATGGCCGCGGAAGTGGAGAAGGTGCTGGCACCGGTCGCCCGGCCTCTGGAACTCGACCTGTCGGTGAAGCCGCACGTCATCCTCGTCGTCGGCGTCAACGGCACCGGCAAGACCACAACCATCGGCAAATTGGCGGCAAAGCTCACGGCCGGCGGCCTGTCGGTGATGCTGGCGGCCGGCGACACGTTCCGCGCCGCCGCGATCGAGCAGTTGTACATCTGGGGCGAACGCGTCGGTGCGCCGGTGGTCTCGTCGAAACTCGGCGCCGATGCCGCGGGTCTCGCCTGGGACGCCTACGAGAAGGCGCGCGAATCAGGTGTCGACGTGCTGATAATCGACACCGCCGGACGCCTTCAGAACAAGGCGGAACTGATGGACGAACTGGCCAAGATCGTCCGCGTGCTCGGCAAGCTCGATCCCGAGGCGCCGCATACGGTGCTGCAGACGCTCGACGCCACTACCGGCCAGAACGCTCTCTCTCAGGTGGAGATCTTCCGTAATGTCGCCGGCGTCAACGGCCTCGTCATGACCAAGCTCGACGGCACGGCGCGCGGCGGCATCCTCGTCGCCATTGCCGCGAAGCACAAGCTGCCGGTCTATTTCATCGGCATCGGCGAGCAGGTCGACGACCTGGAACCGTTCTCGGCCGCGGATTTCGCCGCCGTGATCGCGGGCACCGGCGAGATGGCTGTCTAGCGTTCCGTCGACGCCGTCTCTTCCGGCTTCAGGATGTCGCTGACCGCGTTGATCGCACCGATCCACAGCGACAGATCGCCGGCCAGACGGGCCGAATTGGGTGTCGGGAAGCTGATCACGTGCAGCCTCGACCGGCCGTCATATTAACTGATCTCGTGAAGGGTGCTGTCGGGATAGCCGTCATCGTCGAGATGCCGCGGGCTCGCCCGCGCCTTTATCCTGACCCGCCCGATCGAGCAGTCGAGCGGGTCGCCACCCTCGATATTGTCGCAGAAGGTGACGAAGCGGCGGAAACCGGCCCGTTTGGGCGGGACGTCGGACAGCGACAGTGGCGCCGTTTCGCTTCGTTCCAGCACCAGGACACGGACATGGTCCGCGACCCGCGCCGAGATGAGACGGGTCAGCGGCCCGGTGTGGACGGTATCGATCAGCTTGTTGTCGCGCACGCCGATATTCGGTTGGCCGGGATCGATCGCCAGCGTCCAGAACTGCGCCGGATGGCGTTCGCCGGTACAGTCGAGCACGCCCGTTGCAATGCCGTCCGGCAGGTCGACCAGCCGCGCGCCGCGCAATTCGCCGCCCGCGGTGATGAAGACCGCGCAGGCGGCGGCCTGCGCCGGCAAGAGCATTGCGGCGGCGAGAAATGCCAGGCCGGGAGTTCTCCCTCCTATCGGGTGCTCCCCTTGCAAGGCGCCAAGCGCACGGTTGCAGGCTCTGCGAGGCGGCCCATTGTCCCCCATGCGCCGGTTCGAACGCCGGCGTTGGACTATTGGACCACGCCTATCGCCTAGGGGATGGGTAACCAGATTCTCCGCCGTGTCGATACGGCCGCGACGCAATTGCCGCAGAAGCGGAAAGTCGCCGAAGGGCTGGCAATGACCCTTCCGATATCCTAGGTGTGTGCGGCCGGCCCACAGGAGCTCCCATGCACGAACCGATTTTCGAACGCGATCCGTCCGATCCTCAACGCAAGACCATCAATCCGCTGCTCAAGCTTGCGCTGGAACTCGGGCCGCTGCTGGTGTTCTTCTTCGCCAACGCACGCGGCGATTGGCTGGTCGGCCATTTCCCCGGGCTTGGCGGCATTGGCGGGCCGCTGTTCGTCGCAACCGCGCTGTTCATGATTGCCACGGTGCTCGCGCTGTCGGTTTCATGGGCGCTGACGCGCACCCTGCCGATCATGCCGCTTGTTTCGGGCGTCATCGTCCTGGTTTTCGGCGGGCTGACGCTCTGGCTGCAGGACGAGATCTTTATCAAGATGAAGCCGACCATCGTCAACACGCTCTTCGGCGCGGTCCTGCTCGGAGGTCTCGCCTTCGGCCGTTCGCTGCTGGGTTACGTGTTCGATTCCGCCTTCGCGCTGGACGCCGAAGGCTGGCGCAAGCTGACACTGCGCTGGGGGCTGTTCTTCTTTTTCCTCGCGATTGCCAACGAGTTCGTCTGGCGGATGTTCTCCACCGATACGTGGGTGGCGTTCAAGGTCTGGGGCATCATGCCGATCACCTTCGCCTTCACGCTTTCGCAGATGCCGCTGATCATGCGCCATACGCTGGAGGAACAGAAGGAAGAATGAGGCGCGGCAAAGTGGCCCGTCAATCGCCAGCCAGAGCCTTCTCGACCGCCGGCATGAGTTGGCTTCGCACCGCGTCCGGCGTGAACGGGCCGATCTGCTTCCACAGGATCGTGCCATCCGCCCCGACGAGATAGCTTTCCGGCACACCGTAGACGCCCCAATTGATTCCAGCGCGACCGCTTTCGTCGACGCCGAGCGCAACGAACGGGTTGCCGAGATCGGTGAGGAACTTCATCGCGTTTTCCTGCTTGTCCTTGTAGTTGAACCCGACCAGCTTGAACCTGCCGTCCTTGGCCAGGTCCATCAGGATCGGATGTTCTTGACGGCAGGGCACGCACCACGACGCCCACACGTTCACCAGCGTGAGCTGGCCCTTCATCGCCTCGGTGCTGAAGCCGGGCAGGTCGGAGCCATCGAGCGGCGGCAATTCGGTCTTCGGTGCCGGCTGGCCGATCAGCGCCGACGGCACGATGGAGGTGTCGCGCCCGGACATCAGTTGCAGCAGGAAGACGGCGGCAAGCGCCACGAAGATGATGAAGGGAAGCGCCACCACCCACCGCCGCGGGCCGGCACCGGTCACCGGGGTTTCCTCGCTCATGCCTTGTCGCCCCTTTCTGATCGGCGATGCACGCCGTGAGCCTCCAGTTCGGCCAGTTCGCGCCGGCGCGCAGCCTGGTCGATCAGGATCCAGGCGAAGAGACCGGCCAGCGCCACCGCGGAAATCGCATAGGCCGCGAAAACATAGGCTTCGTGGCTCATGTCACGGCTCCTTGCGGTCGGCGCGGCGCGCGGCGATGCGGCGCATGGCGATGACGCGCCGCCGCCAGATTTCGGTGCGCATCGCCATCAGGTGCAGCGCGAAGAACAGCACGGTGAAGCCCAGCGCCATCATCGCCAGCGGCCACAACAGCGAGGAATGGATCGTGGGCCCATCCATGCGGAACACCGCCGCCGGCTGGTGCAGCGTGTTCCACCAGTCGACCGAGAACTTGATGATCGGGATGTTGATGAAGCCGACCAGCGTGACGATTGCCGCCGCGCGCGCCGCCTTTCCCGGATCGTCCATGGCCCGCGTCAGCGCGATGACGCCGAGATACATCAAAAACAGCACGAAGACGGAGGTCAGCCGCGCGTCCCAGACCCACCACGTGCCCCACATCGGCTTGCCCCAGACCGAGCCGGTGATCAGCGCCAGCAGGGTGAACACGGCGCCGATCGGCGCGGCCGCCTTGGCCGAGACGTCGGCCAGCGGATGTTTCCACACCAGCGTGCCGAGCGCCGATACGGCCATGATCGAATAGACCATCATCGAAAGCCAGGCGAACGGCACGTGGATATACATGATCCTGACCGTGGCGCCCTGCTGGTAGTCCTCCGGCGCGGTGAAGCTCATGTAGAGGCCGGCAGCCAGCAGGATAAACGCGATGCCCGCCAGCCACGGGACCAGCCGGTCGGCGATCGCGATGAAGCGGGTCGGATTGGCCAGGCCGGAAATCCAGCCTGTCTGGACCTGTGTCTCACTCATGGCGCCTACATAGCCCTCCCATGTGCACTCTGCAATTGACCGCGGTCAATCGGTGCCCGATCGCAATGCCGCACCCGCAGCCACCGGGCCGAGCACGGCGAAGAACAGCGTCAGCGCGCTCAGGATCAGGAATGGCGGCCAGAACGGGTCAGGATCGTTGACCGCGCCATAGGCCGCCGATACGCCGAAAATAAGGACGGGGATGACAAAGGGCAGGATCAGCACCGAGACCAGCAGGCCGCCGCGCGGCAGCGCCACGGCGACCGCCGCCCCGACCGCGCCGATGAAGGTGATCGCCGGCGTGCCGGCGGCGAGCGTTGCCGTGGTCGCCCCGATGCCCGCCGGCTCCATGTTCATCAGCAGGCCGAGCAGCGGCGCGGCGACGACCAGCGGCAGCACGCTCGCCGTCCAGTGCGCCAGGCATTTGACGAACACGGTCAGCGCCAGCAGGTGCCGGTCGCCCGCCATGATCAGCAGGTCGAGCGAACCGTCCTCGCGGTCGGCCTGGAACAGCCGGTCGAGCCCCAGCAGGCTTGCCAGCAACGCGCCGATCCACAGGATCGCCGGGCCGATCCGCGCCAGCAGATTGAGATCCGGCCCGACCCCGAACGGGATCACCGCGACCACGGCGAGATAGAACAGCAGCCCGACCAGCGCCCCGCCGCCGGCGCGCACGCCGAGCCTGAAATCGCGGATGAAAAGCGCCCACATCAGGCGTATTCCCCCATCGCAAGTTCGCCGACGCCTTCCAGCCCCAAGGGCAGATGCGTAGCGGCAATGACGATGCCGCCGTCTTCCATATGCGCTTCCATCAGCGCCGCGAACTGCTTCTCCGATGCCCTGTCGAGGCCTGCCGTCGGTTCGTCCAGCAGCCAGACGGGCCGCCACGACACCAGCAGCTTGGCGATCGAGATCCGCCGCCGCTGCCCCGTCGAAAGATAGCCGAACGGAAGGTGCCCGATCGCCTCCAGCCCGACCATCTCCAGCGCTTCCGTGATGTCGAGATGGGCGTTGCCGTTGAACGCCTGCCAATAGGCGAGGTTTTCGTTGACGCTCAGCGCCGGCTTCATCGCGTTGAGAGGGCCGAGATAGTGGCAGGCGGCCTGAGCCGTGGGGTAGTCCTCGCTCGCCCCGTGGAGCACCATGTCGCCCTCGGCCGGGGCCAGCAGCCCGGCGATGATTCGCAGCAATGTCGATTTGCCCGAGCCGTTGGCGCCGGTGACGATCAGCCCCTTGCCTTCGCCGAGATCGAAGGAGACGCCGGAAAAGATGATTTCGCCGCCCCGCTCGCCAGCCAGGCTCCGTGCCTCGATGCGCATCGGGACACGATCCGGCCGGATTGGATCAACTCGGTCGGACATCGTTCGCACACCCCGATACTGCCCGTCGCGGGGCCTTGAACCGGCAAAATCCTGCGGCGCTGCAAATTTGCCTTTGGTCGGTCTGGCGTCCTTGTACAAAATTACCTATAAGCCCCGCAACCATGCCAGCGGTCGGCATGGAGAAATCTTTGCGCCGATCGAGCGCGCCCGGCTTTCCCAGCCGCCGCCGGGGTGAATAGCGGAAATGACTGCACCCGCACCTGCGTTTTCTGCATGGCGTTCGCCCCAGATCGGCCAGACTTGGAAGGACGAAGGCACGTGGCAAAATCCCTCGACAGTTTCAATTGCCGCCGCACGCTCGACGTGGATGGCAGGCAATACACCTATTACAGCCTCGTGGAGGCCGAGAAGAACGGCCTCGACGGCATTTCCAGACTGCCCTTCTCGATGAAAGTGCTGCTGGAGAACCTGCTCAGGAACGAGGACGGCCGCTCCGTCACCAAGGCCGACATCGAGGCCGTCAAGGCCTGGCTCGACGACAAGGGCACGGCCGGCCACGAGATCGCCTACCGCCCCGCCCGTGTGCTGATGCAGGACTTCACCGGCGTTCCCGCCGTGGTTGACCTTGCCGCCATGCGCGACGGCATCAAGGCGCTCGGCGGCGACGCGCAGAAGATCAACCCGCTGGTGCCCGTCGACCTCGTCATCGACCACTCGGTCATCGTCGACGAATTCGGCAATCCGAACGCGTTTGCCCGCAATGTCGAGCTGGAATACCAGCGCAACGGCGAGCGCTACCGCTTCCTCAAATGGGGCCAGCAGGCATTCGAGAATTTCCGCGTCGTGCCGCCCGGCACCGGCATTTGTCACCAGGTCAACCTCGAATATCTCGGCCAGACCGTGTGGACGAAGGACGAGGACGGCGAAACCATCGCCTATCCCGATACCTGCGTGGGGACCGACAGCCACACCACCATGATCAACGGCCTCGGCGTGCTCGGCTGGGGCGTCGGCGGCATCGAGGCCGAGGCCGCCATGCTCGGCCAGCCGATCTCCATGCTTCTGCCTGAGGTCATCGGTTTCAAGCTGACCGGTGAGATGAGGGAAGGCGTCACCGCCACCGATCTGGTGCTGACCGTCGTGCAGATGCTGCGCAGGAAGGGCGTGGTCGGCAAGTTCGTCGAGTTCTACGGCGACGGCCTCGACCACCTCACCCTCGCCGACGCGGCGACCATCGGCAACATGGGCCCCGAATACGGCGCCACCTGCGGCTTCTTCCCGGTCGATTCCGAGACGCTCAACTATCTCGACATTTCCGGCCGCGCAAAGGACCGCATCGCCCTCGTCGAGGCCTATTCCAGGGCGCAGGGCATGTTCCGTGAAACCGATACCGAGCACCCTGTCTTCACCGACACGCTGTGGCTCGATCTCGGCGATGTGGTGCCGTCCATGGCCGGTCCGAAGCGCCCCGAGGGCCGCATTCCGCTCGAAGGCATCGCTGCCGGTTTCGCCGATTCGCTGGTCAGGGAATACAAGAAGGACGCCTCGGAGGCCGACAAGCGCTGGGCGGTCGAGGGCGAGGATTACGACCTCGGCCACGGCGACGTCGCCATCGCCGCGATCACGTCCTGCACCAACACCTCCAACCCCTCGGTGCTGATCGGCGCCGGCCTGCTGGCGCGCAACGCCAACCGGCTTGGCCTGAAGCAGAAGCCCTGGGTCAAGACCTCGCTGGCGCCCGGCTCCCAGGTTGTCGCGGAATACCTGGAAAAGGCCGGCCTGCAGAAGGAACTCGACCAGATCGGCTTCAATCTCGTCGGCTTCGGCTGCACCACCTGCATCGGCAATTCCGGCCCGCTGCCGGCACCCGTGTCGAAGACGATCAACGACAAGGGCCTGATCGCCGCCGGCGTGCTGTCCGGCAACCGCAACTTCGAGGGTCGCATCTCGCCCGACGTGCAGGCGAACTACCTGGCCTCGCCGCCGCTGGTCGTCGCCTACGCGCTGGCCGGTACGGTCGCCAAGGACCTGACGAAGGAGCCGATCGGCCAGGACCGCGACGGCAACGACGTCTTCCTGAAGGACATCTGGCCTTCCAACAAGGAAATCCAGGAGTTCATCGCCAAGAACGTCACCCGCGACATCTTCGAGAAGAAATATGCCGAGGTGTTCAAGGGCGACGCCAACTGGCAGGCGGTCAAGGTGCCGGAAGGCGAGACCTATGCCTGGGACGACGAGTCGACCTATGTGCAGAACCCGCCCTATTTCGCCGGCATGGCGAAGGAGGCCGGCCAGGTCTCCGACATCTCGGGCGCGCGCATCCTCGGCCTGTTCGGCGACAAGATCACCACCGACCACATCTCGCCGGCCGGTTCGATCAAGGCGCAGTCGCCCGCCGGCCAGTACCTGATGGACCACGGCGTCGGCATCGCCGACTTCAACCAGTACGGCACCAGGCGCGGCAATCACGAGGTGATGATGCGCGGCACCTTCGCCAACATCCGTATCCGCAACCACATGCTGGGCGAAAACGGGCGCGAGGGCGGCTACACCATCCACTATCCCTCCAAGGAGGAAATGCCGATCTATGACGCGGCCATGAAGTACCGCGCCGAAGGCGTGCCGCTCGTCGTCTTCGCCGGCGTCGAATACGGCAACGGCTCGTCGCGCGACTGGGCGGCCAAGGGCACGAACCTGCTCGGCGTCCGCGCGGTCATCGCCGAGAGCTACGAGCGAATCCACCGCTCCAACCTCGTCGGTATGGGTGTGATCCCGTTCGTCTTCACCGGCTCCGACACCTGGGAATCGCTTGGTCTGACCGGCGACGAGACGGTCACGATCGACGGCCTCGACGACATCAGGCCGCGCCAGGAAGTGACCGCGAAGATCGCCTTCGCCGACGGTTCGGTAAAGGAAGTGCCGCTGCTCTGCCGCATCGACACGCTCGACGAGCTCGATTACTTCCGCAACGGCGGCATCCTGCAATACGTGTTGCGCGACCTCGCCTCCTGACGCGATCGGCAGCGCTGATGTTCAGATCGCCGGGCCCGCCGGGCCCGGCGATTTTCGTTTCCACGCCGCCGCCCGCCATTGCCCTCTCACCGCAACGTGACTTTCTCTTGAAGGGGGATTTCGCCTAATATCCGGCCATCGAAGACAACCTGCCTCCCAAGGACCGTTCCAGCCGATGAAAAGCATTTCTGCCCGTCTGGTCCCGTTCGCGATCGCCGCGCTTTGCTGGACCGGCACGACTGTTGCCGGCGAGATCGCCAAGCCGCTCGGCGTGGTGGAACTGTTCACCAGCCAGGGCTGTTCGTCCTGCCCGCCCGCCGACGCCTTTCTCGGCGAACTGGCCAGGCGCGGCGACGTCATCGCGCTCGCCTACCACGTCGACTACTGGGACTATCTCGGCTGGAAGGACAACATGGCGCGCCCGGAGAACACCCAGCGCCAGGAGGCTTACCAGGCAAGCCTGGACAATGCCTGGATCTATACGCCGCAGGCCGTCGTCAACGGGCGAAACCACGTTACCGGTTCCAGAAGCGACACCATCTGGTCCTTGCTCAACAATGACGCGAAGGCCGGCAGCAACGAGATGGTGGACGTCGCGATCACGCAGGAGCACGACATGCTCGGCATATCCGTGGGCGGTGCGAGGGGCGCTGTCCGCAATGCCCGCGTGATCGTGGTCTATTTCGATGCGGTGCGCGAAGTTGCAGTCAAACGGGGCGAGAACCGCGGCCGCACGGTCGAGTACTGGAATGCGGTCACGGGCTGGCACACCGCCGGCATGTGGCACGGCGAGCCGGTGCGCTTCGAATTGCCGGAAGGCGAGATCGAGGCGAAAGGCGGCGGCGGTTGCGCCGTGCTCGTCCAGGCCTTTGGCCCGGGAGACATGCCGGGCCCGGTAATCGGATCAGCGATGCTGACTTACTGAAACAGCCATGATGAAAAGCTTCGGCACATAAAGATACCGGCCGTTACGGCCGGTAAATCGGTGCTTTCCCGCACGTAGTCGAAGCTTTTCTTGCGAGGTTGGTTCGATCCGACAAACGTCCCGCGGGCGGGGGGCTTGGGGGTTTACGGTCCGCCGCCGGATCGAACCGTCTCAGGCAACGGTTGGATCGTCACTTCTCATTGAGGCGTCGGTTTGGCCGGAAAAGGGCTGAAATGCGGCGACCGGATCACCAATTCCGACAGAATGTTTCAGCCTCCAACAGCCCGTGCGGACAGACCCGGCGGCGCCCGGCCGCAAGGGCTTGCATTTCAATGGCGAACGCGCAACGCTGGCCGTATTACAAAACTGTCGGGAAGGTCACGCAATGGAGGACCGCGGGGAAGGCGATTTCACGGAGGGCGAGCCATCAAATCTCGTAAGGCTGCACGAAGCGAGGCGGCAGCGTTTCGAGATACCGGTCACCTTCAGCCGCCGGGAGCTGGATCAGATTCTGCGCGTCTACGGTTTCATGGTCGCGGCCAACGAATGGCGTGACTACGCCATCGGCCATACCGGGGACCGCGCCGTCTTTTCGGTCTATCGGCGCACCAGCGAGACGCCGCTCTACCAGTTCGTCAAGGAGCCGAAGCTTGCCCGCCGCCAGGGCGCCTGGTCCGTCGTCAATGCCGCGGGCATCGTTCTCAAGCGCGGTCATGAACTGTCGCGCGTTCTCGCCGTCTTCGACAAACCGCTGAAACTGGTCCACGGATAGGCTCTCTGTCCCGTCTGGCGCGGCGAAAATGTCCTATCGGCCATACATGCGGTCAGGTATCGAACCAGGCTCCGGCGGACGGTCCCTGCCGCCGTTCATCGCGATCTGCATGAACACCGTGTCCAGCCATCGTCCGTGCTTGAAGCCCGATCCCTCGATAGTGCCGGCGTGGCTGAATCCGGCGGCCTCGTGCAACCGGATCGACGCCCTGTTGCGCTCACCGTCGCCGATCACCGCCACCATCTGGCGGAATTCCAGCGCCGTCGATTCCGCGATCAGGCGGTCCAGCAACGCGCGGCCGATGCCGCGCCCCTTGGCCGCGGGTGCGATATAGATGGAATCCTCCACCATGAACCGGTAGGCCGGACGGGCCCGAAACGGGCCCGCATAGGCATAACCGAGCACAGCGCCGCCATCGTCAGCCGCCACCAGCCAGGGATAGCCCGTGTTTGTCAGCGTCTCGAACCGCTGCTTCATTTCTGCGCAATCCGGCGGTTCCAGCTCGTAACTGGCCGTGCCATGGATCACGGCGTCGGCGTAGATTTCACGGATTTCGGCGAGATCGCCTTCGCGGGCGGGTCTAATCGGTGTCATGCGGGAACGTGTCATGAAAATGGGGAGTGCGCCGCGATCATGCATCGCCGACAGGCAAAAGAAAAGGCGGCCCGAAAGAGCCGCCTTTCCCGGTTCGTTGCAGGTTCGCGCTTATTCCCGGTTGCCCAGGAAATGCAGCAGGAACATGAACAGGTTGATGAAGTCGAGATACAGGCGCAGCGCTCCCATGATCGCCTTGCGGCCCATCACGGCCTCGCCGTCGCCCTCGTAGTACATTTCCTTGATCTGCTGCGTGTCGTAGGCAGTAAGGCCGGAGAACACCAGCACGCCGATCGCCGAGATGGCGAATTGCAGCGCCGAGGACTGCAGGAAGATGTTTACGAGCATCGCGATGATCAGCCCGAAAACGCCCATCACAAGGAACGAGCCCATGCCGGTGAGATCACGCTTGGTCGTGTAGCCCCACAGCGACAGGCCGCCGAAGGCGGTCGCGGTGATGAAGAAGGTCTGCACGATCGACGCCGAAGTGTAGACCAGGAAAATGGTCGACAGCGACAGGCCGACAAGGCCGGCATAGACCCAGAAGGTGGTCTGCGCAGCCGATACGCTCATCTTGTTGATGCGGAAGCTCAGGAAAAAGACCAGCCCCAACGGTGCGAGCATCACCACCCAGCGCAACGGCGACATCCAGAACGTGGCGCCGAGCTGGGTCAGGTACACGCCGTCGCGCACCTGTGCGACACCAAGCGAAGGATCGCCGGTCGTCGCCAGCGAAAACAGTCCCCACGCCGCAAGGCCTGTTATGGCGAGGCCGAGCGCCATGAGGTTGTACACCTTGAGCATGTAGGCGCGCAGACCCTCGTCGATCGAGGCGTCGGCATAGCCTTTCATGCCCGGGTGTACCTGGTAATTGCGAAGTTCAGCCATTGAATTCCTCTTTGCATCTGTTCCGTCGGGTGTCGGGCACTCGCCCGGGCGCCGCTGGCGGAACTCCAGCATGCCTGCGGGGAATATGATGTTTCTTTGGCGCGACGACAAGACCTTTGCCGCCCTGTGTCGTCCCAAATCGGACAATTCGCGGTCTGCCCACCATCGGGTTTGCCAGTCAGGTGATATCGTTCGCACCCTGCCTACAGGTCCCGAAGCACGGGCGCCGCCTTGTGGCCGAGCACCCGCCAGGTGCCGATAAGGCCGAAACCGACGGTCAGCACCAGCGCGACGCCGATCGTCGAGACGGCAACCTCGGGCAGGAACGCCGCCGGCAGCGTCATGATGCGCGCGACCACGAACCAGCCCGCCACGCCGCCGGCGAACAAGGCAAAGAGCGCTGTCGCCAATCCGATCATCGCGTATTCGATGACAAAGGCGGAGACCAGTACCCGCCTGGTCGCGCCGAGCATCTTCAGCACCACCGCATCGTGGATGCGGGCGCGGTTCGACGCCGCGAGCGCGCCCGACAGCACCAGCACCGAGGCGATCAGCGCGATGGCGGCAGCGGCGCGGATGGCCGTGGCAAGCTGCCCGGCAAGCCGGTTGACGATGTCGAGCGCATCCTTGACGCGCACGCTCGTCACCGCCGGGAACTGGCGCGTCACGGCATTGAGGATTTCGCGCTCCCCGTCCGGGGTTTCGCTGTCAAGGGCAAGTGTCGCCAGCCAGGCATGCGGCGCTCCGGCCAGCACGTTGGGCGAGAAAACCATGACGAAATTGATGCCCATCGATTCCCAGTCGACCTCGCGCAGATTGGCGATTCGCGCCGTCACGTTGCGTCCAAGCACGTTGACCGTCACCGTGTCGCCGACCTTCAGCCCCAGTTCGCCGGCCTCCTCCGCCGAGAACGACACCAGCGGCTCGCCGGCATAGCCGGCCGGCCACCAGTCGCCCTGGACGATGGTCGAATTTGCAGGAGCGGTTTCGGCATAGGTCAGTCCGCGGTCGCCGCGCAGCACCCATCCACCCTCGGGCGGAATGTCCATCTTGGCGACGTCCGTGCCGTTGAGCGCCGTCACCCGGCCGCGCAGCATCGGCACGCGCACGAGTTCGCCGCCCGGCGCGACCTCGCCGACGAGGCGCGCAAAGGCGTCCGCCTCGCTGTTCTGGATGTCGACGAAAAAGAAGCTCGGCGCCCGTTCCGGCAGCGTTCCGGTGATCTGGCTGCGCAGGTTCCCGTCGATCTGCGCCAGCGCCACCAGCAGGGTGAGGCCGAGACCGAGCGACAGGACGACCGACGGCGTCAGCGCGCCCGGCCGGCGGATATTGCCGATGGCGAGCCTGAGCGGCGTGGAGGCCACCAGCGGCGCCTTGCCCGCCAGCCATTGCACGCCCTGGCTCACCAGCCGCAGCACGAAGAAGGCGACGGCGACCGCGCCCAGGAAGACGGAAGCCACCATTTTTTCGCGCGCCAGCCAGATCACCAGCCCCGCCAGGAGCGTGACAACGAGGCCGGCGGCAACGAGATAGAACAGGCGGGGAAGGCCGCGCGCCTCGAATCCCAGCTCGCGAAACAGCGCGGTTGCCGGCACATCGCGGGCGCGCCCCAGCGGCAGCAGCGCGAAAGCCAGCGTCACCAGGGCGCCGAACAGCGCCGCGCTGGCAAGCGCGTCGGGAAACAGGCCGCCCGCGACCGGCACGGGAAGGACTGCCGCCAGCAGCGTCGTCGCGACGGGCGGCATCGCAGCGGCAATGAGCAGGCCGATCGCGATCCCGATCGCCGCGATGAGCAGGATCTGCACCAGATAGACCGTGAACACGAACCGGCCGGAAGCGCCAAGGCACTTGAAGGTCGCGATCACGCCGCGCTTGCCGTCGAGATAGGCCCGCACCGCGTTGGCGACGCCGACGCCGCCGACCACCAGCGCCGTCAGCCCGACCAGCGTTAGGAACTGCGAGAACCGCTCGATATTGGCCGAAAGCGCGGGCGCGGCGTTGGCCCGGTCCCTGATCGTCCATCCGGCCTCGGGGAATGTCTCCTGTGCCCGCATTCGGATTTCCGAAATGTTGTCGGCCGTCGTGCCCGCCGGCAACCGCACCTTGTAGACATGCTCCACCAGGCTGCCCGGCTTGACGAGACCTGCTGCCTCGAGCCCGGCGAGCGATACCATGAACCGGGGCGCAAAACCGAATCCGCCCGAGATCATGTCCGGCTCGCCGACCAGCTGGGCGCGCAGCTGGTACTGTGCCGAGCCGAGCCTGACCGTATCGCCGGGCTTCAACCCCAGCCGATCGAACAGCACCGGCGCCGCCACCGCTCCCCAGGCGCCGTCGCGCTCCGCGAACATCGCGTCGGGCGGCAGCGCCGGTTCGCTCACCAGTTCGCCGTAAAGCGGATAGGCGCCGTCAATCGCCTTGATTTCCGCAAGCGTCTGGTCGGAACCGTCGCCAAGGCGCACCATCGAGCGCATCTCCGCGCTGACCGCGACATCGCCGAGACTGGCGAGAAAGGCCTGCTCTGCCCCGTCGGCCTCGCGCTGCACCAGTTGAAACCGGATATCGCCACCGAGAATCGCCTGGCCCTGGCTCTCGACACCGCCGGTGATCGACCGGGCAACCGAATTGACGCCGCCGATCGCCCCGACGCCGAGGGCGATGCAGGCGAGGAAAATGAAGAAGCCCGACAGCCCGCCGCGCATTTCGCGCAGCGAAAACCGCAGGGCAAGCCGGAACGCGCGGCCACCGCTCATGCCTGCACCGCCAGCGCCGGATCGGCCGCATTGATTCGTCCCGAATGGATTTCGATCCGCCGCCCGCAGCGCTCGGCCAGCCCCATGTCGTGCGTGACCAGCAGCAGCGTCGTGCCGCGCGCCCGGGCCGTGGAGAACAGCAGGTCGGCGATCTGGGCGCCCGTGCGCTCATCGAGGTTTCCGGTCGGCTCGTCGGCGATGACGATCGCCGGCTCCGGCGCCAGCGCCCGCGCGATTGCCACGCGCTGCTGCTCGCCGCCCGACAATTCGCCGGGATAGTGGGTTACGCGGTCGGCGAGGCCGACAGCGTCGAGTTCCTGCCTGGCAACGCCGAACGGGTCGCGGTGGCCGGCCAGTTCGAGCGGCACCGCGACGTTTTCCAGCGCAGTCATGTTGGGGATGAGATGAAACGACTGGAACACGATGCCGATCGAGCGGCCGCGAAACGCAGCGATCGCGTCTTCGCCCATGGCGTGGATCGGCTGCCCCGCCACCTCCACCGAGCCGCTGTCGATCCGCTCCAGCCCCGCGATCACCATCAGGAGAGTCGATTTGCCGGAACCCGACGGCCCGACAATGCCCGCCGTTTCGCCGCGCGCGACGGTCAGGTCGATGTTTTTCAGGACATGGACGGATGAAGCGCCGGCACCAAGCGTCAGGGAAACCTGGCGAAGCGCGATTACGGGTTGGGTCACGGGAGCGAAGTCCTATATGAACAGCGGGCAATGATTGCCGGCTGATATGGGGCAGACTCCATGCGATTTAAACCTCGGACGCTCGTGATCGCGTTTCTGGCGCTTTTTCTGTCGGCGGCGGCAGGCGCCGGCGGGACCGATGCGGTGCGTATCGTCGGCCTCGGCGACAGCCTGATGGCCGGCTATCAGCTGGGGCCGCACGAGGGTTTCAACGCCCGCCTGCAACAGGCGCTGACCGCGGCCGGCCACGACGTGGAGGTCGCCAATGCCGGCGTTTCCGGCGATACCACGTCCGACGGCCTGGCGCGTCTCGACTGGTCGGTGCCCGACGGGACCGACCTCGTCATCCTCGAGCTTGGCGCCAACGACGCCTTGCGCGGGATTTCGCCCGACATCACCCGCGCCAATCTCGATGCGATGATCGCGCGGCTGAAGGAACGCGGCATTGCCATCCTGCTCGCCGGCATGCTGGCGCCGCCCAACATGGGACCGGACTACCAGGCCGCGTTCGATCCTATCTATCCCGAACTCGCGGCAAAGCACGCGGTCCCGCTCTATCCCTTCTTCCTTGACGGTGTGGCGGCGACGCCCGGCCTGCTGCTGGCCGACGGCATGCACCCCAACCCGCAGGGCGTGGACCGCGTTGTCGAAGGCATCCTGCCCCTGGTTACCGAAACGATTGCGGCGGTCAGGAGCGCGCGCCGGATGTGAACGCGGCAAGGGTTTCGCCCTCGCGGATAGCCGCACCATATATCGCGGGTATGAAAACAAACGGCTTGCCCAACGCGCCAAAGGGTGATTCGCTGATCCGCGAAACTCGATTCGGGGAGGGAGCCATGCCGCGACTGTTCACCGCACTCGAGATACCGCGCGACGCGGCGATGTCCTTGTCGCTCCTGCGCGGCGGTCTGCCCGGCGCGCGCTGGATCGACGTGGAGAACTACCACATAACCCTGCGCTTTTTCGGCGACGTCGAAGGCCACGTTGCCGACGAGATCGCCAATGCGCTTGACCGCGTCCGCCGTCCGGCCTTCGAATTGCGGCTGAGCGGGATTGGCGCCTTCGGCTCGAAGAAACCGCATTCCATCCACGCAACCGTGGCGGCTTCGCCCGACCTGATCGCCCTCCAGGCCGAAATCGAGCGCAAGTGCCAGCGCCTCGGACTGCCGGCCGATCCGCGCAAGTTTTTCCCGCATGTCACGCTGGCGCGGCTGAAGACGGCACGGACCGAGGATGTCGCCGCCTGGCTTTCGGCGCGCGGCAATTTTTCCACCGCGCCCTTCAAAGTCGTGCGTTTCGTGCTGATGTCGTCTCGCGAATCGGTCGGCGGCGGTCCCTATGTCGTCGAGGAGGCCTGGCCGCTCAAGGGCGCCCACCCGCTCGCTCAGGCAAACCGGCCGATCAGCGACAGGGATGCCTCGCGAATGATCCGGTAGGCCCGGTCGAAACCGTCCGCGCCACCGTAATAGGGATCGGTGATTTCCGCGTCCTGCCCGAGCGCATAGTCGAGGAACATGTGCACCTTGGCGTGCAGTCCGTCGGGCGCCAGCGCCAGCAGGTCGTCGAGATTGGCCCGGTCCATGGCCAGGATGAGATCGAAGGTCTCGAAATCAGCCGCCTCGATCCGCCGGCAGCGCTGCGCCGAGATGTCGATGCCGTTGCGCGCCGCCACGGCCACCGAGCGCGGATCGGGCGGCGAACCGGCATGCCAGCCGCCGGTGCCGGCCGAATCGATCTCGAATTGGCCCGTCCGTCCGGTCTCCGCGACGACCGCGCGCAACACGCCCTCGGCAAGCGGCGAACGGCAGATATTGCCGAGACAGACGATGAGGATGCGGACCGGGGACTGTGCAGACATGGATGATGCGCTAGAATTGGATGGAAGATGCACATACCGCGCAAGGCCAAGGTGACGCAATGGCGGATGAGGTTCTTGAAGGCCCGGTCCTGGCGAGAGCGCTGGAAGAGCGCCCCGGCTGGCAGGTTTCCTATGACGGCAGGGCGATCGAGAAGCGCTTCTCCTTTGCCTCCTTCTCCGAGGCCTTCGCCTTCATGACCCGTGTCGCGCTCGCCGCCGAGAAGCTCGACCACCACCCCGAATGGTCGAACGTGTACAACCGGGTCAATGTCAGCCTGTCCACCCATGACAGCGGCGGCGTGACTGCGCGCGACTTGAAGCTGGCGGCGCTGATGGACCGTTTTGCAGGCGGGTGAATCGGGCCGCCCCCTTGCCGGCGCGCGCAACAGCCACCACATCGATGCGATGTGGCAGTTATGGAGCAGGTCCAATGGATGACGTCCGTATCGGCGAAATCCTGGAACCGGTCGGCGAAAGCGAGAACCGCCGCCGCGAGAAGCGGGTGCGCGAGCGGTTCTGGCAAACCGTCAGGAAGGCGGTACGCCAGATCCCGATGATGGAAGACGTGGTGGCGGGCTATTACTGTGCCCTCGATCCGCGAACCCCCTTGCGGGCCCGCGGCATCCTGCTGGCCGCGCTCGCCTATTTCGTGCTGCCGCTCGACGCGGTGCCCGATTTCCTCGCCGGCATCGGCTTTACCGACGATCTCGCGGTTCTCACGGCCGCGATCGCGGCGATCCGCTCCAACATCACGCCCGCTCACCGGCAGGCCGCGAAGCGTGCACTGCGGCATGACCACGCCGACGCCGATTGACACGCCCGCGTCAAACCCCGCGCACAGTCAAACTATTGCCTTTTTCGTGGCTTTTTAGATCATTTGCGGGTAGGGCTTCATTCCCGAGTGACAGTCGGCCGATCGCGCTCACGTTTACCGATCGGTAACCCTGACTGCCTCAAAATGAAGCCAGCCGTCCGCCGCCAGCGGGCCACGGAAGAAACAACGGACGACGGGGAAACCGCGAACCAATGCGTGGACTGAAAGCCAGCCTGGCAACGCTGATCATTCTTGCCGCAATCCCGGCTGCCGCCCAGACCTCCCAGCGGCTGCAGCAATTTTCTGCCTGGGGCACCTTCAGCTACAAGAACCAGAAGGAGGGAACGGTCTGTTACGTTCTTTCGGTTCCCGAGACGAAGGAGCCCAACTCGCTCGACCATGGCGACATCTATTTCATCGTCTCCATGAAGCCGGGGCAGAACGTGTCCTACGAGCCGCAATTCGTCACCTCCTACACCATGAAGGAAAACTCCAAGGTCACGGTGAACACCGGCGACAAGGACTTCTCCATGTTCGTCCAAGGCAAATATGCCTGGCTGGAGAATGCCGCCGAGGAGCCGCAACTGATCGCCGCGATGCGCGCGGGCGCCAGCATGCAGGTCTCGGCCGTTTCCGGCCGCGGCAACAACACGAAATATTCCTTCTCGCTGAAGGGCGTGAGTGCCGCGCTGAAATCGATCTCCGAGTGCAAGTAGGATCGCCCGCAAACAAGGGATGAGGCCGGGGCGCGCGCTCCGGCTTTTTTGTCGGCATCTTGCAGCGCCAAGCCGGCGAACCGATATGCGGGTGACGATGCCGGGCGGACATGCTATGTGGCAGCCCTGTTGAAACGGCGGTAAAGCCGTACATTTCCGACGGAAAAGATGACAACGACACTCGACCTCTCCGCACGCACCGGACGCGCGATGCCTGCCACGACAGGGTCCGAAAAGCCGGGCCTGATCGGACTCACGCGCGATGAACTCGCCGAGGCGCTGGCGTCGATCGGCGTGCCGCGGCACCAGTTGCGCATGCGCGTCGGCCAGCTCTGGCACTGGCTCTATGTGCGCGGCGTGTCCGAATTTTCCGCCATGTTCAACGTCTCGAAGGACCTGCGCGCCCGCCTGGCAGAAAGTTTCGACATTTCCCGCCCTCAGATCGTCGAGGAGCAGATCTCGAGCGACGGCACCCGTAAGTGGCTGTTCCGCTTCCCCTCACGCGGCGCCGGCAGGCCGGTCGAGATCGAGACGGTCTACATTCCCGAGGAAGGGCGCGGCACGCTGTGCATCTCCTCGCAGGTCGGTTGCACGCTCAACTGCTCGTTCTGCCACACCGGCACCCAGAAGCTGGTCCGCAACCTGACCGCTGGCGAGATCCTGGCCCAGTTGCTGATCGCCCGCGACCGGCTCGGCGACTTCCCCGGCCATGACACACCTGCCGGTGCGATCGTGCCGGTGACCGAGCGCAAGGTCACCAACATCGTGATGATGGGCATGGGCGAGCCGCTCTATAATTTCGACGAGGTGAAGAAGGCGCTGCTGATCGCCTCCGACGGCGACGGCCTGTCCCTGTCGAAGCGCCGCATCACGCTCTCGACCTCCGGCGTCGTGCCGGAGATCTACCGCACCGGCGACGAGATCGGCGTCATGCTGGCGATCTCGCTGCACGCGACCAACGATGAACTGCGCGACGAGCTGGTGCCGATCAACCGGAAGTATCCGCTGGCCGAGTTGCTCAAGGCGTGCCGCGAATATCCCGGCCTGTCGAACGCGCGCCGCATCACTTTCGAATACGTCATGCTGAAGGGCGTTAACGATTCGCTCGTCGACGCGCGCGATCTCGTGCGCCTGCTCAAAGGCATTCCGGCCAAGATCAACCTGATCCCGTTCAATCCCTGGCCGGGCTCGAGTTACGAGTGCTCGGATTGGGAGCAGATCGAGAAATTCGCCGACTTCATCAACCAAGCCGGCTATGCCTCGCCCATCCGCACCCCGCGCGGCCGCGACATCCTCGCCGCCTGCGGCCAGTTGAAGTCGGAATCGGAGCGGCTGAAGAAGACCGACCGCCTCGCGCTCGAGGCGATGATGATCGCTGGCCACGGCGGCGAATGAGCGCGATCTTCCGGCTGCTGGTCCGCTTCGCCGCAATCGTCTTCGCCTATGCTCTGGCTTGCCTGGCGCTCTCCGGTTTCATCCACCTGCTAGTTCTCGGCGGGCTTTCGCCGGAAATGCCGGAAAGCCGCGACATGCTTGCAATCACTTCGGTGCTGACCGTTCCCGTGCTGGCCGCCTGGGCAGGCTACCACCTGTTCCTGCCCGCCAGCGTGCTGATTGCGGCGGCCGAGTTCGGCACGGCGCGCGACTGGCTTGCCCACGCCATCGGCGGGGCGGGCGCCACGCTGGCCGCCGTCTCGTTCGCGGCCGCAAAGCCGGGGGCGATTTTCACCGACACCGGACTGATTGCTGCCCTGACAGCCGCCGGCCTCGTCGCCGGCTGGGTCTATTGGTTCGTCGCCGGCCGACATTCGGGCTCGTGGCGAATGCCGGTCAGCGGTTCGATGTCAACAGGATCCTGACCGCGAAGGCCGAGAACACACCGGCGAACAGCCAGTCGATCGCCCGTGTCACCGTCGGATTGCGCTTCAGCAGCATCGAGAACGTGTCGGCCGCCAGCACCATCGGCGCGGTGATCGGGATCGAGACGGCGATGAACAGTACGCCGAGGAAGAACAGCTTTGCCGGCGCCTGCGGATCGCTCGCCGACACGAACTGCGGCAGGAAGGTCATGTAGAACAGGATGATCTTGGGATTGGACAGGTTGACGCCAACCCCGGCAAGCCAGTTGCGCAACAGCGACTGGCGCCGGACCGGCCCGCCGCCGGGCGAAAACGCCGAGCCCTTGACGATCGCCTGCCACGCGAGAAACACCAGGTAGCCCGCGCCGAACAGCTTGAGTCCGAAGAACGCCTCGGGCGAAGCGACGATGAGCGCCGAAATGCCGGCGGCGACCAGGAAGGCATGGACCGTGATCCCGCAGAACGTCCCGGCCATGGCGGCAAATCCCGCCGCGCGCCCCTGGGTCAAGGCGCGGCCGACGAACAGCGTCATGTCGGGGCCGGGCGTGATTGCCAGGATCACCGTCGCGATGGTGAAGGGAACGAGGACGGTGCTGTCGGGAACGAAGGACATGTCGGACCACAGTTGTAATTTTGCCGCATTCGTCATATCCCCATCGCCATCCGCAATCCATGGAAATAGTCATGTCGTCTGCCGCACCGCTGCCGCCAGCCAGCAAGGTTTTCGGAATATGGGGCCGCCCCGCGACCGTCGTCGCGCTCGCCTTGGCATGGCTCGCCCTCGCGGTATTTTTTTACAACTGGCCGGAGCTGGACATCGCGCTTTCCGGGCAGTTCTTTATTGCCAAGGCCTGCGATGCGGACACCGCCGGCAAGGTCTGCGGTTCGTTCGCGCTCGCCCATGATCCCTTCTGGCAGGTCTTGAGGGATTTCAATCGCACGCTGCCCGTCGCGCTCACGGTGCTGGTTGCGCTCTATGCTGCATGGCGCTGGTACCAGGAGCGCTCGCTTGCCGACCCGCGCATCCGCTTCAAGTTCACGCTGATGTGGACCATGATCGTGGGACCGCTGCTGTTCACCAATGCGCTGTTGAAGCAGAACTGGGGACGCCCCCGTCCCGTCCATACCGACCTGTTCGGCGGCAATCTTCCCTTCGTGCCCGCCGGGATCAAGACCGATTACTGCCCGGCGAACTGCTCCTTCATCTCCGGCGAGGCTTCCAGCGCCTTCTGGCTGGTCTGCCTCGCCTTCATCGTGCCGCGGCCCTGGCGCAAGGCGGCCATCGCGGTGGCGCTGGCGCTGGCGGTCTTCGCCAGCGGTCTGCGCATCGCATTCGGTGGCCACTACCTGTCCGACGTGGTGCTCGGCGCGCTCGCCACGCTGATGGTCTTCGCGCTGATGAGCCTTCTCGACATGTGGATTTTTGCGCGCGAGGAACTGCGGCGCCCCATGATGGATGAATCCGCTTCCCGTCTTATCGAGTAAACGCCATTGAGTGCTTGAGCGCGGCCGCACAATGAGTAAAGTGCCGCGACCCTGAAGGCCACCCCGTCGCGCCTTCGATTGCCTGTACGGAACAGAAAATGACCAAGTGGAAAGATGTCAGGAAAGTCGTGCTCGCCTATTCGGGCGGACTTGACACGTCGATCATCCTGAAATGGCTGCAGATCGAGCTCGATGCCGAGGTGGTGACCTTCACCGCCGATCTGGGGCAGGGCGACGAGCTGGAACCGGCGCGCCGCAAGGCGGAGATGCTCGGAATAAAGGAAATCTACATCGAGGACCTGCGCGAGGAATTCGTCCGCGATTTCGTCTTCCCGATGTTCCGCGCCAACACGGTCTATGAGGGGACCTACCTGCTCGGCACCTCGATCGCCCGCCCGCTGATCTCCAAGCGCCTCGTCGAGATCGCCGCCGAGACCGGCGCCGACGCCATCGCCCATGGCGCGACCGGCAAGGGCAACGACCAGGTGCGCTTCGAATTGTCGGCCTATGCGCTCAACCCGGACATCAAGGTGATCGCGCCGTGGCGCGACTGGACCTTCAAATCGCGGACCGACCTGATCAATTTCGCCCGCGACCACCAGATCCCGGTGCCCAGCGACAAGCAGGGCGAAGCGCCGTTTTCCGTCGATGCCAACCTGCTGCACTCCTCCTCGGAGGGAAAAGTGCTGGAAGACCCGTGGCAGGAAGCGCCCGAATATGTCTACCAGCGCACCATCTCGCCGATGGACGCGCCCGACACGCCCACCGAGATCACGATCGAGTTCAAGCGTGGCGACGCCGTCGCGCTCAACGGCAAGGCCCTGAGCCCGGCAACCATGCTCGCCGCGCTCAACGACCTTGCCCGCGATAACGGCATCGGCCGCATCGACCTGGTGGAAAACCGCTTCGTCGGCATGAAATCGCGCGGCGTCTACGAGACGCCGGGCGGCACGATCCTGCTGGCCGCCCATCGCGCCATCGAGTCGATCACGCTCGATCGCGGCGCCGCGCACCTGAAAGACGAGCTGATGCCGCGCTATGCGGAACTGATCTACAACGGCTTCTGGTTCTCGCCCGAGCGCGAAATGTTGCAGGCGGCGATCGACAGGGCGTCGGAAGACGTCGAGGGCACGGTTCGGCTGAAGCTCTACAAGGGCAATGTCATCGTCACCGGCCGCAAGTCGCCGAAATCGCTGTATGACGACGCGCTGGTCACCTTCGAGGATGACCGCGGCGCCTACGACCAGAAGGATGCGGCCGGCTTCATCCGCCTCAATGCGCTGAGATTGCGCACGCTGGCGGCCCGCAACCGGCGCGGCTGACCAGCCCGCGGCCCGCGATCAGGGGTCGGGATTTTTGCCCAGCATCGTGCGCCCGGCCGGCATCGAAGCGATGACGTCCCCGCGCGGTTCCGCTTCGCCGGCATGGGAGTGCCGGCGGTAGGCGGCATAGGACGTGATGGCGACGAGACCCATGGCCGGAATGAGCAGGCCCATCGCCCGCACCGGATCGCCCATCATGGCCCCGATCGAGCCGACCAGCAGCCCCGATCCCATCTGCATGAACCCGCTGAGCGCGGCAGCGGCCCCTGCCATACGCGGGAATGGCGCCAGAACCGCTGTCGACAGGGCCGGCATCACGAAGGCGATGCCGAAAGCGTAGAACGCAACGGGGACCATCACCCGCGCGAAATCCGGTTCCCAGAAATTGAGCAGCAACGTGCCGGCGCTGCCGATCGCGATCAGGACGAGCCCGACCGGCACCAGCGAATAGGCGCTGTAGGAGCGCATCAGCCGCCGCACGGCCAGTGCACCGGCGAAGAAGCTGCCGGACTGGCACATCATCGACAGTCCGAATTCGGCGGGCGACAGGCCGACGCGATCCATCATGATGAAGGGCAGGAATGTCGCCTGGGCGTAGATCGCCCCGATCGAAGCGCCGAGCGCCAGCGATACGGTCATGAACCGGCCGCTGGTGAAAAGCGTCGCATAGGAGCGCAGAAGCGTCAGCGGATTGAGCCGCGCCGGGTCGGCATCGACCGTTTCCTTCAGCGCAAGCAACGCCGTGGCGACAACGGCAAGTCCGAAACCGGCCATGATGACGAAGATCGCCCGCCACCCGGCGATCTCCAGGGTCAGCCCGCCGATGGTCGGCGCCAGCGCCGGGCCGATCGCCAGGATGATGCCGATCAGGTTCATGATCCGCGACGAGGCTTCGTGGGCGAACAGGTCGCGGACAATTGCGCGCGCGATCGCCACCCCCGCCGACGCGCCGAAGCCCTGGATGAACCGCGCCACAAGCAGCACCCCGATCGACGGCGCGAACAGCGCGACCATGGAGGCGACAAGATAGACCGCCATGAAGCCGATCGTGACCGGCCGTCGGCCGAGCGCGTCGGAAACCGGCCCGGCGAAAAGCTGCCCCAGCGCAAAGCCGGCAAAATAGAGTGCCAGCGTCATCTTGACGACCGACTCGGTGGTCCCGAAGGCCTTGACGATTTCGGTCATTGCCGGCGTATAGAGCGCCATTGTGATCGGGCCGATGACCACGAACATGGCGCCGATCAGCGACACCCGCCGCTCGCTCATCAGCGGCACAGCCGGTGGCGCGGCCTCCACCGCGGTCTTCATGCGCTCATTCATTGGCGGGCTTCTCCTCCGCTCTTTCGCACAGATTGGAACGGATGCGAATCAAGGCCGCCTTGAGTTCCGCCCACTCGCCGGCGGTAAATCCTGCGCTCAGCGTGCCACGCAGCGCCGCCGCCGACCCGGCGATGGCCTCAAGCACGCTGTCTGCCGCGGGCAGAAGCCGCACGATCTTGGCACGGCGGTCGGCGGGGTCGGCTTCGCGCGCGATCAGCCCCTTGGCCTCCAGCGCGTCGAGATAACCCGACAGCGTCATCGCCTCGATCCCGATCAACTCGGCGAGGCGGTTCTGGCGCACCGGCCCCGAGCGCGCGGAATAGGCCAGTACGCGCGCCTCGCCCGGCGTGACGCCGATGCCGGAAGCGGCATTGGCGCGGTCCATCGCCGCGCGAATCAGCCGGGCAAGGTCGGAAACCAGGAAACCGATGGAGTCGGGATCGATATCGGACATGTTCCATCATTTAGTAAGGAAGCCTTATAATAAGGGATCTATATTAACCCTCCCGTTGCCGTCAAGCCATTGCGCCGGCGCTCCGCGACGCCTAAATCCGGCGCAACGCACCCATGCAGAAAGGCCATGCCGTGACCGTCGATCTCGCCACCCATCCGCTGACCCGCTGGAGCGGGGAACTGGGCCTGCCCGACTATGGGCGGATCGACGCGGCCGATTTCAAGCCGGTCTTCGATGCCGCCTTCGCCGCCCATGTCGCCGAGATCGAGGCGATCACGGCCGATCCCGACGGCCCGACCGTCGACAACACGCTTGTCCGGCTCGAACTGGCGGGCCGGCCGCTCTCGCGCGTCGCCGCGGTCTTCTGGGGCCTGGCGGGTGCCGACACCAATGCCGGAATCATGGCGCTGGAGCGCGAATTGTCGCCGCTGATGGCGCGCCACTTCTCCGCGATCTACATGAACGAGCGTCTTTTTGCCCGCATCGATGCGCTTTACCGGCGCCGCGACGAACTCGCGCTCGATGCAGAAACCGGCCGTGTCCTGGAACTGACCTGGAAGTCCTTTGTGCGTTCGGGTGCCAGGCTGGGTACCGCCGACAAGGCGCGATTGGCGGAGATCAGCGAGCGGCTGGCGGGTTTCGGCGCGGCCTTCGGGCAAAATGTGCTCGCCGACGAGGCCGGCTGGGTCCATGTCCTCGACGCCGACGACATTGCCGGCCTGCCGGAGTTCCTCGTCGGCGCCATGGCCGAGGCGGCGGAAACGCGCGGCAAGCCGGGGCGATACGCTATCACCCTGTCGCGCTCGATCTACGAACCGTTCATGACCTTCTCGCCGCGCCGCGATCTGCGCGAGATCGCCTGGCGCGCCTTCACCATGCGTGGCCAGAACGGCGGCGAGACAGACAACACCTCGATCGTCGCCGAGACACTGGCGTTGCGCGCGGAAAAGGCGAAGCTGCTCGGCTACGACAGCTTTGCCGCCTACAAGCTCGACGACACCATGGCCAAGACACCCGCCGCCGTGCATGAACTGCTCGCTCCCGTCTGGAAAAAGGCGCTCGAGCGTACGGCCGGGGACGAAGCCGAATTGCGCCGCATCGCCGCCGCGCAGGGCAGTAACCACGAAATCGCCGGTTGGGACTGGCGCTTCTATGCCGTCCGCCTGCGCGCCGAAAAATACGCTTTCGACGATGCCGAGCTGAAACCGTATCTGAAGCTCGACAACATCGTCGAGGCCTGCTTCGACGTCGCCAACCGCCTGTTCGGGCTGACCTTTGTGCCACGTCCGGACGTCAGGGCCTGGCATGGCGACGTCCGCGCCTTCGAGATCCGCAACCCCGGCGGTTCGCTGCGCGGCGCTTTCCTTGCCGACTATTTCAACCGCCCATCCAAGCGCTCCGGCGCCTGGATGAGCGCACTGCAACGCGCCCACAAGCTCGACGGCGGCCAGATGCCGATCGTCTACAACATCATGAATTTCGCCAGGCCCGCCGGCGGCGAGCCGGCGCTGCTCTCCCTCGACGAGGCGCGCACGCTGTTCCACGAATTCGGCCACGCGCTGCACGGCATGCTGAGCGAAACGGTCTGGCCCTCGGTCTCCGGCACGGCCGTCCCGCGCGACTGGGTCGAACTGCCCTCACAGCTCTACGAACACTGGCTCACCGTGCCGCAGATCCTGGAAAAGCACGCCCGCCACTATCGCACCGGCGCGCCGATGCCCGCCGCGTTGATCTCGAAGGTCAAGGCGGCCGAAACCTTCGACCAGGGTTTTGCCACGGTGGAGTTCACCGCCTCCGCGCTGATGGACATGGCATTCCACCAGAGCGGCGAATCGTTGGATGACCCGATCCGTTTCGAGACCGAAACGATGGCTGCCTTGCAGAAGCCGGATGCCATCGCCATGCGCCATCGCACGCCGCATTTCCAGCATGTGTTCGCCGGCGACGGCTATTCGGCGGGCTACTATTCCTACATGTGGTCGGAGGTGCTCGACGCCGACGCCTTCGAGGCTTTCGAGGAAACCGGCGATCCCTTCGATCCCGACCTGGCGGCAAAGCTGAAACAGCATATCTATACCGCCGGCGGCTCAGCCGACCCGGAAGATCTCTACAAGGCCTTCCGCGGCCGCCTGCCTTCGCCCGAGGCGATGATGCGAGGCCGCGGCCTGATCTGAAGTTGTGGCTAGATGTGGTGCCTCAACAGGTTGTCGCTGGTTAAGCCGAGGCGACTGATGGGTGGTTTTGAGTTTAGGCTGCCATGTGGGCGATGCCAATTGTACATGTGGGTCCAGACTGGCAGGTCGGCTGCGCGCTGATCTGAGGT
>JAIOIW010000148.1 GCA_019912385.1 Notoacmeibacter sp. | reverse complement strand
TTCGACCGCAAGAAGACCAATGCGTCGAAGGGCGATTTCTGGGCGTGCTGCCCGTTCCACGGCGAAAAGACGCCGAGCTTCCATTGCGAAGACCGCAAGGGGCGGTATCACTGTTTCGGCTGCGGGGTTTCGGGCGACCATTTCCGCTTCCTGACCGACCTTGACGGCATGCCGTTTCCCGAAGCGGTGGAGCGGGTCGCCGAAATGGCTGGCGTACCGATGCCGGCGCGCGATCCGGAGGCGGAAAAGCGCGACAAGGAGCGCGCCTCGCTCCATGACGTCATGGAGATGGCGGCGCGGTTCTTCGAGGAGAAGCTGCAGGCGGCCGAGGGTGCAAAAGCCCGCGCGTATCTGCGCGGGCGCGAACTGGGCTCGGCGACGCAGCGGGACTTCCGCCTCGGCTATGCGCCCGACAGCCGAAACGCGCTCAAGAGCCATCTGGCGGAAAAGGGCGTCGACAAGGCACAGATCGAGGCCTGCGGGCTGGTCGTGTTCGGTGACGATATTCCCGTCTCCTACGACCGGTTCCGTGACCGCATCATGTTCCCCATCGAGGATACGCGCGAGCGGATCATCGCTTTTGGCGGACGAGCGCTGTCGGCGGACGCGCCGGCCAAGTATCTCAACTCGCCGGAGACCGAGCTCTTCCACAAGGGAAACGTGCTCTACAATCTGGCGCGGGCGCGCAAGGCGGCGCAGAACGATGGCACGCTGATCGCCGTCGAGGGCTACATGGACGTGATCGCGCTCGCCCAGGCCGGCATCACCAACGCGGTGGCGCCGCTCGGCACGGCGCTGACCGAAAGCCAGCTCGACATGCTGTGGCGCGTGGCGAACGAACCGGTGCTGTGCTTCGACGGCGACCAGGCCGGGCTCAAGGCGGCCTGGCGGGCGTCCGATCTGGCGTTGCCGGCCATCAAACCCGGACGGTCGGTGCGGTTCGCGCTGTTGCCGGAGGGCCAGGACCCCGACGATCTCGTGCGCGCGGGCGGCGGCGAAGCGTTTCGCGCGGTCATTGCGGAAGCGCGCCCGCTCGCCGACCTCATCTGGATGCGCGAGACGGCGGGACACACTTTCGACACGCCCGAGCGGCGCGCGGAACTGGAGGCCAGACTGCGCGAGCTGACGGGGCGGATCGGCGATGAAAATGTGCGCCGCCACTACGCCCAGGACATGCGCGAACGGGCGCAGGCCTATTTTGGCACCGGCCGGCCGCAACGGGGTCAGGGCGGCAGCAACCGCGATTTCAGGCCGCAGGGCGGCGGACGCCATGGCGCAGCGGCGGGGCGTTTTGCGGTGTCAGAAAGCCTGGCGCGTTCGGCGCTTCTGAAAAGCGGAAGCGAGGCGATGCCGCTGCGCGAAACGGCCATCGTCGTTGCCCTGGTCAACCACCCGGCGATCCTCGACGAGCATTTCGAGGATTGCGAACGGCTGGAACTGGAGCACGCCGACCTGCACAGGCTGCTGGGCGCGGTGTTCGACGCGCTCGCCCATGGCGAAGCGCTTGACGGCGAGGCCATGCGCGCGGCGATCGGCCGCTCCGGCCTGGCCGCGGCATTCGACCGCGCCGAAACGCTGGTGCGGCGTGCGCGGCTGTGGCCGGCTCTTCGAGAGGCCGCGCTTGAAGACGCGCTCGCCGGATTTCGCCAGGCGCTGCACTTGCACCGCTCGGCACGCAGCCTACATAAGGAACTCAAGGCGGCCGAAGCCAATCTCGCGCGCGAGCCGAGCGATGCCAATTACCGCCAGCTTCTGGATATCCAGAGCCAGTTTCGCGACGTCCGGGCAACCGAGGCGCTGCTGGAGGGGTTCGGGATGGCATCAGGCCGTGGCGCCAGGGGCAATGGCTGATTTTGCGGCTGATTCGCTTTTTTTGCCCGAATCGGGCATTGGCGGGTTGACGCGGGCGGAAATTGGCGGAATCAGACAGGTTTTTCAGGCAAGGAAAAAACCGCGAGGCCGGCCGGCAGCCACCAGATGGCGAAAAATCGTGGCCCGGACGGCGAGCAGGGTCAACAGGGTTAATCGGTCGTTAAGGCGGGACTTGTACCCCGTTCATGCAGCCCTAGTTCGTTTCGAAACGAAAGTGGCGCCGACGGCTGACATATACGATAGGACCGTGGCGCGGCAAGCCGCCTGCGGCATATCCCCAGGAGAGACGGAAGCATGGCAACAAAGGAAAAGGAAGAGGTCGAAATCGAACAGAGCGCCCCCGACGGCCCTTTGCTCGACCTCTCCGACAGCGCGGTCAAGAAGATGATCAAGACCGCCAAGAAGCGCGGCTATGTGACCATGGACGAGCTGAACGCGGTGCTTCCTTCCGAAGAAGTGACCTCCGAGCAGATCGAGGACACGATGTCGATGCTCTCCGACATGGGGATCACGGTGGTCGAGGACGACGACCGCAACGACGAGGATTCCGAAAAACCCGTAGCCGGTGACGACGAGGAAGACGCCAACGAGGTCGCCGAAACGACCGGCACCGCCGTCCAGCCGGTGCAGAAGAAGGAACCGACCGACCGGACCGACGATCCGGTGCGCATGTATCTGCGCGAGATGGGTTCGGTGGAACTGCTCTCGCGCGAAGGCGAGATCGCGATCGCCAAGCGTATCGAGGCCGGCCGCGAAACGATGATCGCGGGCCTGTGCGAAAGCCCGCTGACCTTCCAGGCACTGATCATCTGGCGCGACGAGCTCAACGAAGCGAAGATCCTGCTGCGCGAGATCATCGACCTCGAGGCCACCTATGCCGGTCCCGAGGCCAAGCAGGTGCCCAACGTGCCGACGCCCGAGGAGATCGAGGCGGCCAAGAAGGAGCGCGAGGAGAAGGAGCGCCTTGCGCGGATGCCGCGCCGGCGCGACGACGACGACATCACCAATGTCGGCGGCGAGAACGCGACGGAAGAAGACGACGAGGAAGAGGACGAGCAGAACCTGTCGCTGGCGGCCATGGAAGCCGAGCTTCGCCCGCAGGTGATGGAAACGCTCGACCTGATCGCCGACACCTACAAGAAGCTCAGGAAGCTGCAGGACCAGCAGGTGGAAAACCGGCTGGCGGCGACGGGCACCCTGTCGCCCTCGCAGCAGCGCCGCTACAAGGAACTGAAGGACGAGCTGATCACGGCGGTCAAGTCGCTGTCGCTCAACAACCAGCGCATCGAGGCGCTGGTGGAACAGCTCTACGACATCAACAAGCGCCTGGTGCAAAACGAGGGCCGGCTGCTGCGGCTTGCCGAGAGCTACGGCGTCAAGCGCGAAAGCTTCCTGGAGGAATACCAGGGCTCCGAGCTCGACCCGAACTGGACCAAGCACATCGCCAACCTGTCGGCCAGGGGCTGGAAGGAATTCGCCAAGAACGAGAAGGAAACGATCAAGGCGATCCGCACCGAGATCCAGAACCTCGCCCAGGAGACGGCGATCTCGATCGCGGAATTCCGCAAGATCGTCAACCAGGTGCAGAAGGGCGAGCGCGAGGCGGCGATCGCCAAGAAGGAAATGGTCGAGGCCAATCTGCGCCTCGTCATCTCCATCGCCAAGAAATACACCAATCGCGGGCTGCAGTTCCTCGACCTGATCCAGGAAGGCAATATCGGCCTGATGAAGGCGGTCGACAAGTTCGAGTACCGCCGCGGCTACAAGTTCTCCACCTATGCGACGTGGTGGATCCGCCAGGCGATCACCCGTTCGATCGCCGACCAGGCGCGCACCATCCGCATCCCCGTGCACATGATCGAGACGATCAACAAGATCGTCAGAACCTCGCGCCAGATGCTGCACGAGATCGGCCGCGAGCCGACGCCGGAGGAACTGGCCGAAAAACTGGCCATGCCGCTGGAAAAAGTGCGCAAGGTGCTCAAGATCGCCAAGGAGCCGATCAGCCTCGAGACGCCGGTTGGCGACGAGGAGGACAGCCACCTCGGCGATTTCATCGAGGACAAGAACGCGATCCTGCCGATCGACGCGGCGATCCAGGCGAATTTGCGCGAGACGACGACGCGCGTGCTCGCCTCGCTGACCCCGCGCGAGGAACGCGTGCTGAGAATGCGCTTCGGTATCGGCATGAACACCGACCATACGCTCGAAGAGGTCGGCCAGCAGTTCTCGGTCACCCGCGAGCGCATCCGCCAGATCGAGGCCAAGGCGCTCAGGAAGCTCAAGCATCCGAGCCGTTCGAGGAAGCTTCGCAGCTTCCTGGACCAGTAGGACCGGCACCGCGATTGCGCGGGGCATTTTGCCCACTGCGAGACAGGTTTCAGAACAACCCGGCCCTGGCGCCGGGTTGTTTTTTTGTGGCGGATCCGATCCGGATGCGGGTTTTGGGGAGCGTCCGCCAGAGAAGGAACCGAGATCACGATTGCGGCGGCGCAGATCCATTGCACGCGAGCGGCCTTCCCGGCGGCGCTGCTTCAGACTCGCGCATACCTGCTTCCAACCGCGCTCAAATACCATATGAGGATTGGCTCAAGCGCGGCCGTTGGCCGCATCCCAATGTGCCGCGCATCAAACTAAAGTCGCAGGTCTTGCGGCTTTATAAGCAAAACCTGGTGATGCCGGCACACCTTTGGGAGGAGGATGAAATGCATATCAATCGGATCGTTTTGGCATTTGCGGCGGGTGCAGTCATCGCGGCTGGCCCGGCGCTTGCCGATGCAGACGGAACCTGGAAACGGGAAAACGGTGACGTCGTGGCCGTGTCGGTCAGCAACGGCAAGCTCTACTGCAAGATCACATCGGGCTCGAAGCCGGGGTTCGAAATGTGCAACGGCATGAACGGCGGCGGAAATTCCTGGGCCGGCAAGGGCATGAAACATCCGGGCATGCCGGGCTTCATGAAGTTCAACGGGACGGTTTCGGTTTCCGGCAACACGCTCAAGATCAAGGGTTGCGCCATCGGCCAGTCCATGTGCGACGAGGAAGTCTGGTCGCGCTGAGGGCGGCTGCCTTCCGGCCCCGGATTTCGTGTCCGGGACCGGCGCGACCCGCCAGGCGCGGTTGCCCGCTTGCGGGGCGCCGGCGCGAGGTCCATAATCGCATCAGGATGCGGAAGGATGAAAGCGCGAGCGCCGGGCTGCTCGCCGATCCGGACGGTCACGGCGCCAAGGGAGGTGTGTCGTGACCACTTACATTTCACTCGTGAACTGGACAGAGCTGGGCGTGAAGAACGTGCGCGAGTCGCCGAAACGGCTCGACGCGGCCAAGAAGCTGCTGGCGGATATGGGCGGAAATTTTTCGGCATTCTACATGACGATGGGCGATTTCGACATGGTCGCGATCTATGAAGCCCCGGATGATGCGGTGGCCGCGCGGTTCGCGCTGCAACTCGGCATGCAGGGCACCGTGCGAACGCGGACGCTGAAGGCATTCCCGGAAACAGCCTATCGGGAAATCATCAAATCGCTCGGCTGAACTGATGATGGAAAGCCGCTTGCCGGCGACATCCGGGACAGGCGGGGAAACAACCGCGGCGGCTTGAGCAATATCCGGCATTCACAGCGTCGCCGGCGCGACGCAACGGGTAGTTGCGACCCTTGCGGAACGGGGCATGTGCGGGACTGCGCTTGACCGGCATCAATGTCCGCGACGGGCGTCTCGGGCATCCTTTCGCAGTGGAGACCTGCGAAATGCAAAAGACCGATTTCAGGAAGACGATGACGGCGCTGTGGCAGCCATCGGCGAAGGACTTTTCCATCGTCGAGGTGCCGGTGATGCAGTTCGCCATGATCGACGGCAAGGGCGATCCCAACACGTCCGCCGAGTATATGGCTGCGGTGCAATGGCTCTATTCGGTGAGCTACGGGCTGAAGTTCATGTCGAAGAAGGAACTCGAGCACGACTACACCGTGTCGCCGCTGGAGGGGTTGTGGTGGGCAGACGACATGTCGGCCTTCACCGCAGGCGAACGGGGCAACTGGCTGTGGACGGCGATGATCATGCAGCCGGAATGGATCACGCAGGCGATGTTCGATGCCGCGGCCGAAAAGGCGCGGGCCAAGCTGGGCACGCCGCCGGCAAGCCTGCGGCTTGAACCCTATGACGAGGGGCTGAGCGTGCAGATCATGCATGTCGGGCCCTATTCGGCCGAGGCGCCGACGATCGCAAAGCTGCATGGCGAATTCCTGCCGGCCAACGGACTCGCTGAAAACGGCCGCCACCACGAGATTTACCTCTCCGATCCGCGCCGCACGCCACCCGAAAAGCTCAAGACCGTGATCCGCCAGCCGGTAAAGCGGTTGCGATGAACCAACGCGCCGCGCGGATCGTTTCCGAGCAGGGGTACTTGACGATTGTCAATTCCATTGGTCGGCCGGGCTGCTACGCGCGGGGTATGGCCAACCTGTCTGCGCCTTTCCATTCCGATCAGCACGACGCTGCCTTTTCCCTGCGCAGGCGGCTGCCGTTTCCGCATATCCTTGCGCGGCCCATTCTGGCGCGCGTGGTGCGCCGGATCGCGGCCGACAATCCCGGCATGTTCAACCGGCTCGGCCCTTACGTATCCGCCGATTTCATCATCGATCCGGTCGACATGCCGTTCGTGCTGCATCTGCGTCCCGATCCTGCACATCCCCTCCTGCGCACACTGGCGCGGGACGATCTGCCGCCGCATGTCGCCTATATCGCGGGGCGGTTTCTCGACCTGCTGGAACTTGTCGACGCCGATCTCGACGGCGACGCGCTGTTCTTTTCGCGCGACCTGACCGTCACGGGCAATACCGAGGCGGTGGTCAGCCTGCGCAACGCGCTCGACGACATAGACGGCTCGATCGCCGAGAAGGTCGCGGCCATGTTCGGGCCGGCGGGCCAGGTCGCGCTCAAGGCGCTGCGGCGGGCATCGAGGCGCAAACATGGATAGGACGGGAGCAACCGCCGCCACTGCGGAACTGGTCTGTCCGGCGGGAACGCCGTCGGCGCTGCGCACGGCGGTCGAGGCGGGAGCGGACGCGGTCTATTGCGGCTTCCAGAATGCCACCAATGCGCGGAATTTCCCGGGACTGAACTTCACGCCGCAGGAAATGGAAGAGTCGATCGCCTTCGCCCATGCGCACGGGGCCAAGGTGCTGCTGGCGCTGAACACCTATCCGCCGGCCGGCAAGTTCGACCTGTGGCGAGAGGGGGCGGCGCTTGGCGCGTGCTTCGGCGTCGACGCTTTCATCGTTGCCGACATGGGCGTGGCGGCGCTTGTCGCGGCGCAATATCCTGACATCCGCCTGCACCTGTCGGTCCAGGCAGCCGCATCCAGCCCGGAAGCGATCCGCTATTATTGCAGCCAGTTCGGCGTCAAGCGGGTCGTCCTGCCGCGCATTCTCACCGTGCCGGAGATCCGGCAGATCAAGAGCGAGATACCCTGCGAGATCGAGACTTTCATTTTCGGCAATCACGGCCTGATGGTGGAGGGGCGCTGCCAGTTGACCAACTACGTCACCGGGCAATCCACCAACATGGACGGGGTGTGCTCGCCGGCGTCCGAAGTGGAGTATGTGCGTGAGGCCGATGGCGGCATGAAAACCGAACTCGGCGGTTTCGTCATAGACCGCTTCGGCGCCGGCGACCGCGCCGGATATCCGACCATCTGCAAGGGGCGTTACCTGACGCCCGCGCGCGACACGGCTTATTACGCCTTCGAGGAGCCGATCAGCCTGAACCTGTCGGAAATGCTGTCCGAGTTGATTGCCGCCGGCGTCAACGCCTTCAAGATCGAGGGGCGGCAACGCTCGCGCGCCTATGTCAAGCAGGTGGTCGGCGCGTTCCGCACCGCGATCGACGATATCCGCGCGGGCAAACCGCCGCATGTGGCAGGCCTGCTTGCCCTGACCGAAGGCCAGAAGCAGACGCAGGGCGCCTTCCAGACCAAGAAATGGCGGTAGGGGCGATGAGCGCAGTTCCCGAACTGACCCTGGGGCCGATCCCCTATCACTGGCCGGCGGAACGCAAACGCGACTTTTATGCCCGGATCGCCGATGAGGCACCGGTCGGCACCGTTTATCTTGGCGAGACGATCTGTTCCAAGCGGTCGCCATTTTTCGATCATCACTACGACGAAGTCGCCGGGCGGCTGCAGCGCGGCGGCAAGACCGTCGTGTTCTCGACGCTGGCGGAGGTCATCCTCAAACGCGAGCGCAAGGAGATCGAGGCGCTTGCGGGGTTGGAGGACTACGAGATCGAGATCAACAACGCGGCCGGGCTGTTTCACCGATCCGGGCGGCCGCATCGCGTCGGACCGTTCATGAACGTGTACAACGAGGAAACGCTCGGCCATCTGGTGCGGCACGGGGCGACGCATGCCTGCCTGCCGTCGGAGATGCCGCGCGCGTCGGTCGCCCGCATGGCGGCGGCGGGCCGGGAGTTCGGTGCGGGAATCGAGGTCCAGGTGTTCGGGCGGGCGTCATTGGCGGTGTCCGCGCGGTGCTATCATGCCCGCGCTCACGGGCGGACCAAGGACAATTGCCAGTTCGTCTGCGAGGAGGACCCCGACGGTATGGGGCTGTCCACCTTTGGCGGGCGCGGTTTCCTCAGGGTCAACGGCATCCAGACGCAATCGGAGAGCTACATCAACCTGGTCCGCGAACTGCCGGACATGGCCGCGCTCGGGATCACGCATGTGCGGTTGGTGCCCCAGGCCGTCGACATGGTGGCGGTGGCCCGGGTGTTTGATGCGGTGCGCACGGGTGCCGCCGAGCCCGCCGCCGGGGAGGAACGGCTGGAGGCGATGGCGATCGAGGCGCCATTCGCCAACGGCTTCTGGCACGGGGTTGCGGGGCACCGCCGCGTGGAGACCGGCGCGGTTCAACAGGCCTGAAGCGGCCGAGCTGCGCACGGGCGGGGTTCAGTTATTGCGGCGCGGCGCTATGATTGACGCCATGGTGCAACAGACCATCTCCATCGCGACGACCGGCCAGGGGCTTTACGAGTTCACGGACGCGGCGGCCGATTTCGTGACCCGGTCGGGCCGGGACGAGGGGCTGCTGACGGTGTTCGTACGCCACACCTCGTGCTCGCTGGTGATCCAGGAAAACGCCGACCCGGACGTGCAGGCCGATCTCAAGGCGTTTTTTGCGCGGATCGTACCGCCGTCGGACGATCCGTCGATGGCCTGGATCAGCCACCGCATGGAAGGCCCCGACGACATGCCGGCGCATATCAAGGCGGCGCTGACGCTGGTCTCGCTTTCCATTCCGGTTTCCGCCCGGCGGATGATGCTCGGCACCTGGCAGGGCCTCTACCTGTTCGAGCACCGTGACCGCCCGCACGCCCGCGAAGTGGTGCTGCACCTGGGCGGATAAGCGCTCTTTCGACAATTTCCGCCGTTTTCGATGGCCCGCGAATTTCCACGCGCTGGCAGGATCAAGCGAGCCGCGATCAGGCGCAGATTGGCTGGCAGGTTCGAGGGGAGGATTTGCATGAAAACCGGGTTCATCGGGTTGGGCAATGTCGGCGCGAAGCTGGCCGGCAGCCTGCTGCGCAATGGCGCCGAACTCACCGTGCGCGACCTCAACCGCGCGGCGGCAGAACCGCTGTTGGGCAAGGGTGCGAGATGGGGCGAAAGTCCCAGGGCAATGATGGAGGCGTGCGATATCGTCATCACCTGCCTGCCGAACCCGGCTGCGGTCGCCTCGGTCGTCGAGGAGCCGGACGGTCTGCTGGAAGCGGTGGGGCCGGGCAAGATCTGGGCGGAGATGTCGACCAACGACGCCGAGGAGGTGAAGCGGTTGGCCGCTCTGGTGGCGGCGAAGGGCGGGGCGACGGCGGAATGCCCAGTCTCGGGCGGGTGCCACCGCGCGGCAACGGGCAATATCTCAATCTTCGCCGGCTGCGACCGGGCGACCTTCGACCGCATGCTGCCGCTACTGAAGATCCTCGGCAGGCGAATCCTGCACACCGGGCCGCTCGGCACCGCCTCGGTCCTGAAGGTGATGACCAACTACCTGGCGACGGCCAATCTGCTGACGCTGTGCGAGGCGCTGGTGACGATGAAGGCGGCGGGGCTCGATCTGGCCACGACCTACAAGGCGATCACGATCTCCTCGGGTACCAGCTTCGTCGCCGAGACCGAAGGGCAGGTGATCCTCAACGGTTCGCGCGACATCGATTTCACCATGGATCTGGTGCAGAAGGATATCGGCCTGTTCCAGAAAATAGCCGAGGCGCACGACGTGCCGCTCGAAATCTCGCCGCTGATGATCGACATCTTCACCGACGGGCAGAAACGCTATGGTGCGCGCGCGAACTCCGACGACATCATCCGCAGGCTGGAGGAGGCAACCGGGCTCGATATCACCGCGCCGGGCTTTCCCGCCGAAATGATCGACGAGGAACCGGAAGAGGAAGGCTACGAGGTGAGAGTGGCGGGAAGGTAGCCGGCCGTCCATGAAAATGCCCGGCCGGAGAGGGGTACCGGCCGGGCAGCCTCGAATCCCGTAATGTCAGGCACGGGACGGGGCAGGGAAACCGTCGCTATCACGCTATGTGACAACAGTGACATAAATGTGGCGTCTGGTTCGCGCATATTCAAGGATAAATTGCATCACCTGCGCCGTTTCACGCGAATGTGTTAATGAATTCGTAAAAACGACCGCAAGGCAGCCCGAACCGGGCGTCGAACGAGGTTTGCGGAGCGCCTCGACAAGGCGAAAGCGCACTGCACCATGATATGGCGACTGCTGTCCTCTCGGGATTCTATTCGACCGTGATGGCGATCGTGTGCGTGCGGGCCGGCGGCTTGCTCTCCCACGACCGGTCATAGACGAGCACGATGGCGCATTCGCCGGGCTTCGCGCCGGCAATGCTGAAATCCGCCAGCCTGGGCGCGCCGATCTTGCCGGCCGCGTCGGGCTTGTCGCGGTACCCGGCAAACTCGGCGACCGCGCAGTCGCCGCTTTGCGCCTCGTCCACCCGCCAGGCGTAACCGGTCGAGGGATTGGCTTCGAGCGTGACGACCTTCGACGTTCCGACAGCAAGGGATATGGATTCGCCGCCCATGGCGATGGAGGGGGCGAGGAGAAGAAAAATCGAGGCAATGCCCACGATATGACCAGCCTTCATGGCGGGACCTTCCATTCCGGTTCCATTTCATGAACATAGCCTGACCGGTGGCGGGTGTCGACGATCGCCATGGCGACATGACGCCGCCATGGCGAAGCGCGGCGCGGCCCGTCTGGCGGCCTTGACGGCAAACAGCGGCTGGCCCAAACAGCGGTGATGAGCGAACCATTCTGGAAAACGAAATCCCTGGAGGCGATGAGCGCGGCCGAGTGGGAGAGCCTGTGCGACGGCTGCGGCAAATGCTGCCTTGCCAAGCTGGAGGACGAGGATACGGGCGATATCCACTGGACGAGCGTCGGCTGCCGGCTGTTCGATCCGGATACCTGCCGTTGCCGCGACTACGCGAACAGGGCGGCCAAGGTTTCCGATTGCGTGCAACTGACGCCGCAAAACGTGCGCACCATCGCCTGGCTGCCATCGACTTGCGCCTACCGGCTGATCGCCGAGGGCAGGGATCTCGCCTGGTGGCATCCGCTGGTTTCCGGCTCGCGGGAGACCTTGCACGAGGCTGGCATTTCGATGCGCGGAAGGGTGACCGCCAGCGAGACCGACATCGGCGAGGTGGAGGAGTATTTCGAACACATGCTGGAGGCGGAGCCGTGAGCGCGGCGACGATCCGCCGCGCGGTGCCGGGCGACGCCGAAGCGCTTCTGGAACTCGCGCGCGGGCTTGCCCGCAGCCAGAAAGAGCCCGACGACCTGCTGACGCTCGGCTTTGTGCATCGCGACATGCTGGGCGAGGATGCGACGGTGGAACTGCTGATCGCCGAAGCCGACGGGAAGGCGAGCGGTTACATCATGCTGTTGCCGGCCTACGAGGCGAGCTATGTCTCGCGCGGGTTCTATGTCAGCCACCTCTACGTGGCGGAAGCGATGCGCGGGCAGGGCATCGGCCGGCGGCTGATGGCGGAAGCGGCGCATCTCGCCAAGTCCAGGGGCGGCGGCCATCTGTGGCTGACCATGCTGCCGAAAAACACCGCGGCCGACCGCTTCTATCGCCGCATCGCCGATATCCGCATCGACGTCGTGGCCCATGTGGTGGCCAATGAGGCGTTCGACCGGCTCGCTGCGGAGGCGGCTGGCGATGCAGCCGGCGCGGCCAACGACAAGAAAGGTTGAAAACCATGAAGCGGAACGAAACGCGGGCGCTGATCATGCGCTTCCTCAAGGCCTTCGACGAAGGCGACAGCGCGGCCATGCTCGCGTGCCTCGCCGACGACGTGATCCACGACATCAACCAGGGCGACCGCGAGATCGGCAAGGAAAAATTCCGCTGGTTCCTCGCGGCGCGGGCCCGCCATTTCCGCGAGAGCATCGGCGATATCGCGGTGATGACCGACGAGGACGGCATGCACGCGGCAGCCGAATTTACCCTGCGGGGCACATATCTCTCCAGCGTGGAAGGCCTGCCGCAGGCGACCGGCCAGCGCTACGCGCTGGCGGCGGGCTGTTTCTTCGATGTCGACGACGGCCGGATCAGCCGCGTGAGCGCCCATTTCAACCGCACTGCCTGGATCGAGCAACTCGAAACGCGATGAACGAAGCGCGGGGATTTGCCGTGCGAAACCTGCCGGGCAGAAAAGTCCGGGGCTGACGCGATTTTTTTCCGGATTATTCCGGGAGCGGTTGGTATATCACAAGATATTGAATACCAAGCGATATTTCTTTCTTCGACGGCATATCCCGGCTCCGAATCCGGGCGTATGGCGCCCATGAACCCAACATGAACGAACGGTTCGCCATCGGTTCAGGGTGCTCCTGCGATGCTCCAACCATGCCCGGACAAGCCGGGTATCGGACCCGAGCCCAACCAGGAGACGAACCATGTTGAAAACCATCAAGACCATCACCCTTTCCGCCATGATCGCTCTCGGCGCCGCCGGTGGCCTGACCGCGACAACCTCCAGCGCCAGCGCCAACGGCATCTTCATCGGTGGCGGCGGCGGCGGCGGCCATTTCGGCCTCTATATCGGCGACGGCTATGGCCGCCACGGCCACGGCTACGGACCTGGCTGGAACCGCGGCCATTGCCCCTCGGGCGTAGCCGTCCACAAGGCCCGCCGCATGGGGCTGCACAGGGCGCATGTGCGCTTTCGTGACCACCGCGTCGTCGCGGTTGCCGGACGCATACACGGCCATCGCCAGACCTTCCTGTTCGCGAACGACCGTTACTGCCCGCGGATTCGCTGACCCGATCAAGCCGTCCTCCTCCTCCCACGGTTTGACCGATGCGCCGGGACCTCCTCGAAGGTTCCGGCGTTTTTTTCGTGCGATGAGCTACTGCTCGATGGCGAAGGTGACAGACACGGTGACCGTGTAGCTGTTCTCGCCGGTGGCGACAGGTACGGCTGACGCTTCCATAGCCATCTTGCGGAGCAGCGGCTCGGGGCCCGGCGCGCTGGTCGTCTCGGTGATCTCCAGGATGCGGCCGACGCCGACATGGGCCGCCTCGGCCAGCGTGGCGGCCTTGGCGAGCGCCTCGGCGACGGCATCCTTGCGCGCCTTTGTCAGCGCCGCCGAAGGATCGTCATTGGTAAACGTCACATTGCCGCCCTGGTTGACGCCAAGCGACACGGAGCGGTCGAGCAGCGGGCCGACCCTGGTGAGATCGCGGATGCGCAGGGCGAGGCTGTTGGAAACCTCGTAACCGACGATGCGTGGCGGCTCCGGCCGGTCGCTGTCCTGCTTTGGATAGACATAGCGCGGGGTGATCGAAAAGCCGGAGGTCTGGAGGTCGCGCTCGGCAATGCCTGCGTCGCGCATCTCGGCGATGACGGCTGCCATGGCCTGGTTGTTGGCATCGAGCGCTTCGCGGGCGGTGGCGGCCTCGCGGGTGACGGTGAGCGACAGCAGCGCCATGTCGGGCGCGACGGTCGCCGTTCCCGATCCCGTCACCTGGATGCGCGGCGCGAGCACGTCGGCGGCGAGCGCGACGGCGGGAAACTGCAGCGGCAGGACAAGGGCAAGCAGGAGGGCGCGTTTGAACATGACAGGCTCCGCATGAATGTTGTGGGCCGAGAGCAGGGTGCAAACAAATGCAGCGCGAATGAGGCTGAGGCGACTTGTGCACGCCGTCAAGAGCTTCTAATTACGCGGTGCGTGGGCCTGTAGCTCAATTGGTCAGAGCCGGCGGCTCATAACCGCTTGGTTGGGGGTTCGAGTCCCTCCGGGCCCACCA
>JAIOIW010000021.1 GCA_019912385.1 Notoacmeibacter sp. | reverse complement strand
TTTCCGCGCCGCCTATCGCGTCGGCACCGGCGTTTCGCCACGATAATCGTAGAAGCCGCGTCCGGCCTTGCGGCCGAGCCAGCCCGCCTCGACATATTTCACCAGCAGCGGGCAGGGCCGGTACTTGGAGTCGGCCAGGCCGTCATAGAGCACCTGCATGATCGACAGGCAGGTGTCGAGGCCGATGAAATCGGCCAGCTGGAGAGGACCCATCGGGTGGTTCGCGCCGAGCCGCATGGCGGTATCGATCGCCTCGACCGAGCCGACACCCTCGTAAAGCGTGTAGATCGCCTCGTTGATCATCGGCAGCAGGATGCGGTTGACGATGAAGGCCGGGAAATCCTCGGCTACGGTGATCGTCTTGTCGAGCGCGCTGACGAAGGTCTTGGCCGTCTCGAAGGTGGAATCGTCGGTGGCGATGCCGCGGACCAGCTCGACCAGTTTCATCACCGGGACGGGATTCATGAAATGAATGCCGATGAAGCGCTCGGGCCGGTCGGTCTGGGAGGCGAGCCGGGTGATCGAAATGGAGGATGTATTGGTCGCCAGGATCGCCTCGGGATTGAGGATCGGGCAGAGCTGGGCGTAGATCTTGCGCTTGACCGTTTCGTCTTCGCTTGCTGCCTCGATGACGAGGTCGCAGCCGGCCAGCGCTTCCATGGTCGGCGCTGCCTTGATGTGCGCCAGCGTATCGGTGCGCTCCTTCTCGGTGACCTTTCCGGAGGAGACCTGGCGGGCCATGTTGCCGTTGATCGTGGCCAGGCCCTTTTCGATGCGTTCCTCGGAAATGTCGTTCAGCAGGACATCGTACCCGGCGAAAGCCGCGACATGGGCAATGCCGCTGCCCATCTGGCCTGCCCCGATTATGCCCACAGTCTTTATCTTGCCCGTCATGATCCTGTCCCGTCCGGCGGCGCTTCTGCCGCGCCTTGTCCGATGCCTTGATTGTTGCAGTGCACCTTAGACGAAGATTTCGCGGGAATGAAGCGATTCGATGGGCTGAAACTGCGACAAAGAAAACCGGGGCGGACAGGATCCGCCCCGGTCTGGATCAGATCGCGGTGAAGACGAGGCTCAAAGCGCCTTCTGCAACTCCGGCAGGGCCTCGAACAGGTCGGCGACGAGGCCGTAGTCGGCGACCTGGAAGATCGGCGCCTCCTCGTCCTTGTTGATGGCGACGATGACCTTGGAATCCTTCATACCGGCGAGGTGCTGGATGGCACCCGAGATACCGCAGGCGATGTAGAGTTCGGGTGCGACGACCTTGCCTGTCTGGCCGACCTGCCAGTCGTTGGGCGCATAGCCGGCGTCCACCGCCGCGCGCGACGCGCCGACGGCAGCACCGAGCTTGTCGGCGACGGGCAGGATCACCTCCTGGAACTTTTCCGCCGAACCGAGCGCGCGGCCGCCGGAGATGATGATCCTGGCGGAAGTCAGTTCCGGACGGTCCGATTCCGACAGCCGGTTTTCCACGAATGCGGAGAGACCGGGATCGCCGGCCGCGTCGACCGTCTCGACCGACGCCGAACCGCTTGTCTCGGCGGCCTGGAAGGAGGCGGTGCGCACAGTGATCACCTTCTTGGTGTCGGTGGACTGCACGGTCTGGATGGCATTGCCGGCATAGATCGGCCGCTGGAAGGTGTCGGCGCCGTCGACCGCGATGATCTCGGAGATCTGCATCACGTCGAGCAGGGCGGCGACGCGCGGCATGACGTTCTTGCCCATGGTGGTGGCCGGGGCCAGGATCGTGTCGTAATTGTCGGCCAGCTTGACGACGAGGGCGGCGGCCGGCTCGGCGAGGCGCTCGGCGAGGCTGTCGTCCTCGGCGAGCAGCACCTTGCGCACGCCCTTCAGTTTCGCGGCGGCCTCGGCGGCTGCCCTGGCGCCCTTGCCGGCGACGAGCACGTCGACATCGGAGCCGATCTGCAGGGCGGCGGAGAGCGCCTTGGCGTTCTGGTCGGAAAGGGTGGCGTTGTCGTGATCGGCAACAAGAAGAATGGCCATGTTTCTGTCCTTTGCTTCGCGTTTTCTGCTCTTCAGGCGCCCGAATTGCAATCAGGCCGGGCCGAAAACGGTTGGTGTCGAGAACCGGAGCGGAGCGTACTCTCGTACGTGAGCACCGGAAGCGGAGAAACCGGCCGTTTGCAGGTCGGCCTCATCGGAATTCCTTACAGCACGCCGGCTTCGTTCTTCAGCTTGTCGACCAGCTCGGCGACCGAGCCGACCTTGACGCCGGCCTTGCGGCCGCCCGGCTCGGTGGTCTTGAGCACCTTCAGCCGCGGCGCGGTGTCGACGCCGTAATCGGCCGGGCTCTTCTCGTCGAGCGGCTTCTTCTTGGCCTTCATGATGTTCGGCAGCGAGGCGTAGCGCGGCTGGTTGAGGCGCAGGTCCGTCGTCACGATCGCCGGCATCTTCAATTCCACCGTCTGCAGGCCGCCATCAACCTCGCGGGTGACCGTCGCATTGCCCCCGTCAAGCTTCACCTCGGAGGCAAACGTGCCCTGGGCCCAGCCGAGCAGGGCGGCCAGCATCTGGCCGGTCTGGTTGGCGTCGTCGTCGATCGCCTGCTTGCCGAGGATCACCAGTTCGGGCCCTTCGGCCTCGACTATGCCCTTGAGGATCTTTGCGACCGCCAGCGGTTCCAGCGCGTCGTCGGTCTTGACCAGGATGCCGCGGTCGGCGCCCATGGCGAGCGCGGTGCGGATCGTTTCCTGCGCCTGCTGCGGGCCGACGGAAACCGCGATGATCTCCTCGGCCTTGCCGGCTTCCCTGAGCCGGATCGCCTCTTCCACGGCGATCTCGTCGAAGGGGTTCATCGACATCTTCACATTGGCCAGCTCGACACCCGAACCGTCCGGCTTGACCCGGATCTTCACATTATAATCAACCACCCGTTTGACCGGTACCAGGACTTTCATGAACCTGACCTCTCTGATATGAAATTTTGCGCGACGTTATACAGACACAATTCGCTGCGGCTAGCCCATTGCCGACATTTGTCCTGCAATTTTCGCGATCGTGCCCAAATCATCCTCCCGCCTGAAACGGTTTTGCCCTGCCGAAGGCAGAAACGCCCATCCGTGAAAACACGCGGCGCGGACCGTAGTCAAAATTGACGTTTACGTCAACGTCGTATGGCGAGGCACGACTCCGGAGGCATTATCCGCGACCCCAGCGACGTTGCCGCTCTCCGGCGGGTGTGGCGGGCGTCCGCACTTTCGCTTCGACCGGGACCACTTCGACGGTCGCGCGGTCGAACAGAGGGACCCCGCGCCGGCGCATGAAGAGAACCAGAACCGCGCCCGCCGCGAAGCCGCCGACATGGGCGGCCCAGGAAACCTGCTCGTCGGCACCGGACAGGAACATGAACAACTGGAAACCGATCCACACCAGGAGCGGGATGAAGGCCGGGATGCGCAGCGGAATGCGGCCGAGCGCCAGGATCCAGACCTTGACCCTTGGATGGAGCAGCAGATAGGCGGCCACGATGCCGGCAATCGCACCCGACGCCCCGATCAGCGGCGCTTCCGACGAGGGGACGATGAAGCCGTGGAACCAGGCGGCAGCGGCGGCGCAGGCGCAATAGAAGATGGCGAACCGGATATGGCCGAGCGCGTCCTCGACATTGTCGCCGAACACCCAAAGGAACAGCATGTTGCCGCCCAGATGCCAGAAGTCCTGATGCAGAAATGCATAGGTAACGTAGGTCAGCACCTCCGGGGCCGCGGCGATGTCCGGGCCGAGGCTCACCGTGTCGTTGACGAGCGCCGGCACGTAGCCGAAGCCGACCGCTGCCGACCAGGCCGCTTCTTCCGTCGCGCCGAGCGTCAGGAACCACAGGATGACGTTGATGGCGATGATCGCCAGCGTCACATATTGCAGGCGGATGTGTTCCAGGCCGTTGGCATCATGCAGCGGGATGAACATCGTTACGATCCTTGCCCTGTGCGGCTGGAAGCGGCGAAGGCCGAGGCCAGGTTGGCGGCGAAGACCGCCATGACCGATCCAAGCAGCGTGCGCCAGTCCGCGCGCAGTCTGAACAGGGCGAAAGCAAACGCAAACGGGATCAGCCAGATCAGAACGCCATAGACGATCAGGCGGACGGTCTTGCCCATGAAATCCTCGGCGCGATCAGCGGTTTTGACCGGGCACCCATAGCACATCGGCTTCGCCATTGTCATTGACCACACGTGCGGCCACGAACAGCAGGTCGGAGACGCGGTTCATGTAGCGGATCGTCTCGACATTGACATGCTCGCCGTCCTTTTGCGCCAGTTCGACGATCAGGCGTTCGGCGCGCCGGGCGACGGTTCGGGCCAGATGTAGAGCCGCGGCGGAAGGCGAGCCGCCGGGCAGCACGAAGGAATTGAGCGGCCTCAGACGGGCGTTCAGCGTATCGATGTCGCGTTCCACACGTGCGGTCTGGCTGGGGACCACGCGCAGGGGCTCGTAGCCCAGGTCCTTGCCGGTGTCGGGTGACGCGAGGTCGGCGCCGAGGTCGAACAGGTCGTTCTGGACGCGCAGCAATATCGCGTCGATGTCGGGATGGGCCGAATATGTGTGCACGCGCGCCATGCCGATGCACGAACTCGCCTCGTCGACCGTGCCGTATGCCGCGACGCGCAGATCGTGTTTCGGACGCCGTTCGCCGGAGCCGAGGCCCGTGGTGCCCTTGTCACCGGTGCGGGTGTAGATCTTGTTCAGCTTGACCATGGCGCGGCAACCTTCACGTTCACGCGGGGCGGGCGAAATAGATCGCCAGGACGATCATGACGATCGCAATGAACTGCAGGAATACCCGCAATTGCATCATCTTGTTGGAGAAACCGGAATCGCCGCCGCGCATCAGATTGAACAGCCCGCGCAACAGCACGATTGCGACGGCCACGACGGCGACGGTGGCGAGGATGTTGAAGAGGGTACCCATGGCTGTTCCTGTTGCGAGTGGTCGTGCGGCGCCGGCGCCTATCCCTGCCCGGCGGTGAGGCGGTAGAATATCGAAGCCGGCGTCAGGCGTTTCAATGCAACGCCGATGCGCGCGGGCAAGGTGACGACATAGTGCGGTCTTGGCGCATGGCTATCGAGCGCGTGTTTGAGGACCTTGTAGACGGCCTGCGGACCGAGCTTGAAACGGGAAACCGTGCCGCCTGCCTTCAGCCGGGCCAACTGGCCTTCATAGGCAGCGCGATGGACTGAATTCGCAATGTCGACATTCTTGAGGAACCAGGCAAGGCCGTTGCTTGCGATCTTCGAATGGACGGGTCCGGGCTCGATCAGCGAGACGTGGATGCCGCTCCCGCGCAGTTCGTGGCGCTGGCACAGCATCAACCCTTCCAGAGCATGCTTCGAGGCAGCATAGGCACCGCGATAGGCGATCGGCACGAGGCCGAGGATCGACGAGCAGTGGACGATGCGGCCATGTCCCTGGCGCCGCATCACCGGCACGATGCGCCTTGTCAGGTCGTGCCAGCCGAAGAAATTCGCCTCGAACTGATCGCGCAGTGCCTGCACGGAGAGGTCCTCCACCGCGCCGGCCTGGGCATAGGCGCCGTTGTTGAACAGGGCGTCGAGCCTGCCCCCGGTGCGCTCGAGCACGCCGTCGACAAGCGCGGCGATCGATTGCGGCTCGGTGTAGTCGAGATAGAAGGCTTCGATGCCGTCATTCTCGAGCGCGGCGATGTCTTCCGGCTTGCGGGCGGTCGCAAACACCCGCCAGCCGTCGCGCGCAAGCGAGAGGGCGCACGCCGCGCCGATGCCGGAGGACGCTCCCGTCACGATGATTGTCCGCCGGTCGGGCATCTGGAATTCCGTCTTGTTTGAACGTCAGCCGGTTTCCCATATAGAAAGGTGGAGAGCAACTGCGAGCGGCAATCGCGTCACGTTTTGCTGCAAGCCGGGTGCCGTTGCGACCGGTGCCTTGTCACGACCCCGAAAGGCGCGCCATGCGCAAACTCGTAGCATTCAGGCGGATCGTCACCGATGCTTTCGGCCATTTCAACCATGACGACGGGTGGGCGATGGCGAGCCATGTGGCGCTTTCGACACTGATGGCGATGTTTCCCTTCCTGATCTTCGCCACGGCGCTGGCCGGCTTCCTCGGTGCCGACACGTTCGCCGATTCGGCCATGCACCTCATCTTCGACACATGGCCGGAAGCCATCGCCGCGCCGCTGTCGCGCGAGGTGGCCAACGTGCTTACCGTGCAGCGCGGCGACCTGCTGACGATCGGCGTGCTGCTCGCCTTCTTCTTCGCCTCCAACGGTGTCGAGGCGCTCAGGACATCGCTGAACCGTGCCTACCGCCAGGTCGAGGCCCGCTCGGTCGTCGTCCTGCGGGTGCAAAGCCTGGCCTTCGTCCTGCTGGCGACCGTCACGCTGGTCGTCACCAGCCTGCTGCTGGTCGCAGCCCCTGTCGCGCTCGGCATCCTGGAACGGCGCTTTCCGGCAATCGCGCAAATGGCCGTGGACCTCAACCAGTGGCGCCTGGCGGTCGCGGCTATCGTGCTGATCACGGGGCTGCTCGTCAGCCATTTGTGGCTGCCTTCAGGACGCCGCCGGATTGTCGACATCCTTCCGGGTCTGGCGCTGACCGTCGTCGCCTGGATGGCCGGTTCCGCGGTGTTTGCGACCTATCTCGACAATTTCGCCAACTATGCCAGCACCTATGCGGGCCTCGCGTCGATCATGGTGGCGATCGTCTTCCTCTATATCGTCTCGGCAATCTTCATCATCGGCGGCGAACTGAACGCGGCGATCATGCGCTACCGCTCGCTGCGGGCGAACGTTCCCGCCGCTTCGCGGTAGCAAGCGCGACCCCAAAGCCGCTGACCGCCATGCCGGCGATCTGGATCGCGGACAGTTCCTCGCCGAACAGGAGCCAGGCGAAAACCGCGGTGCAGGCGGGCACGAGATAGAACAGCGATGCCACCCGGGAAATGGCGCCCTGGGCGATCAGGTACATCAGCAGCAGGATCGCGCCGAGCGAAAGCACGAAGACCAGCCAGACCATGGCGAAAATGAGCTCGCCCGTCAGCGTGAACTCGCCGGTTTCGAACAGCAGGGCGAGCAAGCCGGTCACCGTGGCGGCGCCGACATATTGCCAGAACGTACCACGCAGGAGGTCGCCATTGCGCACGAATTTCTTCTGCCAGATCGTTCCGGCGCTCATGCCGAGCACGGAAAGCAGGGACGCGCCAAGCGTGGCGGTATTGATGCCGCTATCCAGGACTCCGAGGCGTGGCGACAGCACGATGACGACGCCGACGAACCCGATGACGAGCCCCGCCCAGTGGCGCGGTTCGATGCGTTCTGCGAGCGTCGGGCCGGCCATGAAGGCGGTGACGAGGGGTTGCAGGCCGATGATGAGCGCCGACAGGCCGGCCGGCATGCCGGCATTGATCGCCCAGAAGACGCTGCCGAGATACACGCCGTGCATCAGGATTCCGGCAATGATCGAATGGCCGATACCGGCGGCCTTCATGGCCGGTGCGCGGAACCGGAGGCACAGCGCCCAGACCAGCGCGGCCGACAGGACGAAACGCACGGCAAGAAAAGCGAATGGCTCGGCCCACGGCATGGCGTAGCGCGCGCCGATGAAACCCGTGGCCCAGAGCACGACGAAGAGAGCGGGAGCGAGGCGGGCAAGATTCAGCATTAGGGACCGGTTTTCGAAATGGGGCGGATTTCGCGGGAGGGCGCCGGAGTAATCAAAACGTAACCATTTCAACCCTAGGATGCGCGGTCCGGAGGCTGTCCGGGCACGTGAGCATGGCTGTGGGGTAAAGACAATGCTCTCCAAGATCCCGACCGAATGGCTGATTATGGCGGTTGTGACCGTGGCGCTGCTGTCTTTCATTTTCGGCTACGCGCTCGACCGGATCATGAACGAAGACGGCTTCGGCCCGACCGGAAACATGGTGGTGATGACCGCCGGCTTCTTTCTCGGCATTTACCTGGCAAACATGTACGGAATCCGGTTCCGCCAGCTGGACATGGGCATCGGTGCCGGCGTGATCGGCGGATTTGCCACCCTGACCGTGCTGACGCTGTTCAAGGCGCTGCTCAACCGGTTGCGTTAGCGTCTGGCGCCTGTCATCCGTTTCAGTCAAGGCCGACCATCCTCCTGATGTCGCGGGGCGGCGCGCCGGCGGCGCGCAGCGCCCCTATGGCGGTGTCACGCCTGCTCTTGGACAATTTCCGGCCGTCGGCGTCAAGCACCAGGCGATGATGGTGATAAAGCGGCGGGGCAAAGCCGAGCAGGTCCTGCAGCAGGCGGTGCACCGAGGTCGCATGGAACAGGTCGCTTCCGCGCACGACATCGGTGATCGCCTGCAACGCGTCGTCGACGACCACGGCCAGATGGTAGCTGGTCGGGATTTCCTTGCGCGCGATCACCACGTCGCCCCAGGCGGCGGCGTCGCCTTCGACCTGGCCGGTCTCGCCGCCCGGCCCGGCACCGGTCTCGTCCCAGCCCGGGGAACTGCGGGCATGGGCGAGCGCGCGCTCGACGTCGAGGCGCCAGGCGAAGGGCTCGCCTTCGCCAATGCGGCGGCGCCACACGCTTTCCGCCTGGTCGCGTTCGATGCCGGGATAGAGCGAAGCGCCGTCGGGATCGCGCGGCCAGTCGCCGCCGCCATGCTCAGCGATCCAGTCGCGGACCTCGCCCCGGCTCATGAAGCCGGGATAGACGAGCCCGGCATCGACCAGCGTGTCGAGCGCGGCCCGGTAGTCGGCAAAATGTTCCGACTGGCGGCGGACAGGCATTTCCCATTCAAGGCCGAGCCAGGCGAGGTCATCATAGATCGCCTGTTCGAAAGCGGGTGTGCAGCGAGCGATGTCTATGTCTTCCATGCGCAACAGGAAGCGGGCGCCCGCTGCCTGCGCCATGTCGGAATTCAGGCAGGCGGAATAGGCATGGCCCAGATGCAGCGCGCCGTTGGGGCTCGGGGCGAAGCGGAATGCACGACGGGTCATGCGGGCCGGAGGGACGTTGCCGTGATCATGGCGCCATTGCTACTGTCGGCATGAAAAAACACAAGGGTCACGACCGCTGAACCGGATCGAAACCATCGACGACATCCGCCGCGGGCTGGAGAGGCTGGTCGCGATCGATCCACGCCTGGCGCCGGTCGTCGCGGTTGCCGGCGAATTGCCCCTGCGCCGCTCGCCTCCCGGATTTGCCAGCCTGGTGGAGATCGTCGTCTCGCAGCAGGTTTCCACAGCGAGCGCCGGCGCGATCTTCGGCCGGCTGACGCGCCTGGTCGATCCGCTGACCCCCGACGCCATTCTGGCGGCCGGCGAGGATGTTTTCCGCGTTGCCGGGCTGTCGCGGCCCAAGCAACGCACGATGCTCGCGATCGCGAGGGCCGTGGCCGATGACGGGCTCGACCTTCATGGCCTTTGTGTGCTTGGCGCCGAAGAGGCGATCGGGCGGCTGACACCGGTGCATGGCATCGGCCCCTGGACGGCGCAGATCTACCTGCTTTTTTGCGCCGGCCATGGCGACATCTTTCCCGAAAGGGACGTCGCGCTGCAGGCCGCAGTCGGCGATGCGCTGGACCTCAAATCACGGCCCGGCGAAAAGGAGCTGGCGCGGATTGCCGAATCATGGTCGCCGCACCGGGGCGTCGCAGCGCGGCTTTTCTGGGCCTATTACCGCCAGATGCGCGGCCGCGAGGGGGCCGTCGGTATCCGGTCGGATGCAAAGGCGGCCGATTAGGCGGTTTTTGCCGCAAGAACGGTGATTTGCCTGCTTCACAATGCCGTCATGTCCGGCATACAGTATGCGCGCCGATCGGTCTCATCCGTCAAAGGAGGTGAAAGACGTGACGGTCGCCGTCAACCCGGACGGGCTCCCTGCGCTGGTCCTCAATGCTGACTATCGTCCGCTGAGTTACTATCCGTTGTCACTCTGGTCCTGGCAGGATGCCATCAAGGCGGTATTTCTCGACCGGGTCAATATCGTTGCCGAATACGAGCACGAGGTGTCCTCGCCTTCGTTTCGCATGCGGGTGCCCAGCGTCGTGTCGCTGAAGAGCTATATCAAGCCGGCACGCCACCCCGCCTTCACGCGCTTCAACGTCTTCCTGCGCGACCGGTTCCGCTGCCAGTATTGCGGCTCCGACCAGGATCTCACCTTCGATCATGTCGTGCCGCGCCGCTGCGGCGGCATCACCACCTGGGAAAACATCGTTGCCGCCTGTTCTCCCTGCAACCTGAGGAAGGGCGGCATGCTGCCGCGCGACGCCGGCATGTGGCCGCGCCAGAAACCGTTCAAGCCGACCGTCCACGACCTGCACAACAATGGCCGGGCGTTCCCGCCCAACTACCTGCACCAAAGCTGGATGGACTATCTCTACTGGGACAGCGAACTGGAGCCGTAAGCTCTCATGCGGGGCGACGGGCGCCGTTAAAGGCGATCGCGGCGAGAAACAGGCTGGCGATCACGTTCCATCCGGCAAAGGACAGGCCGAGGAAGCGTCCGGCGGCCTTGTCGCAGGACGGCGGGCGCTTCGACAGGTCGGCGAACAGGTCGTTGACGTCGCTGGTGATGACCTGCGTGGCGCCGCTGCAATCGGCGGGTCCTGCCCACCAGCTCCATTCGATGCCGGTATGGTAGACACCGAGGGCAAGGCCCGCGACCATCAGCAGGCCGCCTGCCGCAAGCAGGCCGCGGGTCAGCCAGGCCGGCCCTTTCAGCGCAGCCGAGGCGAGGGCCACCAGCATCAGGGGCACGCCGACATAGTACGGGATGCGCTGCTCCAGGCAGAGCTTGCAGGGGATGAAGCCGCCGATATGCTCGAAACCCAGCGCCGTGCCCACCGTCGCGGCCATGGCAAGGGCCAGGAAACCCGCGGTGAGCGTCTGGCGGCGTCCGGTCGGCTGGTTGAACACTGGCAGTCCCCTAGAAAAGGTACTTGATGGCGGCGAAACCGCCGATCAAGAGGACCATGAAGATGACGAAAAGAAGGTTGAGGTTCTTTTCGATGAAGGTGCGCATCGGCGCGCCCCATCGGTAGAGCAGCCAGGCGACGAGAAAGAACCGGATCGAACGGCCGACAACGGAGACGAGGGCGAAGACCGCCAAGTTCAGACCGGTGGCGCCGGAAAAGATCGTCAGTACCTTGTAGGGGAAGGGCGTGACCGCGGCGAACAGGACGCCCCAGCCGCCCCAGGCGTTGTACCATTCGGAGATGCGCTCGAAGGAGTCCACCTTGCCATAGAAGGCGAGCAGGGGCTGGCCGACGGCCTCGTAGAGGAATGCGCCAATGGCATAGCCGACGAACGCGCCGGCGACGGAGGAAAGCGTGCAGACCAGCGCATACCGGAACCACCGCGACCGATCCGCCATCACCATCGGGATCAGCAGCGCGTCGGGGGGGATGGGAAAGAACGAGCTTTCGGCAAATGAAACGCCCGCCAGACCGGGTTCGGCGTAGCGGGTAGCCGCCAGCGACATGGTCCAGTCATAGAGGCGACGCAGCATGGTCGGATCGGCTCCGTTCGGCAGGGCTGCCGCTTCATGCCGCGGCGGCCCTGTCTAGAGCCATTCATCTTCAAATGGAAGCAGTTCGCCTGATGAAAAATTTGTAATCCAGGCACCGGATGCGTCGTGACACTTCCACCGCCTCCAGTGCAGGACGGCGGGCGGCGAGGTGCCCGCCGCCCGTTTCAGGAACGGATCGTCCGCAGCATCATACGCCGATGCAGACGTACTTTATCTCCAGATAGTCCTCGATGCCGTAATGGGAGCCCTCGCGGCCGAGCCCCGACTGCTTGACGCCGCCAAACGGCGCGGTCTCGGTCGAGATCAGGCCTGTGTTGACGCCGACCATGCCGTATTCCAGCGCCTCGGCGACCTGCCAGACGCGCGACAGGTCGCGGGCGTAGAAATAGGCGGCGAGGCCGAACTCGGTGTCGTTCGCCTGGGCGATGACGTCCTCGACGGTGTCGAAGGCGAACAGCGGCGCGACCGGGCCGAAGGTCTCCTCGCGCGCGACCTTCATGGCCGAGGTGACGCCGGTCAGGATGGTCGGTTCGAAGAACAGCGATCCGGCGTTGGAGCGCTTTCCGCCCCGGGCAACCTTTGCCCCCTTCTCCACGGCATCGGCGATGTGGTCCTCGACCTTGGCGAGGCCCTGCTTGTCGATCAGCGGGCCGGTCGTGACGCCTGCGGAGAAGCCGTCGCCGACCGACAGGCCGGCGACCTTGTCGGCGAGCTTGGCGGCGAACTCGTCATAGACGCTGCGCTGGACGTAGATCCGGTTGGCGCAAACGCAGGTCTGGCCCGCATTGCGGTACTTGGAGATCATCGCGCCTTCGACCGCGGCGTCGATGTCGGCATCATCGAAGACGATGAACGGCGCGTTGCCGCCGAGCTCGAGGCTCATCTTCAGCACCTGGTCGGCGCCCTGGCGCATCAGGATGCGCCCGACCTCGGTGGAGCCGGTGAAACTGATCTTGCGCAGCTTCGGGTTGGCGCACAGTTCCTTGCCGATCGCGGGCCCGTCGGTGCCGACGATCAGGTTGAACAATCCGCCGGGAATGCCGGCGCGCTCGGCAAGAACCGCCAGCGCAATGGCGGACAGCGGGGTCTGTTCGGCGGGTTTGGCGACCACGGCGCATCCGGCAGCCAGCGCCGGCGCCATCTTGCGCGCCAGCATGGCGTTGGGGAAGTTCCATGGCGTGATCAGGCCGGCGACGCCGACCGGTTGCTTGAGCACCATGATGCGCTTGTCGCGCTGGTGGCCGGGCAGGATGTCGCCGTTGACGCGCTTGGCTTCTTCCGCGAACCACTCGACATAGGACGCGCCGTAGAGGATCTCGCCCTTCGCCTCGGCCAGCGGCTTGCCCATTTCCATGGTCAGTATCGCGGCCAGGTCGTCGGCGTTGTCGACCATCAGGCGGAAAAGCGCGTTGAGGAGCGCGGCGCGTTCCTTGCCGGTATAGGCCGCCCACAGTTTTTGCGCCGCGTGGGCGGCGTCGATCGCGCGGGCGGTCTCGCCGGCGCCCATGTCGGGCAGCCGGGCGATGATCTCCCCGGTCGAGGGATTATCGACCTCGAAGGTGGCGCCGCTGGCCACGGAGTCGATCCATTCGCCGCCGATGCGGCCGGAGGGACGCAGCAGCGCCGGGTCCTTGAGGCGGGAGAGAAGGGACTGTTCAATCATCGGCTTCATGCTTCGCGGGCCTCCCGTATCGCGGTTTCCAGGATGTCGAGCGCTTCGGAGAAGATATCGTCCTGGATGGTAATCGGTGAAAGGAAACGGATCACATTGGCGTGGATGCCGCAAGTCAGGAGGATCAGGCCTTTCGACAGCGCGATCTCGCGGACGCGGTTGGCGAATGCGGAATTGGGTGCGCCCGACGCGGCATCCTTGAACTCGACCGCGTTCATGAATCCCGGTCCGCGGATGTCGCTGATTTCCGGGACGTCGCCGCGCAGGCCCTCGAGGCGCTGCTTCAGGCGCTGGCCGAGCCGGTTGGCGCGTTCGCAAAGCTGTTCCTCCTCGATCACGTCGAGGACGGCATGGGCCGCGGCGATGCCCAGCGGGTTGCCGCCATAGGTGCCGCCAAGCCCGCCTGGCGCCGCGGCATCCATGATGCTGGCCTTGCCCGTGACGGCGGCGAGCGGGAAGCCGCCGGCGAGGCTCTTGGCCATGGTCACGAGATCCGGTTCGATCCCGAATTGCTCGATGGCGAGCATCGTGCCGGTGCGCGCAAACCCGGTCTGCACTTCGTCGACGACCAGCAGGATGCCATGCTGGTCGCAGATCGCGCGCAGGCGCTGCATGAAGCTTTTCGGAGCGACGTAGAAACCGCCTTCGCCCTGCACAGGTTCGATCACGATGGCAGCGACCCGCGCGGGATCGACATCGGCCTTGAACAGGCGCTCCAGCGCGGCGATGGAATCGTCTTCCGAGACGCCGTGCAGATCGATAGGGAAGGGGGCGTGATAGACGTCACCGGGCATGGCGCCGAAGCCGACCTTGTAGGGGAAGACCTTGCCGGTCATCGCCATGCCCATGAAGGTGCGGCCGTGGAAGCCACCGGAAAAGGCGACGACGGCGTTGCGGCCGGTGGAGGCGCGGGCGATCTTGACGGCGTTCTCGAGCGCCTCGGCGCCGGTCGTAACGAAAATCGTCTTCTTCTCCGACTTGCCGGGAACCAGCGCATTCAGCCGCTCGGCCAGCGCGACGTAATTCTCGTACGGCACGACCTGGTGGCAGGTGTGGGTGAAGCGCTCGAGCTGATCCTGCACGGCCTTGATCACCTTGGGGTGGCGATGGCCGGTATTGAGAACCGCGATGCCGGAAGCAAAGTCGATGTAGCGGCGGCCTTCGACATCCCAGATCTCGGCATTCTCGGCGCGGTCGGCGAAAATCTGCGTCTGGACACCGACGCCGCGGGCGATGGCGCTCTTGCGGCGCTGTTCCACTGTTGCGTTTGACATGGGCTGCTCCTCGGACCGGTCGGCCGGTCTGTTTTCGGATTGGTGGATTATAGTGCAGGCCGTCAGTTTTCGAGAAATTCGATCTCGACGAAGGCGCACTCGAAATCATTGGCATTGACCACGTCGTGCTCGACGCCGCGTTCGCGGAAATAGGGCACGCCGTGCTTCAGTTCCGCAAGCCGCTTGGTGCCGCCAGGCTCATGCAGTTCAAGCGAACCGTCGAACAGCGGCACCACCACGTAGTCGTATTCGTGGCGGTGCCAGCCGGTATTGTCGCCGCGCGCGGCGAAACGCCATTCGGTGACCCGCGTGCGGGCGTTCTCGATCAGAACGGTTCCGCGCGCGGTTCCCGGTTTTGTCCCGTCGCACATCGCGGTCTCAGCGCTTCGACAGGCCGCGCCAGGCAAGCGGCAGGATGGCCGCGAGGAGCGCAAGCTTCAGGGCTTCGGCGGGCAGGAAGGAATAGAGGCCGAATGACAGGACCGGCTTGTCCCAGCCGACGACGGCGCCGAGCCAGGCAAGGCCGAGCGCGTAGATCGCCACCAGGCCGGCAAGCGCGGCAATGGCGGCGGTGACCAGGCGGCGGTCAAGACCACGCTCGGCGAACCAGCCGGTGACGAAGGCGGCGACGACGAAGCCGGCGAGATAGCCGCCCGTCGGCCCGGCCATGTAGGCGAGCCCAAGGCCCTTCTCGGGCGTGCCGGCAAAAACCGGCAGGCCGGTTGCGCCTTCCGCCAGATAGAGCAGAACGGTCGCCGCGCCGAGGCGCGAACCGAGCGCGAAACCGAGGAACAGGACCACGAAGGTCTGCATGGTCATCGGCACCGGGAAGAACGGGATCTGCACCTTGGCCGAAGTCCACAGAAGGGCGGAACCGGCGACGGCGATGAGGGCGGCCTGGAGCAGGCTGCGCCGGCCGCCCATGGCGGCAAGCGAAAGGGTGGGGTAGCTGGAAACGGTGGTCGTCATGATCTTGTTCCTTCTGCGTTCAGCTCAGCGCTTCACGAATCGCGCTCATGGTGGCGGCACGGTCCTTCCGTGCCGCAAGGGCGGCCTCCATGTCAACGCGCACGAAGCGAACCGGCGTGTGCGGCTGCAACTGGCCGATCAGGTCCATGTCGGCAGAAATGACCGTGCCGATCATGAAATAGCCGCCTCCCGAAACCGCGTCGCGGTGCAGCACGATCGGCTCGGTTCCGCTTGGAACCTGTACCGATCCGTAGGGGTAGCAGGCATCGGTTATGTTGGAAGGATCGGCACCGGCGCCGAAAGGCTGCTCGCGCTCGACGAACTCGAGCTTGCGGCCGCCCTGGAAACGGTAGCCCATGCGGTCGGCCTCGTTGGCGACCTTCCAGGTATCCTCGAAGAAGCCGTTCTGGGCCTGTTCGGTGATGCGGTGCCAGTAGAGACCGGGCAGGACGCGCAGTTCCGCCGGACTGGACGGCGCGCGGCGCAGGGCCGCCGGCACCGACAGGCCGGCCCTGACCGCCTTGACGGCATTGCCGAGCGGCAGCGTGTCGCCGGGCTGGACGGCGCGGCCGTCAATGCCGCCGAGAGCACCGATCGCGTAGGTCGAGCGGCTGCCGAGTTTCGGCTGGGTGTTGATACCGCCGGAGATGGCGATATAGGCGCGCGCCCCCGATTTCAGGAAATCGAAGGACAGGACCTGACCGGCCTTGACGGGGAAGGCGGTCCAGGTCTCGCGCGGCTCGCCGTCCACCTTGGGGGGCAGTTCCGCGCCACAGACGGCGACCGTCGCGTCCCGGGTGAATTCGAGCTCCGGCCCGACGAAGACGGATTCGAGACCGGCCGCCCCTTCGTCGTTGCCGACGAGCAGGTTTGCGGTCCTGAGCGCGAGGCGGTCCATGGCGCCGCCCATCGGGATGCCGAGATGGTAGTAACCCGGCCGTCCAAGGTCCTGGATGGTGGTGGCGATACCGGCGGAGATCACGTTAATCGGCATAGAGGGCCTCCATCAGCTTCGCGTTGGTGCCGTCGATATCGGCGTTGAATTCGTCGAGCGAGAAGCGGACGTTACGGATGCGCGGAACAAAGGTGCCAGCCTGCACGTCGGCAACCGCCGCGTCATACTCTTCGCGGTTGATCGGTTTCCATTTGACGATGTCGCCCGGCCTGAAGAAGACCATGAAATCCTGGAGGTAGGAGACCTTCTGTTCCGGGTCGTAGATTGGCATCGGGGTGATGCCGAACATCTGGTAGCCGCCGGCGCCGCGCACCGAATAGATGCACGAGAAGCAACCGCCATAGCCGACCGTCAGGCGCGGCGTGTCGGTGCGCGGACGCAGGTATTTCGGCACCTGGATCTGACGCGGCCTGTCGACCATCTGGTAGAGGAAGGGAAGGCCGGCGACGAAACCGACCATGGAAACGAACCAGGGCGCGCCCGAGTGCGCCTCGATGAACTTCGCGACGCGGTCGTAGCCGTTGATCGACGCGGCATATTCGATGTCGGTCGCGTCGGGGTCCTGGTGGCGCTCGCGGAAGCGCATCAGCGTCTCGTGCGTCCAGGGATCCTGGTAAAAGACCGGGATCTCGATGATACGCGTGTCGAGCGCGTGCTCGCCGTGCTGGGCCTCCGCCTCCAACCGCTTCAGTTCCTTCATCAGGTCGTCGGGGTGGATCTGATCCGGATCGAACTTGATCTGGAAGGAAGCGTTGGCCGGGCAGATCTCGGTAACGCCCTTGATGTTGGCATCGCGCACGGCATTGGTCATCGAAAGCGAGACGAAGAACGCCTCGAGCGACATCGCTTCATCGACTTCCACGAAAATGTGCTCATCGCCGCCAAATGTGTATCGGCTACTCATGTGCCCGAGCCTCCTTTGCTTTTGATAAGATCGACATTGCCTTCCAGCCACGGCTCCAGCCAGCGGGTGTGAACCGCGCTGGCGCGAACGTCGTCGCTTTCGAGCAGAGCCTTGAACAGCGGCGCCGTCGTCGGCAGACCTTCGATCTGCAACTCGTCGAGCGCGCGCTTGAGACGCATGAGCGCCTTGTCGCGGTCCTCCGCCCAGACGATCAGCTTGCCGAGCAGCGAATCGTAGAAGGGCGGGATCGCGTAGCCGGGATAGAGCATGTGGTCAAAGCGCACGCCGGGGCCGTCCGGCGTCAGCAGGGCGCCGACGGTCCCGGGAAACGGCATGAAGTTGTTCGCCGGGTCTTCGGCGTTCAGCCGCACCTCGATGGCATGGCCTGTCCGCCGGATCGCCTCCTGGGAAACGCGCAGCCGCGCGCCGCCGGCGATCGCGATCATCTCGGCGACGAGATCGACACCGCAGATCATCTCGGTCACCGGGTGCTCTACCTGGATGCGGGTGTTCATCTCGATGAAATAGAACTCGCCCGTTACGTCGTCATAGAGATATTCGATCGTGCCGGCGCCCTTGTAGTTGACAGCCTTGGCGAGCGCGACGGCGGACCGGCACAGCTGTTCGCGCAGATCGTCACCCAGAACGGCCGATGGCGCTTCTTCCCAGACCTTCTGGCGGCGGCGCTGCAGCGAACATTCGCGCTCGTAGAAATGGACGACATCCTCGCCGTCGCCGAGCACCTGCACTTCGATGTGGCGCGCGCGCTCGATGACCTTCTCGACATAGATGCCGCCGTCGCCGAAGGCGGCCTTAGCTTCCGACGAGGCCTGCGGCGCCAGCGCGTGGAATTCTCCGGCATCATGGGCGATGCGGATGCCGCGCCCGCCGCCGCCCGCGGCTGCCTTGATCATCACCGGGTACCCGATATGGGCGGCAAGGTGGGCTGCGGCCTCCATGTCCTCGATGACGCCGTCGCTGCCGGGCACGGTCGGCACATTCGCCTTCTTCGCCTCGCTTCGCGCGGCCGCCTTGTCGCCCATCAGCCGGATCGTGTCGCCGCTCGGGCCGACAAAGATCAGCCCGGCAGCGGCCACGGCGTCGGCGAAGCCCGCATTTTCGGCCAGAAAGCCGTAGCCAGGATGGATGGCGTCGGCGCCTGTCTCCTTCGCAGCCTTCAGGATCGCTTCGGTGGAGAGATAGGACTTCGCTGCCTGAGGCGGGCCGATATTGACGGCTTCGTCGGCCATGCGCACCGCGCGGCTCTCGGTATCGGCGTCGCTGTGCACCTGAACGGTGGCGATGCCGAGATCACGCGCTGCGCGGATGATGCGGACCGCGATCTCGCCGCGGTTGGCGATCAGCAGTTTCCTGATGCGTTGCTCTGCCACGGCCGCCTCAATCAAGCTCGGCAATGATCTGGCCGGGCATGACCGGATCGCCATCACCGATCGGGAATCCGGTTATGGTCCCGTCCGCGTCGGCCTTCACTTCATGAAACGTCTTCATGACCTCGACGAGCCCGATCGTGTCGCCCCTGGCAACGGTATCGCCGATCTCGCGGAAGGGGGGCTGATCCGGCGCGGGTTTGCGGAAGAAGGTACCCGGGATCGGGGATTTCACCTCGTGCTTTGCCATCGCTCATGTCTCCTTGTGGATGTCGGATGCCTTGTCAGGCCATTTGAAGCGCGCCGATCGCCGCGTTCACCGCCTTGGCGATGTCCACGGCATTGGGCGTGTCGGAATGGATGCAGATCGTTTCGGCACGCACCTGCAATGGCTTTCCGTTTATGCTGGAAATCAGGCCTTCGCGCACTGCGTCAACAACGCGCGATGCGGCGTGGCCGGGATCGACCGCGTCATGCGAGCGCGTGATGATGAGGCCGCCATTGTCGTCGTATTCGAGATCGGCGAAGAATTCCGCCTGGAACTCGATGCCGCGGCTGGTGTAGATCTCTTCGTGCAGCGTGCCGGCGAGCCCCAGGACCGGCACGCCATAAACCTCGGCAGCATCGGCGACCGCATGGGCGATATGCTCCATGCGCGCGGCCATGCCATAGAGCGCGCCATGCGGCTTGAGATGGGAGAGCGCGACGCCTCCGGCGTCGAGGAAGCCCTTCAGCGCACCGATCTGGTAGATGATGATATTGGCCATCTCCTCGCGGTCGATCTTCATTTCGCGCCGGCCGAAACCGGGCAGGTCGGGCAGCGAGAAATGCGCGCCGACCTTCACGTCGTTCATGCGCGCCAGTTCTACCGTGCGGCGCATGTGATTGGGATCGGAGCCATGGAAGCCGCAAGCGACATTGGCCTGCGTGATGTAGGGCATGATGCCCTCGTCATCGCCCATCCTGTAGAGGCCGAAGCTTTCGCCCATGTCGCAGTTCAAATCCACACGCATCTGGTTCTTCTCCTTAATCCTTGAGCGAGGCGACGTAACGGAGACGGATCTGGTCTGCGATCACCGCGAGTATCAAAAGGGCGCCGAGCACCACGGTCTGCAAATAGGATTCGATGCGCGCCAGGTTCATGCCGTTCTGGATCAGGCCGATGAACAGCGCACCGAGCACGACGTTTTCGAGACGGCCCACGCCACCGCGCAGGCTGACGCCAGCGATCACGCAGGCGGCAATCGATTCCAGCGGCATCGAGGCGCCGATATTGGCTTCACCGGTGTCGAGGCGCGCGGTCAGCAGCATGCCTGCGACGGCGGCGAAGAAGGCGCTCAGCACATAGGTGAAAAACAGCGTGGCCCGGGTGTTGATGCCGGAAAGCGAGGCGGCCTTCAGATTGCCGCCGACAGCATAGAAATAGCGGCCCTGCGGCGTGCGGTAGAGGAAAACGAACAGGGCCGCCACCAGCATCGCCGCCACGAATACCGGCGCGGGGATGCCGAACAGGGAACCGAATCCGAAGATGTCGCCGAAGGCCTGCGGCATTCCGTAAACCGGTACGCCGCCAGTCAGGTAGAGCGCGATGCCGAAGCCGACCGATGCCATGCCGAGCGACATCATGAAGGGCGACACGTTGAAGAAGGCGACGCCGGCGCCATTGACGACGCCGATCAGGATGCCTGCCGCAATGCCTGCCAGGCTGCCAAGCATGATCGCCAGCCAGACCATGTCGGGGGCGGCAGCGAAAACGGCCGCCATCACCATGGCGCCGACCACCGAGCTCAGCGCCAGGATCGTGCCGACCGACAGGTCGAAGCCGCCGGTCAGAAGGGCCATCATCTGGCCGAGCGCGACGATCATCAGATAGACCGATTGGCGCAGCACGTTCATGAGGTTGCGCGGCGTGAGGAAATTGTCCGACATCAGCGTGAACACGATGATGGCGATCACCAGGAGGAAGGGCAGGATTCCAAGCTTGACGAACAGGCGCTTGGTGAAGATCGCGAGGCCGCCGGCGGCCGGTGCGGAATTGTCAGCCATCAGGCGGCCTCCCTTTCGAAGAAATGGGCCAGCACATTCTCCTCCGTGAGTTGGTCGGCCTTGAGCTCAGCCTGGACCCGCCCGCGGTAGAAGACGTAGGCGCGGGTGGTCAGGTGAAGGATTTCGGGCAGGTCGGACGAGATCAGCACGATGGCCACGCCGCCGCGCGCCAGCCCGACAATGAATTCGTAGATGGATGCACGCGTGCCGACATCGACGCCGACCGTCGGCTCGTCGAAAACGATCAGATCGTATCTGCGGGTCAGGCTGCGGGCGAGCATCGCTTTTTGCTGGTTGCCGCCGGAAAAGTGGTCGACCGCGCGCTCGATCAGCGGCGGCGAAAGATTGAGCCTTGCGGCGAGGTCGCCGACGGCCTTTCTCTCGCCGGCGCGGTCGAGAAAGACCCCCCTGGAGAAGGGCGCGATGTCGAGCGAGGCAAGCGCGACATTCTCGCGCACCGATCGCATCATCATCAGGCCTTCGCTGCGGCGGTCGGCGGGAAGGTAGAGGAAGCCGTCGCGGATATTGCGGCGCGGCGTGTGGCCGGTGATGTCGCGGCCGTTCAGGGTGACCGTCCCCGCGCCGATCGGTCCGGCGCCGAAGCAGGCCTGCATCAGCTCGGACTTGCCCGATCCGACAAGGCCGGCCATGCCGACGATCTCTCCGGCACGCACGTTCATCGATGCGTCTGCCACCAGGGCGTCGCGCGTCGTGACATTTTGCACGTCGAGAACCACGTCGCCCGGTTCGCTCAGGTCCAGGACCGGGAAGACGGCGCCGACGACACGCCCGGTCATGAGCTTCACGAGGTCGTCCTCGGTCGCTTCGCGCGCATCGACGGTGTCGATATAGCGGCCGTCGCGCAGAACGGTGATACGGTCGCCGATGCGGTGGATCTCGGCCATTCTGTGGGTGATATAGATGATCCCGACGCCGCGCTTCGTCAGTTCGCCGATCAGTTGGAACAGGTGGTCGGTCTCGTGGTTGGTGAGCGAGGCCGTGGGTTCGTCGAGGATCAGCACCTGCAGTTCGGAGCGGAACGCCTTGGCGATCTCGACCATCTGCTGCTCGGCGCGGGTGAGATGGTCGACACGCTGCTCGGGCCGGAGCGCGAAGCCGAGTTCATCGAGGATTTCCTGCGCTTCGCGGCGGATGCGGGCGCGGTCGAGCAGGCCGGCGCGGCTGTGTTCGGCGCCGAGGAACAGGTTTTCCTCCACCGTCATTTGCGGGATGAGGGAAAATTCCTGGAAGACTGCGGAAATTCCATAGGTGCGGGCATCGTGAACCGAAGCCAGCGACACCGGCTCGCCCTTGAACAGGATCTGGCCGGCGCTCGGCTGGTTGGCGCCGGCCAGGATGGAAATCAGGGTAGACTTCCCGGCGCCGTTCTCGCCGAAGAGCACATGCACCTCGCCGGCCCGCAGGTCGAAATCCACGCCATCCAGCGCCCGGACGCCAGGATAGTCCTTGGTGACACCCTGGGTCTGGAGGAGGGGAGAGGTGGTTGCCCGCATCTCCGCATGCTGTTTGATCAGTGAATCCGACATGGTCCGGCGAGGCTCTCTGCTTATTCGACCGAGAAGACCGGACGGAAACCGTCCGGCGCCAGCGTCGAGGAAGGATCAAACTCGCCGTGGTTTTCCTGCGTCACCACGTAAAGCTTGGGGCCGACATGCTTGAGGTAGTCCTTGCCTTCCAGGATGCGCACGGCCTGGTCGACCGCGATGCGGCCCTGGATGACCGTGGAGTCCGTCGGCGCGGCGAGAATCTGGCCACGTGAGATGCCCTGATCGACGCCCGGTGTATAGTAGTAGGAAACGATCTTGACCTGGTCGGTCAGGCCGCGTGCGCGCAGGATCGGTACGACGGCTTCGGCCGTAACCGCGGTGCCGACGATGTAGTCGAGGTCCGGGTAGGCTTCCAGCGTATCCTCGACGAGCTTGGCCTGGGCTTCCTTGCCGGTGTCGCCGTATTTGGTGTCGACCAGTTCGACCGCCGAACCCTTGATCGCGCCCTGGAAGCCGGCATTGCCCGCTTCGACCCACCCGGCACCGGCCGGTCCGGGGAACCACGCGACCTTTGCGGCCTCGCCGCCCGCGGGATGCTTTCCGGCCAGGAATTCGCCCGCCTTGGCACCCATTTCGCCGAAGGAAACAAGCGATTTCGCCGAGAGCTTGTCGGACGACATGCCGTTGATGACGTCGATGACGGGAATACCCTTGCCGGCAACCTCGGCCACGAGGTTGTTGAGACCATCAAAGGAGATGGCGCCGATGATGACCGCGTCGGCACCTGCCGAGACACAATCCTCGATCTGCGAGATCTGGGTGTTGAGTTCGGTGTAGCCGCCGGCTTCGACCACGTTCGCCTTCACGCCGAGACGCTTGGCCTCTTCGGTGATGCCGTAATCGACGCCAAGCCAGTAGGCGTCCTTCATGTGCGGGAAGGAAATGCAGATGTCCCATTTCTGCGCGGCCTTGTCGAGCGGTTCGTAGTCCGCCGCGCTGCGCGGGCTGTCCATGTTGAACGGCGGGTCCCAGACGTCGACGGGATAGGGATACCATTCCGCCGCCATGGCGCTGCCGGACAGGGCAAGCGCCATTGCCGCGGATGCAGACAATGCGCTGAGCATTCTTTTCATGATTGAGTCTCCTGATGTGAGCGGACCGATGCGGCCCCTTCGCCGATCCCCACCGGAAAGACGACCCGAAAATGAAAGAACGGGATAGCTAAATTGTAAAATACGATTATTGGGGAATCGAATTCTGTTTATTCGATATTGCGGCCAGAGCGCGACCCGATCAGGCCATTCGGTGGCGCGGCCGCGGTCGGGTCGCGCAATTGCCGCATTGATGGCTGAAATAAAATGAAAAAGGTTGAATGGTGAAGCGAATGGGGACGAGAATAGGGCTTGACCTCCGGCAATCCGGCCTGATTGTCTATTCTGTTTTTCCAATAGCCGTTATCTGAATTATGAATGAACCGTCGATCCGCCAGATCCGCTACTTCATCGCCGTCGCGAACTCGGGGCAGATTTCGCGCGCGGCGATGGAGCTCAACGTCTCCCAATCCGCGGTGACGACGGCGGTAAAGCAGATCGAGGAGATTGTCGGCACCCCGCTGCTCGACAGGCATGCGGGCGGCGTCGCGCTGACCTACGAGGGCAATATCTTTCTCGATCACGCCCGGCGGATCATGGCTGCGGTGGAGGAGGCGGTCAGGTCGCCGCGCCGCCTGCGCGACGACGTGAAGGGCACGCTGCGCCTGGCGATGACCTACACGGTCGCCGGCTATTACATCCTGCCCTATATCGAGCGGTTCGTCCGCGCCTTCCCCGGCGTGGATCTGCAACTGACCGAAGCCTCGCGCAGCGCGATCGAGGACGGGCTGGTCTCCGGCACATTCGATCTCGCGGTGATGCTGACCTCCAACATCATGGACCAGGAGGGCATTTCCTACGACACGCTGCTGCAATCGCGCCGCAGGCTGTGGCTGTCGTCGCATCATCCGCTTCTCGAGCAGCCGTCGATCTCGCTGGCCGATGTCGCCGCCCAGCCCTACATCATGCTGACGGTCGATGAGGCGAGCAACACGGCGCAACGCTACTGGAACCGCACGAGCTATCGCCCGCGCACCATCTTCAGAACGTCTTCGGTCGAGGCCGTGCGCTCGATGGTTGCCAGCGGCATGGGGGTGACGATCCTGTCCGATATGGTTTACCGGCCGTGGTCGCTGGACGGTCGCCGTGTCGAGGTCGTCTCGCTGGCCGACAGGATTCCGACCATGGATGTCGGCCTAGCATGGGCCACAAATGTTGAGCAGAACACGGCGGTTTCCGCATTCCGCGAATTCATGCATGTTGGCGAGGAGCCTGATGTGCGGTAGGCGGCACGCGCTGCGGCAGGGCGAATGCCGGTTGGCGAACTGATCGCGCCTGCCGCGCGTCGAGGATTGCACCGGACGCGGGAAAACGCCTAGAATTTGACAAACGGGAGGAACCACCATGGCGCATCGGGCTCAACCTGATGTCGCCGGCGGCCGGTCGCGCAGGGAAGTGCTGCGGCTGCTTTCCGCCGGCCTTGTACTGACGGCGGCACCGGGCCGGACGCTCGGCGGCGAGCGGCGAGCGGTCCGTTTCGGTCTTACACCCGTGCTTCTGAACACGGACCTGGATCTTCTCGGCCTGCTGAAGAGCTATCTGGAAACGGCGACCGGTCATTCAATCGAACTGGTCACGCGGCGGACCTATCAGGAAATCACGTCCCTGCTTGTCTCGGGACAGCTCGAAGCGGCGTGGATCTGCGGATACCCGTTCGTCAAATTTCGCGACAGCCTGGAACTCGTCGCCGTTCCGGAATGGAACGGCAGGCCGCTCTACCAGTCCTACGTGATCGTCGGCGCCGATCGGAAGGCCGCCGGTTTCGCGGACCTGGAAGGCGATATCCATGCCTTCTCCGATCCCGACTCCAATTCCGGATATCTGGTAACGCGGACACTGATGTTCGAACTCGGTCTCGACCCGGAGACCTTCTTCCGCAAGACCTTGTTCACCTACGGCCACAGGAACGTTGTCAGGGCGGTGGCTGCCGGGCTGGCGCAATCGGGAAGCGTCGACGGATATGTTTGGGAGGTCATGCGCGAACGGGACCCTGAACTGGTGAACAGGACCCGTGTCCTCAGAAAGTCCGAGCTGCTCGGCTTCCCGCCGGTCGCCACCAGCCGTGCAATGGCATCGTCCCCGGCAATCGCGGCGCTGAAGCACGCCCTGGTTGCCATGGGTGAAACAAAACAGGGCAGGGACGTACTCCAGGCATTCAGGCTGACAGGATTCGTCGATGCGCCCGCCACCATCTTCGATGGCATCGCCGCCAAGATGGCCAAATTGCAGGGTGTGCTATGAAGCCCTTGCGCAAGCTCGTACATTTGCCGCTTATCTGGCGAATACCGGCCGCGGTGGCTGTGTTGATGATCGCCGTCTCGGCCGTAGCGTCGGAACGTGTGCTCACCCGCCTTGGCGCGTTGCAGGAGACCTACCTGCAGAGTCTTGCCTTTTCCTATCTCGACGGCATTACCGCTTCGATCTCACCTTCGGTCCTGCGGCAGGACAGCTGGGAAATCTTCGACGCGCTCGACCGGATGAAACCGGAGACCACCGATATCCTGCCAATTGAGACCATCGTGGCGACCAATTCCGATGTCGTTCTCGCGGCAAGCGATCCAGCCAGCCGGGAAACGCTCGGCACGCTCGACGTCGCGTTTCTCGAAAAATTTCCCGCCGCGGGCGTCAATCTCGATGGCAATGCACAACGGGGATATGTGAGGCGCGACATCGTCCACCAGGGGCAACCAATCGGCAAGATACTTGCCGTGTTCGATGCGGCGCCGTTGCTGCGGGAACGGCGCGAGGTGTTCAAGACGCTTTTGCTGACGAATGCCGCGCTTACCGGCTTGCTGGCCCTCATCGGGTTCCTGGCAGTGCGGCACATGACCCGGCCGATCCAGGTTCTGGAAAGCCACATGATCGAAGCGGCCGAAGGGCGGCCGGTGGCAATCGAAGAGCGCGAATACACCGGCTTCAACCGGGAAGCGCGGCAGGTGTTCAGGGCGTTCAACACGCTTCTGCACTCGGAGTCGGAGCGCCAGCAACTGACACGCCGACTGGGGGAAGAGGAGAAACTGGCCAGCCTCGGCCGCCTTGCCTCGGGAATGGCGCACGAGATCAACAATCCGCTGGGCGGTCTGATGAACGCCGTCGACACGCTGCAAAAACACGGCGACAAGGCCAGCGTGCGCAAGACCTCGCTGGACCTGCTGCGGCGCGGCCTTTTGGGCATCGGAGAAGTCGTCCATGCGGCGCTTGCGACCTACCGTCCCGAGCGCCTGACGCGCCCTCTGTCGACCCACGATTTCGAGGACCTCAAGCTCCTGATGGGCCCCGAATTGCGAAAGCGGTCCCAGACCCTGGATTTTGCCTTTTCCAGCTTCGGGGACCAGCCGTGCAACTGTCCGGCCGGACCGGTTCGGCAGGCATTGCTGAACCTGCTGCTGAACGCTTCGGCAGCGACGCCGAATGGTGGCGTGATCCATGTCGGCGTTCAGCGTTCGCAGAGCGGTCTGACCATCGCGGTTACGGACCAGGGCGGAGGAATGCCGCACAAATCGAGGGAAATCCTGATCGCCGGCGATGCGGGTACGCCGCCGCGCGTGTCCGACGGTCTCGGCCTTTGGATCGTGCGCCAGATCGCCGATGAACTGGGCGCGACGCTGAGCGTCGCCGAATCGGGCGGGAATGGCACGATCGTCACCATACATATCGCCGACACCAAGGGGGAAGCGCTTGTCAATGCAGCCTGAGCCAATCCGGATCGCGCTGATCGAGGATGACCCGATCATGGGCGGATCGATTCTCCAGCGTCTGGAGATCGAAGGATGTGCGGTCAAGTGGTGGAAGACCGGCGGCGATGCGATCGGTTCGGCGGAACTGCATGATGCGGATATCATCGTGTGCGACATCCGCCTGCCGGACATGAGCGGCGAGGAGGTCTTCCGCAGCGCGCACTTGAGAAGCGGGCCGCCGCCGTTCATCTTCATCACCGGCTATGGGGAAATCGACGAGGCGGTTCGCCTCATGCGGCTCGGCGCTGTCGACTACCTGACCAAGCCGTTCGGCTTCGAGGAATTCCTGTTGCGCGTTCGCCAGAACACGAGAGTCAGGCAGCAGCCAGCCGGCGCCGACGTCGCAATGGGCCCGTCGGCCGACATGCGAGGGGCCGAAGACATGCTTCGGCGCTACGCCGCGACCGACCTGCCGGTTCTGATCACCGGGGAGACCGGCGTCGGCAAGGAAGTGGCCGCCAAGCTGCTTCACCGGCTGTCCACTCCGCCGGGCGGCCCGTTCATGGCCGTCAATTGCGCGGCAATTCCCGCCGACCTGCTAGAGAGCGAAATTTTCGGACATGAGCGCGGTGCATTCACCGGGGCGGCGAAACAACATATCGGATATGCCGAACGTGCCGGTACCGGGACGCTGTTTCTCGACGAAATCGGCGACATGCCCGGGCAATTGCAGGCCAAGATCCTGCGACTGATCGAAGAACGGACCTTTTACCGCGTGGGCGGGGAAGGGGAGGTTCCGTTCCGCGCCCGCGTCATTGCGGCAACCCACCGCACCCTGTCGGGCCTCGGTCAGGACCGGGAATTCCGGGAGGATCTGTTCTACCGGTTGTCGGTCCTGCCGATCCATCTGAAGCCGCTGCGCGACCGCCCCGATGATGTCATCTGGCTGATGAACCTGTTCATGCGCGAGGCGGCCGACCGCCAGGGCAGGGACATCCACGGGGTATCGGCGCTTGCGGAGGAGGCGGTGCTCGCCCATGACTGGCCGGGCAACGCGCGCGAACTGCGCAATCGCGTCGAACGGGCCGTGGCGGTCGGGAGCGGCGAATGGTTGATGCCGCAGGATCTTTTCCCCGACAAGAGACAGGCCGTGCAGTCGCGCGAGGGCTTCCAGCCGTTGTCGGAAATCCGCGATGCGGCGGAACGGCGGCAGATCGAGCGCGCGCTGGCGCAGACATCCGGCCAGATCAAGGAGGCCGCGGGCATGCTCGGCATTTCGCGGACAACCCTTTGGGAGAAGATGACCCGCTTTGGCATCAGGGCCGAACGTCCGGATTCCTGAACCTTCGGCGCCGCACCATGTCCGGATTTCCGGACATTGTGCGGCGTTTTGCGCCGTCACTATTTTCTTACATATTGAAATAATTGGAAAATCTGGAATGGCATGAACATTGCTCTGCTATCCGGCAATGAAAATTTTCGGGAGGAAAGCATGTCTCGATGCAGAAAGATGGTCGATCTCGGCCGTCGTCAATTCTTGAGGGGTGGCGCGATGGCGGCCGCCGGCGCGGCAACCGCAACCATGATGCCGGCGCAGCCGGCAAAGGCGGCGCCCGCAAACGCCATTATCGACTATCCGTCCAACAAACTCGGGAATATCGCCGATCTCAAGGTCAACGAGCCGATCGATATCGAATATCCCGACGAAAACAGCCCCGGTGTCCTGCTCAAGCTCGGCCAGGCGGTCGAGGACGGCGTCGGACCCGACGGCGATATCGTCGCCTATTCGGTGCTGTGCCCGCACAAGGGCTGGCAGATGTCCTACGACAGCACCGACAGGACGCTCAACTGCCCCGGCCATTTCTCGCGCTTCGACTGTGAAGCCGGAGGCCAGCAGGTATGGGGTCATGCCACGCAGAATCTCCCGCAGTTCACGCTTCGCGTGGATGAAAAGGGCGACATCTATGCCGAAGGCGCGAGCGACCTGATTTTCGGCCGCCCGTCAAACGTGCTCTAAGGGGAGGATAGCGACATGGCTTACAAGAGACAGATAGACCGTCTGCCCATCCCTCCGAAGGATGCCACGGTCCATAACGTGACGTGCCACTACTGCATCGTGGGGTGCGGCTACAAGGCCTACACCTGGCCGCGCAACAAGCAGGGCACACTCAAGGACAATGCGCTCGGCATCGACCTGAGCGAACAGCAGCCCGCGGACGGCACCTGGATCGCCCCGTCGATGTACAATATGGTTCGCCAGCACGGAAAGGACGTGCACCTTGTGGTGGTGCCCGATCATGATTGCGTGGTGAATTCGGGTCTGGCCTCCACACGCGGCGGCCGCATGGCCGAGAACCGGCCGTCCCATGTGACGGGTACGCAGCAGCAGCGCCTCGGCGATCCGCTGATGTGGCGCAACGGTGTGTGGCAGCCGACCTCCTGGGACGATGCCCTCGATCTTGTCGCGCGCGTCACGGCGCGCGTCGTCACGCAGGGGTCGGAAGACGATCTCGTCGTTTCGATGTTCGACCATGGCGGATCGGCCGGCGGCTACGAAAATACCTGGGCGACCGGCAAGCTCTATTTCGAGAGCATGAAGGTCAAGAACTGTCGCATTCACAACCGTCCCGCCTATAACTCCGAGGTGCACTCGACCCGCGACATGGGCGTCGATGAACTCAATTACGCCTACAAGGACTATGAGATCACCGATACGATCTTCATGATCGGCGCCAATTCGCTGGAAACCCAGACCAACCTGTTCCTGAACCATATGGTTCCGGGCATGCGCAATGGTGCGAAGTTCATCTCCGTCGATCCGCGCAGAACCGTCACCGTCAATGCTGCCGAACAAACCGCGGGCGTGGACAATGTCCTTCATCTGGCGATCAACGAAGGCACCGACATGGTGCTGTTCAATGCGCTGTTCACGCATATCGTGGACAACGGCTGGGTGGACAGCGACTTCATCGCCAACTCGACCTTCCAGGGAGGCGAGGCGCAACCGCTGGACGACGCCCATCCAGCTGGTCTCGGCAGCCTCGAATACGCGCTCGACACCAGCCGGACGTCATTGGCCACTGCCGCTGAAATCTGCGGCGTTTCGGAAGCCGACATCGCCAAGGCGGCCGAGTGGATCGCCAAGCCGAAGGATGACGGCTCGCTGCGCAAATGCGTGACCGCCTACGAGAAGGGCATCATCTGGGGCAACGACAACTATCGCACCATCGGCGCATTGGTGAATATCGCGCTGGCAACGGGCAATATCGGCCGCGAAGGCGGCGGCGTCTGCCGTCTCGGCGGTCACCAGGAAGGCTATTACCGTCCGTCCGACGGCCATGTCGGCCGGCCAGCGGAGTATGTCGATCAACTGCTGATCCGCGGTGGCGGCAAGGTGCATCATGTCTGGGCCTGTGACCACTACAAGACCACGCTGAATGCCTCCCAGTACAAGCGGGTGCACAAGCGCCGCGCGGACATGGTCAAGGACGCCATGGACGCGGCGGCGGGCGGTACCCGCGAGCAACTGGCCGATGCGATCGTGGCGGCGGTCAATGCCGGCGGCCTCTTTGTCGTCGTCGCCGACATCATCCACAGCCAGATCGGCCACAACGCCCATGTCATCCTGCCGGCCTGCGAAGCCAACGAGATGAACCTCACCTCGATGAATGGCGAGCGGCGCTTGCGGTTGTCGGAAAAGTACATGGACCCCTACGGCAACTCCAGGCCGGATTGCCTGATTGCCGCCGGCATTGCGCAGAACATGGAACGCGTCCTGCGTGAAATGGGCAATGATGCCTATGCCGACCAGTTCAAGGGCTATGACTGGGAGACCGAGGAAGACGCCTTCATGGACGGCTACAACAAGGGCAATCCGGAAGTGACCTACGAGCGCCTGCGCGCCATGGGCAACAACGGCGTCCAGGAACCGGTCGTCGGCTTCGCGGACGGCAAGCTTGTCGGCACCGAGCGGCTTTACACGGACGGCAGGTTCACCCGTCACGGCCGCGAAGACGGCAAGGCCCTGTTCTGTGCTGCCAAATGGCGGGGCTGGCAGGCCGCCGGCAAGGCGCGCGAGAAGGAGAGCCACAAGTACTGGATCAACAATGTTCGCGCCAACATCTTCTGGCAGAACCAGTTCCTCGACCAGAAGAACGATTTCATCCAGGACCGCTTCCCCTATCCGTTCATCGAGATGAACATGGAGGATATGGCCGAGGAGGGTATCGAAGCAGGAGACCTGATCGAGATCGCCAACGAAAATGGCGCGACGCAGGGCATGGCCTATCCGACCGATACCGCCAAGCGTGGCCAGGTGGCCATGGTCTTCGGCGCGCCCGCGGGAAGCCAGGGCAATGTCGTCAATCCCGGTGTCAACGAGCTGGTATTGCCGGACTACAAGCATACCTGGGGCAACATCCGCAGAATTGCGAAAGCGACACCGCGGACGAAGGCGGTGTCCTTCAAGTCGAAGGAATACAAGGCCGTCTGACGTTGGCAAACGCGCCCGCCGCAGTCTCGCGGCGGGCGTTTTCGGGGAAACGCACATGAACATTCAGCCGGGAAGGGCGCGAACAGCCGGGGATGGATGTTCAGCCGGTAAAAGTGGCGATGTACTCAGTGTCGACGTCGCCGCCGAACAGGCTTTCCGCGCCGCGCCATCGATACGGTCGAGCGAGATCCTGCCTGTTCTCGCGGCCAGCGAACGGATTGCCGCCTCGGCGATTCTTTGCGCGGTCAACATCCCGCCCTTCGACAATTCGGCGATGGACGGGTATGCGGTCTCGACCGGGTCGTTTGAGGGTTCCGGACCCTGGACACTGAAAATAAGGGAACGGATCGTTGCGGGGACCACACCGAAGAGGTCCCTTGAAACCGGCACGGCCGCGCGGATCATGACCGGTGCGCCTATCCCGCAGGGCGCCGACACAGTGATCATGCAGGAATATTGCGAGAGGACCGGCGGCGAAGTCGTCGTTGCGGAACGTCCCGAGCGCGCAAAGCATATCCGCAGGGCGGGAGAGGATGTCGGCGCGGGCAGCGAAATCGTTGCCGCGGGCGAATTGCTGACGCCGCGCCATGTCGCCCTGCTCGCGGCGGCAGGCATCGCGGCAGTGGATGTGGTGCGCAAGGTCCGCATCGGCCTGATCTCCACCGGCAGCGAACTGGTCGAGCCAGGCTGGCCGCTTTCGCCTGGACAGATCTACAATTCGAACCGCTATTACCTGCGATCGCGGCTGCAAAGACCGTGGATCGAGACCCGCGACTACGGCATCGTCGGCGACGATGCGGCGCATATCCGCGCCCTGGTCGCCCGCGCGGCGCGCGAATGTGACATCGTGATCTCGACGGGGGGTGTCTCGGCCGGCGAGGAAGACCACATGCTGGACGTCCTCGAGATCGAGGCGGCCGACCTGAAGGTGCTGAAGGTCGCCATGCGTCCCGGCAAGCCGGTCACCGTCGGCAGGCTCGGTTCGGCGCTTTTCGTCGGGTTGCCGGGCAATCCCTATGCCGCGGCGATCACCTTCATGAAGATCGCCTGGCCCGCCATCCGCGCGGCGGCCGGCATGACGGCGCTCCAGGACAACACGATCGAAGCGGTATCCGGCTTCAACCTGCGGCGGAAGACAGGCCGCCGCGAATATGTTCCGGTGAGCTGGAGCACGCGCGACGAATTCGGCCGCCCGGTCGTCGTCGCGCTGGGCCGGGGGGCGTCGGCCAGTCTCCACCCGTTCGCGCAGGCGCGCGCGATTGCGGTCTTGCCAGCGGAAATGGCGGAGGTCAGACTGGGCGATCGACTTCAACTGGAGCCTGTCGATTATTGACCGACATGATCGAAAGGATCTGCGCCAGGCGGTCCGTTTCACCGAAATACCTTGACGCGCCCGGCCCGAGCCCCGAGGAGATTCGCGAAATGGTCCGAGCCGCCTGCGCCGGGCCGGACCATGGCAGGCTGTCGCCGGCGCGTTTCGTCTATATCGCGGACGACCAGCGCGACGCGCTGGCCGATGCCTTTGTCGCCGCGGCGATCGAAGCCGACAGCACGGCAAGCGGGGATCGTCTGGCGAGCACGCGCGAGCGCGCGCTGAACGGGCCGTGCCTCATCGCCGTGATCGGGCGGATTGCGGACGACAATCCGCAAGTGCCACCTCACGAGCAGTGGGTGGCGGTCGGCGCCGCCCTGCAGAACCTGCTACTGGCGGCGGAATCGTTCGGCTACAGGGGCAAGACGGTCAGCGGGGCCCGCGTTTGCAGCCAGGCGCTGCGGCGTGCATTCGCCCTGCGCGACGACGAGAGCCTGCTGGCTTTCGTCGCGCTTGGAACCCTGAAGGGGGAGGCGAAGGAAATGCCCCGGCGTTCCCCCGACGAAGTGCTTTCTGTGTTCGCGCCGCCGGCATAGGGGCGTTCATCTTCAAACGGACCCGTTGTTTCCGATAATGCTCGCGAAAGCGGCTATTCCGGATTGCCTCCGTGACCTGCCGCCAACAGAAAAGCCGCCCGGGTTGGGCGGCGTTCAAGCGTTAGATATCGCGTTGGAAAGTTGGTTGCGGGGGTTGGATTTGGCTCCTTGTCCCGCGGGACCTGCCTGCGGCAGGACTTGCGGGCCCCTGATGCGGTTCAGATCCGCCGCCGCCAACGCAGGAAGCCCCCCGTGCGGGAGGCTCCTAAGCGCTTGATATCGTGTTGGAAAGTTGGTTGCGGGGGTTGGAT
>JAIOIW010000147.1 GCA_019912385.1 Notoacmeibacter sp. | reverse complement strand
ATAGTAGCCGAGCCCGGCCCAGGCCTTCATGACATCGTCATTTGATGCGTCTGCGAGATCGCGGACCGTCGGCCATCGTGTGATGAAGGTTTCGAAATAGGACCTGACCGCCGCCACGGTTGTTTGTTGCAGCATGATTTCAGAAAGCCAGACCGTGTAGGGATCGGGGCGATTGCCATCTGCCGCCGCTGCCGGTGCCGTTCGCCATGGCAGTTCGCGGTGATGGCGGTCATACCAGCCGAGCAGACGTCCGGCGAAGGGCGATCCGTCGGGTCTGCTGCTGGAATTTCCTGACGGTGACGGCGGCATGGTTTCGATGCTAAGGTTTCGTGCACTGGTGGCAGCAAGGGAAGGGCAGTTTATGGCGGGGAAACCGCGGCGCGGCAATGCCGAACCGGTCAGCGACCTTGTCACCGCGATCATCGATCCGGTGCTGCGCAAGCGCGCCGGCATGTCGGTGAGCCTTGTCCAGTCGTGGGAAGAGATCGCCGGCGAGCGCCTTGCCGAAACCACCCGACCGGAGAGGATCGTCTGGCCGCGCAGGGCGGGCGACGACGATCCGTTCGAGCCGGCCACGCTGGTTGTCGCCTGCGAAGGCTTCGCGGCAATCGCGCTGCAGCACGAGACCGCGGAACTCATCGCGCGGGTCAATGCCTTTCTCGGCTTCGCCGCCATCGGCCGCATCCGCATCGTGCAGAAACCGGTGAAGGTCGAATCCCCGTCGAGGCGTCCGCCCGTGCGCGCACTGACCGATCGCGAGGAGCGGCTTCTGGAGGACCGGCTGGCGGGCATCGACGACGATGGCCTGCGTGCGGCGCTCGCTCGTCTCGGCCATGGCGTGCTTGGCAGCAAGGCATAGGGCTTGCGGTTTTACACATAATCGTGAACAGATCGCCGCGAAGTTTCCGCTAGAGCCGTTGCCTTAATTTGGTGACGGACCGACCCTAACCAGGATCGCAATTAGACGGCATAGCAACGACAGGTGATTCGCATGAACCTCGAATTCTCCCTCATTCGCGCCCTTTCTGGCCCGCTGACCGCGATAGCGCTTGCAGTCGCCCTTTCGGCGTGCAGCGACAACTCCAAGGAAACCGGCGATGCCGGGAAGGCGCCGGAGACGCCGGCCGCGTCGGACACAGCGAAGACGGAACCCGCAGCGCCTGCCGCCAGGGCAGTCAAGGTTCCCGATCCCGAAGGCGAAGTCGATATGGCCAAGCTGATGGCACCGGGTCCACTGCCGGAGATGGCGCTTGGATCGGAAGACGCACCGGTGACGGTTATCGAATATGCATCAATGACTTGCGGTCATTGCCGTTATTTCGATGAGAATACCTGGCCGGAACTGAAAAAAGCCTATGTCGACACCGGCAAGATCCGTTTCATCATGCGCGAATTCCCGCTCGATCCCCGGGCGACAGCAGCGATCATGCTTGCCCGCTGTTCCAGCGACAATTACTTCCCGCTGGTCGACGTGCTCTTCCGCAGGCAGGACGACTGGGCAGGCGCGCCGCAGGAAAAAGCTGCGGAGGCCTTGTTCCAGACGGTCAAGATTGCCGGTTTTTCACAGGAGTCGTTTGACGCCTGCTTGAAGGATCAGCAACTTCTCGACAATGTGAATGCGACGAGGAAGCGTGCGGCGGATGAATTCGGTGTGGAAGCCACGCCGACCTTCTTCATCAACGGCAAGAAATATCCAGGAGCACTGCCGTTTGAAGAAATTGCGGCGATCATTGACAGCATGGATTGAGGCGCGCCGCCGGGCGGCGGACAAGGCCTTGGCCCGGCGCTGCCGGCAGACGGGGGGCGCTTGATGCGGTTTTCCCGGCTGCGGTTGCTTGGCTTCAAATCCTTTGTCGAACCGACCGAATTCGTCATCGAGAGCGGGCTGACCGGCGTGGTTGGTCCGAACGGCTGCGGCAAGTCCAATCTTGTCGAGGCGTTGCGCTGGGTTATGGGTGAGAACTCGTACAAGAACATGCGCGCCTCGGGCATGGACGACGTGATTTTCTCCGGTTCCGCCACCCGTCCCTCGCGCAACACCGCCGAAGTGGCGCTGTTTCTCGACAATCGCGATCGCACCGCACCGGCGCAGTGGAACGATGGCGAGGAGATCCAGGTCTCTCGGCGCATCGAGCGCGAGGCGGGCTCCATCTATCGCATCAACGGCAAGGATGCGCGCGCCAAGGATGTGCAACTGCTGTTCGCCGACCAGTCGACCGGCGCGCGCTCACCCTCGATGGTGGGCCAGGGGCGTATTGGAGAACTGATCCAGGCCAAGCCGCAGGCACGCCGCCAATTGCTCGAAGAGGCCGCCGGCATCTCCGGTCTTCACACAAGGCGCCACGAGGCCGAGCTGCGTTTGCGCGGCGCCGAGACCAATCTGGAGCGCCTTGACGATGTGGTCGGCGAACTGGAAAGCCAGATTGAAAGCCTGAAGCGCCAGGCCCGCCAGGCCAACCGGTTCAAGGCGTTGTCTGCCGACATACGCGCCGCCGAGGCCGTGCTGCTGCACCTGCGCTGGACCATGGCGAAGGAACAGGAAGCCGAAGGCCAGTCGGCGCTTGCCGTCGCGACATCCCTTGTCGGCGAGCGCGCCAGTCAGCAGATGAACGCGGCAAAGGAGCAGGCCATCGGCCAGTCCGCCCTGCCTGGCCTGCGCGAGGCGGAAGCAAAGGCGGCTGCGGTTCTTCAGCGCCTTACCATCGCGCGCGGCCAGCTCGAGGAGGAGGCCGAGCGACTGACCGGCCGCCGGGAGGAACTGGAAAAGCGGCTGAACCAGCTCGACGCCGACATTGCCCGCGAAAAGCAGATGGTCGGCGACAACGCGGAAATCCTGGAGCGCCTCTCCGAGGAAGAACGCACGCTCAACAGCGAAAACGCCGACATGGCCGGCCGCGAGGCGTCGACCCGCGCAGACTTCGAGGAGGCGGCCACCAGGCTGCAGGAAAGCGAAACCCGGCTTTCGGGCGTCACCGCGGAACGCGCCGATGCCGCCGCCAATCGCCAGGCGATCGAGCGCCGCGGCCGCGAGGCCGGCGAGCGCCGTGACCGCATTGCCCGCCAGCTTGCGGACGTGGAGCGCGAACTGGCGGCGATTGCCGGTAAGCTGGCGGGCCTGCCCGACCCGGCGGAAAAGCGCGGCATCGTCGAACGTTGCGAGGCCGCGCTTGGCGATGTCGAGGCCGCAGCGGCGAAGGCCGACGAGCGCGTGGAGCGTGCGCGCGAAGCCGAAGCCGCGGCACGTGCCCCCTTGCAGGAGGCGCGCGCCGAACTGAACCGCATCGAGACCGAGGCGCGCACGCTGTCGAAGATCATCAATGCCGGCTCCGGCGGCGGACTGTTCCCCGCCGTGGTCGAGCAGATGAAGGTGGAGCGCGGCTTTGAGGCCGCGCTCGGTGCTGCTCTTGGCGAAGACCTGGACGTGCCGCTCGACGCCGCTGCACCGGTCCATTGGGGCAGAAGCGGGGCGGGGGAAGCCGATCCGGCCCTGCCGCAAGGCGTGCGGCCGCTCACTGAAGTGGTGAAAGCCCCGGCCCAATTGCAGCGCCGCCTCGCCAATATCGGTCTGGTCGATGCCGCCGATGGCGCGCGCCTCCAGGGCTTGCTGAAGCCTGGACAGCGCCTGGTCAGCCGCAAAGGTGCGCTTTGGCGTTGGGACGGGTTCACCGCATCGGCCGATGCGCCGACGGCCGCCGCGCTTCGCCTGGAGCAGAAGAACCGGCTCGCCGAGCTCGATGCCGCGGCGCTCGAGGCGACGAAACGGCTGCGGGTCGTCGAAGAACAGGCGTCGGCCGCCGAGGCCGCACTGCGCGTCGCCGTGGAGGCCGCAAAGGCGCAACGCGAAACCGCAAGGCTTCGTTCAAACGAACTTGCCCAGGCGCGCACGGCCCTGGAGCAGGCCGAAAAGGCGGCCGGCGAACTTTCCACCCGCCGCGCAGCGTTGGATGAATCGAAGGCCCGGATCGGCGAAGGCGTCGCTGAGGCGGAAGCCGCAATTGCCGAAGCCGCGGCTGCGCTTGCCGAAGCGCCGGATATTGCAGCCCTCCAGGAAAAACTCGAGGCGCTGGCCGCCGAGGTCGCGGCGAACCGCGCCGGCCTCGCCGAAAAGCGGGCCGCCCATGAGGGATTGAAGCGCGAGGCGGAAACGCGGGCGCGCCGGCTGGAAGCCATTGGCAGGGAACGGACCGGATGGATCGCCAGGGCAGAGAACGCCGACCGGCAGATCGCGCTTCTGGAAGAGCGGCGTGCCGAGGCCGCGAGCGAACTGGAAAAGATCGCGGATGCGCCGGAGGAACTGGAACTGCGTCGCCGCCAGCTGATGAATCAGGTCAGCGAGGCGGAAGACCTGCGCAAGCAGGCGGCGGACCGTTTGCAGACCGCCGAAAACCACCAGCGCACATTCGACCAGGCGGCGGCCCAGGCAATTTCGGCGCTTTCGGAAGCTCGCGAGGCACGCGCCCGCGCCGAGGAGCGACTGACCGCCGCCGCAGAACGCCGCGAGGAAGCCGAAGCCCGTATCCGCGAAGCGCTCAACTGCCCACCGCACCTGGTCATCAGGCACACCGGCCTGGCGGCCGACGCGCCGATGCCCGACATGGCGGAAACCGAGCGCCGGCTGGAACGTCTCAAGATGGAGCGCGAGCGTCTGGGCGCGGTCAATCTGCGCGCCGAGGAGGAAAGTGCTGAAATGGCGGAGCGCCTGGAGACCATCGTCACGGAGCGCGAAGACGTGATCGAGGCGATTCGCAAGCTGCGCGGCGCCATCCAGAGCCTCAACCGCGAAGGGCGCGAGCGCCTGCTGGCGGCCTTCGAGGTCGTCAACGATCAATTCCAGCGCCTGTTCACGCACCTGTTTGGCGGCGGCACGGCCGAACTGCAACTGATCGAGAGCGAAGACCCGCTCGACGCCGGACTTGAAATCCTCGCCCGCCCGCCGGGCAAGAAGCCGCAGACCATGACGCTGCTCTCCGGCGGCGAACAGGCACTGACCGCCATGGCCCTGATCTTCGCGGTGTTCCTCACCAATCCCGCGCCGATCTGCGTGCTCGACGAGGTCGATGCGCCGCTCGACGACCACAATGTCGAGCGCTTCTGCAACCTGATGGACGAGATGGCGAAATCGACCGAGACACGCTTCGTCATCATCACCCATAACCCGATCACCATGGCGCGCATGGACCGCCTGTTCGGCGTCACCATGGCCGAGCAGGGCGTCAGCCAGCTCGTCAGCGTCGATCTGCAGACAGCCGAGCAGCTGAGGGAAGCGAGCTAGAACCGGAGCCGGTCCGGGCGCGCACCGCGAATTCGGGATTTGCCCGGTACCGGGCCTTTTTGCAGCCGTGATTTCCCCGTGCGGCATACCGGGAGGCAAGGCGACGCTTCTTCCAGCGGCTTCGTGACTGACACGCGCCAATGGGCAGTATCGGTTCGGGTGCTGGACATGCCGGACATGTCCGCGCAAAATCCCGTAGGGAGGAATGGCGCGGATGATCGCACTGGCGCTCTTTGTCCTGCTCGTCCTTGGCGGCCCGGCCCTGGCCTTCGAGGAGGGCAGCGAGGAATCGGCTTTCCGAAAGGTCGGCGTGCTGGCGCATCGTGGAGACAATGCCGCGCTCGAACGATGGCAGCCGACATTCGACGCCGTTGCGAATGTCGTGCCGGGCGTGCGGTTCTCGGTCGTGCCTCTCTCGCTCCAGGGCGTGCGTACGGCCCTCTCGAACGGCGAGATCGACTATCTCTTCACCAATCCGGGCCATCTCTATCGGCTTGTCGAGCATTTCCGGCTCTCCCCGATGGTGGCCTTGCGGACCGACCGGGCGGGAAGTCCGCGGACCGGCAACCGGTTCGGGGCTGTGATATTCGCCCGCTCCGACAATTCGCAGATCAGGACACTGGCCGACATCAAGGGCCGCAAGTTCGCCGCCGTGGCGCCGGACGCCTTCGGCGGTTTCGAGGTCGCTGCCGCCACACTGATCGGGAACGGAATCAACCCGTGGCGCGATCTCGACGCGATTGCTTTTCTCGGGTTCCCGCAGTTCAACGTGATCGAGGCCGTGATGAATGGCGCCGCGGACGCGGGAACGGTGCGAACGGGCATGCTGGAGAATGCCGTTGCCGCCGGCAGGATCAGGCCCCGGGACGTTCATGTGCTGAATGCATCGAGGGTACCCGGCTTCGATCTGGCATTGTCGACCGAACTGGCTCCGGAATGGGTCCTGTCGGCGACTTCGATGGTGCCGGAACCGGAACGCCGGCAGGTTGCGATCACCCTTCTGGGACTTGAGGAAGAGGACCCGGCGGTAGCCGGGGCGGGCTACGGCGGATGGACCACGGTTGCCTCGGACGCCGCAGTGCGGCGGTTGATCGGTACCGTCGACATGGCGAGAAAATCAGCTCCGCGGCTCGATCCCGCCGCTTTCTGGCCGGTCGGCGCGCTCGCCTTCGTCCTTTCCGTCGCGGCACTTGCCTATCTGCGTCGCCGGTCGGGGCTTCCACGACCGGCAATCCTCGACGGCGTGCCGCCAGCCATGCCGGAACCGGTTCACCTGACGTCGCGCGAGCGTGAAATCCTGGCGCTGGTGGGAACCGGGAAAACGACGAAGGAGATCGCGCGCGATCTCGGAATTAGTCCCAAGACCGTGGAGTTCCACCGCAGCCACCTGATGCGCAAATTCGACGCGCACAACATGGCCGAGCTTGTGCTCAAGGCGGGTGGCACGCTCGCCGCATGACCGGTACGCGATGGCCTGCAGCGCCTGGCCAAGGGTATACCCTGGCATTTACCGATGGTCTGCCCGGCTAGCCTTCCGCGCGGATACTGACAGACCATTCCCATGCAGCCCGAATGGATGACGGGCGTAAATTTATGGGAGGAGGTCAGATGAAACTGATCACGAGACTGTTGACGATTGCTGCAGCACTTGCCGTGACCGCGGCCATGCTGGTTGGCGCTGTTTCAGCTGAAGAGCGTTACGGCAAGCAGAAGGTCGTCTATCACATCAATTACAACGGCGGGGATGACGACAAGGCCTATCGGGGTGCCCTGCGCAACATCCAGAACCACATCAACGCGGTCGGCAAGGACAACATCGAGATCAAGGTCGTCCTGCACGGCAATGGCGTCGGGCTCCTGCAACATGCGACCGGCAACGAAAAGCTGCAGATGGACGTGACCAACCTCAAGACCCAGCATGTCGCGTTCAATGTCTGCAACAATACGCTCGTCGGCCGCAAGATCGACTACAGCAAGGATCTCTTCGAAGTGTTCGAGGACGACATCGTGCCTTCGGGCGTGGCGGAACTGAGCAGGCTCCAGCAGATGGGCTACACCTACATCAAGCCCTGACGCTTTCGGCAAACGGTTCTAGCGGCCGGCGCCGAGCGCCGGCTGCTTTCCATTTTACGGGCGCGACCGGAAATGCCGCTGCGAACAGCCCGCTCTTCGTTGCTTGACCTCAATCAGTCCGCGCTACGGGCAAACCCGATATTGTCCCGCCCGGTTTTGACGGGAATGATCTGCGCCATGGCGGCTTCTTGCGACATCGTGATTTCGGCGGCGGACGGGCCGGACTGAGCTTTGCCTGTTCACTGGCGGGATCCGGCCTTGATGTCCGCATCGTCGAGCAGGCGCTGCTGGAGGCGATCGAAGCGCCGAAGGACGATGGCCGCGCGATCGCGCTCAACCATGCTTGGATGGACATACTCGGTCGGCTCGGCGCCGCGTCGCATATCCCCGAGGACCTGAAATAGCCACTGCGCAAGGCTGTCGTTCTGGATGGCCCTTCGCCCTGTTCGCCGGTTTCCGTCAGCCGAACGGCTTCCCGCTTCAAATCTTCCGTGAAAACGCGTCGTTCTCGTTTGCCCATCGGGTCCTGCTGATGCGTTCAACGCTAGCAGAAAGTCCCTCCATTTTTCCCGTCAGCGTCCGCGTCCGCCGGCCATGGCGATGGCCGCAAACGCCGGCACTCTCATTGCTCCGCTCGCCGGCCTGCCGGCCATAGCGCGGGCGGCCAAGCGCCGCCTCCAGCTCCTCCTCCAGCATCGTCTCGATGAAGCCGCGCACCCGCGCGCGCAGACCCGCTTCAATCGGATCAAACCAGTTGTCAAAAAGCGCGCCGCTCTCTTCAGCCTGAGCATGGACGGCAGTCGCATTCGTGGTACTGCTTCTCATGGCATGGTCTCCTGTCCGGCGCTCCAACGCCGGATGATTCGAGGTTTTCTTCACCCCGGGGACTACGCCACCCTCATTTTCCAACCAACCTCGCTGCGGCACCATTCTGGGGACGCGCAGTTGACTAGATTTGAATGGTGGCCGAGTGTCCTGGCCTGAATTTTGTTCAGAACCAGTGTGTTGTTGGCCGCATGGGATCTCGGTCGTACCTGTAACGATGCTTGTTGGCGGCACAAAGGTAGCGTGTGAACCGGCGAGGGGTCCCGATGCCGATCGGCGTCGTAAGTTGTTGAATTTGCATCTACCGACGGGGTAACTTGGCGATGCCTATCCACAGTCGGCGAAAGGCGCGTCATTCTTGAGCATGAAAAGCATGCGCGCGGGTATGGCCGTGTGTTCTCGGTGCGTAATGCGTAGCCGGCATGCTCGATCACAGGGCGTAAAGTGTAACTTGACACATTACGAGCGGCTCCTATATGCTTAATATATGAGGATTCGGAACGTGGTCCACAAAGGGCTGCGTCGGCTGATTGAGGGCGACGATGCGAGCGGGGTTCAGGCGGCCGTGGCGGACAAGCTGCGGCGCATGATTTCCTTCCTCCAGGATATGGAGCGGGAAGACGAACTCAAGACCGTTCCAAGCTGGAAGGCGCACAAGCTGACCGGTGGCCGCAAGGGCACGTGGAGCCTGTTCGTTACCAAGAACTGGCGGCTGACATTCCGGATCGACAAGGACGAGATTGAAATCATCGACCTTGATTATGAGGATTACCACTAGGAGGTGGTCATGAGTACGATTCCAGGCATCCGCATGAAGACCCCCGCCCATCCCGGCGGGTTCGTCAGACATGAAATCATCGAGCCGCTGGATCTGTCGGTGACTGACGCGGCGAAGGTGCTGGGCGTGACACGCCCGGCGCTCTCGACGCTGCTCAACGAGCGCGCGGCCCTCAGCCCCGAAATGGCTTTGCGCATTGAGAAAGCCTTCGGCGTTTCGATGGATACGCTGATGCGCATGCAAAACAGCTACGGTATCGCCCAGGCGCGCAAACGCGAGGGGGAAATCCGCGTGGCGCGGTTTGTCGGCAGCTCTGGGAATCCCAGCCCTGAACTTGCCTGAGAGTCCTCTCTGATTGGGGTCGTTGCGGTCAAGCCTCTCCTGTCTTTTCCCCTGCGTTTTTTCCGGTTGTTCGTTTCCGTGGGTCACGCGCTTCTCTTCGCGGTCGGCGCTTGTGGCCGCCGCATGATGGGGTCAGGAGAGCGAGACGTCTCAATCTGTTTCACGACCTTTTGGGGGAGCCCCCAAGGCTCTGGACTCTCAACGAGATCGCCTTGCCCATCGTCCCCACGGGAACGATCCGGTTATCATCCTTGCGGGCGAATCTGTATTTACCTCCTCGACTTGTTATGGCCGCTGCGGAATTTTATGTTATCTTATTACACTAGTTAGAGAAATCGTAATACAGATGGGGTCCCGACCGGTGCCGGTCGAGACCGGGCCTCAGCCGCACTCCATGCAGAATATCAAATCTTTGTTTGTGAAAATGGCAGAGTCCAACTTGGGCTCCAGATCACAGGCAAGTAAAGGGAAACCGCCAATGTCTGAAGTAGCCCCACCCAGAAACCTGACGCCTGGCCTCTGCAAGGCGATCGAAGCCGAAATGCTACGGGCCTGCGCTGAGGTGGCCGCCAAGCACGGCCTTGTGGCGGAGGGGCTCGGCATGCAGGTGATGGATCTGCGCTGGAACTTTGAGTTCGGCGTGCGGGTATCGATCCCGCTGCCGGACGGCTCGACGCTTGACCCGGAGCGGATGCTGTTCGAGGCCCTCGCTGAGGAGTACGGCTTGTCGCCCGATGACTTCGGGCGCGAGTTTTCGATAGGCCGCGAGCAGTTCCGCGTCGCGGGCATTGATCCGCGCCGTCCAAAGTATCCGATCTCGGCCGTACGCATCCCGGACGCCAAGGGTTATAAGTTCACTGCCGAGAACGTGGCGCTGCTGCTGCAGGCGGCGATGAAGGACGTGTCTCCGAAAGGGTAACATTCTTGCTGTGTGTGCGTTTTTGGTTATATTGAATACACAAGAGATCAAAGGTGCTGCGCCATGTCCCGAACGACCACGATGACCGTCCGCCTCGGTGGGGTCTTAAGTGACTTCGTTTCGGCCAACGTGGGCGATGACGGGTCCTATGAGAACGTCAGCGAATACATCCGCGACTTGATACGGCGTGATAAGGAGAGGGCCGAGCAGGAAGCCTTGAACCGGCTGAAGGCTGAGCTTGGCCATGCCTTCGCAGCCCCGGAGGAGACGTACCAGTCGTTGACGGCGGGCGAGGTGATTGCGCGGAACCGGGCCTGATCCAGTGCCCGCCATTCGTATCCAGGACGGGGCGTCTTATCGCCTTGATGACATCTACCGCTATACCCGCGACAGGTTGGGTGACGACCAAGCCGAGAAATACATCACCGGCCTGTTCGCGGCCTTCGACAAGATCGCCGCCCACAGCGTCGTGTCGAAACCCGTCCCGGCAGAGTTCGGCGTCGAGGGGTTCTTCTTTCGCTGCGAGCGCCATTTCGTCTACTGGCGCCATCTCTCGAATGGCGACATTGGGATTGTGACGATCCTGCACGAGCGCATGCATCAGATCGACCGCTTCCGAGATGATTTTGGGCCCGGGTGATCGGCCGGTTTCCAATGGGCATGTGCCCGTGTCGGTGCTCTACGACAACGACAGATGTATCAATGACGGGGTAGAATCATCTATTTTGGGCGTGGTCTTCGGGAAATGGCCCGGATTGGCGTTAGCAACAAAAATCTACGTTATTACAACAGTTTGCGCCAAATTCATCGGCCTACCTAAATCTTTCAGGCCGCTGTGTTGAGCGGCACGATTCTGGCCAATTCATCCGTCATTTTACGCTTGGTCATTTTGGTGTCGTAGCTCGCCTGAAGCTTCAGCCACCAACCATCCGAAAGTCCGAAAAAGCGGCAGAGACGCAGGTCTGTATCGGCCGTGATTGCACGCTTTCCTGCCACAATATCACCAATGCGCTGGGCCGGGACATCAATGCTCTTGGCAAGCCGGTACTTGGTCATGCCGAGCGGGGCAAGAAATTCCTCGGCCAGTATCTCGCCGGGCGAAACAGGATCGATCAGTCGAGGCATGGAAAGGTTCCTTCAGTGACAGTCGACAATTTCAACGTCGTCAGCCGCCCCATCGACCCAGCGGAAGCAAAGGCGGAATTGATCATTGATCCTGACGCTCCATTGTGCGGCGCGATCGCCCGAAAGAGCTTCGAGACGACTGCCGGGTGGCACGCGCATGTCGTTCAAGCTCGTTGCCGGATCGAGTTGAACAAGCTTGCGGAGGGTTTGTCGCTCAATCGCCGCCCATTTTCTGACATGCTTCAACCGAAACAGGCTCTCAGCAACCTTGGACCGGAATGAGCGGATCATGAGGACATGATTAACGCATCGCGTTAATAACGCCAAGCGTGACTAAATGGCACGTTATTTCTTCAAGCTGGATTCAGTTGACCTCGGTCAACCCACAGCGCTCTGAAAGCCGCTAGTGTCCCGGACACTCTCAGGGAGATGGACTGCGCCATGGCGGCTTCTTGCGACATCATGATTGTCGGCGGCGGACCGGCAGGGCTGGCTTTTGCCTGTTCGCTGGCAGGGGCCGGCCTTGACGTCCGCATTGTCGAGCAGGCCCCGCTGGAGGCGATCGCTGGGCCGAAGGACGACGGCCGCGCGATCGCGCTCAACCACGCTTCGATGGACATTCTCGGTCGGCTTGGCGCCGCGCAACGCATCCCCGAACACATGAAGTCGCCGCTGCGCAAGGCTGTCGTCCTGGATGGCCCGTCGCCCTATTCGCTGGTTTTCGACAGCAAGCGCCGCGGGGCCGACACGCTTGGCTGGCTGGTTCCCAATCACGCGATCCGCAAGGCGCTTTACGAAACTTTCGAGGACTGCGCCGCGGGCGGGCTGATGACCGGTACCAGGGCGGAGCACGTGCGCCCGATGGCGGACAGCATTGCCGTGACGACGTCGGACGGCTCCGTGGTCGAAACACGCCTGCTTGTGGCCGCTGACACGCGGTTTTCGTCGCTTCGCCGCCAGATGGGCATTTCCGCCTTCATGCACGATTTCGGCCGCACCATGATCGTCTGCGACATGGCGCATGAGGCCGATCATGAAGGCACCGCGCTGGAGTGCTTCTTCCACGGCATCACCGTCGCCACCTTGCCACTCGCCGACCGGCATTCGTCGATCGTGCTGACGGTTCCTTCCCATGAGGCGGACCGGATCATGGCTGAGCAGCCGCAGGTGCCGGCAGAGGACGTGGAGCGCAGGCTGTCCGGCCGTCTTGGCCGCATGACGCTTTTTGGGGAACGCCATGCCTATCCGCTTGTCGCGGTCTATGCGCATGCATTCCACGCCGGCCGCTTCGCGTTGATCGGTGATGCGGCGGTCGGCATGCATCCGGTCACGGCCCACGGCTTCAATTTCGGCCTTCACGGCCAGCACCTTCTTGCCCGCGAGATCCTGTCTGCGCTGCGCCTGGGCCTCGACATGGCCGCCCCCGATGTGCTCGCCCGCTACGATCGCGCCCACCGTCTCGCAACATTTGCCCTGTTCCATGCCACGAACGGCATCGCCAGCCTCTATGCCAACGACGCGCCGCCGGCCCGTTTACTGCGCCAGGCGGGCTTGCGCATCGCCAACAACATACCCTTCCTCAAGGATGCTGTCGTTTCCCGGCTGACGGCAACCGCCCGGTAGGCCGCGTCCTGGGCGCCCGGACTTTCGCCGCGAAATCCGCCAACGGAACAATATCGATTTAAAGACCGTCGATGCGCCAAATTGACCATGGCCTTGGCGCAAACGAATCGTTATCAGGCTTTTGCAGTGCAAAATCCGCGAGGAGATCAGTGATGACGAAATGGGTCTACACCTTCGGAGACGGGGCGGCGGAAGGTTCTGCCAGCGACAAGGCCCTGCTTGGCGGCAAGGGAGCGAACCTTGCGGAAATGTGCGCGCTCGGCCTGCCCGTTCCGCCCGGCTTCACCATCACCACCGAGGCCTGCAACCATTTCTATGCCAATGGCCGTCAGTATCCCGGCGAACTCGGAGCGCAGGTCGAGGCGGCGCTGGATCATATCGGCAAGCTGACCGGGCGGCGCTTCGGCCACCCCGACAATGCCCTGCTGGTCTCCGTGCGCTCCGGCGCGCGGGCCTCCATGCCGGGCATGATGGACACCGTGCTCAACCTGGGCCTCAACGACGAGACCGTGGCGACACTGGCCGCCGAATCCGGCGACGAACGCTTCGCCTGGGACAGCTATCGCCGCTTCATCCAGATGTACTGCAATGTCGTCATGGGGCTCGACCACGAGGTCTTCGAGGAGATCCTGGAGGACGAGAAAGCGCGGCTGGGCGCCGAACTCGACACCGAAATCACCGCCCAGCAGTGGAAACATATCATCTTCCGCTACAAGGAGAAGGTGCAGGAGGAACTTGAGGTTCCGTTCCCGCAGGACCCGCAGGAACAGCTTTGGGGCGCCATCGGGGCGGTTTTTTCGAGCTGGATGAACCACCGCGCGATCACCTATCGCCGCCTGCACGACATTCCCGAGGCCTGGGGAACGGCGGTCAATGTCCAGGCCATGGTTTTCGGCAACATGGGCGAGACTTCGGCCACAGGCGTCGCCTTCACGCGCAACCCATCGACTGGCGAAAAGCGGCTCTACGGCGAATTCCTGGTCAACGCACAGGGCGAAGACGTGGTGGCCGGCATCCGTACCCCGCAGGATATCACCGAAGAGGCGCGCATCGCCGCCGGCTCCGACAAGCCATCGCTGGAAAAACTCATGCCCGGCCTGTTTGCCGAGTTTGTCGGGATTGCCGGGCGGCTCGAAGCCCACTACCGCGACATGCAGGACCTCGAGTTCACCATCGAGCGCGGCAAATTGTGGATGCTGCAGACGCGCAACGGCAAGAGAACGGCAAAGGCCGCGCTCAAGATCGCCGTGGAAATGGCCGCCGAGGGACTGATCTCCAGGGAAGAGGCTGTCAACCGCATCGATCCCGCCTCGCTGGACCAGTTGCTGCACCCCACCATCGATCCCGGTGCGAACCGCGACGTCATCGCGATGGGCCTGCCGGCATCGCCGGGCGCCGCGACCGGCGAGATCGTTTTCAATTCCGACGAGGCGGAGGAAATGCGTTCCGTCGGACGGCGCGTCATCCTTGTGCGTATCGAGACCAGCCCGGAGGATATTCACGGCATGCATGCCGCCGAGGGCATCCTCACCTCGCGCGGCGGCATGACCAGCCACGCCGCGGTGGTCGCACGCGGCATGGGCAAGCCCTGCGTTTCCGGTGCCGGTATGCTGCGCATCGACTATCGCTCCGAGACGCTGGTGGTGATGGGCCAGACATTTTCGAAGGGCGATATCATCACCATCGACGGCTCATCGGGGCAGGTGCTTAAAGGCACCGTGCCGATGTTGCAACCCGAACTGTCAGGCGACTTTGCCTCGATCATGCAATGGGCCGATGCTGCGCGGCGCATGAAGGTGCGCACAAATGCCGAAACGCCGGCCGATGCGCGCATGGCGCGGTCCTTCGGCGCGGAAGGCATCGGCCTTTGCCGCACCGAGCACATGTTCTTCGAGGGGGACCGCATCGTCTCCATGCGCGAGATGATCCTCGCCAACACCGAGAACGACCGGCGCGCCGCGCTCGACAAACTGTTGCCGATGCAGCGCGATGACTTCGTGGAACTCTTCGAGATCATGGCCGGACTTCCGGTCACGATCCGCCTGCTCGACCCGCCGCTGCACGAGTTCCTGCCCAAGAACGAGGACGAGATAGCGGAAGTGGCCGCCGGGCTGGGCGTCGATCCCGAGGTCCTGCGCATGCGCACCGATGCGTTGCACGAGTTCAACCCGATGCTCGGCCATCGCGGCTGCCGGCTCGCCATCTCCTATCCCGAGATCGCCGAAATGCAGGCGCGCGCCATCTTCGAGGCGGCCATCGAGGCAGGCAGGAAGACCGGCGCCCACGTAGTGCCGGAAGTGATGGTGCCGCTGGTCGGGCTGGTCAAGGAACTCGACTTCGTCAAGGCGCGCATCGACCAGGTGGCGGCCGATGTCATGGCGGAGACGGGAACGAAGTTCGACTATCTCGTCGGCACCATGATCGAATTGCCGCGCGCAGCGATCAGGGCCCATGCGATCGCGCAGACGGCGGAGTTCTTCTCCTTCGGCACCAATGACCTGACGCAGACGACATTCGGGATTTCGCGCGACGATGCCGCCTCCTTCCTGGAAACGTACCGCCAGAAAGGCATCATCGAACAGGATCCTTTCGTCTCCCTCGATATCGACGGCGTGGGCGAACTGGTAAAGATCGCGACCGACAAGGGCCGGGCAACGCGTCCGGATATCAAGCTCGGCATCTGCGGCGAGCACGGCGGCGATCCCGCCTCGATCCACTTCTGCGAACGAACCGGGCTCGACTATGTGTCCTGTTCGCCCTTCCGCGTGCCGATCGCGCGGCTTGCTGCGGCGCAGGCGGCACTGGGAAAGAAACTGGATTGATGCCTGGGGTCCTGACCCAAGGCGCATCTGACCGTAAAGCGCTATCCGATCTCGATCTTCACCTTGTCGGGATAGAAGGCGGCATGGCCCTTGATCGCCATGGTCTCGTCATAGGGCGCTTCATAGGCCCACAGGGCGTCGGTTACATGTTTGCCGTTTGCCGATAGCGTCCAGTAGCTGGCATCACCCTTGAACGGGCAATAAGTGTGGGTGCTGGTGCGTTCCAGGTGCTCCTGTACGACATCCCCAAGCGGAATGTAGACGGCGGGCGGATAGTTGGCTTCGTGCAGCAGCAACGCTTTGTCCGATCGTGCGACGACCGCGCCGTCGAACCGCACGATGACGGGCTTGCCGACAGGCTCGATGCGGATCGCATGTTCGGGATGTTTTATGAAACCCGGGGCTGGGTTGGCCATCGCTGACCCTCCTGTTCGCGCATTGTCACACGAATGTGGGGCGGCCCGCCCGATCCGTCCAGTCGCAGGGCTCTTCGCAGGACCCTAGACAAGCTGTTCAGGCAGTTGCGAGCCGGGACCCTCGACGCACGGCAGGTTGCTGGAGGCCATGTGCATCAGCATCTCCACATGGGTTCGCGCAAAACCGGCGAAGGGATTGGACGAATATCCGGCGTCTTCGACCTGCATGGTCAGCCCATCGGTGCCCAGCATCACCAGCAGCACCTGGGCCTGGTCGTCGTAGCCGGCGCTCACCGCCGCGATGCGCTGCCATTGAGAACCGGGAACCATCGGCATGTCGAAAAGGACCTCGCCGCCGATCGTCTGCGCCGCGCCGCGCACGGTTTCGCCGAAGCCCGACGCAAGGACATCCTGAACCGCCAGCGCCATCTCGAGTTCGATCATTTCAAGGGGAGGGGCCTTGCCCAGCAAGGCGCGGGTGGCGACACTATTCATCTGCAGGTTGCTCCAGTTGCAGTATTCCACCGCCCGAAACGCATCTTGCCCGCGAAAATGGCGGTACTATGACCTGCCCCGCTGTATCCGGCCCGTTTTGTGCTATTGCATTTGTCACCTCCTCTCTGGACAAATGGAACAAAAGCAACAAGATAGGCCGACCGAATTGGGGGAGGAATTGAATGCACGGATTGATGCAAGACTGGCCGCTCGTATGTTCCAGGATCATCGACTATGCCGGGCGCCAGTTTCCGGCGCGTGAGGTCGTCGACCGGTCGATCGAAGGACCGATCAGGCGGACAAATTACGGCCAGATCCGCATTCGTGCACTGAAGGTAGCCCAGGGGCTCGCGCGCGAGGGCTTCAAGCCGGGCGACAGGATCGGAACGCTCGCCTGGAACAGCTCGCGGCATCTTGAGGCGTGGTACGGCATCATGGGCATGGGCGGCGTCTATCACACGCTCAACCCGCGCCTGTTTCCCGACCAGATCGCCTGGATCATGAACCACGCCGAGGATGCCGCCCTGTTCGCCGACATCACCTTCATGCCGATCGTCGAAAAGGTTGCGCCGCTGGTGAAGTCGCTGCGCAAGGTGATCGTGCTCACCGATGCCGCGCACATGCCGGAAACGAAACTCGACAACGTCGTTTCCTACGAGGAATGGCTGGGCGGGCTGGATGGCGACTACACCTGGTATGACAGTGCCGAAGCTGACGCGTCGGGCATGTGCTACACGTCGGGCACCACCGGCGATCCCAAGGGCGTCGTCTATTCGCATCGCTCCAATGTGCTGCACGCGCTGATCGCCGCCCAGGTCGATGCGCTCGGTCTCGGTTCAAGGGAAGTGGTCTTGCCGGTCGTGCCCATGTTCCACGCCAACGCATGGAGCATCGCGCATTCCGCGCCCATGGTCGGGTCGAAGCTCGTGATGCCCGGCGCGCGAATGGACGGCGAGGCGATCTACGAGCTGCTCGACACCGAGAAGGTGACGCTCTCGGCCGCCGTGCCGACGGTCTGGCTGATGCTGCTGCAATATCTCGAAGAGACCGGCAAGAAGCTGCCCCACCTGCGCAAGGTGGTCATCGGCGGATCGGCCTGCCCGCGGTCCATGACCCAGAAGTTCCGCGACAATTACGATGTCGACGTCATCCATGCCTGGGGCATGACCGAGATGAGCCCGCTTGGCAGCCTGGGTTCGCTGAAGCCGCAAATGGCGGATCTGACCGGCGACGCTCTGCTGGATCTCAAGGAAAAGCAGGGCTATGCGCCGTTCGGCGTCGAAATGAAGATCACCGATGACGATAACCGCGAACTGACATGGGACGGCAAGACCTTCGGCCGCCTCAAGGTTCGGGGCCCGGCGGTGGCCAAGGCCTATTACGGTGGCGCCGGCACCGATCAGTTCGATGACGAGGGCTGGTTCGATACGGGCGACGTCGCCCATATCGATGCGGACGGCTACATGCAGATCACGGACCGCGCCAAGGATGTCATCAAGTCGGGCGGCGAATGGATATCGACCATCGACCTGGAAAACCTGGCGGTCGGCCACCCCGACGTGGCCGAGGCCGCGGTTATCGGCGTCGTACACCCCAAATGGGACGAGCGGCCGCTTCTGGTCATCGTCCGCAAGCCGGGCAGGGAACCCTCGAAGGAGGAACTGCTCGCCTACATGGAAGGCAAGGTTGCAAAGTGGTGGATGCCGGACGACGTCGTTTTCGTCGAAGAGATCCCGCATACGGCCACGGGCAAGATCCAGAAGATAACGCTGCGCGAGCAATTCAAGGACTACAGGTTTCCCACGGCCTGATGGCGGGTGCTGGCGGAATTGAGCAGGCCGCGGTCGGGACGCTTTGACCGCGGATGCGCGCCGCGTTATGGCTCCGTGGCGATTGTCGCGGTGAGGCAAGAAGGCTCTGATCGGAACATGACCGGTTACTATGCAAGGCCAAGTTCTCCGGTCGCCGGAATTGCTCTGTTCCTGGCACGGCTGGGTTTCGTCACTTTTGTCATTGCCGGCCTTGCGCACCGGTATGCGCTCGTCGATACGATCGGCTTCTTCTGGGTCCTGGGTTTCATCGGAGCCGTCGTGATGGCGTCGTTGGCGCTCACCGCGATTGCGATTGCGCGCCTGTGGCAGAACGGGACGCGCGGTGGCCGCAATGCGGCAAAAGGCGGGTTCATCGCGATTGTGACCGCAATGCCGTTCCTCGTATCGGCCTATTGGGCGATCATCTACCCGCCGCTCAACGACATCTCGACCGATACGGCTGATCCCCCCGCCTTCGTCGAATTGCGCGCTGCCGGCAGCATTCGCCGTGACGAATGGCCACCGTTCACGCCCGAAGAGATCGAGCGCCAGAACGAAGCCTATCCGCAGGTCACCGGTCGGCGCTATAACGCCGCACCCGACCGTGTCCTGCGCGCGATCGATAACGTCATCGTGCAGGAGGGTTGGGAACGCCGCGACCCGGCCGGAGAGCGGCCGGAGGGCAATGAAATCACAATCGAAGCCATCGCCCGGACCATGTTTGTCGGGTTTCGCTCGGCGGTCGCCATACGCGTGATCGACGAGGGCGAGTCGAGCTATGTCGACATGCGGTCCGCCTCGTTGTTCGGCAAACACGACCTTGGCGACAATGCCCGGCGCATCGAGGCGTTCTTCAAGGCACTCGATGCCGAGATGATTGCGCTCGCGGGGACGTGATTCCGCTTCAGGCCGGCGCGAAAATCCCGTCGATCGCCGGTGAACCGTCCGTGTCCGCCCGGCCTTGCGCCACGAGATCTTCCAGATGGGCAAGAACGGACAGCCCTGCCGCGCCATGCAGCCGCGGGTCGGTATCGCGATAGATGACTTTCACCATGTCGGGAATTGTCCGGTCGCCGGCTTTCAGCCGCTCCACGATCGCGCGCTCGCGCATCCTACGGTGCGTACGCAACCCGCGCAGGAACTGGGCCGGCCGCGCGACCGTGCCGCCATGGCCCGGCAGATATGTCCGGTCGTCGCGCTCAAGCAGCTTTTCCAGCGAGGCCATGAAGTCGATCATCGCGCCATCAGGCGGAGCGACGATCGTGGTTGCCCATGCCATGACGTGGTCGGCCGAAAAGAGGATACCGGTCCCTTCGAGCGCGAATGCCGTGTGGTTGGCCGTGTGCCCGGGTGTGTGAATCGCGCGGATCGCCCAGTCGTCGCCCTCGATCACGTCGCCGTCTCCAAGCGCGATATCGGCTTTGAAATCAGTGTCGGCGCTGGCGTCGAGCGGATTGATCTCGCCGATCCTGAGCGGCCGCGCCGGGCGGTGCGGTCCTTCCGCCGCGATGGTCGCGCCTGTTATGGCGGCGAGCCGCGCGGCCAGCGGCGAGTGGTCCCGGTGGGTGTGGCTGACGAAGATATGCGACACCGGCCGCCCGCCAATGGCGGCAAGCAGGGTCCGCAGATGCGCCTCGTCATCGGGGCCGGGATCGATGACCGCCAGCGTGTCGCGGCCGACAATGTAGCTGTTCGTCCCGTGGAACGTGAACGGCCCCGGATTGTTCACGGTGACGCGCAGCACGTCCGCAGCCGCTGGTACCGCCTCTCCGTAGCAGGGTTCGAATTCCTTGTTCAGTTCCAGATCCATCAGAATTTCCTAGCGCCATCCGTTGCGGTCCGGCCCGAGCGAAAGGCTCTAACACGGAAGGCCGCGCTCAAGAAGATGGGGCAGCGCCTTGCGAAGTACCAGTTGTTTCAGGATATGGAGCGGTGTTTTCCAGTCGCCACGTTTGGCGCCATGTGCGACGAAACTCACGACGAGTCGCCCGTAAACGCATCGGTTCGCTGGTCATGGCGGCCGGGTGGTGTTGATCCCTCCGGCAGCTCGGCAGTCTCGCAACCGGGTATGGCTTCCCAGGGGCGATAGCTCGGAACGATCGTTCCGAGGATTTCGAGCGCGGCCAGCCTGTTTTCCTCGTCGCACGCTTTCGCAATCTCATCGATCCAGTTTTCGATCGCGGCCTTCTCGACACTGCGCGAATGCGCGGCAACGAAGCCCGTATACCGATGGAGATTTGAGCTTTCGGTGACGCTGAACAACTCCTCCTCGAGTTTTTCGCCGGGGCGCAAACCGGTATATTCGATGGCGATATCCTTCTCCGGGCTGAAGCCGGCCAGCTGGATGATGCGGCGGGCGAGATCGGCTATCCTGATCGGCTTGCCCATGTCGAGAATGAGGATCGACCCGCGGGCATGGCCATTCGAAAGCCCGTGCGATGCCGCCCCGAGGATCAGGCTGACGGCTTCGGGAATGGTCATGAAATAGCGCGAAACGTCCGGATGTCTGACCGTAACCGGCCCGCCTCGTTCGATCTGCTTCTTGAACAGCGGCACGACGGAACCGCTCGAGCCAAGGACGTTGCCGAACCGCACGATGCGGAAACAGCAATCGTCCAAAGCGAGATCGAGGGCCTGGCAGTAAAGTTCGGCCGCCCGCTTGGTCGCCCCCATTACGCTCGTCGGATTGACCGCCTTGTCGGTCGATATGAGGATGAATGCCTTGGCACCGCTTGAATGGGCGGCAGACGCCACGATGGATGTGCCGATGAAATTGGTCTTGATCGCTTCAAGCGGATTATTCTCCACGATGGGAACGTGTTTGAGAGCCGCGGCGTGGAACACGACGTCGGGCTTGACCGCATTCATCAGCTTCTCGACGCGGTGCCTGTCGCGGACATCGCAAATATATGCTTCGAACCGGACCTCTGGAAAATCCCGCAGGAACTCTGTTTTGATCTCGTAGAGGTTCTGTTCCGACAGCTCCAGCATGACGATGCGGCTCGGATTGAAACCGGCGATCTGGCGGCAGAGTTCCGCGCCGATCGTCCCGCCCGCACCGGTGACCAGAACCGTTCTTCCTTTCACGAACGCCGCAATGGCTGCGAAATCGACCTTGATCTCGGCCCGGCCGAGGAGATCTTCAAGGCGAACCGGATTGGGCGCAAGCACTGCGCCCCGCCCCGCCTTGGCGAGTTCGAACATGTCGGGAAGGCGCGAAATGCCGATACCGGCCGAGTTGCAGTATTCCAGCAGCGTCGTCATCTCCGATCCCGAAATCGTCGGGTCGGTCACCACGAGTTCTGTTATCGAGAGGCCGCGCATCTTGCGTCTTGCAACGATCCTGTCGAGGTCGCCGGGCCGGCCCAGCACCCGCAGGCCATGCAACTGGCTGCGCGCGTATTTCGGTCGTGAATCGATGATCCCGGCAAGCGATACTCCATCCGGCGCAAGCCGGCGGACGGCACGGATGTAGGCGTCAGTGGTGTCGGAAAACGGATAGAGCAGATAGGTCGCGGCAGATCCGGCAGCATCGCGCCGGTTCGGCAGGAAAACACTCTCTTTTGCGAATCTGTAGACCACACGGCCTGCGCCAAGCCCGAAAATCATGAAAACCCAGGTCAGGATCATCGCGATGCGCGAAATGTATTCCGCGCGCTCGACGAGGAAATTGCCGACCGTGAAGACCATGACGGCAAGGGTTGCGGCTTTGGCGATGGCAACCAGATCGGATATCGAGGCGTATTTCCACAAACCGCGGTTCAACCGCATCAAATAAAGGCTGCCCATGCTGACCGCCTCGAAAGCGATCGTCTTTTCGGCAATGCCTGGGACGAACCAATACCTCTCAGGCCCGAACGCGACGACATGCGCGGCAGTGAATGCAGCGGCGCAAACCAGTAGATCGTGAATAGCTGCGCTGGCGCGAAGGATTCGGGGGTCGGAGATCATTTCATGTTCTTGGTTTGGTACTCTATCTGCACTGATCACGAACACTTACGCCCCGAAGCGTTCATACACGCCTGAGACATCGTCGCAAGTTAAATATCTTCGCCAAGCCGTCAGACTGCGGCGATTTGAAACAGTTCTTGCTTTCGTGAGGGAGTTTTGGTGTGCCTTTACCCATTTTACACAATTTATGGCAGGTTGATGCGAGGGTTATGGCAGGTTGATGCGAGGGGGTGCAATTTGCGGCGACCAAATCGCCAGACTGGTTTGCTTCCGGGAAATTAGCCTTTGAGTTTGTCTCTTAGGTGCAGAACGAGGGCAATGCCAACGACCCATCCGGCCGCTACCAACAGCCAGGAGACCAGCCCAGTAGTCAACGCGGCAACAACAGCGGCGGACCCCGTGGCCGCACCACATACAACCACCCGCGCGGAGATCGCCGCCGCCGACAGTCCGCTGCGCTTTGCCATCTGGTAAGCATGCTCGGAATGCGCGGCGAGAATGTTTTTTCGCTCCAGAGCCCGTTTGATGAGCGTTGTCAACGTGTCGGCTAGATAATAGGCAAAGGGCAACAGCGCAATTGCCGGCGACACGGCTGCAGCGGCCTTTAATGTGAGGATGCCGGAGATCAGCCCGAGCGGAAGGCTACCCGAATCGCCGAGGAAGACGGCGGCCGGCGGCCGGTTGTGCACGGCGAAACCGGCAAGTGCGCCGAAAACCGCCAGAGCGGCAAGCCAGGCGCCCGCATCGCCGGTCGCTACCAGGCAGAGAAGCCCGGTGAAAAGCGTCGCCGTACCTGCACCGGTAAAGGTGATCAGGTCCGTCCCGTCCATGAAGTTTACCATGTTGACGAACCAGACGAGGACAACCGCCGCAGCAAGCTGCGCTGTTATCCCGGGGAGGAAGGCGGGCAGCGGGAATGAGAGCCCGGCTCCTGCGACCACGACGCCTGCCGCGGCGAACTGGATCGCGAATTTTATCACTGCGCCGAGTCCGCGACGGTCGTCGGCAATGCCGGTGAGCCACAGGATCAGGGCGCCGAGCCCGGGCGCCACCCACGGAGCGGTAGGTAGATCCGTGATCGTCAGCGCCAGTGTCAGCGCCAATACGGCAGCCGGCATGGCGGCGAGCCCGCCGAGCTGCCGCGCTGCATGGGCGTGGTTCGAGCGCGGATCGATCGCGGCGGCGAGGAAGTCCTGCGGCAGGAACCGGCGCAGACACGCTACAGCTGCAAGGCTTGCCAGTGCGGCTGCAAAAAGGGCAAAGACGGAGACAAGGAAAATCGGCACAGCACGACAGGAGGTGGGTTGTTGAAATCAGTGGCCTTTATACACGGAATTTCTTTGGTGGAGCGAGTTTGACATTTGAGCACCGGTAGCGGCCACGCACGCGCTCAGATATCGATTTCCGGTGTTCCACTGGAAGCGGGAATACCTTGTGGTTTTGCCAGTTCGTGTAGGCAGAACATGAGACGGAGCTTGCCATGCGGATCGTGGTAACCGGGGCGCGCGGTTTTGTTGGGCAGGCGCTGGTGCCGGCGCTGGAAGCGGCCGGGCACGCTGTCGTCGCACCGACCCGCCACGAAGCTGATCTGGCCGACCCCGGCGGCTTCCGCCCGCTTTTGGATGGCGCCGATGCGCTCGTCCACCTCGCTGGGCACAACCCGCCGCGCTGGAAGTCACGTCTGGACGACAGGCAAATGTTTCGCGCGCTGAATGTGGACGCCACCGCTGCGCTTGGCCGTATCGCGCTGGAAGCGGGCGTCGGGATATTCGTCTTTCTCAGTTCTGCGCGCGTTTACGGCATCCAGGATCTACCGGTCTATGGCGAGGACACGCCGCCGCGACCGGCCGATGCATATGGCGCGTCGAAATGGCAGGCCGAACAGGCGCTGACGGAGATATTCGCAGCCGCACCGCAACGCCTGCTGGTCTTTCGCGCCCCGGTCATCTACAGGCCGGGCAGGGGCGGTGTGCTCGGATTGGTCGAGCGCTTCGCGCGGAGCGGGCTGCCCTTCCCGGAACCCTTCGCAATAGCCCGAAAGTCGGTGCTATATAGGGGAAGTCTAGTCTCGGCGCTCTGCCATGCGCTGGCGCGCGATCCGCCGCTTCAGGGTCTGTTCAACATCTGCGACGGCGAACCGGTCACCTTAGGAGAACTGGGTGCGATGTTCGCCGCGCCGCACAATCGCCGCTTCCGCACCCCACCGGCCCCGCGCTTCGCTGTTCGTGCCCTCTCGGCCCTGCCCGTGATCGGCTCGGCGGCGGCACATCTCGCCGCCCCCTGTGTCCTCGATTGCGGGCGCTTGACACGTGAGTTAGACTGGATGCCCGTTTCAACCCATGACACGATTATCGCCTCGCTTTCTGGCAGGTCAGGCGGGGAATGAATTCGGCCTTTCTGTGTTAGGCGGTTTTTCGGGGATCAGAGCAGATCATTTCGCGCCCCTGCTTGAGCAGAGCGTTCCCCTTGCGAAGGCGGCGCAGCTCGCCTTGCAGGTCCTCATCGACATCCGGCGGAACTTCCTCCCCACGATATTGCCCGATCCATCTCGTCAATAATGACAGGCCAATACCAAGATCCTCGGCGCCCTCCTTACGTGTCCGTCCGCTCGTCAATGCAAGCCGCACCGCTTCACGCCTGAACTCCGGCGTCGATCTGTTTCCTCATCCCATGGAACACCTCCTATTTCCTCAGTTGGTGCTCTCCACATTTTTCGAGGTATGTCCAGGATTGGCCGCGCATCGTCGGAATTCTTCCGACTTAATGCCGTCATTGAATCAGCCAACAACAGTGACGTGCTCCCCGGAGTGTACCCGTTCATAGGCTAGCGCTGTTCATGTTGTGGTCCATTTGGGACCGGGTTGCAAATTCGTTCGGGGTGAGCCCGTCGAGGCTCGTATGAGGGCGATTCAGATTGTAGTCGATCCTCCAGTCTTCGATGATCTCACGGGCATGGCGATAGCTGCGGAACAGATGTTCGTTCAAACACTCGTCCCTGAGCCGGCCGTTGAAGCTTTCCACAAATCCGTTATCCGGCATGTTGTTCTCGGTGCCAGCGTTTGTTCGGTCGCCAGGTCTGGTAGGTTTGGCGCATCCGGGCCACGGGGCACCGGGAGCACGCAAGTGCGGGCAGGCCGTCGTATGCAGATGAACTGAGAGTTCGAGCACGTTATCTGGCCGCCCCTACGACTCGCCCGGATGCGCTGCGAGCGCGGATCCGTATTTGTCGTGTTGTCCGCCGGCTCCCTGTCTGTGACCAACGATGGAGGGGACCGTGCGCATTATCGGCATGGATATACACCGCGTAGCCGCCGAGGTCGTGTCGTTGCTTGATGGCGAGATCGTCAAGCTCGGCCGCGTCCAGATGCTGCGCGATAAACTTGAGGAGTTCGCCAGGAGGGAACTCACCCACGACGATCATGTTGTGATCGAGGCAACCGGGAATGCCGCGGCCGTCGCCGAAGTGCTATCGCCCTACGTCGATCGCATCGTGATCGCCAATCCCAAGCAGGTGCACATGATCGCCCATGCGAAGGTGAAGACCGACACGATCGACGCGACGGTCCTGGCCAAGCTCTATGCCTCGGGCTTCCTGCCGGAGGTCTGGGTCCCAGATCCGGAGACGCTTGCGCTGCGAAGGCAGGTCACGAGGCGGACACAGCTGGTGCGCCAACGGTCCCGGCTGAAGAATCTGATCCAGTCTATACTCCATGCTCATCTGATCCCGCCTTGTCCGCACGGCAATCTCGTCGGAATCAGCGGGCGCAAATGGCTCGCCAGGCAAATACTGCCGGCCGACGAACAGGTCGCTATCGAGCGTCACCTGGCCCTGATTGGCCAGATCAACGAGGCGCTGACTGTCGTCGAGGCGGATATCGCCGTACATGCCCTCAACGATCCCACAATCCGCCGCCTGATGACGTTGCCTGGTATCGACGTCACCGTGGCCGCAAGCATTACCGCTGCAATCGGCGACATCCGGCGTTTCAGCGATCCGCAGAAGCTCGTAGCCTATCTTGGCCTCAATCCGAGTGTGCGGCAGTCTGGTGAGGGACCAGCTTATCATGGCCGCATTACGAAGCAGGGTCGTGGCCATGCGCGGGGGATGCTGGTTGAGGCAGCATGGGCGGCCGCGCGCTCGCCGGGACCATTGCGTGCCTTCTACAAGCGCATCGCCTCGCGTCGCGGCAAACACATCGCGGCCGTCGCGACCGCGCGCAAGCTTGCAATGATCATATGGCACATGCTGAGCAAGGATGCCGACTATATCTGGGCCCGACCGGCCTTGCTCGCCCGCAAGTTCAGAGCGGCCGAGCTACGCGCCGGCCTGCCGACAAAGCATGCGCGGCGAGGCATGGCCTATGACTACAACATTCCCGCCAAGCGCGCCGAGGAGAGGTCCAGGGTGGAGAAGGCCGAAGCGGCGTACGTCGATCTCACCTCGCAATGGCGTACCCGGCCGAAAGGGAAAAAGCCGGTGGATAAGCCCGCACTGTGAACAGAAGGGCTATTCAACAACATCCGTCTGCATTGGCTTGCCCGGCGCGATGTAGTGCCACTCGACACGGCGGTCCTGCTGCCATTTGAGCACGGCATTCGAGGTGAGTTCCGTGCCATTGTCGCTGACCACCATGCAGGGATAGCCGCGCCGCTCGGCGATGGCATCCAGTTCGCGAGCGACCCGCTCACCACAGAGCGAGTTGTCGACAACCGTCGCCAGGCATTCCCGAGTGAAGTCGTCGATGACACACAGGATGCGGAACCGGCGGCCGTCGATCAGCGTGTCGGAGACAAAGTCGAGGCTCCAGCGCTGATTTCGATCCTGCGGGATCGTCATCGGCGCCCGTGTTCCCAGCGCCCGCTTGCGGCCGCCGCGCTTGCGCACCGTGAGCCGCTCTTCCCTGTAGATGCGATACAGCTTCTTCCAATTCACCTCGACTCCTTCGCGCTTCAGCAGCAGATGCAAGCGACGGTAGCCGAACCGCCGCCGCTCGGACGATAACGCCCGCAACCGTTCACGCAGACCCGCGTCATCGGGCCGGTTCGATTTGTAGCGAAAGACCCGCGGTGCCATGCCGACCAGATCACAGGCGCGGCGCTGCGAGTATCCCTTGTCTTCGATTGCCCAACTCACGGCATTCCTCCTTGAGCCGGGCGTCAGAAGTTTTTTGCCAGCATCTCTTTGAGGGTCGACACGTCCATCATCGACTCCGCCAGCAGCCGCTTGAGCTTCGCGTTCTCCTCCTCCAGGGCCTTCAACCGCTTGGCGTCAGATACTTCCATGCCGCCATACTTCTTGCGCCAGGTGT
>JAIOIW010000020.1 GCA_019912385.1 Notoacmeibacter sp. | reverse complement strand
ACCTCAGATCAGCGCGCAGCCGACCTGCCAGTCTGGACCCACATGTACAATTGGCATCGCCCACATGGCAGCCTAAACTCAAAACCACCCATCAGTCGCCTCGGCTTAACCAGCGACAACCTGTTGAGGCACCACATCTAGTCGACCGGGTACCAGTATTGTGCCTGCTCGGCGCCACGGCGGATGACAACGAAATTGTTGGCAAAGACCCGATAGGGCGCGCTCCATTCGCCGTCAGGCCACTTGATCCTGATCTGGGCGCGCTCGGCGGTGCCGGTGCCGACATGGATGAAGCCGATCCGGCCGGACGCATGACCGCCGCCGATCTGGACGTTGCGGGTGCGCGTGTCGTTGCCGGACTTCACCAGCACGGTAGCACCCACCGCATCGCGGTTGATGCCGTCCTGCTGCAATTCGATCCCCAGCCAGTTACCCATCGGGCGCGGCCGGCCATCGGTGCGGCCGCCGAGATTGCGGAACAGGCTTGCCGGCCCGCCGCGGTTGACGACCACGAGGTCGAGCATGCCGTCCATGTTGAGATCGGCGATCGCCGCGCCGCGACCCTTGGCCGGCAGCGCGATTCCGGCGAGATCGCCTGTCTCCACGAAGGTGCCGTCCGCCCCGCCGAGCAACAGGTTGTCGGGATCGTAGGCGGCGAAGTCGGGCATCTGCTCGACATTGCCCTTGGCGATGAACAGGTCGGTGCGGCCGTCATTGTTGAAATCGGCGAATTCGGTGTGCCAGCCGGTCGAGGGCTTCAGGTCGTCGCCGGCATAGGGGCGGTGCGCGGTGGCGCCCTTCTCCAATGCGATATCGCGATAGACCGGGCTGCCCTCGTCTGCTTCCTCGTCGAGTGTCTGCAACTTGGTGTCGCCCATAGAGGTGAGGGCGTATTCGGGGTATCCGTCGGCGTTGAGGTCCGTCTCGGCGATACCCATGCCCCAGATGCGCACGGTGCGCCAGCCGTCGGACGCGCGGTAGGGCCGGGCCGGGCGGTTCGGCTCGATGCGCCACAGTTGCTCCTCGCCGCCGCGATAGTACTGCCGGTCGTTGGTGATGCGCAGATCAGGCTCGCCGGTGCGGTTCCAGTCGGTGAACAGCATCGAGAGCGCGCAGTAGCCGGGCGAAAGCACCTGCGGCGCGGAATAGTCTGGCGCGTCCTCGCGTTCGCCCGGGCGGGCCAGCACGTTGTCATGGCACGTTCCCCAGGGCGAGCCCGGCGCGGCGCGGTCGACATAGTTGCCGAAGGCCAGCGTGGGGAAGCGCCGGCCGGCCTCGAAGGTGGCCGCGAAGGCCGTCGTCCAGGCACGGCCGCCGTCGAAGGCGAATTCGCGGTCGGCCCTGGTGAAGGTGCAGCCCGGTCCGCCCTTCAGGATGACGTTTTCGCCGACGCGAAGCACCACGAGATCGCGCCAGCCGTCATTGTCGATGTCGATGGGATAGAGCCCGGTGACCTTTCGGGCGATGTCGTCGGGAAAGGCGTCCTTCTTTTCGGCAAAGGACAGCGCGCCACCCGCCGGGCTCCGGTTTTCGTACAGCGTGGCAGGCGACTGACCGCCGGCAAAGGCGAGGTCGGGGCGCCGGTCGCCATTGCAGTCGAAGGCGGCGACGCCGCCGCCGACAAAATACTCCCACGGCCCGTCATAGGTGTGAGCGATGCCGGCGGCCTGCGCCTCCTCGTGCATCACCGGAACATCCATCGGCGGCGCCGCGCGTTCGGCTTCGGCTGCCCCCGCCGGAGCGACAGATGCGAATACAAGTGCGGCGGCGATCAGGGCTTTCAGATATCCCGACATCATTCGATCACCAGAGTCCTGAGATAGGCGATCAGTGCGCTGCGATCGCTTTGCGGGAGGGCGAGATAGGCATCGCGGCTGGCGCGGCCTTCGCCACCATGGGCGCGGATGACCTCGTCGAGCGTCGTGAAGTCGCCGCGATGGCCGTAGGGCGCCGTCGATCCGATGCCCCACAATTCGGTGGTCTGGAACACATCCCGCTCAACGAAACGCTGCGCGAGCAGTTCGTTGCCGAGAGCGGCCACCTGCTGGTCGGCGAGCTTGTGGCGCTTCAGGTCGCCAAACAGCGGGACCATGAGTTGGCCGCGTTCGTTGCGGGGCAGGCTTGCCGCCCAACTCGCGCTGGTCAGGTCATAGGACAGGTCATTGTCCGCTTCGCTGGCGCGCAGGGTTCCAGCCGCGTCGAGCGGGCCGGGATCGGAAAAAACCGGGCTGTCGAGGGGCAGGGCGCGCACATGGCAGGCGGCGCAGCCCACCGTGTCGAACAGGGCGTCCCCCCGCCCGGCAGCCGCGCGCCATGCTTCATCGTCGGGCGCCCTGACGACCGGCGGAGGAAGGGTGGCTTGAAACGCGACCAGGGCGCTCACATCCAGATCGGTGATTTCGTCGTCCACGCCGTCCTCGTCGAAATCGGCCTCACCGGTCCAGCGAATGCCGAAGCGCTCCACCGCCTCCATGCCATGGTGGTGGTTGAGCGCATTGACGGTGAACTGGCGCAGCGACGTCATAACGCCTTTCTGGCTGAAGGGCCGGATCACGAGGTCGGTGTCGACTCCCTCGATCCCGCCGAGTTCGACAATCCCGTCCGGCCGGGCGGTCAACGTGCCGAAACCGATGCTCTTGGCGGACAGGTTTGCCGTTTGCGCAATGCCGCTCGCGCGTGCCTGCCGCAGCGCCTCGAAGCGCTGTTGCTGCAGTTCGGCCGTCATTTCGCGCGCAAGCAGTTCCAGAAGGCCGGCGCCAAACAGGTGGTTGGTGTTGCGCTCGTTGGAAAATTGCGGGTCCGAGGAATCGAAATCCGCGTCGCTGAACCCCTCGGATGTAAACACATTGGTGACGAAATCCCCGGCTCCGCCGGCCCGCGGCGCGTTGTGGCAGCTTGCGCAGGAGTTGGCGTCGAGGCCGGCGAGGCGATGGAACGCGCCGGCGACCGGGCGTTTGCGCTTGGTTGGAATGATCGCCTGGGTCGCCATCGGGCGACCGACCCCGTCCAGCGATGTGAAGGAGGCGGAAAACAGGAACTCGCCGCGCGCGCGCAGCGCTTCCAGTTCGGCTCCGCCAAGCGTTCCCGAAAGCGCGCCGACAGCGGGCGCCCGGCCAAGCATGGTTTCCGCCCAGGGCTCGGTTGCGGGCCCGGCCGCCGCCGCGCCCAGGAGCGCGGCCATGGCGGCTCCCATGGCCAGCGTCAGGACTCTCATGTCGGATCTCCGAATTCGCTTTCGGCGCGCGCCAGTTCCCTGTCGAGCACCAGCAGCGCATTGATCGCACAGCCCTCGTGCATCAGCGGCTGGGCATCGGCAATGCAGTCGATGGCGATGCCGGGTGCCCTGCGCCCCGCCATCGTGGCGGCCAAAGCGGCCCTGAGCGACGGCTGCATGATGTCGAAGGCAACGGTGCCCTGGCCGATCAGGACAACGGGGAAAGGGTCGACCAGGGCGTAAAGGCTGGCCAGCCCGTAGCCGATCGCCCTTCCCGCATCCTCGATGGCGGCCAAGGCCTGCCGGTCGCCGGCTCGCGCGGCGTCGGCGACGGCCTTGACGTCCGGTTCATGCGGCAGGCCCGGCGGCGGCGTGTCGCAGGAAATGCCGGCGGCGCTGCGCTCGATCGCGTAGTCGCCGGCATAGGCCTCGATGCAACCGCGGTTGCCGCAGCGGCACATCGAGCCGCCCGGCATATGCGTGATGTGACCGAATTCGGTGCCCGAGGAAACCGTGCCGTTAATGATGCCGCCGCGCAGGAACAGGCCCATGCCCACGCCGTGGGAGAGCAGGACGGCAGCGAAATTGCTGCCGTAGCGCTCCGGGTCTCTCCAGTTCAGCGCGCGTGCCATCACGTCGCAGTCGTTGGAAAGGCGCGCGCGCAACCCGAATGCGTCGGCGAACCAGTCGCGGATCGGCAGGTCGGCGTGCGGGGTGATCGGCGACCACAGCATCGTGGTTCCCTCGACGTCGGTCGCACCCTGGACGCCGATCGCGACGCGGCGCAGGAGATCGCGGCGCGGCCCGAGCCCGGCCATCGCATCGGCCATGCAGCCGACGAGCGCGTTTCTCAGCTCGTCGCGGCTGGCGTTGAGCGTGTCGAATTCGCGGCGCAACGCGCAGACGATATGGCCGCGATAGTCGACGATATTGACGGCAACCGAATTGAGCTGGAGTACCACCGCGCCGACCAGCGCCGCCTCCGGGTCGAGCCCGAGCGCGACTTTCGGGCGCCCGCGCCCGGCCGCCGGCGTTTCGAGCGTATCCTCGAGGCGCAAGAGGTTCTCCGACAGCAGGTCGGAGGTGATCGCGGACACGGTCGCCGCGCTCAGGCCGGTGGCCGAAGCCAGGTCGGTGCGCGACATGACGCCCTCGCGGCGCAGGGTGGAAACAATGCGCTGCCGGTTGCGTTTACGCACGTCGTCCGGACGGACAATTGCCGTCGCCATCAGCCGATTTCCTCCCTCGCCGGTTCTCGCACTGCGGAAAAACTGCAGCAATGCAATATGTTACCGGCTCTGAAATCAATCTTGACATAGCAAGATGATTGAGTCACTATTTTTTTTGAGGCTCGAATTAAAAGCTTCACGGCGACGCTGGAGGGCTGCCGCCGCATTTTCAATGGGTGCATGTTACCTGGGAGGAACTCCATGAAGAATTTCGTAGGCGCGCTCTTGGCGGGCGCGGTGATGGCCACTTCGTTCGGCGGGGCGGCCCTTGCCAAGGACAAGATCATCGGCGTGTCGTGGTCGAACTTCCAGGAAGAACGCTGGAAGACCGACGAAGCGGCGATGAAGGCGGCGATCGAGGCCAATGGGGACAAGTACATTTCCGCTGACGCCCAGGCATCCGCTGCCAAGCAGCTTACCGACGTGGAAAGCCTGATCGCGCAGGGCGCGAATGCGCTGGTGATCCTTTCGGTCGACAAGGATGCGATCGGACCGGCCATCGACAAGGCCGCCGCCGAGGGCATCCCGGTCGTCGGCTATGACCGGCTGATCGAAGACAATCGCGCCTTCTACCTGACCTTCGACAACAAGGGCGTCGGCCGCATCATCGCGCAGTCGGTCACCGCGGTTCAACCGGAAGGCAATTTCGCGATCATCAAGGGCGACAAGGGCGATCCCAATGCCGCCTTCCTGCTTGAAGGCATGATGGAAGTGATCGGCGACGCCGTGAATGCCGGCAAGATCAAGATCGTCGGCGAAGCCTTCAGCGACGGCTGGAAGCCGGACAATGCCCAGAAGAACATGGAGCAGATCCTGACCGCAAACGACAACAAGGTCGATGCGGTGCTGGCCGAAAACGACGGCATGGCCGGCGGCGTGATCGCCGCGCTTACCGCCCAGGGCCTAACGGTTCCGGTCGGTGGCCAGGACGGCGACCACGCGGCGCTGAACCGCGTCGCCCGCGGTTCGCAGACCGTGTCGGTGTGGAAGGACAGCCGCCAGCTCGGCAAGGCTGCCGGCGACATCGCCGCGGCACTTGCCGACGGGACGGCGATGGATGCCGTGCCGGGTGCCGTCAAGTGGTCCGGCGGTGCGAAGGGCGTCGAAATGGACGCGATCTTCCTGGCTCCCACGCCGATCACCAAGGACAACATCGATGTCGTGATCGATGCCGGCCATATCGCCAAGGACAAGGTCTGCGAAGGCGCGATGGCCGGTGTGAAGGGCTGCGAATAAACCCGAACGCGTGATGATCTGAAAGGTATGATCCGCGCCGGTGTGTTTCGATACGCCGGCGCGGTTTTGTAGAATTCCGGCGCATCCGGTAACATGACGCCGCACAAGGCGCCGTCAAGGAATGCGCCAGGCGGGAGGAGGAATTCATGAGCGAAATCACGGCTGCACCGGCCAAGACCGACAGGGCCGGCGAAGGCGCGGTGGCCCGGTTCCTTCGCGCCACGGAGGTCGACTCGCGCCTGCTGGGCATGGTCGGCGCACTCGCGCTGATCTGGGTCGGCTTCCACCTCTACGGCCACTTCGTGAACGGATACGGCGCCTTCCTGACGCCGCGCAACCTGTGGAACCTATCGGTCCAGACGGCGTCGATCGGGATCATGGCCACCGGCATGGTACTGGTGATCGTGACCCGCCACATCGACCTGTCGGTCGGTTCGATCCTCGGATTCTCCGCCATGGTCATGGCGATCGTGCAAGTCTGGATCCTGCCGCAGTTCCTCGGCCTTGGCCATCCGGCGATCTGGATCATCGCGGTCGCCGCGGGGCTCGTCACCGGAGCGCTGATCGGCGCGTTCCACGGCTGGCTTATCGCCTATCTCTCCATTCCCGCCTTCATCGTGACGCTCGGCGGCCTTCTGGTGTGGCGCGGCGCGGCCTTCCTGCTGGCCCGCGGCGAGACGATATCCCCCGTCGACGCGACATTCGCGCTGCTTGGCGGCGGCCCCTATGGCGCCGTTGGCGCGACGGCGAGCTGGATTCTCGGCCTGCTTGCCTGTGTCGGCGTGGTCGCGATCCTGGTGACCGGCCGCACGCAACGCAAGCGCTTCCAGTTTCCGCTGCGCCCCGTTTGGGCCGACCTGCTGCTGGGCGCGGTCGGATGCGTGGCGATCCTGGGCTTCGTCCTGCTGGTCAATTCCTATCCCTGGCCGATCGGCATCGTGCGCCAGTATGCCCAGCGCAACGACATCGCGCTGCCCGACGGCGGGCTCTACATCGCCCACGGCTTCGCGATCCCGGTCCTGATCCTGATCGTTGTCGGCGTGACCATGACCTTCCTGGCGACGCGCACGCGGTTCGGCCGCTATGTCTTCGCCATCGGCGGCAATCCGGAAGCCGCCGAACTGGCGGGCATCAACACCCGCTGGGTGACGGTCAAGATCTTTGCGCTGATGGGCCTCCTGTGTGGATTGTCGGCAGCGGTGGCGAGTGCGCGCCTCAACTCCGCGACCAACAATCTGGGCACGCTTGACGAGCTCTACGTGATCGCCTCGGCGGTGATCGGCGGCACGTCGCTCGGCGGCGGCATCGGCACCATCTACGGCGCGATCCTGGGCGCGCTGGTGATGCAGTCGCTGCAGACCGGCATGGTGCTGATCGGTTTCGATGCCGCGATCCAGCAGCTCGTCGTCGGCTCGGTTCTCGTGATCGCGGTGTGGATCGACACGGTTTATCGCCGCAGCGCCAAATAGGAGAAGCGACCATGAGTGCAACAGCAACGGCCGCACGGACGGAAACCGCGACGTCGCTGGTCGATATCCGCGATCTCTCCATCGCGTTCGGCGGCATCAAGGCGGTGGACCATGCCTCCGTCGACCTTTATCCGGGCGAAGTTGTGGGGCTGCTCGGCCACAATGGCGCCGGCAAGTCGACGCTGATCAAGATCCTGTCAGGGGCCTACAAGCGCGATTCCGGCTCGATCCATATCAATGGCGAGGAAGCGCATATTTCAAACCCGCGCGACGCCAAGGCCTACGGCATCGAGACGATCTACCAGACGCTGGCGCTGGCCGACAATGTGGATGCGGCGGCGAACCTGTTTCTCGGGCGCGAGCTGAGGACGAAGTGGGGCACGCTGGACGACGCCGCCATGGAGGCCGAGGCACGCAAGGTGATGGGGCGGCTCAATCCCAATTTCCGCCGCTTCAAGGATCCGGTGAAGTCGCTGTCGGGCGGCCAGCGCCAGTCGGTGGCGATCGCCCGCGCCATCCTGTTCAATGCCCGCATCCTGATCATGGACGAACCGACCGCGGCGCTGGGCCCGCAGGAGACGGCGCAGGTGGGCGAACTGATCAAGCAGCTCAAGGCCGACGGGATCGGCATCTTCCTGATCAGCCACGACATCCACGACGTGTTCGACCTCGCCGACCGGGTTGCGGTGATGAAGAACGGCCAGATGGTGGGCACGGCGCGCACCTCCGACGTCACCAAGGACGAGGTGCTCGGCATGATCATTCTCGGCAAGTGTCCGGCGGGCGCGATCCCCGGTCCGGGCGCGATGACTGCCTGAGCGGCAAGGCGCCATTTCGGCGATGCCCAGAACGGGGCGTTTGCATATTGTCGAGGATATAAAATATACTGTTGCCGCATCCAGCCGGTGGCAGCGCTTTGCCGGCCATGCCCAGAAACGGGAGCCCGCACGGTGAACCAGACCGACCTCATCATCGAGGACATCATGACGCGCATCGAGGCCGGCCGGCTGGCGCCGGGCGATGTGCTGGAAGAGCAGGTGCTGGCGGGCGAATTCGACGTGTCGCGCACGCCGGTGCGCGAGGCCATCCTGCAGATGGAGGCGATCGGCATCGTCAAGCGCAAGCCGCGCGGCGGAGCGGTGATCTTCCAGCCGACGATCGAGGAATTCCTGGCGATCCTGGAGGTGCACGCCAAGCTGGAAGGGCAGGCGGCCGGACTGGCGGCGCGGCGCATCGGGCCGGACGACGCCGGGCGTATCGAGGCGGCGTTGAAAAAATGCGAGGACCATGCCGCGCGCCATGGCGACGGCGAGCCCGACCTCTACTATCTGTGCAACCTGGAATTCCACAAGGCGGTGGCCGAGGCCGCGCATAACGCCGTCCTGCTCGACCTGATCAAGACCAATGCGCGCAAGCTGCTTGCCTATTACCGCGCGCGCTACCGCTACAAGGGGTCGATCGGCCTGTCGGCCAGGGAGCACAAGGTGATCGTCGACGCGATTCTCGACCGCGATTCCGGCCGCGCCGAAGCGCTGATGGCGGAGCACGTGCAATTCGACAGCGTCACGGCGATGGACCTGATCGCCGCGCTGAAGAAGCCGGAAGCCGAAGGGAGCGAACAGGCCCGGTAGCGGGCGGGGCCCCCACGCCCGCCGAAAGCGCGGGCGGATTGCCCTTGACCATCATCGATCGGGCGCGCGCGCGTTGCCCCGGGAACCGAGGCGGCGCGGGAAGCGGACGGATGCATCGCGGCGTTCAGCGGGATGCGATTTCAGTACCGCAGGAGGTGCAGAACTTCTGGCCGGCGGCGACGGGTTTGCCGCATTTGGTGCAGAAGCGGTCCGGTGACCGGCGGCCGGCGACCGCCTGCTTCACTTCCTTGAGGTCCTGCCTCGTCGTCAGGTCCCGCTTGGCATCCATGACATTGTCCATCAGGAACTCTTCGGGAAGGTCCTTTCCCGAATGCCAGACCGCTTTCTTGGTGCCGACACGAAGGATGCCGAGCTTCGCCAGCAGGTCGCGCAAATTCATTGTCCTGTTCCTTTTGCTGTTGGTGCGCCGCATACGCTGCAGAATTTCCATGCGGGTTCGACGGGTTGGCCGCAGCGGGTGCAGAAGCGGTTTTGCCGGATTGCACCGGTTTGCTGTGCGGCGGCCGGGATTTCCGGCGCCGGCCGGTCCTGCACGATCCGCGTCGACAGTTCGCCGGCCAGGAAAGTGGCCGCCTCACGGCGGCCGAGCGTCCTGAAAACGATGCGGTCGGCGTCCGCCAGTTCCAGGGACAGACCGCCGCCTGCCGACGCCAGGAAACGGACGATGCGGCCGACCGGCGCATCGCCGGCGCCAATGCTGACGCGCTGCCAGTCGAGCCCGCATTCGACCGCCGCAAGCATGTCGGCCAGGTGCGCCAGCAGCGGCATGAGGCGATAGCGCCCGTCGCCGGATTCGCGTAGCAGACCGGCGGCCGCGAATTCCCCAAGCACCCGGCCGATTGTATCCGAGGCAGGCGGATCGGCCTGCAATGCGAGCGAAAACACCTGTCCGCAAAGATGCTCCGGGCCGGAGGCGCCCCACCAGATCTCCAGCCATTCGGTCACGCGCCGCGCACTGATGGCGCGGTCCGGCGGGGTTTGCGCCCTGGCGCAATCGACAAGAGCGGCGAGCACCGCTGACTGTTCGATCGTCAGCACGGCCTCGAAGGCGCCGGCGCTCTTTTCGGGCAGGCTCGCCAGGAACGGCGACACCAGTTCGGTGATTGCCCGGTCGTCGACAAATCCGCCAAGCAAGTATTCGCCATCCTGGCGGTTGACGATCACGCCGGCTCCGGCGGCCGGCGAGGCGGGGAAGGCTACGCTCAGCGATCCGCGCTGGGTAGCGGTCCACACGGAGATTTCGAAAACAAGGCGCGGCGAAAGCAGGACCTCGGCCATGGCGCTGCCGGCCACGTTTGGCTGCGCGTCCGCGCCACCTTCCGTCAGGCCAGCCGCGGCGAGGCGTGCGGCGGCTTGCTCGGCATCGGCCTTGACGCGGGCAGGCGGGGTGTCGGGGCGCAAGTTGAACGGGGCGGGCTTGCCGGCGATGTCGAGAAGGGCCGCGAGGTCAAAGGGCGACAGCCGGGCGTGGAATGCCAGATGCGCAAGGTCCATCTCACTCGCCTCCCTTCTTTTCGGTCGCGCCCTTGATGGCGGATGCGACGGTCTGCTGTAGGTTTGCGCCCGCGCCGGGTCCGGTGAAGGAGGGTGGCGGCGTCGCAGTGCCGGGCGCTCCGCTTCCCCACTTGCCAAGCGGCTCGGCCCAGGAGGCGATCTTCGGCGTCGCCTCGGTGATATCCATGCCGGTCATGGCGCGGAACTTCGCATTGCCGGTGCCGGGCGGCATGGCACCGTCGGCTACCTTCTTGAGGATCGTCAACGGCGTTTCGCCGCTGACCGGGTCCTGGCGGCGGAACACCTCCGGCACCTGCGCCTTGCTGTCGCCGGCGATCAGGTGATCGATCAGCCGGCCCTTGTCCTTGATGACGGTGCGCGCTTGCTCGGCCACGGCTGAGGAGCCTGCGCCGGAGCCATGGCGTTCGGTGGCCTCGTTGAGCTTGGCCGTCGCGACCTCGCTGATCGAGGTACCTTCAGCGCCGCTCGCCGACTGGTCGCGCTGGATGCGGGCTGTGAACTGCGCCGGCGTCTCGCCCTCGCGCATGACCCAGTCCTCCTTGCCCTTCAATCCCGTCACGTTGACTTCCTGGGCATGGGGATCGATGCCGAGCCTGTTGCAGCTTTCCGACACAGCGCTCTCGATATCGGCGCGTTTGGCCGGCTGGCCGGTCGCCTTGTCGATGATCGTTTCCTTCGGATACATGTCGAGGTCCATGCCCGGCTTGGTGCCGGCGCTGGCCGAACCTGAGGCGAAGTCGTTGCCCGTGACCGCGCGCTCGGCGCCGCTGGCATCGCGTACCACGAAGCGCGGCTGCCCGGTGCCGTCCGGCCCGGTGACGGTCTTCGCATTCAGCGCCTCGGCCGTGCCTTCCATGACCGGTTTCGTACGGTGCTCCTGCGTCAGATCTCCAAAGGCCTGCTTGAGTGCGGGATCGACCTCGCCGCCGCCCATCAGGTGCTTGGCCTCGCGATGGTCGAGCACGTCCTTGAGCGCCGACTTGACCGCCGCCTTGTCGCCGCCGGCAATCGCGGATTTCAGCGTGTCGATCCGCTCGCGCGCGTCGGCCACCTTCGCGGCGTGTTCCAGGTCCATGCGGATTTCCTCATGGGTCATCGGCGTGTTGAGCGAGCCCATGTGCTGGCCGACGCGACCGCCGACCGAATCGACGAGCCCGTTGATCGCGCCCTCAGACAGGCTGCCGCCATTGACCCAGGAGCCGGCCGCGCCAAGCGCGGCCCCGGTCGCAGCCTGTCCGGCTTCGCGCGCGATGGCGTGGCCCGCGGCATCGAAGGCGGAACCCGCCGCGCCGCCGGTCGCCGACAGCACCGCCGTCGTTACCGTGGCCGTGACGTCGCCGGTGCGCACACAGGTCTCGGTTGCGTCAGCGCCCGCGGGCAGCAGGATTTTGGTCGCCGTGCCGGTGCGCGGCAGCGACGTGAAGCGGCCGACCACGCCGTCCTTGGCGCCGGCGAAGAAACCGGAGACCAGCGCCGAGCCGAGCCTGGCCTTGTCGCCGCCGCTGGCGACCCAGGCGCCGGCCCCTTCCTCCGCCGAGCGCAGAACGCCCGAGCCGATCGCCGCCGGGATGTAACCGGCAGGCCCGGCCACCACCATCATGCCCGCCTTGGCGCCGGCCAGCACCGCCCGCGAGGCCAGTTCGCCGGCGTGATAGAGCCTCGCCTCGCGCTCGTAGGCCGCCGCCTCGGCGCTCGTCTTGGCCATGCGCTCGCGGATCGTGTCCTCGTAGAGATCCTCCAGCCCGCCGGTATCGCCCTCACGGCGCAGCCGGTCGATCTCGTCGGTCGACAGGCCCTGTTCCTCGTAGAGCCGGGTCAGCTTGTCGCCGATGCGGGTCCGTGCCGCCTCCTCGGCCGCGGCCCGTGCCGCCCGGTCGCGCGCCGAGGCGGCAATCGCGGTGTCGAGCGCCTGTGTCTCGGCGTCCCACTCTGCGACCGTTTGGCGGTTGCGTTCCTCGATCGCCGCGATCTCGCCCGCCCGCGCCTGCTCCTGTTCATAGAGTTCGCGGCCGACCCAGCCGCCGTCCTCCTCGCTCCACACCTCGCCGGTATCGGGATTGACCTCGCCGGCGCGGTGGACCGCGCGCGGAGGCGGGGCGGCCGCAGCCTGCTCGCCATAGCCCTCAGGAGGGTCGAACACCGCGACGCCATTCTCCTCGCGATAGGTCCAACCCATCGCCTCGTACTTCGCCTTCCAGTCGTCGAACCCGTCCGAAGGCAGGCGCCCGCGTGCCAGGTCACCCAGCGCGTCGAGCGCCTCGCGCCGGCCGATGCCCGCCTGGCCCAGCATCAGCCATGCCCCGACGCCCGCGATCCCGCCGACCGCGATGGCCGACGTGGCGATGGCAACGGGGGAGATGGCGGAGCTGTTGGAGGACACGGGGTAACCGTCGCCAAGTGGAGTAGAACTGGATGAATTACTTTCCGGTCCTGGACTATCGCCGGTGTTTCCGATCCAATTCTGGTCTATGGCATATGCTCGAATTCTTTCTGCAAAAACACCAGCGATTTCGAGGTGGCGCTCACAGGGCAATGGATCGGCGACGGTGTACCAGTCCGTGCTGTTGCCGCTCTTGCGCAACCCCTGAACCAGGTGGCTGTTGACCCGTATTGCGAAATTGAGACGATCGAATCTAATGTATCGCAGGAGAAGCTTTCGCAGGTGCACCTGCTCGCCGTCTGAACCCGGACCATCGGTACTGTAGCTGCGGCACAGCGTTCCGTCATCCCCGACATAATCCGCGTCAGCGAAGGCCTCCTCGGCGATACCAGAGACCGGGGTGAGTTTGGCGGTGTTCTCGTTCCAATGGCGAATGTATAGGCCGGCCTGTTCTTCCGACTTGTGCAACACCATCGCGTCAATAAACACGGTAAGCCATTCCTGCTTATCGTCGCGGCCCGGCGCATCGATCCTGTACTCGATTACCTGGCTTCCGTTCGAGCGCAACGGATTGCTTTCGGTCGGCTTGGAATAGGGCGAGATTGTGAAACCTTCGGGAAAATAGCTTTCCGGCAGCCACAGGCCGGAATATTCCGGCTGCTGTATCGTCTGCGCGACCGCCGGGGCAAGCCCTCCCCCGAGGATCGTTGCAAGGGCCGCGATAACGACCGGAAACAGGGCCCGTACCGCCCCACCACGTCTCCAAGATCTGCTATTCGTGCCTGTCGTCATCCCCTGATCTCCACCGGCGTACCTGGCGCCACGGCGCGCCACAGCTCGTCCATCTCCTCGTCGGTCACCGCGATGCAGCCCTCGGTCCAGTCGTAGAGGCGGTGGAAGCGGCCGATCCAGCCGAGGCCGTCGGGCAGTCCGTGGATCATGATCGCACCGCCCGGCGAGACGCCGCGTTCGCTGGCGCGGCGGCGGTCGTCATGGCCGGGATAGGAGATGTGCAGGGCAAGGTGATAGGCGCTGTCGGATTTGCGGAAATCGATCACGTAGCTGCCCTCCGGCGTCCGCCCGTCGCCCTCGCGCTCCCTGGCGCCGACGGGCACGCGCCCGAGCGAAACCGGGTATGACTTGACCGCCCGGCCATCGGCAAAGACGGTCAGCCGGCGCGCGCCCTTGTCGATCTCGATACGGTCGGCCTTTGCGCCGGCCGGCAACGGCGTTAAGGGCCAGAGCCGGTAGGCTCCGCCCGCCGCGAGCCCGACGGCAAGGAACAGGACCGCGATCTTGGCCGGACGCTTCAACGCTCTCCGCCCTCCTCTCACCGCGCGGGCGCCATGCTCGCCAGCGCCCGCACCATCACCTGCCGACCCGTGTGCCAGACCGGCTCCGGCACAGTCAGTTCGATGCGGTAGACGAGATCGCCGCGCGAAAGGACGACGAGTTCGTCCATCATTTTTCCCGGCATGTCCTGCGGGGAAAGGAAGCGCAGCAATGCGCGCCGGCCAGGCGCGAAGGCGGCGTTCGCTGGCCCTTGCTCCAGGATCTCGGTTTCGGTCATGCTCTGCATCTCGGCGACCTGTTCCGCCAGGGCTTTTGTGGCCGTCCGGCCCTGCGCCGGCTCGGCCCGAATGGCGAGAAACATCTGGGCGTCGGGGTCGTCGTCCGGCGAAGCGAAGATCAGCTCGTGCTCGAGCGTGTTGGGCACGCGCACCCAGCCTTCGGGGATGTCGACAGATAAGCCGGCCGGACCGCGGGCATTGGCGACGGTGAAACCGTAATTGGCGCTGTTGACAGTCCGGTAGCTGAATTCGTCGGGACCGCGCGCGCCGCCCGGCGAATTACTCTCAGGCAAATCGCCGCCCTCGCAGGCGGCCAGGAACTTCTCGCCGGCCAGTTCCAGGCTGATGCCACCGGCCAGCCGCCAGTTCGCGCCTCCTGCGGAAACAATCAGCGCGTCGGCCTTGACGAAGGCGCCGAGATCTTCCATCGCGACGGGCGCAAACAGGATGGTCGCGTCCCAATCGATATCCGGCCGTTCGCCGCCTTTGGTTGCGTACAGATCGCGCATCGGCAGAAAAAGCGTTCCTTGCGCACCGGCTCCCTCGATCGCGATCTTCACTTCGGCGGCATCGCCGGACTGGAAGGATGGTGCGACGAGCATGGCGAAATAGGCAGGCGACACAGCCGCCGCCTGGCAGACGAATGTCAGCTGACCGATCCGGTTGTCGGCCAGCTGGTCGGTTTCAGCGATCAATGCGGGCAGATCCGCATAGCCTTCGCCCGGCGCATTGTAGATCCACGCCGTCACCGGCAGGTCGATCGCTGTAGCGGGATTTTCTCCAGCTTGCGTGGCGGGTGGTACCGGGGTCGTCCGGATGCCGGCGGGGGCTTCGGTCTGCCTGTCTGCCGTTGCGCGATCGGTGCTGATCTTGAACGTGGACAGCATCCTGTCGGCGACCGGCTCGTAGCGATCTTTCAGCGCCGGCGGAAAGCCGATCTCCAGCCAATGCAGCATGGTGCCCTGCTCGCTGGTCGCCAGGCGGCGAATGACGATTTCGCCTTCGCGACGGACCACCAGCGTGAAACCGTCTGGCGCCATGTCCCTGCGCAGGATCGCGTCGGGCGCGATGCCCTCCAGGGCCTGACCGATAAGCGTGTTCAGGTTCTCATCCAGCGCATTGGCGCTCGAATAGACAAAGAAACGCGCGCCGTCCGCAGCCGTAAAATTCCGGCCGGCATTGTCGGGCGGCGCCTCGCCCGGCGTGAACAACGAAGACGGATAGTCGATCGATACGCCGTAGCGGCTGTTCACATAGGGTTTCCAGCCGAAGTCTCCGGCATCGGGCTTGATGCCGGCGGTTTGCGTGCCGCCCTGATTGCCAACGGTCTGCATGGCGTCCGGGCGGGCGCGGTTCGTTTCCTCCCGGCCATCGTCGTTTTCCGCCGCCAGGAAGGCGATTGCCATGACGGCGAGAACCGCGCCTGCCAGCACCATCAGCAGCGGTCCGCCGAATTTCCGGTGCCCTGACTTCGTGGCGGGTGGCGGTTGTGCGGGCCGCGCTGCGGGTGTTGCAACCGGGCTGCGCGCGGGCTGGGCTACCACGGGCGCACCGCACATACCGCAGTACCGGGCGTCGGGTTCCATTGCCGCGCCGCATTGGGCGCAAAAGTGATGGCCGCTCGTCATGTTGCCTCTGCCGGTTTGTTTCGGCGGTTTTCCCCAAAGCGGGCGATGCGGTAGTAACGGGCCAGTTGCTCAACCGTGCTGCCGGCAACGATCCCCGAGCCGACCAGCAAAGCGCCGGTCATCGCCGCGGGAACGCCCGCGGCAAGCGCCGCCATGAACTGGTTGAGCGCAAAGGTTGCACCCCAGATGGCCAGGTACCAGGCGGTGCCACGGCAGCGTATGATCTCACCGTCGACGAAGAAAAGCCTTGTCCTCGACCATCCCGCGCCGATGAATCCGCCGGCCGCGAAAGCCAGCGTTGCCGCGAACGGCGAAGGCAATGCTCCCCTGATTGCGAGCTGTACCGCAAGCGCTGCAAGGGTCACGCCGAGCGAAACCACGAGCGCGCCGGGCTTCACCTGCGACGCCTTGCGGAAGACAAGGATCATCATGACGACCGAGAACAACAGCATCGCCGTGCCTGCCAGCGACAGGAGCCTGAAGAACATCGACACCGGCGCGTCGCTGAACAGGCTTGCCACCGCCATCAGAAAAAGACCGGCAACGGCAACCAGCACCGTTCTGGAAAAACGGCGGAGTTCTCCGGCAATATCGGCGATCAGCGCTCTCATCCGTCCTCCTGCCGCGAAATCTGGAGGAATTTGGCCGCGCTTTCCTTGACGCGTATCAAGTCGAACAAACTTGGAAATCCGGTTCCCAAACCGGCTGGAAGCCGATGCGACGATTACATTGCGCCATGTGGCGAAGCACGGCCTCATCGGAAAGCTGCTCGGGTCAACCGTGGTTCGCAAGCAATCGGGCGGGATCGCAGCGAAGCTGCTGGCGGGCCTCGATCACAATGTCACAACGGGCCAGGATGTGGGCCGGGACTTCCTGCTCAAGGCCGCCTGATGGTACTTGCCGGTATGTGGCGGCGTCCGCGGCTCCGACACCTGGGCCCGGCGATTGTCCTCACTGCGCCAGCCCCATCTGGCGGATGGCCAGGTCGCGCATGATCTCCTCGGAGCCGCCGCCGATGGCCATGACCTTGACTTCGCGCCAGACGCGCTCGACCGGGTTGCCGCGCATGTAGCCGGCGCCGCCGAAGATCTGCATGGCCTCGGACGCGCAGAACTCCAAAGCCTTGGTGGAGAAGAACTTGGCCTTGGAGATCTCCGCGACCGGCATCTCGCCCTCGTTGATGCGCCAGCAGATGCGCTCCAGCCAGGCTTCCAGCGCATCGATGCGCGCCGACATCTCGGCGAACTTGTGGGCGATCGCCTGGTGCTCGACCAGCCGCTTGCCGAAGGTGACGCGTTCGCGCGCCCAGTCGAGGCTCGCCGAGAAGCACAGTTTCATCATGCCGAGCGCGCCGGCGACCAGCGACAGGCGCTCGTAGTTGAAATTGTTCATGATGGCGATGAAGCCCTTGTTCTCCGGACCCATCAGGGCCTCGGCGGGGAGCGCGCAGCGATCGAAATGGAGTGTCGCCTGACTGGAGCACCACCAGCCCATCTTGCGATCAAGCGGGG
>JAIOIW010000146.1 GCA_019912385.1 Notoacmeibacter sp. | reverse complement strand
CGCAATCATCGCCGCGATCATCGTATGGTTCGTCCTTGCCCGCACGCTCAAGGGCTTCGAGGTGCGGGTCATCGGCCAAAGCCCGCGGGCGGGACGCTTTGCCGGCTTTTCGCCCAAGCGAATGACGATTTTCGCGTTTCTTCTGTCGGGCGGACTGGCCGGCCTCGCCGGTATCGCTGAGACCGCCGGCGCGGTTCAGCACCTCAATGAAAAGATGTCGATCGGCTACGGCTTTACTGCAATCATCGTCGCGTTCCTTGGCCGGCTCAATCCACTCGGCGCCATCGTTGCGGGCCTGTTCCTGGCACTGACCTATCTCGGCGGCGAGGCCGCGCAGATCTCGCTCCAGATATCCGACAAGACCGCGCGCGTGTTCCAGGGAATGCTGCTCTTCTTCGTCCTGGCCTGCGACACGCTGATCACCTACCGCGTCCGCCTCGTCATGGAAGCGCGCGGCATGACAGGGGAGACCGCCCGTGGGGGTGCTTGAGGCCATTCTGCTCACCGTCGCCACGGCAGCCACGCCGCTGCTAGTCGCAGCCATGGGCGAACTTGTCGTCGAGCGCTCTGGCGTGCTCAATCTTGGCGTGGAAGGCATGATGGTCATGGGGGCCGTTAGCGGCTTCGCGGTCGCGCTCACAACCGGCTCGCCATGGCTAGGGGCGCTGGCGGGCATTGCCGCCGGCGCGGTGTTTTCGCTGCTGTTCGGATTTCTCACGCTGTCGCTGGTGACCAACCAGGTGGCAACTGGGCTCGCCCTGACGCTGCTCGGCCTTGGTGCCTCCGGCCAGATCGGGGAGGGATTCATCGGGCGGCCGGGCGTTCGCCTGGAGCCGATCGCCATTCCCGGCCTTTCGGACCTGCCGTTGGTCGGAAAACTGCTGTTCGGACAGGATCCGCTGTTCTATGTGTCGATCGCTCTGGTCGTCGGGACGGCCTGGTTCCTGTTCCGTACCCGGGCCGGACTGACCCTTCGCTCGGTTGGCGACAGCCATTCATCGGCGCATTCGCTCGGCATCAACGTGGTCCTCATCCGTTACCTGGCGGTGATCTGGGGTGGCGCTTGCGCCGGACTTGGCGGCGCCTACCTG
>JAIOIW010000001.1 GCA_019912385.1 Notoacmeibacter sp. | reverse complement strand
TTCACCGCGCCAGTTCCTTCAGCCCCAACCGGATCAACGCCGCCGAATCGGCACCCTCGCCCGCGTTTTTCATCGCGGCTGCGACCGCGCTGGCGGCGATATCGCGCGAATAGCCGAGATTGGTGAGCGCCGAGACCGCGTCGGAAACCGGCGCCGGCGCCACCCCTTCGCCGAGTTCCTGCTTGAAGCCGATCATGCCGGCCGCGGCGCCCGCAAAGGCCGGCGCCTTGTTCTTCAGTTCGATGACGATGCGCTCGGCCACCTTCTTGCCCACGCCCGGCGCGCGCGCCACCATCGCCGTGTCCTTGAGCGCGATCGCGTTGGCCAGATCCGGCGGCGACAGCGTGGACAGCACTGCCAGCGCCACTTTCGCGCCCACGCCCTGCACGCTTTGCAGCAGGCGGAACCATTCGCGCTCCAGCGACGTGGCGAAACCGTAAAGCCGCAGCGCATCCTCGCGTACATAGGTCTCGATGAACAGTACCGCCGCCTCGCCCGGCCCCGGCAGTCCGGACAGCGTGCGTCCCGGGCAATAGGCGACGTAGCAGACGCCGTGGACATCGATCACGGCATGATCCTCACCGATCTCGTCGACGACGCCCTTCAGTTTACCGATCATGGCCTACTCCGCTGCCGCCAGGGCGCGGCGCTGCGCCAGCCCGGCGCGGTTATGGGCATGGCATATGGCGATCGCCAGCGCATCGGCCGCATCGTCGCTGTCATAGCTTGCCCGCGGCATCAGCACCTTGAGCATCATCTGGATCTGCTTCTTGTCGCCGTGGCCGACGCCGATCACCGCCTTCTTGACCGCGTTCGGCGCATATTCGGCAACGTTCAGGCCGGCGCGCGCCGGCACCAGCATGGCAATGCCGCGCGCCTGGCCGAGTTTCAGCGTCGCGCCCGCATCCTTGTTGACGAAGGTGATTTCGACCGCCGCCTCATGCGGCCCATGCGCGTGAAGTATCTTGGCCAGCCCGTCATGCAACTGGCACAGCCGCGACGCCAGATCGGCCTTGCCGTCGGAGGTCACCGTCCCGGCCGCAACGAAACGCAGGCTGTTGCCGAGCATCTCTATGACGCCCCAGCCCGTGCGCCTGAGGCCCGGATCGATACCGATGATGCGAATCGCTTCCCGCATGGCTTCACCTTGAACGAGATGAGCGAGCCTTGCCAGCAAATTGTGAACAAACAGGAAACATATCCACCAGACAACAGTGCGCCACCATTTGCCCGCGACTGGCCCATTGAGTGCTGTGCGTCGGTGTGTATGCCTTTGCGCAACGCCATCAGGGATACACCTTGCCGATGCCGCTTCCCGAACTCGACACCGCCCTTATCGTGCTGGCCGGGATCGTCCTTGTCGCCGGACTGGTGCGCGGATTTTCCGGGTTCGGCACGGGCATGATCGTGATGCCGGTCGCCGCCGCCCTGTACGGCCCGAAGGCGGCGATCGTCATAATCCTGATCATCGACCTGCTGCCCGTGATCCCGGTCACGATTCCTGCCGTCAGGATCGCCCGCTGGCGCGAGGTCCTGCCGGTAGTTGCCGGCATGGCTTTCCTTATCCCGGCCGGCGTCGCCATTCTCAAGACCGGCGATCCGCTGGTGCTGCGCTGGCTGATCTGCGTGGTCGTGTTCGCCGCCGTCGCGCTGCTTTCATCGAGATGGCGCTACCGCGGTCCGCGCGGCATGCCCGTTTCGTTCACCGTCGGCGGGCTGGCCGGGCTGCTTGGCGGAATCGCCTCGATCCCCGGACCGCCGCCGATCCTCTACTGGATGGCTTCCGGCCTCGCGCCGGCCCTCGTTCGCGCCAACATGATGGTGCTGCTGTTCCTGTCCGACATCATCACCGCCGGCAACGCCTGGATCGCCGGGTTGATGACCGGCCAGGCGATCGTGCTCGGCGCAGTCGCCGCGCCGTTCTATTTCGCCGGTCTGATGGGGGGCTGGATCATGTTTCCGCTGGCTTCGGAAAAAGCCTACAGGCAGATCGCCTTCACCGTGATCGTGCTGTCGACGCTATACGCCCTGCCGCTGTTCGACGGGCGCTAGAGCAACTCAGCGGCCGCCGAAAGCGGTCTTGAGCAGGTTGATCTGGTCGGTCACGGGATTGGCCGTATGGGCCGCCGGAGAAGCAAAATCATCCGCGCCATAGACGTCCCGGTCCATGTGCCTGACGAGGCGCTGCAGCGCCAGCGATCGCGTAACGATGTCGCGAAACGCGGCGGGCAGTTGGTCCCATCCCGGCGTCAGCTCGGAGGCGGAATTGGTATCGAGCTTGATCTTCGCCTTTTCCGCGGCGACCTGTTCGCGCGTCATCTCTCCGGAATTGGCGGCGCGCTGAAGCAACAGCCACGAGGCGACCTGCATCAGCCGCGTGGTCAGCCGCATCGATTCCGCCGCGTAGAGCGTCGAGGCAACCCGGCTGAGATCCTTGGCGGCGCGGCGGCCGTCGCCATCGAGGTAACCGGCCGCCTCTTCGACCAGGCCCATTCCATGATCATAGAGAGACTTGAACTTGCCGGAGAACATGCGGGCTTCGGCGAGCCTGATCATGTTTGCGGTCCTGCCCACATTGGTTCCGCTGTCGACCTTCTCACTCATCCGCCGCAACCCTGCTTTACTCGCTACACACACGCCGAAATGGCTATACGTTACCGGCCTCAAGAATGCGCGGATCATTCGCCCTTGGCAAGCTCATGTTTAATGAAGGGTTAACGCCGTTTCCCGGCGCCATTCCGGCCGCGCGCAGAGGACAAAAAAAGAGCCGCGGCAATGGCGGCTCTCGAGAGTTTTACAGGGAGGCGTCAAACAGAACAGCCGAGCCGCTCTGCGTGAATCCAGATAACTGGATCATCACAGTAAACGCCCGTAAAGCTTAATGACCGGTTAACGGTTTCCGGAAAACACGAAAAAGCTGTACCGGAACGGGATGGTCTCCCCCCGACGCACCATGGCCTCACGCCTCCTTCGCCATCTCTCTCAGCTTGAACTTCTGGATCTTGCCGGTCGAGGTTTTCGGGATTTCGGCGAAGATCACCTGTTTCGGACATTTGAAGCGCGCCAGCAGCGTGCGGCAATGCTCTATGATCTCGGCCTCCGTCGCATGCTTGCCGGGCTTGAATTCGACATAGGCGACAGGCGTCTCCCCCCATTTCTCGTCGGGCTTGGCGACCACGGCGCAGGCAGCCACGGCATGATGCTTGTAGAGGGCGTCCTCCACCTCGATCGACGAGATGTTCTCGCCGCCCGAAATGATGATGTCCTTCGACCGGTCCTTGAGCTGGATATAGCCGTCAGGATGCATCACCCCGAGATCGCCGGAATGGAACCAGCCGCCGGCAAAGGCCTCGTCGGTGGCCTGCCTGTTCTTCAGGTATCCCTTCATGACGATATTGCCTCGGAACATCACCTCGCCGATCGTCTCGCCGTCATGCGGGGTTTCGGCCATGGTTTCGGGATCGCGTACGCTGAGCGCCTCCAGCGCCGCATAGCGCACGCCCTGCCGCGCCTTTTTGGCCGTTCGCGCGCCCCGGTCGAGATCGTCCCATTCGCCGTGCCATTCATTGACCACCGCCGGGCCGTAGGTCTCGGTCAGGCCGTAGAGATGGGTCACTGCGAAGCCGGCATCCGCCATCCCCGCCAGCACCGCTTCGGGCGGCGGCGCCGCGGCGGTATTGAAAGTCACCGTCTGCGAAAATTCGCGCTTCTCGTCGTCGGATGCGTTGAGCAGCGTCGCCATCACGATCGGTGCGCCGCACAGCGTGGTCACGCCCTCGTCGGCGATGGCCTCGTACATCGTCTTCGCCCTGACCCAGCGCAGGCACACATGTGTCGAGGCGGTCACGGCCAGTGTCCAGGGAAAGCACCAGCCGTTGCAGTGGAACATCGGCAGGGTCCACAGATAGACCGAATGCTGCCGGAGCCCCGAATGGATGGTGTTGGCGTAGGCCATCAACGCCGCGCCGCGATGATGGAACACAACGCCCTTGGGATTGCCCGTCGTCCCCGACGTGTAGTTGAGCGAGATCGCATCCCATTCGTCGTCCGGCATCGACCACGCGAAACCGGCATCGCCTTCGCCTACCAGCGCCTCATAGTCGATCGCCCCGATCCGCTCGCCCTTGGGATAGGGCGCATCGTCCGGATAGACAGGATCGTCATAATCGACCACCAGCGGCTTGACCTTGGCCAGTTTCAATGCTTCCGCCGCGACGCCCGAGAACTCGCGATCGACGATGAAGACCTTGGCTTCCGCATAGTCGAGCTGGAAAGCGATGATCGCGGCATCGAGGCGCGTATTCATCGTGTTCAGCACGGCCTTGACCATCGGCACGCCGAAATGCGCTTCCAGCATGGGCGGCGTGTTCGACAGCATCACCGAAACGGTATCGCCCCTGCCGATCCCGCGCCGGGCGAGCGCGGAGGCAAGTTGCAGCGACCGCCGCCAGAATTCGCCATAGCTTGTTCGCATCGGGCCGTGGACGATGGCCGTATGGTCGGGGAACGTCGCGGCCGCGCGCTCCAGGAAGGTGATCGGCGTCAGCGCCCGGTAGTTGGCGGGATTCTTGTCGAGATCGCGGTCATAAGCGCTGGTCATGCATGTCTCCTCCAACCAGTCCGGTCTTCAAGGCCGGTCCGGCATCATTCGCCGCCCGAAGGCATTTCCGCAAACGGAAATTCCCGGTCACCCCCTACATCGCCACCCGCAGCGCGCGCGGCAGAAGCGAAAAGCTGCACGGCAACCGGCCGGGACTCTCTCCGTCGAGTTCGAGACAGGCCGTGCCGGTTCCCGCGCTGTCGGCAACCTCGACCTCAAGCCTTTTCGCGCGGATGATCTCCACCTCCGGCAGTATCGTGTGGGCGCCGCGGTAGACGAGCCCGATCTTGCGCGCGAGATAGAGTTTCGTGGTCCGGTTCACGATCACCAGGTCAAGCAGCCCGTCGTCGGGTTCGGCCTCCGGCGCCACCATCATGCCGCCGCCGAAATAACGGCAATTGGCGACCGCGGCGAACATGATCTCACGTTCCAGTACCCTGCCATCGGCAGAAAGGCGAATGCGCATCGGTTGCCAGGACGCCAGCGCCTTCAGTGTCGCGACAAGGTATTTCACGCGGCCCGGCATCCGCGAGGAACGCGCCGAGAGGTTCACGTTTCGCGCGATCGTTCCCGACAGGCCGAAGCTGGCGATGTTGACGAACAGCCGCGAGGCAGGCTGTCCGTCCGTGTCCACGAACGCCGCCCGCCCGACATCGATCAGCCGTTCCCGGCCCGACGCGATGGCCGCGATCGCGGCGTCGGCATCGGAATCGATCCCGAACGACGTGCCGAAATCCGATCCCGTTCCGCAAGGGATGACCGCCAGCGCCGCCGATGCCGTCACCGTTCCGTCCGCCATCAGGAAGCCGTTCGCCACTTCATTTGCCGTGCCGTCGCCGCCGACTGCGACGACTACCCGCGCGCCCCGCGCGACCGCCGCGCGCGCAAGGCGTTCGCCGTCCATGGGTCCGGCCGTGAAGATTGGCTCGATCTCACCGGCCGCACGCACCAGCTTGTCGCGGATGGCCGGCCACAAGGCAGCCGCCCTGCCCCCGCCTGCGCCGGGATTGACGATCGCGGCAATGCTCATCGGCAAAAGCCGCCCACGGCATCCCGGTTGCCCGTATGGCCGGATTTCCCCACCTGTTCCCCTCCCACGGAAAGACCTCACGCAGATTCACGGATGGGCGCTTCCGCGTCAAGCGCCCGCCGTCACCCGCCTGCAAGCGTGCCGACGCCCTCCCAGATCAGCCGCACCGCGACAATCGCGACCATCGTGTAGGTAAAGGGATAGAACACCTCCGGCCGCATGCGCTTGATCACCCACGCGCCGGCGAGCGTCGCCAGCGGAGCGATCGGCACCAGCACGGCCGACGCCGTGAGGCTCGACGCGTCGAACTGGCCAAGCATGAAATAGGGGACCAGCTTCACCGCGTTGACGATGGCGAAGAAGATCACGCTGGTGCCGGTATAGACGCGGGGATGGAGATGCAGCGGCAGGGCATACATCTGGAATGGCGGGCCGCCGGCATGGGCGACGAAGCTCGTATATCCGGCGACGACCGCCCAGAACGTCCCCTTGACCGCATTGGGCGGCGCCGCGCCTTCCAGCCGGGCGAACTTCATCCAAACCCAGCGCACGACGAACAACGCCGCGATGATGCCGACCATCAGCTTCACGGTTTGCGGCGTCACCAGCGCGGCCAGCGCCCAGCCGCCGGCGATCCCCGCCATCGCGCCGGGCAGCATGATTTTCAGCGTGCGATTGTCGCGGTATCCCCGCCAGGTCCACAGCGACACCAGATCCATCACGATCAGGATCGGTAGCAGCACGGCGGCTGCCCTGACCGGCGACATGGTGAGCGCCATCAGAGGTACGCCCAGCAGCGCGGTCGCACCGCCGAGCCCGCCTTTGGAAAGGCCGATCAGGACGACGGCGGGAACGGCGGCGGCAAAAAACCACGGATCGGCGAGTAGAGCTTCCATGACGGTTCCAGGCTGGAGGGCAGGGCATCCATAGACGCTACCGTGCGCAAAGGAAATCGCTGTGGAGGCGGCGCAAAACGCTACGGGCTTTAATACCTCGACGCGGTGCGCTATGGCGGAACGGTCGCAACGCCGAAATGCAGCCATTTTCTGCCGTCATCACAATGCCAGCCATTGCAGCGGGAACCGCCATGCCAAAAACCACGCCGGACAACCGCTGCCGAATCGTCCTCATCGCGCCCGATATCGCCGATGACGAGACGCTCGCCGAAGCTGTCTCGCAAGCTCTCGCCGGCGGTGATGTCGCTTCGCTCATCCTCCCGGCCTGGGGGGCGGGCGACCAGGCTTTTCAGCGCCGCGCCGAGACGATCGTGCCTCTGGCCCAGGCTGAGGGCGTCGCGGTCATGATCGTCGACGATACCCGTGTCGCCGGACGAACAGGCGCGGACGGCGTTCACCTGGAGGATGCCCGCCGCTTCATCGCCGAAGCGCAGGGCCGCTTCGACAGCCACCTGATGTTCGGCGCCGGCGGCGCGCGCACCCGCCACGAGGCGCTCGAATTGGGCGAGGCGCAGCCCGACTACATGTTCTTCGGCAAGGTCGGCTACGACAACAAGCCCGAGCCACATCCGCGCAATCTCGCGCTCGGGCAATGGTGGGCGGATCTGGTGGAAATCCCCTGCGTCGTGCTTGCCGGTTCCGACCTGGATTCGGTCGCGGAGGTCGCGGCGACCGGAGCGGAATTCGTCGCGCTTGGCCACGCGGTGTTCGACGATCCGCAGGGCCCGCGCCACGCCGTCGAAAAGGCCAACGCCCTGCTCGACCGGCTTCCCGCGAGGACCGGATGAACGCTGCCCGCCCGCGCGCCTTCGCTGTCCTGCTTGCGGTCGCCACCGCGCTGCCGCTCCACGCGGCGGGTTCCACCGAAGCGCGGCCGTCATCGGACAAGGTCGATCCGTCGCGTTTCGGCATGCACCCGGCCGACCGCGCCTACGGGGCCTTTCAGCGCGGCCTTTTCATAACCGCGCTCAAGCTGGCCAAGCCACTGGCCGAGAACGGCGACGCCGCGGCACAGACGCTGGTCGCCGAGATTTACGCCCGCGGACTGGGCGTGCCGAGAAACGACAAGGAGGCCGCGAAATGGTATATCGCCGCCGCCAGGCAAGGCGTGCCGGAAGCCCAGTTCCAGTATGCCCTGCTGCTGCTTGACGGAACGCATGTCGCCAGGGACACGGCGATGGCCGCCGAACTGATGGGAAAGGCCGCTTCGGCTGGCAACCGTCTGGCCCAGTTTAATTACGCGCAGATGCTGCTTGAACGGATGCCGGGGGACAGGGGGCTGGCCGAAGCCGCGCCATGGTTCGAGAAGGCCGCGCGGCAGAACCTGCCCGATGCGCAATACGCCATGGCGCAATTCTATGCGCAGGGAACCGGCGGCAAGCCGCGCAACGAAGGGACCGCGCGGGCCTGGCTGGAGCGGGCGGCCGCCGGCGGCTATGATACCGCCCAGCTCGACCTCGGCACCTGGCTGGTCGAGGGACGGGGCGGCGAACGCAAGCCGGAGATCGGTTTCGCCTGGCTCAGGACCGCGGCGATCGGCGGCAACGTTGCCGCGCAAAACCGGGTCGCCAAGCTCTACCGGCTCGGCATCGGCACCGAGGGCGATTCGATAGAGGCGGCGGCATGGTACATCCTGGCCCGGCGGGCCGGTCTCTACGACAGGGAGATGAACATCTTCCTCGACGGATTGACGGCGGACCAGCAGAAACAGGCGATCGAGCGGGCAAACCGGCTACGCTGAGCCGGGTCTCCCACCCTTGCCTATCACCGCGAATTGTGGTCTTGGAGCGCCGGATCATTCGAACTGGCGCCGGCGCGCCCGGAATCTGGAAACGAGACGATGAAGATCAATGGCAATGAAATCCGCCCCGGCAACGTGATCGAGCACAATGGCGGCCTCTGGGTGGCTGTGAAGACCAATGCGGTCAAGCCAGGCAAGGGTGGCGCCTACAACCAGGTGGAACTGAAGAACCTGATCGACGGAACCAAGCTGAACGAGCGTTTCCGCGCCGCCGAGACGGTGGAAAAGGTCCGCTTGGAGCAGAAGGATTTCAGCTACCTCTACGAACAGGACGACATGCTCGTCTTCATGGACTCCGAAACCTATGAGCAGCTGGAACTGCAAAAGGATTTCGTCGGCGACCGCGCCGCCTTCCTGCAGGAGGGAATGATCGTCACCGTCGAGCTCTACGAGGAAAAGCCGATCGGCATTTCGCTGCCCAACCAGGTGACGCTCGCCATCGCCGAGGCCGACCCGGTGGTCAAGGGCCAGACGGCCGCCTCCTCCTACAAGCCCGCCATCCTGGAAAACGGCGTGCGCGTGATGGTGCCGCCATTCATCGCGGCGGGCGAGCGCATCATCGTCGACACCGACGAACTCACCTACATCCGCCGCGCCGACTGACCGGCAATCACGGAGTTCCCCGATGGCGCGTTCGGCGATTATCAATGTCATGGTGCAGGCCGCCTACAAGGCCGGCCGCTCGCTCGTGCGCGATTTCGGCGAGGTGCAGAATCTCCAGGTCTCGGTCAAGGGGCCAGGCGATTATGTCAGCCAGGCGGACCGCAAGGCCGAGGAGATCGTGTACCGCGAACTGACGCATGCGCGTCCCGGCTATTCGCTGCTGATGGAGGAACGCGGCGAAGTCGAGGGCACCGACACCCAGCACCGCTGGATCGTCGACCCCCTGGACGGCACGACCAACTTCCTCCACGGCATCCCGATCTTCGGCATCTCCATTGCACTGGAGCGCCAGGGCCAGATCGTGGCCGGCGTGATCTACAACCCGGCGATGGACGAACTCTATACCGCCGAGCGCGGAGGCGGCGCCTTCTTCAATGATCGCCGCATCCGTGTCGCCGCCCGCAACCGGCTTGCCGAAAGCGTGATCGCGACCGGTATTCCGCACCTGGGCCGCGGCCACCACGGCAATGCGCTGCGCGAATTGCGCAACGTCATGGGCGAATGCTCGGGCATCCGCCGCTGCGGCGCAGCATCGATCGATCTCGCCTGGGTGGCATCGGGTCGTTTCGACGGTTTCTGGGAACATGCGCTCAGTCCCTGGGACATGGCGGCGGGTATCCTGCTGATCCGCGAGGCCGGCGGTTTTGTCAGCGATATCGACGGCGGCCAGGACATGCTGGGGACCGGAACGATCGTTGCCGGCAACGAGGACATTCACCGTCAATTGCGGACCGTACTGGCCAAACCGGTCTGATCCCGTCCCCCCGCGGGAAATCCGCCGCTGCCTTGCGGGCCGAATTGCCGCCTTTCAATTTCCACACAATTGCGATTAGAATCGCCTTGCGGAAAATTGAAACGGGGAGGCAAGGCTTCAGCAATGGCAGCAATCGATCCAGTCGATACGGTTGATCCGGCCGGTTCCGGCGACTACGAGGAATATGGACCGGACCGGCTGTCCTCCCCGCAGGTCTTCCTGCTGTCCATGCTGATCTTCCTGACGATCGCCGGATTTGTCGCCGCCATCCTCTACCGCCAGATTTCCGCCGCCTTCCAGACCAACCCGGGCCTCAACGGCCTGATCCTCGGCGTGCTCACCGTCGGCATCCTTCTGGCCTTTCTCCAGGTCACCCGGCTGTTTCGCGAAGTGCGCTGGGTCAATTCCTTCCGCGAGGGCGTGGAAGCCAAGCAGCCGGTGCTGCTGGCGCCGATGCGAGCACTGCTCAGCCGCTCCAGCGCGACGTCGCTCTCGACCATGTCGATGCGCTCGATCCTCGATTCCATCGCCACCCGCCTCGACGAAAGCCGCGACATCTCGCGTTATCTGATCGGCCTGCTGGTGTTCCTGGGCCTGCTCGGAACCTTCTGGGGCCTGCTGCAGACGATCGGCTCCATCGGTGACACGATCGCTTCGCTCGATCCCGGCAGCGGCGACACCAGTGAAGTGCTCGATTCGCTGAAGAGCGGACTGTCGCGGCCGCTGGAAGGCATGGGAACGGCGTTCTCGTCCTCACTGTTCGGCCTCGCCGGCTCCCTGGTGCTCGGTTTCCTCGACCTGCAGGCCGGCCGCGCGCAGAACCGCTTCTACATCGAACTGGAAAACTGGCTGTCGAGCGTCACCGATGTCGGCTCCGACATCCAGCTTGCCGGCGCGGGCGGCGGCACCGGCGAGATCCGCGCCATGGCCGACAGCCTGCGCCGCATGCAGGAGACCGGCGGCTCGTCGCAGCGCGTGACCGCGGCCATGGCCAACCTGGCCGAAGCGGTCTCTGGCCTGGTGAAGAACATGCGTTCCGAACAGCAGATGATGCGCGACTGGGTCGAGGCGCAGGCCGAGGAGCAGAAGGCCGCGCGCAAGACGATGGAACGCATCGCCAGCGCGCTGGAAAAGAAATCCGGAGAGAAGTGAAATGGCGCTGGCCCGCAACCGGCGCCGCGAGCGCGGGGTGGACTACTGGCCGGGTTTCGTCGACGCATTGTCGACGCTGTTGCTGGCGATCATGTTCCTGCTGTCGGTCTTCGTGCTGGCACAATTCCTGCTGAGCCAGGAGATCTCCGGCAAGGACGCGGTGCTCAACCGCCTCAATTCGCAGATCAACGAACTCACCCGCCTTCTGTCGCTGGAGAAATCGAACAGCCAGGATCTCAACGACCAGCTCGCCAACCTTCAGGCGTCGCTCAACGCCGCAACGTCGGAAAAGACGCGCCTGGAGCAACTGCTCGCCCGCGGTTCGGGCGCCAGCCAGGCCGCCGAGCAGAAGATCGGCGAACTGAGCGGTCAATTGTCGGGCGAGAAGGAGATAAGCCAGCGGGCGCTCAGCCAGGTCGAGATCCTCAACCAGCAGATCGCTGCGCTGCGCCGCCAGATCGCCGCGCTGGAGGATGCCCTGGAAGCCTCGGAATCCCGCGACCGCGAATCCAATGCCAAGATCGCCGATCTCGGCCGCAGGCTGAATGTCGCGCTGGCCCAGCGCGTCCAGGAACTGAACCGCTATCGCTCTGATTTCTTCGGCCGCCTGCGCGAGATCCTGTCCGACCGCGAGAACATCCGCATTGTCGGCGACCGCTTCGTCTTCCAGTCGGAGGTGCTGTTCCCCTCGGGCAGCGAAGCGCTCAATCCGGCCGGCCAGTCCGAAATGGCCAAGCTCGCCGACGCCCTGCTCGACCTCTCGCGGGAAATCCCGCCGGAGATCAACTGGGTTCTGCGCGTCGACGGCCACACCGATAACGTACCGCTGTCAGGAACGGGCCGCCTGCGCGACAACTGGGAACTGTCGGCAGCGCGCGCCATTTCGGTCGTCAAGTTCCTGATCGACCGGGGCGTTCCGTCCGACCGCCTTGTCGCCGCCGGCTTCGGTGAATTCCAGCCGCTCGACAGCGCCGACAGCGACGAGGCCCGTTCCAGGAACCGCCGCATCGAATTGAAGCTGACCGAGCGTTAGGCGCACCGGCAGTCATGGCGATCCGGGCTGCACCGCGGCAACCGCGATGCAGCCCCGATGTCGTCAGGCGTCCCAGGCCTGGACGTTCGTCTGCTTCACGATGCGACCGTTGGCGAGTTCGGCGAATGCCGACATGAAGACATGGGTCCCGTCGGGATATTCGCATTCCTCGCAAAAGGCCAGGTGGCCGTCATCGCTCAATACATCCCTGACCTTGTGGGTCATTTCGCGCCCGCAGATGTCATCGAAAAAGGCGGCAATCTGTTTCCTGCCTTCGATACGCTGCGGGTTGCTCGGCGGATGGGTCTGGTCGATGATCTGCATGACGGCGTTGTCGGCGTAGAGCCCGGCGATTTCCGTCGCATCGCGTGTTTCGATCCCGTGGCGCAAATGGTCGAGGGTCGATCGAAGTTGTTGTGCACACATGACTTCCTCCCTGAAGGTCGTGCCGTCAGCGCCTGTGCCGCGCCATTTCAGGGAGACTTGGCATTTTCCGTGTTCGCGGACCAAAGCCGCCACAGCGCGGCAAGAGCGCGGTCATACGGCTATGACAACGAAGTCAACATACCACATTCCGGACGGCCGGATAAGACATCGAGCCGTTCATCTTCAAATGGAGTCGTTTGAACGCCGGGATTTTGCGTTCCGGCGAGGAGCGCGGGGCGACGCGGTGCGGGCACCGTCAGCCGCGCGCGCTCTACAGCCCCAGATAGAGCGCGGCGAGCGCGACCACCGCCGGGACTGCCTGGACGAACAGGATCTTCGTGTTCGCGGTCGCCGCGCCGAAGATTCCCGCGACCGCCACGCAGGCGAGGAAGAAGGACTTGATCGCCATGCCGCCGTCCGCGGCCGTGAGGCCCCAGATAAGGCCGGCGGCGAGAAAGCCGTTGTAGAGACCCTGGTTGGCGGCCAGCGCCTTCGTTTGCGCGGCGAATTCTTCCGTCGTTGCGAATACCTTGCGCCCGAGCGGCTTGTCCCAGGCGACCATCTCCAGAAACATGAAAT
>JAIOIW010000145.1 GCA_019912385.1 Notoacmeibacter sp. | reverse complement strand
ACCGGCCTGGTTCGCCTCGTCCAACAAGGTGCGCCGCGGCTTCTGCGCCGAATGCGGAACGCCGCTCGCCTACGACTATGGCGGCGAAATCGAGATTTCGATCGGTTCGCTCGATGATCCCGAACGTGCGCCGCCGGTGATCCAGGTCAATCCGGCCGACAAGCTGTCCTTTGTCGATCATCTGCGCGAATTGCCGGTTCGCGTTGCCGCCGACAATCCGGCGGTCGCCGCGTTCATGACGGGCATCGAGAGCCGCCAGCATCCCGACCGCGACACGCAATCATGGCCGCCGAAATGAGCAATCCGCAGACAAAAATGCCGAAATGGCTGTTCTACGGGCTGATCGCCAAGGGCGCGATTGTCGTTCTGATAACCATAACCGTGCTATTTTATGCCGGAATATTCTGAGACGGACCGATGAAAAAACAACGCATCTATCTCTTCGACACGACCCTAAGGGACGGCCAGCAGACGCCGGGCATCGATTTTTCGGTCGAGGACAAGATTGCGATCGCGACCATGCTCGATGAGTTCGGCATCGATTATGTCGAGGGCGGATATCCGGGCGCCAACCCGACAGATACGGCATTTTTCGAGAAAAAACGAACTTGCCGCTCGGCCTTCGTCGCCTTCGGCATGACCAAGCGCGCAGGCGTTTCCGCGTCCAACGATCCCGGCCTTGCCGCGCTCATCGGTGCGGCCTCGGATGCCGTTTGCTTCGTCGCGAAAAGCTGGGACTACCACGTGCGTGTCGCGCTCGGCTGCACCAACGAGGAAAACCTCGAATCGATCGCCGCGTCGGTCGCTGCCACGCTGGAATCCGGCAAGGAACCGCTGGTCGATTGCGAGCACTTCTTCGACGGTTACAAGGCCAATCCCGACTATGCGCTGGCTTGCGCCAGGACCGCCTATGATGCGGGCGCGCGCTGGGTCGTTCTGTGCGACACCAATGGCGGCACGCAGCCGGCCGAAATCCGCGAGATCGTCGCGAGCGTCATCGCCGCCGGCATCCCCGGCAACCACCTCGGCATCCATGCCCATGACGACACCGGCCAGGCGGTTGCCAACTCGCTGGCCGCCATCGAGGCCGGCTGCCGGCAGGTGCAGGGCACGCTGAACGGCATCGGCGAACGCTGCGGCAACGCCAATCTCGTCACCATCATCCCGACACTGATGCTGAAACCCGCCTATGCGAACCGCTTCGAGACCGGCCTTGCGCCCGGTGCGCTCAAGGGCCTGACGCGGCTGTCGCGCGCCTTCGACGAGTTGCTCAACCGCGCGCCCGACCAGCAGGCGCCCTTCGTCGGTGCGTCGGCATTTGCGACCAAGGCCGGCATCCACGCATCAGCCTTGCTGAAGGAGCCGCAGACCTATGAGCACGTGCCGCCGGAATCGGTGGGCAACGTCCGCAAGGTCATGGTCTCCGACCAGGGCGGCAAGTCCAACTTCATCAACGAGCTGAAGCGCCGCGGCATTGCCGTCGCCAAGGACGACCGGCGCCTCGACACGCTGATATCCATCGTCAAGGAGCGCGAGGCACAGGGCTACGCCTATGAGGGCGCCGATGCGTCCTTCGAACTGCTGGCGCGGCGCACGCTCGGCACCGTGCCGGAATTCTTCAAGGTCGAAAGCTTCCGCTGTCTGGTGGAGCGCCGCTTCGACGCCAACGGCAACCTGAAAACGGTATCGGAGGCGGTCGTGCGCGTCGAGATCGACGGCGAGGAACGCATGTCGGTCGCCGAGGGCCACGGCCCGGTCAATGCGCTCGACATCGCGCTCAGGAAGGACCTCGGCAAGTATCAGGACGAGATCGGCGACATGGAACTGGCCGACTTCAAGGTGCGTATCCTCAATGGCGGCACCGAGGCCATCACCCGCGTGCTGATCGAGTCGACCGACGACAGCGGCCAGCGCTGGTGGACGGTCGGCGTCTCCGACAACATCATCGATGCCTCGTTCCAGGCGCTGATGGATTCGATCGTCTTCAAGCTGATGAAGAACCGCGAACTGGCGGGGCTGGTCGCGGCGGAGTAGGCGGGCGAATATAACCGCGCACTTCGCCATCGTCTTCGCCGGCGCGGCATCGAAGGCCGGGGCGTTCCCGCTCGAACCATCAATTTCATTGATGCAATCGTCAATATTTTTCGGGTGGCGGGGTCATGGGCACGCGTGCCATAAGGCGCTTTAACCGGATACCGTCCCTATGGCCCAATCCCCGACTGAAAACCGCGACACGCTGCCAGGCTTCCTCTTTGCGCTCGCCGCCTATCTCATGTGGGGCTTCCTGCCTTTCTACATGAAGGCCGTCGCGCATATCCCCGCCCATGAGGTGGTCGCGCACCGCATCCTTTGGTCGGTGCCGGTCGCAGGTGTCATCCTGATCGCCATCGGCCGCACGCGCGAACTCGTTCACGCGCTGAAAACGCCAGCCATGCTGCGCATGGCCATGCTCACGGCGGCGCTGGTTTCGGTCAATTGGGGCATCTATGTCTGGGCGATCGGAGCGGGCCGGGCGCTGGAAACGGCGCTCGGCTATTACATCAATCCGCTGTTCTCGGTCTTTCTCGGCGCTGTGCTGCTGAAAGAGCGGCTCACA
>JAIOIW010000144.1 GCA_019912385.1 Notoacmeibacter sp. | reverse complement strand
ATCCGATTCTGTTTTGTGCCTCGATCCGACAGCGAGACGCCCTTTGCTGTCGGGCGCTTCGGCGATGGTTCAGAGCCGGTCTTCTATTCAGCGCTCGAAGAAGCAACAAGCATCGCAGAAGTCGCCCACCATCGGCGCGACATGCTGGAAAGCGTCGCGAAAGGTGAATTGATCGCGCAGCCCCATTTTCACTTGTGTGCCTGCAGTTTTGCCGGAACAGTCTTCGTTCTCTTGGGGCACGAAGGTGCTCATCCGGACCTCGTCAGTCAGTCTGAAAGTGGCTATCCGTTCTGCCGAGAGATTGCTGGTGAGGCGAGGGCCACGGTTGCTGCGCTTCACTCGCCATCTGCGCGCAAACGTGATGGCGTTTGCGTCCCCGTCTTCCGGGAATCAACGCTATCGAGCCCACGCATTCTCTACAGGGGCGTATTCATTGCGAGGGACAGCAACGTGACCTTTGAACCAGTTGATGAGGCAAATCCAGACGGTCAATCGACCCAATAGGACCAACTGCCCGACTCGTAAGGGGTGTCCCCTGCTGACGGAGTGCCGCCGCCTTTGAATCCGCCTGACCACGCCTGTTCCCCTGACCACGCCTGTTCCTATGTTGCGCGCAAATCTTACGCGCAAGAATATGTTGCGCGATACCGGCATAGTTGCGCGAAAGGCAGATCGCGCAACATAGGAGCGGCACGAAATCGGAGCGACACGGCAAGGCGGCGATGGCGCTGGGGCACGCCTTCGCTACAAGGCCTCTGATGCGGGGGGCCCCGGAGAGCCATGACCGTGACGCCGTCCCTCGCCCTCGAGTCTATCGGCGGAGAATCGGAGTTATTTTGATGGTGGGCGCGACAGGGATTGAACCTGTGACCCCTCCCGTGTGAAGGGAGTGCTCTCCCGCTGAGCTACGCGCCCGCCGTCAACCGCTTAGCGGCTGTAATCGAGCGGGGATATACGGTGACCGCCGACGGCAAGTCAAGGCGATTTACGCCGGATTGACGCTGATCCGGAAGCCTGCAGTCAAAGCCCCGCCCAAAGGAAAACGCCGGACGGCGATGCCCGGCGCCGCCATGCAGCGTCACGCGTTTTCGCGATCAGTCATAGGTGATTTCATTGTCGCCGAGATAGACGTTCGAAGCGTCGCAGATGTCGATGTCTATCTGATCGTCGAGCACTTCGCCGCCATCATCGCCCAGCCAACCAACGCGAAATGTCTGCTCGCAAGGACCGGTATTGGCGCGGAATCTCGCCTCGGCGGATTCGCCAGGACCGATTTCGGCGCTCAGCCAGTTGTCGCTCCAGCCGCTTCCGTCATTGGTGTAGAAGCCCACGACGATGTTATCGCCGGTATCGTTGTGGACCTGGAAAACGCCTTGCGCGCCGGTGCCTTCGGCAGCCGCGCCGCCAATCCCGGCCGCAAACAGGATAACCGCCCCAAGAACAGATTTAGAAATGCGCATTCCACCCCTCCGGTAAGTGTACTTTGACACTGTTGGCAATCGTTGAATATTAGCGATTTACGACCGACCTGTCATCATATGCCAGAGCCAGCCAAGTGAGAGCCTGGCTGCCAAGGCGATATCGACAACGCGGCCAAATGGAAATCATCGGGTCGTCCGCGCACTGCGCATGGCCCGACCGTTCCCGATGCCGCTCAGCTTGCCGCGTCGCGGGCATTCCTGACTGCTTCAAGTGCCTTGACCAGGTGATTGTCGCGCCCATAGACGTCATCGAAGAAACCGACCTTGCCATCCTTGTCCGGCCATGCCGTGAAGTAGGAAACATAGACCGGGATCCTTACCGGCACCGGCTTTGAATGGTGGCCTTTTGCAAGATCGGAAACGACCTGGCCGACACTGGTTCCAAGCACTGCAGCCGCCATCTCGCGCGGCTGCTGCAAGCGGATGCAGCCGTGGCTGAAGGCGCGGGTGTCGCGGCCGAACAGCGATTTCGACGGTGTGTCATGCATGTAGATCGCGTGCTTGTTGGGGAAGAGGATCTTCAGTTCGCCCAGCGCGTTTGCTTCCCCGGGCGTCTGGCGGATGTCGTAGGTGACGTTGCCGGCCTGTGCGCCCCAATCGACCGTCGCCGAGCTCACGCGCCTGCCGCGTGAATCCGTGACTTCATAACCGGCGCGGTCGAGGTAACCGGGATCGTTCAACAGGCGCGGCAGCATTTCGTTGACGATGATCGAGCGCGGCACACCCCAGTAGGGATTGAAATCGACCTTTTCGATCTCGTCGTAGAAAAAGCTGGTCTGGTTGGACGGCTTGCCGACGATCACGCGCATCGCCAGCCGTTCCTCGCCATCGGAATAGTAGCGGGCGATGTATTCCGGCTGGTTGACGAAGACCCGGCGCGGACCGAGATCGTGCGGAAGCCAGCGCAGACGTTCCAGCGCGAGTTCCACCTTGGTGATCTTCTCTGCCCTGGATACCGGGCTCAGCGCATTGACCGTATTGCGACCTATGATGCCGTCTGCGGCCAGGCCATGGCTTTTCTGCACCGCCTTGATCAGCGGCGCGTATTCGGCAGCATAGGTTTCGCTGCCCTGCCCGGCATCGATCAACGGGCCGAACTCCCCGGTCAGTTCCGCTGTTGCATCGCGCCTGATGATCTTCATGATCTTGGCGAATTCCGGACTTGACGAACCCGGTTTCATGAACAGGCCGCCGTCAACGACGATCTGGTCTTCAACCGATGCCCTGATTTCCGCCAGCTCGCGCTTCAGGGCATCGTAATGCGGGCCGCGCGGGGCATGGCCGGAGAGCCAGCTTGCCACAACCGACGTGGTGCCCAGCTCTGCCAGCGCCTTTTCGCCGTCGAAGGGCAGGACCGGCAGGTCATGGTAACCGGACAGGCGGTTCGGGTTGACACGGCCGATGCTCAGATCACGCGCATAACGCAGCACACGCGCCGACATCGCCATCTCGAAGCGGATCATGCGGCTTTCTGACGTATCGGTCATGCCGGCTTGCGCGGCATCCTCTGGCGTGGCGACCGGCGTATCCTGCGAAGCGCCTGCTGCGGCATCCTGCACGATGCTCGAGGTCGATTGCGGCACATCGGCCTCGTCCCCCGGCAGATTGACGAAATAGTCGTCGGGATCGAGCCCTTCCGACTGCGCTCGCTTCAGCACGTTCAGCGCAACCCTGGCCCGCGGATTGGGCTTGCCGTCAGTCACCCAGATGTAGCGGGGGCTGCCGGAGTAGTAGGCGATGATCGCGTCGGCGATCGCCTTGTCGGCTGCATAGACGTATTCCTCGAGATACGGGGCGGCCGCGCGAAATGCAGCTTCGGCCTCCCTCATTACCGGCGCGGGCTCGACCGGTTCCGAAACCGCGCCCTGGGAAGCCTCCTCGCCCGCACTGTTTTCCGCCACTCCGCTCTCGGCCAGCGCGGCTATTAGCTTCGAAAAACCAATCCGGACAGGCACGTCCGCCTTGTAGTGATAGTAGCTTGGCGCCTTCACCTTGGGGATCGAAACCGGTACCGTCTTCTCCTGTTTCTCTTCCGCGCGCCGGTCGTATTTTCCCCTTATGAAGTCGCGAAACCAGTTGTATTCGGCGTTTGCCGGTACCGAATAGGCCGACATGCCCATGACAACCGGCGCAAAAATGAAGAGATAGGTGAATGCCTTGCGGAATTTCATGATGTTTCCCATTTTGCTTTTGGCCGCTTCAGGCGGTTCGTACGGCCTTGGCCACGCGTAACGCGGCATGTCCCCTGTGCCATCGAACCACCCGCGAATCGCGCCGGCCAGCAAGTCCACTTCGATTTCATCATAGTTATTTAAATCAAATTCGTTAAGCGCACATTGGCGCAGAAAAAGTCAATTGTCGTGTGCCGTCGCCAATCTGCATCATCGGCAGCCGCACATCGGCCGTTCGCTCCACGCATATCGCCGCGGCGTTGCGTATGTTCCCCATTCGGTGCATTGGAAGCCGCCGCGCGGGAGGCGGCGTCGGCGTGCGTCTGCAAGGAAGCGCAAAGGACGATGCAAGTCATCAGTTCGGCGCATTGCGCTTTCCGAAACCGGTTCCGGTTTCCGGATCGATGCGCTAAACAGCCGACCGATGTCCTACCGATGCCGCCAGGAGCAAACCATGGCCGATTCCACCGCCGCCGAGCTTTTTCCCCTTGCTGCCGACGAAACGCCGTGGCGCAAGCTCACCTCCGACTTCGTCTCGGTGGATACATTCAAGGGCCAGGAGATCGTCACCGTCGAGCCGGAAGGCCTGCGTCTGCTGGCCGAGGCCGCGTTCGCCGACATCAATCACCTGCTGCGCCCGGGCCATCTGAAGCAGCTCGCCGCCATCCTGGATGACCCCGAAGCAACCGAAAACGACCGCTTCGTCGCCTACGACCTGCTGAAGAACGCCAATATCGCGGCCGGCGGCGTGCTGCCGATGTGCCAGGACACCGGAACGGCTATTGTCATGGGCAAGAAGGGCCGCCGCGTGTGGACGGAAGGCGGCGACGCCGAAGCACTCAGCAAGGGCGTTCTCGACGCCTATGAGCGCAAGAACCTGCGTTATTCGCAACTCGCGCCGCTCTCGATGTTCGAGGAGAAGAATACGAAGAACAACCTGCCGGCCCAGATTGACATCTACGAGGAAGGCGAGGACGCCTACAAGTTCCTGTTCATCGCCAAGGGCGGCGGATCGGCCAACAAGACATTCCTCTACCAGGGCACGCCGTCGCTGCTGACCCACGACCGGATGATCGACTTCCTGAAGGAGAAGATCCTGACGCTCGGCACCGCCGCCTGCCCGCCCTATCATCTGGCTGTGGTGATCGGCGGCACCAGCGCGGAGATGAACCTCAAGACGGTCAAGCTCGCCTCGACGCGCTATCTCGACACCTTGCCGGCCACTGGATCGGAAACAGGGCATGCGTTCCGCGACCTCGGGATGGAGGCGGAGATCCACAAGCTGACGCAGCAGATGGGCGTAGGCGCGCAGTTCGGCGGCAAGTATTTCTGCCACGATGTGCGTGTCATCCGCCTGCCGCGCCATGGCGCGTCGCTGCCGATCGGCATCGGCGTGTCCTGCTCGGCCGACCGCCAGGCACTCGGCAAGATCACGAAAGACGGCATTTTCCTGGAGCAGCTCGAGGCCGACCCGTCGAAATACATGCCCGATATCGACGAGGCGGCGCTGACGGACCATGTGGTGAAGATCGACCTCAACCAGCCGATGAGCGCCATCCTCGCCGAATTGACCAAGCATCCCGTCAAGACGCGGCTTTCGCTGAGCGGGCCGATCATCGTTGCGCGCGATCTGGCACACGCGAAAATCCGCGAGCGGCTGGAAAAGGGCGAACCGATGCCCGACTATTTCAAGAACCATCCGATCTACTATGCGGGGCCTGCCAAGACGCCGGCGGGCTATGCCTCCGGTTCCTTCGGCCCGACGACCGCGGGGCGCATGGATTCCTATGTCGACCAGTTCCAGTCCTTCGGCGGCTCGATGGTGATGCTTGCCAAGGGCAACCGCTCGCGCCAGGTTCGCGAAGCCTGCGGCCAGCACGGCGGCTTCTATCTCGGCTCGATCGGCGGTCCGGCAGCGCGGCTTGCCCAGGACTGCATCAAGAAGGTTGAAGTGGTGGAGTATCCCGAACTCGGCATGGAGGCGATCTGGCGGATCGAGGTGGAGGACTTCCCGGCCTTCATCGTGATCGACGACAAGGGCAATGATTTCTTCAAGGAGCTCAATCTCGGGTAGGGCCAGCTTCCAGGCATCTGTGCGGTATTTTGCCGCTCAATCCCCGCTATTGATGAAAATTTACAAAAGTCTGACATCTTCTGTGAAATACCCCATTGACTGCAATAGTGCGGCAAGGAATCACTTTGCGCACATGCGCATCGCTTGCGCGCCTTGATCCATACCGGGGGAACCATGCTGTTCAGACTGATCGCCGCTGCTGCTTTAGCATTTACCTTTTCAGCGCCGGCCGCGCTGATGCCGACGGCGGCACAGGCCGAAAACGCGTTTGCCCTGTTCATGCGCGGCGGGCAGCCACGCGTGCGCCACGACCAGAATTACCAATCCGACAAGTCCCCGATTCCGCGCAAGACAGTACGGATCAAGGAAGATTTGGCGGAAGGCACCATCATCGTCGATACCAATGAGCGGCGCCTTTATTACGCGCTCGGCAATGGCAAGGCGATCAAATATGCCGTCGGCGTCGGCCGCGAGGGCTTCGAGTGGTCCGGCAGCCACAAGATCTCGCGCAAGGCAGAATGGCCGGGCTGGAGCCCGCCGGCGGTCATGATCGCGCGTGAGGCGGCCAAGGGGCGCAAGCTGCCGGCCTACATGGAGGGTGGCCCGAACAATCCGCTCGGCGCCCGCGCGCTCTATATCGGCTCGACCATCTATCGCATTCATGGCACAAACCAGCCTTGGACGATTGGCCAGGCGATGTCGTCAGGCTGCATCCGCATGGCAAACGAGGACGTGATCGACCTCTACGAGCGGGCCGGCGTCGGCACGCGCGTGATCGTGCGCCACTGACAACAGGCGAGGAAACATGAAGCGCGGTGTCAAGGAACTCCTGGATCAGGCGAACGCCGAGATCGTTGCCGTGACACCCGCCGAAGCGGCCAGCGAACAGGGCGACGACGTCGTCCTGGTCGATCTGCGCGACATCCGCGAGCTTCACCGCGACGGCCGTGTTCCCGGCGCATACCACGCGCCGCGGGGCATGCTGGAATTCTGGATCGACCCGGAGAGCAAGTACCACAAGGAGATCTTCTCCTCCGGCAAGACCTTCATCTTCTTCTGCGCGGCAGGCTGGCGCTCAGCACTGGCCACCAAGACGGCACAGGACATGGGCCTTGAACCCGTCAAGCACATCGAAGGCGGCTTTGGCGCCTGGAAGGAAGCGGGCTTGCCCGTGGAACTGCCGGAAAAGAAATAGGCGGACCGCGGCCCGGCCCTCCGGCGCGCAGGATCGGCACCACGGGAAACGCTTTCCATTGGCAGGTCATGCCGGCAAGACCCATGAATAGCCCGCGACGGGTCACACCCTGAATTGCCGCGATCGATGCCATATTGAGAACCCCGCGAATACAACTATTCTCAGCTGATGCGTTCAATGCAGGCTTTCATCCTGTGGGCCCTTGCCACTGCGCCAGCCGCGGCGCAGGACAAGGCCGAGCGCGGGTTTGAAATCGCCAGGGCCCAATGCGCGCGCTGCCATATCGTCGACGAAAGCAACCGGTTCACCGGCATCTCGTCCACGCCCTCGTTCAAGACGCTCGTCACCGCGCTCGACGACTGGCACGAGCGGTTCGAGACGTTTTATGCGCGCAATCCGCACCCTTCCGTGGTTCGCGTCGAAGGTATCGCGCCGCCAAAGGACTGGATGGAGATCACGCCCAGCGTCAGGTTGGCAGTAAAGGATCTCGACGCGATCACGGCGCTTGCCGAAAGGATCGCGGCGGAACACGGCCGCGCGAAATGACATCCCTGCACCAACAAGCTCGGCGCGAACAGCAATGCGCGCTGGAAGATCACGACGCTGTCGTGCTAAATAACCGAGGAGGAATGTGGGAGTGGCCAGATGACGCCAGTCGACAACAGCATGATCGATCCTTTCGGGCGCGCCGTCACTTATCTGCGCGTCTCGGTCACCGACCGGTGCGATTTCCGCTGCACCTACTGCATGGCCGAGGAGATGACGTTCCTGCCGAAGCGCGATCTGCTGACGCTGGAGGAGCTCGACCGGCTGTGTTCGGTGTTCATCGCCAAGGGCGTGCGCAAGCTGCGCCTGACGGGCGGCGAGCCGCTTGTGCGCAAGAACGTCATGTATCTGGTCCGCCAGCTTTCGCGCCATTTGAAGTCCGGCGCGCTGGAGGAACTGACGCTGACAACCAACGGCTCGCAATTGTCGCGCTTTGCGAGCGAACTCGCCGATTGCGGCGTCCGGCGCATCAATGTCTCCCTTGACACGCTCGACCGCGCCAAGTTCAAGCAGATCACCCGATGGGGGGAACTCGGCAAGGTGATGGACGGCATCGAGGCGGCGGAGCGCGCAGGGCTGAAGATCAAGATCAACGCCGTCGCCCTGAAGGGTTTCAACGACGCGGAACTGCCGGAAATGCTGCAATGGGCGCATGGCCGCGGCATGGACATGACGGTGATCGAAACCATGCCGATGGGCGAGATCGACGGCGACCGGACCGACCAGTACCTGCCGCTGTCACAGGTGCGCGCCGACCTGGAGCAGCGTTTCGCGCTGACCGACATTCCCTTCAAGACCGGCGGCCCGGCGCGGTATGTCGAGGTCCGGGAAACCGGCGGGCGGCTGGGTTTCATCACGCCGCTCACCCATAATTTCTGCGAGGGATGCAACCGCGTGCGCCTGACCTGCACGGGAACGCTCTACATGTGCCTCGGGCAGGACGATGCAGCCGACCTGCGCGCGCCGCTACGCGCCTCGGAGGGCGACGAACTGGTTGCCGCGGCAATCGACCAGGCGATCGGACGTAAGCCCAAGGGACATGATTTCGTCATCGACCGGTCGACAAACCGCCCGGCGGTGGCCCGGCACATGAGCGTGACCGGGGGCTGAACCGCCTGTCGCGCAAAAAGGACCGGAAAACCGGGCAGAAGCGTCAAGGAGGGAACAATGCAGAACCTTTCACCGGAACTCTACTGGCTGACACTGACCGCACTCATGACCGGGCTGCTGTGGATACCCTACATTCTCCAGCGCATGGTCGAACTCGGCATCATGGGGGCATTGGGAAACCTCCCGCAGGACCATTTCGAGAAGGCGCCCTGGGCCATGCGGCTCAAGCAGGCCCACGCGAACGCGGTTGAAAACCTCGTGGTGTTCGCGCCGCTGGCTCTGGCCGTCCATATTGCCGGGGCCGGCAATGCGGCCACCGCGACAGCCTGCGCCATCTATTTCTTTGCCCGCCTCGCTCACGTGGTCGTCCATGCCGCCGGAATACCCGTGGTCCGCACCCTCGCCTTCGTCATCGGCTGGCTTGCGGTCGTGTATCTCGCGCTTCATTTGCTGGGTTGGATATGACGCCTGCGGGACGAACAACGATGCGGCGGGCGATCCTGCTACCCCTTGCGCTGGCAGTGACGACCGGCCCCGTGATCGCCCAAGACGCAAGCGACCTTGCCGCCGCGCGTACCTTCATGGAAGGCGCGCTTGGTCCGCAGTGCGGTTCGGAGGTCTATGGCGCGGAAAGCGACGAGCGCTTCGAACTGCGCTATCGCTACGGGTATGAATCCATGAGCGATCCCGAGCATGTCGCGGTTCTCTACCGTCTGGCGTGCACGGCCGGCGCCTACAATCTGATCGACGCCTACGTGCTTCGCAACGAATACGACGAAATGTCGGTCGCGGCGTTCGCCGAGCCGGAACTCGACATTGCTTATGAAAACGACGATTTCGAGGGCAAGGTCGAGAGCATCGCGATCGCCGGGTACGGCGCGTCGTCCACGGTCGTCAATTCGGGCTTCGATCCCGAGCGCCAGACAATCACCAGCTACAACAAGTGGCGCGGCATCGGCGATGCATGGTCCTCCGGGACATGGCGGTTTCACGAGGGCCGCTTCATCCTTGTCCGGTATGAGGTCGATGCAGCCTATGACGAGAAGGACGACGGCGCTGTCGTCTATGCCGCCCCGGGACATTAGGGTCAGGCACCTGGTGCCAGCCTGCATTCACCTGCCCCGCCAGGCCGGCATCATGGCAACTTTCCGCTTTCGAAGCCGCAATTCCTGAACTAAGAGATTATCCGGGCCCGGACCAGGGCCCATTCTCTTATTCGGAATGCACCAGTGGCTCTTTCGCCGAACGCCCGCGCCTCCTTGCTGATGTCGGCCTCGATGGCCGCGTTCGTCATCAACGATGCGATGACGAAACACCTGTCCGCTTCGATCAACATGGGTCAGGTGATGTTCATGCGCGGCCTTTTCGCCACGGCTTTCATCTTCCTGCTGGCCTGGCGCGCGGGCGTGCTGACAAGGGTATCCGGTGTCTTTTCATGGCCGGTCATCATCCGGGCGCTGTGCGACATCGCGGCGACCGTCACCTTTCTGATTGCGTTGGCCAGAATCCCGCTCGGCAACGCTTCCGCGATCCTCCAGGCACTGCCGCTGGCCGTGACCATGGGCGCCGCGCTCTACCTGCACGAACCGGTCGGCTGGCGGCGCTGGAGTGCGATCGCGCTCGGGTTCGTCGGCGTGACGATCATCCTGAGACCGGGACCTGGCGGCTTCGACGGCAACAGCCTGCTGATCGTAGCCACGGTCTTCTTCTGCGCCGTTCGCGACATCGCCACCCGGCTTGTCCCCGCGCATGTTCCATCGTTGCAGGTCTCGGCGATGACGTCGGCCTCGGTCACGCTTACCGGCGCACTGATAACCGGGCCGATGGGCGGATGGCGGCCGATGGATGCCGAGATCCTGGGATATGTCGCCGCGGCGGCAGGATTCGTGGTGGCCGGCTATCTGACGATCATCATGGCGATGCGCTGCGGCGAAGTCTCTGTTGCCGCACCGTTCCGCTACACCGCCCTCGTCTGGGCCCTGGTGCTTGGCTACGTCGCGTTCGGCGAGATACCGGACATGATGATGATTGCAGGCGCGGGCATCGTTGTGGCGTCCGGCCTGTTCACGCTCTACCGCGAGCGCCGGCTTCCCAAGGCAAAGCCGGTGGCGGCGGCCAGCACGGCGCGCACCGGCGCAAGGGGCATCTGACACCGTGCTCAAAATTACCGCGTGACGGCGGAACCTGCAGCGGTTAATGCAGGCGATATGACCGAATACTCCGAAACCCAGATGGGCGCCGCCGCGCCGCGCCGTGCGCCCCATGTCGCCACGCTCGTGTTGATCGCTGCGATCAACCCGCTTGCGCTCAATGTCTTCATTCCCTCCATGCCCGGCATGGCCGGCGAGTTTGGCGTCCCCTACACGACGATCCAGCTCGGTCTGTCATTGTTTCTCCTGGTCACGGCAGTCATCACGCTGATCGCGGGGCCACTGTCCGACATTTTCGGGCGTCGTCCGGTGATCCTCGGGGGGTTCCTGCTGTTTCTTGCGGGTACGGCGATCTCGCTGACGGCGCAAAGTGCCGAGATGTTCCTGGCCGGTCGTATCGTGCAGACGGGAAGCGCTGTGGGCGTTGCATTGTCGCGCGCCATCGTTCGCGATCTCTTCTCGCGCAACAAGGCTGCCAGCATGATCGGCTATGTCACGATGGGCATGTCGATCGCGCCAATGCTGGGACCGGCGATCGGCGGGCTGCTGGACGATATCTACGGATGGCGAGCAGGCTTCCTGCTGCTCGGGGGCGTCGGCTCCGTGGCCGTCCTGGTGGCGTTGACCGCACTGCCGGAGACCAATCACGGGCGCGGGCGGGCGCTGCGCGAACAGATGCACGACTACCGCGAGCTTCTGGGCAGCGGCAGCTACTGGACATTCGTGCTTACCGGATCGCTGGCGGCGTGCGTATTCTTCGGTTTTCTCGGCGGCGGGCCGGTGATCGCAAGCAACTATCTCGGCATGTCTTCGGCGGCCTACGGGCTCTGGTTTGCCGCCTGCGCCGGCGGTTACCTTATCGGCAATTTCCTCTCCGGCCGGTTTTCCGAACGTGTCGGCGTTGCCCGCATGATATCGACGGGAGCGACCCTCGCGGTGGTCGGTGGCACGCTGCCGCTGATCCTGCTCGCCGCCGGTATCCGCGAGCCGATCGCGCTGTTCGGGCCGACCTTCGTGATCGGCGCCGGCAATGGCATGACGTTGCCCAATGCCATCTCCGCCGCCGTCAGCATAAGGCCGTCGGCGGCCGGTGCAGCCTCCGGCCTGATGGGTTCGATGCAGATCGGCCTGGGCGCCGCCGCTTCGGTGATCTGCAGTATCGCTGCCGGAAACGGCGATGATTTCACGGCATTCGGCATCGCGTTGTCGGCGATTTCGATCGTCGCATTGCTGGTTGCGCTCTATGCGTCTGCCCTGGCAAGACGCCTGTGATGAACATCATGACGCGTTCCCCTCTTGTGCGAACGGTCATGCGCGTCAAATAGTGGTGTCATGGACGAACTACGCGAATTCATCGTGGTACCCGACCCCGCCGATGCAAGCCTGTCGGCGGAGGTGTCGGGGATTGACCAGACCGGTGCCGCGGTCACAACCCGCGTGGTGACCGAAAAACCGTTGACGCTGTTTCTCAACCGCCAGGAGATCGTCACCATGATGACGATCGGCGACCATCCCGAACTGCTGGCCGTCGGCTACCTGCTGAACCAGAACATGCTCAGGCCCGACGATCGCATCACCTCCGTCGATCATGACGGCGAACTCGAGGCGGTCGTCGTGCGCACCGAGCGCGAGACGAATTACGAGGCCAAGCTACAGAAGAAGGTGCGCACGTCGGGCTGCGCCCAGGGCACGGTATTCGGCGATGTCATGGAGGGGTTCGACGGAAAGGTGCTGTCCAGCGCCGAATTGCGCACCTCCTGGCTCTACGCGCTGACCCGCAAGATCAACACAGCGCCGAGCCTCTATCTGGAAGCCGGGGCCATTCATGGTTGCGTGCTGTGCGAGCAGGACAGGCCGCTGGTCTACATGGAGGATGTCGGCCGCCACAACGCCGTCGACAAGATCGCCGGCTGGATGTTCCTCAACGGCGAGAAGCCGGACGGAAAAATCTTCTACACCACCGGCCGGCTGACCTCCGAAATGGTCATCAAGACGGTGATGATGGGCATCCCGATCCTCGTCTCGCGCTCAGGTTTTACCGCCTGGGGCGTGGAGCTTGCACGCAAGGCCGGGCTGACACTGATCGGCCGGGCGCGCGGAAAACGCTTCATCGCGCTGGCGGGCGCGGAACGCATCGTCTTCGATCTTGATCCGGACTCCGTCCCCGACGAGGGCGAGCGCCATCGCCGCAAGGGCGCGGAGGCGGCTGAATGAGCGTTGCAGGTGTCATCCTGGCAGGCGGGCTGTCGCGGCGCATGGGCGGCGGCGACAAGACGCTAATGCCGCTTGCGGGGCGGCCGATGCTTGCGCATGTCATCGGCCGGCTGCGCGCGCAGGTGAAACCGGTCGCGCTCAACGCCAATGGCGACCCGGCCCGCTTTGCCGGTTTCGGCCTGCCGGTGATCGCCGATACGATCGGCGACCATGCCGGCCCTCTCGCCGGCGTGCTCGCGGGCATGGAATGGGCGAAGCGGACAGATGCGGCAATCACGCACATCGTTACGGTGGCCGGCGATACGCCGCTGTTTCCGCGCAATCTCCTGGCCGGCCTGCTTTCCGCCAACGGCGATAGCCGTATGCGCATCGTTCTCGCCACGTCGGGCGGCTACCGCCATCCCGTGTTCGGCCTGTGGCCGGTTGCCCTTGCCGTCGACCTCGCCACGTGGATGGCTTCGACGGACACGTTCAAGGTGCTCGCCTGGGTTCGCAACCACGACCATGCCTTTGCCGATTTCCCTATCGAGGGCGGCATCGATCCGTTCTTCAATGCCAATGCGCCGGAAGACCTGGCGGAACTGGAGCGCCTTGCAAGCCTGGAGACGGCGCCATGAGCCCCGGTATTTTCGGTATTGTCGGCTGGAAGAACTCGGGCAAGACAACGCTCACCGAGCGCCTCGTTGCCGAACTCGTCGCGCGCGGCCACAGGGTCTCGACCGTCAAGCACGCCCACCATGCCTTCGACATCGACCATGAGAACACGGACAGCTATCGTCACCGCATGGCCGGAGCGGGCGAGGTCGCGATCGTGTCGGAGAGACGCTGGGCACTGATGCATGAAAGCCGGGACGGAAACGAACCGCCGCTTGCCGACATCCTTGCCCGGCTGGCCCCCTGCGACATCGTCATCATCGAGGGCTACAAGCGCGAAGACCACCCGATGATCGAGGCAAGGCGGATGGATGCGCGCGATACGGCGCCCATGACAGCGACCAATCCCAACATCGTGGCGATAGCGGCCGACCATGCCATCCCCGGCGAAAGCCTGCCCGTCTTTGCCCTTGACGACATCGCGGCCATTGCCGATTTCGTGGAAGCCTGCACCATTTCCGGGGAAGCGGTGTCATGAGCGGGCGCCGCCTCATCGACGATTGCTTCCTGCATGACAAGGACCGGCTGACGCATACCGAGACGCTGGCGCTGATCCGGGAACGCCTGGCGAGGGTCACCGGCACAGAGACCGTGGCGATCGAGGCTGCGGCCGGGCGCTTCCTCGCCGAACCGGTGGTCGCGCCGCGCAACGTGCCGCTGCATGCCAATTCGGCCGTCGACGGTTATGCCTTTGCCCATGACGGCCTGCCCGGTGGCGGAGAACTTGCCGTCGGGCCGCGCATCGCAGCCGGTGACATCGGGCACCAGGCGGTCGAGGCGGGAAAGGCGGCGCGCATCTTCACCGGGGCCGTGATGCCGGAAGGCACCGATACCGTCGCGATGCAGGAGGATTGCACGCTCTCCGGGGATGGCGGGACCGTCGCCATTCCGCAAGCATTGAAGAAGGGCGCGAATGTGCGCCGTGCCGGCGAGGATGTCACCGCGGGAATCCGCGTGCTGGAGCCCGGTCACCGGCTTCGACCGCAGGATATCGCGACGATCGCCTCTTTCGGCATCGGCGAAATTTCCGTCCGTGCTCCGGTTCGAGTTGCCCTGATCTCGACCGGCAACGAACTGCTGCGCCCCGGAATGGCGATCAAGCCGGGACAGGTCTACGATTCCAACCATTTCATGCTGCGCGCCCTGTGCTCGAGCCTGCCCGTCGCCATAACCGACTGCGGTATCCTGGCCGACGATGCGACCGCCGTTGAAGCGGCGATCGCCGGGGCGGCGGCGAACCACGACGTGATCCTCACCTCGGGCGGTGCATCGCGCGGCGAGGAAGACCACATCGTCACCACGATCGACAAGCTCGGCAAGCGCCACCTCTGGCAGATCGCCATCAAGCCTGGGCGGCCGATGAGCTTCGGCCAGATCGGCGACTGCGTGTTTCTCGGCCTGCCGGGAAATCCTGTCGCCGCCTTCGTCTGCTTCCTGCTCTATTGCCGGCCCGCCCTCATGGTCCTGGGTGGCGGCGCATGGGCGGAGCCGCAACGATACCCCCTGCCCGCCGGATTCGAGATCACCAACAAGAAGCCGGACCGGCGCGAATTCTGGCGCGGCTGGCTGGAAACCGATCCGCAGGGCCGCCCGGTGGTCCGCAAGTTCCCGCGCGACGGCTCCGGCCTCATCTCGGGGCTGCGCGAGGCTTCCGGCCTGATCGAGATTTCCGAGGACAGAACTTCCGTCGCGGCAGGCGACAGCGTCGACTTCCTTCCCTTCTCGAGCTTCGGGATCAGCACCTGAACAAATCGCTTTAGCGGTTGCAATTGTTGCGATTTCCGTTCCAGTATCATGGCCAGCGGCCGCGCTTGCGCTGCGTGCGCGCACAGAGAATCCCGGGCAACCGGGTCCGGTCACAACTGTTCAGAGAGGTTACCATGACTTTTTCAAGACATATCAAGCTCGCCCTTGCCGGTGCGGCGCTCGCCCTTTCGATGGGGGCAGCCGGTGCCGCGGAAATGATGAAGCTGAAGATCGGTACCGAAGGCGCCTACCCTCCCTTCAACAACCTCGAGGCGGACGGATCGCTGGTCGGTTTCGACGTCGACATAGCCAAGGCGCTTTGCGAAGAGATGCAGGCCGAATGCGAATTCGTCACGCAGGATTGGGACGGCATCATTCCCGCGCTCCAGGCCGGCAAGTTCGACGCGATCATCGCTTCCATGTCGATTACCGAGGAGCGCCTGAAGCAGGTCGATTTCACCAACAAGTACTACAACACGCCGCCGGCCATCGCCGCGCCCAAGGATTCCGACATAAAGGGCGTGACCAAGGAAGACCTCGCCGGCAAGGCGATCGGCGTCCAGGGTTCCACGACCCATTCCAACTATGCCGAGGCGACCTACACCGACAGCGAGGTCAAGCTCTATCCGACCGCCGACGAGTACAAGCTCGACATCGAGAACAGCCGGCTCGATGCGGTGAATGACGACATCATCGTTCTGCAGGAGTGGCTGTCCACCGAGGGCGGCGCTTGCTGCAAGATCGTCGGTACCATCACGCCGGATGTCAAAATTCACGGGCCGGGCGCCGGCATCGCCATTCGCAAGGGCGAGACCGAACTGGCTGAGAAGCTCAACAAGGCGATTGACGCCATCCGCGCCAATGGAAAGTACAAGGAAATCAACGACAAGTACTTCACCTTCGACGCCTATGGCGGCTAAGCGGATTTCGGTGTGACGAATGTCCGACCGTCTTCGGCCTGCCGGCAACTTCTCCCCGCAACGCGGGGAGAAGGCGTGATCGAGAGGACCGGCCGCCGGGGACGCGATGGATAGCGCGCTCACCCTCCTTGGCTTCGGCGACACCGGATGGGGCGACGAGATCGCCTCGGGTGTTGCCGTAACCGTGTCGCTTGCGCTTGCGACGCTGCCGCTTGGCTTGTTGATCGGCTTCTTCGTCGCGCTGGCCAAGCAGGCCGAAGAGCCAAGCCTGCGCCTGGCGGCGAACATCTACACGACGATCTTTCGCGGCCTGCCGGAGCTGCTGACGCTGTTCCTGGTCTATTTCGGCGTCCAGATCGGCCTGCAGCAGCTGGTCAAGGCCATGGGCATCGATGCAACGATCGAAATCAATTCGTTCCTGGCGGGCATGTTCGCGCTCGGCGTCGTGTTTTCATCCTATGCCTCGGAAGTGTTCCTGTCGGCATTCAGGGCCATTCCGCACGGCCAGTACGAAGCCGGCTATGCCGTCGGCCTGCGCTACGGGCAGACCATGCGCCTGGTCATACTGCCGCAACTGATCCGCCTTGCCCTGCCGGGTCTTTCCAACCTGTGGCTGATCCTGCTGAAGGACACCGCGCTGGTCTCCATCATCGGCCTGTCTGATGTCCTGCGCCAGACCGGAATCGCCGCGCGCGTGACCAAGCAGGCCTTTTTCTTTTACGGCACGGCCTGCCTGCTCTATCTCGTGCTTGCCATCCTCTCATCGATCGCGATCCGGCGTATCGAAAACTGGTCGCGCAAGAGCGAGGTGATCCGATGAGCGGCGCGGCGGCCGGGAGCGGAACCGCGGTCAAGCGGCCGCCCACGCCGATGCGCCCATGGACGCGCGCACGGATTACCGGCCATTTGCTGACAGTCTTCTGGATCCTGGTCGGCGTCGGTTTCGTCGCCTATCTGGCCGCCGGATGGGACAGTGAACTGGTTACCAAATACGGACCGCGCTACTGGACAGGCCTGAAGACGACCGTCGTACTCGTGCTGTCATCGATTATCGCCGGTTCGCTGCTTTCGCTACCCGTGGCCATGGGACGGCTCTCGTCCAATCGGTTCTTCGGCAGCCTGGCCTACGCCTATGTCTATTTCTTCCGGGGCACGCCGCTGCTTGCGCAGGTTTTCCTGATTTACTACGGATTGGGCCAGTTCCACGGCGTGCTGAAATCCGTCGGCTTGTGGTGGTTCTTCCGGGATGCCTGGTATTGCGGCTTCTTCGCATTCACGCTCAACACCGCCGCCTACCAGGCGGAGATCCTTCAGGGGGCGATCCGATCGGTCCCGAAAGGTCAGTGGGAAGCCGCCGCCGCGCTGGGGATCGGCAAGATTTACACAGTCAGGCGCATCATCCTGCCCCAGGCGCTGATCGTCGCGCTGAGACCCTACGGCAACGAGATCATCCTGATGATCAAGGGTTCGGCCATCGTCGCCATCATCACGGTCTATGACCTGATGGGCCAGGCGCGCTGGGTGTTCTCCAAGACCTTCGACTTCCAGGCCTATCTCTGGGCGGCGGTGATCTACCTGATCATCGTGGAAACGCTGCGCATATCCTGGGACAGGCTCGAAGCCCGCCTCACACGGCACCTCAAGCGCTAGGATCAGGAACAATCGTCCCGGCCGGCCCCTTCTGGGCCGCTCCCGTTGCGACAGGGTTTGCCGCCAGCGCAAGATAACGTATGTCGGTTTCCGACCGGTTCGAACCAGAGGAAGAGCAAAATGGCAAAAGTCGCGTTCATTGGCCTGGGTGTCATGGGTTATCCTATGGCGGGGCACCTGAAGACCAGGGGTGGCCACGAGGTGACTGTTTACAACCGCACCACCGCCAAGGCCGAAAAATGGGCTGCCGCGCATGGCGGCGCATTCGCGAAGACACCGGCCGAAGCGGCCCGCGACAAGGATTTCGTGTTTTCCTGCGTCGGCAACGACGACGACTTGCGCTCCGTCACGATCGGCGAGAACGGCGCGTTCTCGACAATGAAACCGGGCTCGGTCTTCATCGACAACACCACGGCCTCGGCGGAGGTCGCGCGGGAACTTGACGCCGCAGCCAAGGCGGTCGGATTCGGCTTCATCGATGCGCCGGTTTCGGGTGGCCAGGCCGGTGCGGAGAACGGCGCGCTGACCGTGATGTGCGGCGGTGAACAGGACGCCTTCGATCGCGCCAGGCCGGTGATCGAGGCCTTTGCCCGCATGGTCGGATTGATGGGTCCGACCGGCGCAGGCCAACTCACCAAGATGATCAACCAGATCTGCATTGCCGGCCTGGTCCAGGGGCTGGCCGAGGGCATCCACTTCGGCAAGAAAGCCGGGCTCGACATCGAGAAAGTGATCGACGTGATCTCGAAGGGCGCGGCGAGTTCCTGGCAGATGGAAAACCGCTACAAGACGATGAATGCCGGAAAGTACGATTTCGGCTTCGCGGTCGACTGGATGCGCAAGGACCTCGGTATCTGCCTGGCCGAAGCGAACGCCAATGGCGCCGCCCTGCCGGTCACCGCGCTGGTCGACCAGTTCTACAAGGACGTCCAGAACATGGGCGGCAGCCGCTGGGACACGTCGAGCCTGCTGGCGCGACTGGAGCGCTGAAGCACAAACCGCCGGCGCGATTGACGCCGGCGGTTCGACCAACCATTCTTTCTCCATGACTGCAGATAAAATTCTGGCCCACCTGGAATCGCTGTCGTCGGCAGAAAACCGCGCGGGCATGGCGCGATACGGAATCAATACGCAAAAGGCCTTCGGCGTCTCCAACGCGGTGCTGCGCCCGCTGGCCCGGCAGGTCGGCCGCGATCATGAGCGCGCGCTGGCATTGTGGGAGAGCGGCTGGCGCGAGGCGCGCGTGCTTGCCGCCTTCACGGATGAAAAGCAGAAGGTCATGCCCGAGCAGGCCCGGGCATGGGCCAAGGATTTCAATTCCTGGGAGATTGTCGATCACGCCGCCGACCTCTTTGCCGACACCGATTGCTGGACGGAGCTTGTCCAGGAATTCGCGGCGGACGAACGCGAATTCGTGCGCCGGTGCGCCTTTGCCATGCTCGCCTGGGCAGCGATGCACCGCAAGAAAATGCCGGACAGTGAAATACTCGCCTTCCTGTCGCTGATCGAGGCGCATGCCGGCGACCCGCGCAACTATGTGAGGAAGGCCGTCAACTGGGCGCTGCGGCAGATCGGCAAGCGCTCGCTTGCCTGCCACGGTCCCGCGCTGGCGCTGGCCGAAAGGCTCGCCGCCTCGCACGACAAGACGGAACGCTGGATCGGCAAGGACGCGGCGAAGGAACTGCGCGCGCAAAAGACGCTGGACCGCCTGGCAAAAAAGGGGTGAGTATGCGTTTCGGCAAAGACGGGAAAAGCAGGTGATCCGGCGAACCGGCAGAATTGGAGCATTGATCGCGGCGGTGCTGGCTCCGCTTGCGAGCACTGCGTCAGGTGCCGCGCCCCTGATCGTCAACACGCCGGAAATGCTCTTTATGCCGCGCGCGATCGTTCCGGTGCTCAGCAGCGAAGCGGACCGGACCTCCCTGAGCGCACTTGCCGGCAGCGAGGCCGAACTGACCGGCTACCTGCTGCCGGTCGATCGTGAAGGCGAACTGGTCTACCAGTTCGCGCTGGTTCCCTTTGCCGGCGCCTGCAGCCACATGCCGGCTCCGCCGTCAGGCGCGGTTGTCCTGGTGACGCCGGACAAGCCCTACAGGCTGGAGTCGGTCTATGAATATGTGGCCGTGAAAGGCCACCTGAAACTCAGGTCCGAACTGTCCCAGCTTTTCATTCTCGACGGCGTGGTGATGCTGAAATCGGACTATGTGATCGCCGGCGCAGAGGTGCGCCAGGCGGCAGGCGGCAAGGCAAAGCAGCCGTCCGGCGGTTCGCCCTGGAAGTTCCTCAACAAGTGATCCCGCGATTGGGAAGGAAATTTCGATGAGCGTGCGCGACAAGACCGCCGCCCGGCACTACGAGGGTTCCATTGCCTTCGACATCATCGAAGCGGGCCCCGAACGCGCCGTGGCAACGATGCCGGTCGCCGCTGCCATGCTGAACCCGTTCGGAACGGTTCACGCCGGCGCGCTGATCTGGTTCGCCGATATCACGGCGACGGTGTGCGCCATTGGTGAACCCGACAGCGTCAGCGAGGACGGAAAGGGTTTTCCACTCGCAGTCGATCTCCACACCGTGCTGATTTCGAATGTGCGCGGAGGTACGGTCACGGCGACCGCCCTGCCGGTGCGCCGCGGCCGACAACTCGTCGTCATCCGGACCACGGTGACCGGAGAGGACGCGCGCGTGCTGATCGACATGACGACCACGCACGTCCCCGCCCGCTGATCGCCGGGAGCGACTTGCGCCCGATACCCGGCCGAACCTTACATCCCGCCGGCGGCTTCCTCGACGATGTCTCCCAACAACGCATTGACCTCGTCGCGCGCGCCGCCTTCCGGCAGCTTGCGGAACCCGACGGTCACTTCGCCCGGCGTGCCGGCCGCCTCGTAGACGAACACCACATAGGGGCAATAGGCGATGTCGCCGATATCGCCCTCCATCACGCGGCGCGAGAGCACTGCCGAACAGAAAGTGAAGAACTCGGCGTCCTCGTAGAGTTCCGTCTTCGCGCCGACATCTGCAGCCGTGCGCTTCAGCATTTCGCCGATAAAGCCGTGATAGTCGATCGTGTAGCCGCGATTGATAATCGCGTCGCTGACTGCCTGGGCTACGTCGGCAAACGAATCTCCGGATTGCTTTGTGACGACGTCATCGCCTGCCGCGATGGCCGGTGCGATGAGAAATGCGGATGCTGCAAATGCTATTGCCAGACGTTTCATGTCTTCCTCCTCCAAAACCGCAACCATAGCGGTCCGCGTTTTCGCGGCATTGATACATCGCAATTTTCGCATACCAACGATTGAGGCGCCAGACCCGCCATATCCGGCGACCGGAATGTCAGGCGGACTTCGATTCCTTCTCGACCACCATGTAGTCGAGCGGCAATTCGGTCGTGTACTTGATCTGCTCCATGGCAAAGGCTGAAGACACGTCGCGGATTTCGATCTTTGCGATCAGCCGCTTGTAGAAAGCGTCATAGGCGGCAATGTCGGGAACCACGACGCGCAGAAGATAGTCGACCTCGCCACTCATCCGGTAGAACTCGACGACTTCCGGGAAATCCACGATTACCTCCGAGAACCGCCGCAGCCATTCGTTGGAATGGGTGGATGTGCGGATCGACACGAATACGGTCACCCTTGTATTGACCTTGACGGGATCGAGCAGCGCGACGCGCCCGCGGATGACGCCCTCTTCCTCCAGCTTCTGGATGCGGCGCCAGCAAGGTGTAGTCGACAATCCGACCTTCTTGGCGATGTCGGCGACGGCAAGGGTTGAATCTTCTTGCAAGAGACGCAGGATTTTCCGGTCGAGGCGGTCCATGATCTTGCTCCAATGGAACATTTTCCGCTTCTTGCACAAATAACATGGATTTTAAAGCAATTCGTTCCTACAGATAGCGATATATCGGTAATTTTTTTTATATTTTTAAAGAATGGCATGCCGGCCAGCGCTGCCGGAACGCATTTGGGCAATAGCTGGCACCCATGGCGCGCCTTGTGAACAGTTGCGAACTCCCCGAGGTTGCCGCGCCATCGGTTGGAAGCTTTCAGAGCCGCACGAGGCGCTCGGTCTCGGCGCGAAGCACCGGGAGCAGTTCGGCTTCGAACCATGGGTTCCTCTTGAGCCAGGCCGTATTGCGCCAGGAAGGATGCGGTAACGGCAACACGCGCGGTGTGCGATCGCTTTCGAGTATTTCGCGCCAGTGGCGCACGGTCTCGGTCAGCGTGCGCTTGCGCCCGTCGCCAAGGTGCCACTTTTGCGCGTACATCCCGATTGCGAGGACCAGTTCGACCTGTCCCATCGAGGCGATCAGTTCCGCACGCCAGGCCGGCGCGCATTCCTTGCGCGGCGGCAGGTCGCCGCCCGTGGCATCGAGACCGGGGAAACAGAACCCCATCGGCGCGATGGCGACACGCTCGGGATCGTAGAAGACATCGCGCCCGATTCCGAGCCATTCGCGCAGGCGGTCGCCTGACGGATCGTTGAACGGGATGCCCGATTCATGCACCCGCGTTCCAGGCGCCTGACCCGCGATCAGCAGCCGCGCGGTCTGCGACACGACGACGACAGGGCGCGGCTCGTGCGGCAGGCGTGCCCCTTGCGGGGCATCGCGGCAAAGCCGGCAGGCGCGGATCGCCCCAGCAATCGTTTCGGGCAGCGATCCGCCAGCCAATTTCACGCGCCGTAGCTTGGACGCGCCTTCATCGCCTCATACCAGCGGATGAAGTTGGTCGCATCCTCGGGAATGGAAATGCGAGCGGGTTTCATGAAATCGGTCGCCACCGTGGCAGTGATGTCGGCGATCGTGAACCGGTCACCGGCGATGAACTCGCGCTTTGCCAGTTCCTCGTCAAGCAGGCGGATGAACTCGATGGCCTTCGGCTTGTTCGCCTCGCCCCAATCAGCAATCTGCGGGATTTCCCACTCCTTCATCGCCGGATGGATGTGGCGGAAAGCATGGGCCACCGGCGTGAGGAAATGAAGCTCGACCCGCCGTTGCCACATTTCGACGGTCGCCTTGTCGAGCGCGTCCGCGCCCATCAGCGGCGGTTCTGGATGGAGTTCCTCGAAATAGCGGCAGATCGCGACGGTTTCCGACAGGGTTGTTCCGTCATCGAATTCCAGCACCGGCAGGCGTTGCAGGGGATTTCTCCTGGTGATCTTGTCCGACTTGTGTTCCAGGGCACCCATGTCGACCGGCTCCAACGGCACCTCGATGCCTTTTTCCGCCAGGTAGATACGAACCCGGCGCGGATTGGGCGCCTTGCCACCGTCATAAATCTTCATATGAAGTTTTCCTCTCAATCATTTGTTTTTTCGTATCTTTATGCTTCCTTGACTGCCCATTCATGGACCAGAAGCCTGAACCAGTTCGCCATCGCGCGAAAGAGGCCGGCCGGCATCTCACCTACACCGCCATTGATCGCGCGCCAATCATGGGGGCGATCGAACGTGCCGGCCCACAAGCCCGCTTTCGCGCGTCTCGCCCGTCCTTCCTCCATTTCATACCCACCATAGGCAACCGCCCATCCCAATTCCACAAGCCGGGCATTGATTTGTCCGCCCGGGACGGAGCAGACCGCAAGCAACCGGCCATATTTGTCGCGCTGCCGACCATGGCAACTGACCGGGCCACCATCAGCCAGCCTGCCCAGGGCCTCACGGGCGCGCTGCCCGCAGGCATAGACGACACCGTCCATCCCGCATTTCTGGCCGAGCTCGGGAGCGTCGATCCCCTCGAGCCGGATCCGCGTGCCGGCGGTTTTCAGGGTGTCGCCGTCGACGATCACCGGATACCCCACGAGCGTGACCGTTCCGGCGCCGCCAAGGTGCGCGGCAACCAGGGCAATCGCCGCGAAAAGAGCGATCGCCAGCACGGCATCCGCAAACCACCCCAAACGCGTGCGGGGCTTGCGTCGCCAGCTCGCGCGCCGTGTCGTTCGACGTCTCAACTGAAGGGTCCGTTAACCATTTGGTCGTAATTTTCGGTGCGAGAAATGTAAAGCAAGCCTGTTTGTTAATGATCGTCACTTCCTCCGACATAACCGACAAGAACATTGTCGACCGGCGGAAGGCGCATCGCAATCGCGATGTCGCCCGGACGATCCGTTCCACCCGCGAAAAGCTGTCGTTCAAGGCCGGCGGCAACATCAATTTCGAGCGGACGCTGCTGAAGATGCATGCCCGTTCGGTGATCGCAAGCGCACATGCGTTTCCCGCCATGATCGGATTGATCGCGATCGCCGGCTTCTGGGCCGGGTTCGGCTATCCCGTGCTGATCTGGGCCGCGCTGTCGATGTTCCTGTACGGCTTTCTCATCGTCTATGCCCGGCGGATCGATGCGCGCGACGAGCGCAAGATCAACGTGCGCTCCGTCACACGCGCCTTCCTGACCGCCCATTTCGTCGCCGGGCTCGGTTGGGCCGGGATGGAGATGGTGGAATGCGGCACCTGCACGGCGGGCGACGCGGCGGTCATCAGGGGCGTACTCCTGCTGCTGGCCATCGCCGCGACAGCTGTCGTGGCGTCCGCGCTCAACGGCGCCCTGATTGCCGCGTTCACGATGCCCGTCGCAGCTTACGCGTTCCTGACCGCGCGGACTCTGGACACGACGGGCCTTTCGATGGCGGCCATGCTCGTCGCCTCCCTGCCCTTCTTCGCCTACATCTCACGCCATCTCCACACCTCGACGGTCATGATGCTGGCGTTCCGCTCGGAAAAGGATGCGCTGATCGCCGAACTGGAGACCGCGAAATCGATGTCCGACGAGGCACGGCGCCGGGCCGAGGAGGCCAATATGGCCAAATCGCGGTTCCTCGCATCGATGAGCCACGAATTGCGCACGCCGCTTAACGCGATCCTGGGCTTCTCGGAGGTCATGGCGAACGAAATTCTCGGCCCGATCCGCAACGACTCCTATCGCGAATATGCCAGGGACATCCACGAATCCGGCAGGCATCTCCTCGACCTGATCAATGAGATCCTCGACCTGTCGCGCATCGAGGCGGGCCGTTACCAGATCAACGAGGAGCCGGTCGGGTTGAGCGAGGTCCTTGACGATTGCTGCCACATGCTGGAAATCAAGACCCGCAGCAAGGAGATCGCAATCACGCGCAAATTCGAGGCCGATCTGCCGTCCGTTCTCGCCGACGAACGCTCGATCCGGCAGGTCGCATTGAACCTGCTGTCGAATGCGGTGAAATTCACACCCTCGGGCGGCGAGATCGTCATCAAGGCCGGCTGGACGTCAGGCGGTGGGCAATACATCTCCATCCGGGACAACGGGCCAGGGATCGCCGAAGAGGAGATTCCGATCGTTCTGTCGGCTTTCGGCCAGGGTTCCATCGCGATCAAGAGCGCGGAACAGGGCACGGGGCTGGGGTTGCCGATCGTCCAGGCGATCATGCAAATGCATGGCGGGCGGTTCGAACTGAGATCGAAGCTGCGTGAGGGAACGGAAGTGATTGCGACCTTCCCCGCCTCGCGCGTCCTGAAGGACGGGAAGCCGACATCGCCCGATACCGACCTGCACGACGCGGCCGCCTGAGCGAAGGCGCCCTATGCCGCCACCACGGCCCCAACGGCGGCCTGGCTGGTCGCAACCGTCTTCATGACAAGGGATGCACCGAGTGCGGCGGCCGTACCGTCGCCGGCGGCAATGCGGAGATTCAGCACCGGGTCAAACCCAAGCGCGCCGGCAGCGCGGGCATGGCCGGCACCGCCGCAATGATCGGCCAGCAGGCAGTGCGCCACCGCCTGGTCGTTTGCCTTCCACAGCACGGCTGCGGCCGCCAGGGCTGGCGCCCCGTCGAGCACGACCGGCACGCGCTCCATCCTTGCGGCAATGATCGCGCCGGCGATCGCGGCGAATTCCCGCCCGCCGATCCTGCGCAGCGCTTCCAACGGATCGCCAAGATGATGGCGATGGGTTTCGAGCGCGGCCGCGATGATTTCCGCTTCGGCTCCGTCGTCCGTCCAATCGGAAGCCTCACCGCCCAACATCGCGGCCAGCAGCGCGGCGGCAACGACCTCGTTGCCCGCACCGGTGCCAGCGAGCGCGATCAGGTCGACGCCACCGGCGATCGCCTCCATGCCGAAAGCCATCGTCGCCGCACAACCGCGCTCGTCGAATGCGGCCTCGCGGCGAATGTCGGCGGTCGCATGCTCCAGCGCAAGATCGAACATGCGCAGGCCCAGATTGTCGGCCGCACACAGCGCGTTCACTGCCGCGGTTCCGTCCGCGCAGCGCTCAACAAGCCGTTTCGTTTCGGCCATGTCAAAGGCGGTGTCGGAACTGGCCGCAATGCCGTGATTTCCGGCAAAAACGGCGACCAGCGGCCGCGCCACCGGTTTGGAGCCTGTGCCGGACCATGCCGCATACCATGCCGCGATCCCGCCCAGCCCTCCAAGGGCCCCGGCACGGTCGGGCAATCGGTCAAGCGCAGAGACGACACGGCCGCGCGCCTTCTCGTCGGGGCTGGGCAATTGCGCAATCAATTCGCGGAAATCGTCAAATGGAAGGCCGCTCGCCATTTTCATGCCCCACGTCTCTATGATGGTCGCGAGCACATAGCGTGTAATTGCGGCAGCGCACAATGCATTATGGCGCAATTTGTCCTGTCGATATGTCGTTTTGGACCGCCTTGCATTGACCGCATGGATGCACCATGTCCTGAGAACCATTTTTTTGCGCCGGAACCGCAGATGACCGCGATCGAAACCCCTTGCATCCTCGTCTGCTCCATCGACATGGAGACGGGCTATTGCTTCGGCTGCGGCCGCACGCGCGACGAGATCGGAGAATGGACGTCCATGACAGCGAGCGGGCGGCGCGAAATCATGGCCGAACTGCCCGCCCGCCTGACCGCGGTCAAGCGCAAGCCGCGCCGCGAAACGCGGCGCGCGCGGATGGCGCGGGAACGGGGCGACCAGCCGTGAACCGCCTGTTCTGGCTCGTCATCGCGATCATCGGCGCGGCGCTGATCCTTCTTATCGCAAACGACGAGAGCGGCGTCACTTTCGGCATGGAAAACAGCGATTTCGCGCGCATGGTCTATCTTGGCGCATGGGCGCTGGTGCTCGCACCTGCAGTCCTGTTGTCCGGCCTGCGGCTGGGCAACATCGCGCGCAACCTGGCGCTCTGGCTGCTGATCGCGCTCATTCTCGTTGCCGGCTACCAGTATCGTTATGAATTGCAGG
>JAIOIW010000019.1 GCA_019912385.1 Notoacmeibacter sp. | reverse complement strand
GCCGTTCTGCTTTACATCTTGGCCGAGGAATCGAGGAACACGGCAGGGCAATGGCCGACGACCAAATACGCTATGACATTCTGGCCCAGGAAGCGCTGCGCGGCGTGATGCGCAAGGTGCTGGCCGAGGTTGCGCGCACCGGCCTGCCCGGCAACCACCATTTCTTCATCACCTTCCTCACCAACGCGCCGGGCGTGCGCATCTCCAGCCGCCTGCGCGAGAAATATCCCGACCAGATGACCATCGTGCTCCAGTACCAGTACTGGGACCTCAAGGTCACCGACACCGGCTTCGAGATCGGCCTGTCCTTCTCCGACATTCCCGAGAAGCTGGAGATTCCCTTTGCCGCCGTGCGCGGCTTCTACGATCCCTCGGTCAATTTCGAGCTCGAGTTCGACGTCCGCGAGGATGAGCTGGCGGAGCCCGCGGGCGAGGTGACCGAGCTTCCCGCCCCCGCCGAGACCAAGGCCCCGGCGGAGAAGAAGCCGGCGCCCGCGCGCAAGCCGGCGGCCAAGAAGAAGACCGGCAAGGACGACGAGGGCGATGCCGAGGACGGCAAGCCCGTCGCCGATGTCGTCTCGCTGGACGCCTTCCGCAAGAACAAGTAGCCCATGGGCGAGGTCGTCAACCTGCGCATGGCCCGCAAGCGCAAGGCCCGCGCCGGACGCGAGGACGCCGCCGCGCGCAACCGCGCGGCCCACGGCATGAGCCGGGCCGAAAAGGAAGCCAACAAGGCCGCGCGGGAACGCGCTAAGAAGGCATTGGACGGGCACAAGCGCGAACCCGACGACGGCGCCAAATGAGCGGGGTGCGCAAGCGCTCCGTCACCATCCGCGGCCATCGCACCTCGTTCTCGCTCGAGCAGGAATTCTTCGACGAACTGGAGCGCATCGCGGCCGCCCGTGGCGTGCCGCTTGCCGCCCTCGTTGAGTCCGTCGACGAAACCCGCGCCCGCGACGCCAACCTGTCGTCGGCCCTGCGCCTTTTCGTGCTTGAGGAACTCAAGGCCGCGCGGAGCTGACGCCTATTGTCCGCTGCCGCTCTTCAGGATGTTTTCGATCGTCAGGTTGCCCGGCTTGAAAATGTCGGAGATCGACGCGCCGGACGATCCCTTGTTCTGCGCGCCGTCCTGGCCGGAGCCGTTTGATGGCGGCGGCAGGGGCGCGCGCTCGATTTCCGCGCCGCCGTCTTGCGGTGCTGCCGGGTCCGGCGGACCGAAAATCGCTTCTTCCGCGCGTCGCAGCACCTCTTCCGTCGCCGCCCGCGCCCGCGCTTCCTCCTCGGCCTTCGCCCGCGCCTCCTCCTCGGCGCGCTTGCGGGCGGCCTCCTGCTCCTTCGCCTTCAGCGCCCGCACGTCTTCCAGCGCCGCGAAGTATTGGACCTCGCGCCGCAGCCGCTGTTTTTCCAGCAGCGCCGATTGCATGGCTTCGACGCGTGCCTGCTCGATCTCCAGCGCCCTTTGGGCGAGGAATTGCGCCAGTGGCGCGGTGTCGAGCGTCAGGCCCGCCTCGCCGGGCCGGCCGCTGTAGGAGAATCCGACGGCCGGCGATGATCCGACCAGCGCCTCCACGCCGGCGTCATAGGCAATCGATCCATCGGCGTGGACGAGGCCCTGCTTGAGATCGGCGCGCATTTCCGCTGCGACCGTGGCACGCTCGGTGACGATCCTGACCGGCGCGGAACGCACCACCCCGCCGGCGACCACGAAGGCGAAATCCACGTCGCCTGCGTCCGTCGCGCCCGACGTGACCAGCGGCGGCGCGACTTCGGCCACCTTCCCGGCATCGACCTCGGTCCCGAAACGGTCGGCGGCTTCGATCAGGGCGGCGAGCGCATCGCCGTTGAGCCCTTCGATGCGCAGGCCCCTAGCCGCCGCCGTGCCCGATCCCGACAGCGCGGCCACCGCCGCGCCGGCCGATTTACCGCTTGTCGAAAGGCTGGCCGAAAGGCCCAGCACCCCCGTCAGCCCGGCCCCGGGCATGATCGCCGCGAGATCGACGTCCGCCATGTTGACCTGCCCGCTGACAAGCGCCGATCCGTCATTGTTCGCGATTTCGATCAGCCCGTCGAAGCGGCCGCCATGAAGTTCGGCGCTGATGCCGGAAAGCCTGACGCGCCGGTTGTCCGCAGCCATTCTCAGCCGGGCATTCGCCGCATGCAGCAGATCCCCCGCATCGAGCGCCGCCGCCTGGATTTCGAGGTCCGCGTCGACCGGCAGCGCCGCATTGGGATTGAACGGCACGTCGCCATCGCCGCCCGCATAGCCGGCCAGCGCCTCCTCGCCCAGCAGCATCGCGAAAACCGGCATCACGTCGAGACGCGATAGCGACAGGGCGCCCGAGATCCGCGGCCGCTCGCCGTTGAACTCGGTGTCGAGCGCGCCCGCAATCTCGCTGCCGAGAAGCGACCCTTCGACCTTCGGCATCGACAGCACGCCGCCCTTCCAGCGCACCGGCGTGGTAAGCGAAGCCGGAACCTCCAGATCGATGCCGCCCACCGGATAGCCCGTTGCCATCAGCCATGGATGGAGATCGCCGCCCTCCACGCTGGCTTTGCCATAGAGCGCGAACCCGTTGTCTTCCGGCTGCCCCCGCCCCGTCACGCTTGCCACCGCGCCGGGCCCGGAAACCGTCGCCGCGACATCGAAGCCCGCGTCGAGCGAGCCCTTCAGCAGCAGTCCGGTTTCCGTCCTGCCGCCGAGACCGAGCGGCAATGCCGGCAGGCCATAGGCGGCCAGGATCGGCGCGGCATCTTCATTGCTCGCGGTAACGTAGAAATCGAACGGCGCGGCCGGAAGATCGTCCGGCGCTCCCCTGGCCGACAGCGTGGCGGTGAAATCGGTCCCGCCGCTGCGCCCGCGCGCGCTGACGGCCAGGCCGATCTCGCCGGGCTTTTCGGTGGCGACGCTCGCCACGAAATCGACTTCCGCCTCATGGAAGAGTTCCGGGTAGTTCGCGAGCCTCCGTTCGAGCGCCCGCGCGACCGGGTGCTCGGGAAAGCGCTCCGCGACAAGGCGCGCCAACCGGCCCATGTCGTCGCTGAGGATCGAGGCGTCGATATTGCCGTGCGGCGCGCCGGCCAGGTCTTCCAGCGTCGCCGTTGCCGAGACCGCTGCCCCGCCAAGCCCGGCGATGGCCATCCGGTCGACGTCGAGGCGACCGTCTTTCAGCCGGATCGCGGTGTCGACGCTTTCCGCCCCGATGCCGCCAAGCGCCACGGGCCCTGCCTTCAGTTTCAGGTCGAAATCATGCTCGCCATGGCGGAACCTGCCCTTTTCGCTGACGAACAGGGCGGCAAACGCAGTCAGGCCGTCGATATCGAGCGCGCCACCGTCAAGTTCCATGGTCACCGACGGGCGTGCGTCGCCGGGCTGCAGCCGGTCAACCAGACCCGAGAACCTCGCGCCGCCGAGCACCAGTTCCATGTCGCGAAGTGTCTGGCGCTGCTCGGTCAGTTCCACCTTGCCCGAGAAACCGGCATTGCCGAGCCGGCGGATCGCCTCGTCGACATCCGCGCTCAGCCAGGCCGCGAAGCCCGACGGCTGGTTGACGGCAAGCAGCAGGTTACCGCTAAAGCCGAAAGCATCGCCGGTCGCCAGGTGGCCGTCCGCCTCGAGCGTCGTGCGGCCCGGCAGTGCGGCGGAAAAATGCTTGATCAGCCATCCTGTCTGCTCGGGTTCGGCCGAAAGTACAACATCGCGGATCGTCGTGTCGCCCGCGACCACGGCCGGCAGCGTCACGTCGACCGTGCCCGCCATCGCCGGCTTCGGCACCCGCGCCAGCGCCTCGCGCAGCGCGGTCACCCGTTCTCCGAGATCGAGCGCGCCGCCCTCGCCGCCGCCCGCCACCTCCTCGTCGAAGCGGAATTGCCGGCCTTCGGCGCGAATCGCAAAACGCGGCTCGGCGCCAAGGTCGACAAAGCCGTTGCCTTCCGCGGTGTAGGGATCGTCGCCGCCGCCGCTTTCGAAGCGGAACGTGTCGAACGCCAGCAGCCGGTGATCGAGTTCGAATTCGCCGGTGACCCTGAACCCGGCGCCGCCCTGGAGCACGGCCGGTTCGTCGACCACGGAAATCCGGAAAGGACCGTCCTCGCCGGCCTCCTCCTGCGTTCGCGAGGCAAGCGTGAACGTGCCGCCGTAATGTGGCTGGGTGTCCGCCAGCCACGCGTTACCGTCGGCCTCGATCGTGACCGGTATCTCGTCGGGCAGCAGCCGCGCGCGCAGGCGCAAACGGCCGTCCGTGCCGGCCGTACCGGTCGAGACCGAGATTTTTGCCGGTTCGCCGTCGAACGTCATCTCCCCGTTCAGCCGCCACGGACCGGCAAGCGTGCGCGCCGAAACCTCGGCATTGATGGCGGTGAGCGTGTGTTCGGTCCCGCTGGCCGTATGCTGGATAACGATCTCGCCATCGCTGATCTTGATCGATTCAAGCGTGACATGGGCAACGCCGGCGGGTGTTTCGGCACGAAGCGCCCAGTTGAACCGGCCGCTATCGTCGAGGCGCACCACCGCGCGCGGCCGCTCCACGCGCATGTCGAAGATCAGGATCTCCCCGCGCATGAAAGGCGCCAGTTCGGCATCCATGGAGAAGGTCTCCACGGTCATGGCCGGTTCGCCGTCTACTTCGCCGGCAACCGACACATCGGAAAACGACACAGAGGGAAACGGCAGCAGCCGTGCCCGCGCCGTACCGTTGACCGTCACCTGGCGTCCCAGGATCCGGCTCGCCTCGCGCTCGAAGTCGCCGCGATAGTTCGTCCAGTCGACGAAATACGGCCCGACCAGCGCTACGGTCAGCGCCAGCACGATCAGGGCACCGAAGATGACAAACAGGCGCGCCAGGTTCAATCCTCCGATATCTGGATGTTACGGCCCCCAATTTACGGCGATTCATGCCTCATGCACATGTCGAGAAAGAGGCAGCCGCAAGCGTTACCGCGGTGGCAGGATCTTGCCGGGATTGAGGATGTTGTCCGGATCGAGAGCCGCCTTGATCTTGCCCATGAAATCGACCGTCGCACCGAGCTCGAGACCGAGATAGCGCATTTTGCCCTGCCCGATGCCATGCTCGCCCGTGCATGTCCCTTCCATTGCGATGGCCCTGAGATTGAGCCGGTCGACGAATGCCTCGACCCGCTCGACCTCCTGCGGGTCTTCAACGTTAACGAGCGGCGTGACGTGAAAATTGCCGTCTCCGGAATGTCCGACGATCGGCGCGATCAGGCCGGTTTCCTCGATGTCGCGTTCCGTCTCCGCGATGCATTCGGCAAATCGCGAGATCGGAACGCAGACATCGGTGGCGATCTGCTTGGCCCCTGGCCTGAGCCCGAAGGCGGCGAACGCGAAATTGTGACGGCCTTTCCACAGCTTGGCGCGGTCTTCTGCCGCGGTCGCCCAGTGGAACGGTCCGCCGCCGAATTCCTCGACGATCTCGCCGAACATCCGCGCCTGCTCCTTCACGCCGTCGTCGGAACCGTGGAACTCCACGAACAGGCACGGGCTCTCGGGATAGTCGAGTCCCGAATAGGCATTCATCGCCCTGACGGCCAACCCGTTCACCAGTTCGATCCGCGCCACCGGAATGCCCATCTGGATGGTCATGATCACCGCGTTGGCGGCGGCCTCGAGCGTCGGGAACGGACACACGCCTCCCGAGATCGCCTGGGGGATGCCGTAAAGCTTGACCGTGACCGAGGTGATGATCCCGAGCGTGCCTTCCGAGCCGACCAGCAGGCGGGTCAGGTCGTAGCCGGCCGATGTCTTCTTGACGCGCTTCGACGTCGTGATCTCGCGGCCGTCGGCCATCACGGCGGTCAGCGCGAGCACGTTTTCGCGCATGGTGCCGTAGCGCACCGCATTGGTACCGGACGCGCGGGTTGCGGCCATGCCGCCGATCGAGGCATTGGCGCCGGGATCGATCGGAAAGAACAGGCCGGTATCGCGCAAATGGGTATTGAGCTGTTCGCGGGTGACGCCGGGCTGGACGACCGCGTCCAGGTCTTCGGCGTTGACCGCGAGGATGGTGTTCATCTGGTTGACGTCGAGCGATATGCCCCCGCCCGGTGCATTGACGTGGCCTTCCAGCGAGGTCCCGGTGCCGAAGGGGATGATCGGCACGCGATGCTCGGCGCAACAGCGCACCACCTCCTGCACGTCCGCCGACGATTGCGCGAAAACCACGCCGTCAGGCGACTGATGGGGAATATAGGTGGTGGTATGCGCATGTTGCCGGCGAACCGTCTCCCCGGTCTGGAACCGCTCCCCGAAGCGCTGCTTGAGAATGCCCAGTACTGCCGCGATGCCTTCCTCGTTGCGGTCCACCGCCTGCAGGTCTGCCAATGCCATTGCCTTCCTCCCGATACCGACCCGGCCCTTGCGCACCGGGCATGCTTCGCTAAGTTGCCACCAGTGCCATTCGTGAGCACCTTTGTTCACGCTTACGGCGTCAGCGTCAAATAAATACGTTTGCAGGGGGAGGGTTCCAATGGCCGGTGCCGGACCGTTCAGGTCAAGACCGATGACGGTCGAAAAGGAATGGATCGACTACAACGGCCACATGAACATGGCCTATTACAACGTTCTTTTCGATCACTGCGCCGATGATGCATTCGACGAACTGGGCTGCGGCGTCTCTTATGCCGCCACCCGCAAGCTCACGGTCTACACCGCCGAGGTTCATATCTGCTACGTCCGCGAACTGCATGAGGGCGACCGGGTAACCGCGACATTCCAGCTGATCGACCATGACGCCAAGCGGCTTCACGCCTACCAGGAGATCGTCCACGAGGACGGCTGGCTGGCCGCGACAAGCGAGGTGCTGTCGCTGCATATCGACATGGCCGGGCCGAAGGTCGCGGCCTTCCCCGCCGACGTGCTGGCCAATATCGAAGCACTGCAGGCGAAACACGACGCGCTCCCCAGGCCGGAGCGCGTCGGGCGCAGCATCGCCATCGTGAAACGACGCGGCGAACAAGGGTGAACGCATGCCGTCCTGGCTGATACGGCTGGCAACACTGGCCCGCAACTGGCTGAAGCCGAACTACGAGCAGTTCCTGTCGGCCCGCCAGCCTCTTGTCTGGGCCATCGCCCTGATGATCGGGGTCGGCGCGGCCGTTCTCGCCATCCTGTTCCGGGAGGGAATCGGGCTGGTTCAATATGTGTGGATCGGGTTCGGCGGCCAGCACCTTTACACGGTGATCAAGTCGATCCCCTGGTACCACGTCTTCCTGGGCCCCACGATCGGTGGCCTTGTCGTCGGTGTGCTGTTGCGCCAGATCTCGACGCGGCGCGCGTGCGCCGTCGCCGACGTCATCGAATCGCGCGTCCTGCCGAGCCGCCGGTTGACTGCGCGCGACGGGTTCTGGTCGGCCGTGGTCACCGTCATATCGCTGGGTTCCGGCGCCAGCGCCGGCCGCGAGGGCCCGGTGGTGCATCTGGGCGCCACGCTCGCCTCCCTGCTCAGCGAGAAGTTCCGCCTGCCCGAATGGTGTCGCCGTACCCTGCTGGCCTCGGGCGTCGCCAGTGCCATCGCGGCATCCTTTAATGCGCCGATCGCCGGGGTGCTGTTCGCCCACGAGGTCATTCTCGGCCACTATGCCATGCGTTCCTTCGTACCGATCGTCCTGGCCTCGACTGCCGGCGGCGTGGTCTCACGCCTCTGGTTCGGCGACGACATAGCCTTCAGCGTCCCCGACTACCAGATCACCTCGTACTGGGAGTTCCCGGCCTTTGCCTTGCTCGGCGTCACCGCCGCGTTCGTGGCGATCCTGTTTCAGTTCGCCCTGTTCTCGGCCGATTACATCGCGCGCAAGATCGAGATTCCACTGTTTCTTCGCCCGGTCATCGGCGGCGCGGCTGTCGGCGTCATCGGTATCTATTTCCCGCAGGTGCTCGGCGTCGGATACGACGTCACGAATCTCGCCTTGCACAACCAGATACCGCTGTTTCTCATGCTGGTCCTCATCGTTCTGAAGACCATGGCCACGGCGATCACGCTCGCGTCGCGCTTCGGCGGCGGCGTGTTCTCGCCGGCTCTCTACCTCGGCGCGCTGACCGGTTCGGCCTTCGGGGTCATCGCCGCCGTCCCGTTTCCAGATCTGGCGTCGAGCGAGGGACTTTATGCGATGCTGGGCATGGGCGCGGTTGCCGGTGCGGTGCTCGGTGCGCCGATCTCGACGGCCATGATCGTCTTCGAACTGACCGGCGGCTACGCATTGTCGATCGCGCTGCTGCTGACGGTCGCCGTTGCCCAGGGAGTCACCCAGGCTATCCACGGCCACTCCTGGTTCCAGTGGCAGCTCGAGACGCGCGGCCTGTTCCTCAACGAGGGTCCGCACCGGACGCTGGGCCAGGTCAAGCGTGTGAACGACTTCATGGAACCGCTCGCCGATGATGCCGAACCCGAGACCTACGATCCCGGGACCGGGGTACCACCGCTTCGCCCCTTTGACACGCTGGAGACGGCGCTGCGCGCCTTCGACAAGGGCGGCCATTCGAGGCTGCCGGTGGTCGATCCGGAGGACGAGGGCCGCATCATCGGTTGGGCGAGCCACGTGCAGGCCCTCCACGCCTTCAACCGCGCGCTGGTGCAGTTGAGCGAGGAAGAACACCGCTAGCTGTGAGCTTTCATTAGGTTGTCCATTCGGACCGGACCGAGGAGACTGGAGTTACCAAGCTTCAATCTTCAAGGAGAGGCCCGAATGAACATCCACAAGAATGCCCGTCTGACGCGGCTGCGTCGAGAGGAGATGGCGCTGT
>JAIOIW010000018.1 GCA_019912385.1 Notoacmeibacter sp. | reverse complement strand
GTATTGCCGCCTCAAGCCGGTCGACGGTGAGGAAATTGACGCGGGGCGCAAGGCCCAAGACACGCATGACCGGAAGGGCAATACGCAACAACGGGTTCATGTGACCGATGCAGGCGGTCTTGGTGATGAACAGCCCGCCGGGCTTCAGCAATCGGTGGGCGTGGCGGGCGGCGGCGGGAAGATCCTCCAGCAGATGCAGGATGTTGAAGCCCATCACTGCGTCATAGCCATCGCCCGCCGGCGACGCGTCGAACAGCGTGCCCTTGACGAATTCGACATTGGCGATGCTCTGCGCCGCAGCCTTTTCGCGTGCGATCGCGATCATCTCGCCGGATATGTCGCTGGCGGTGACATGCGACACTTGCGGGGCGAGGATAAGCGCGGTGGTGCCCGTGCCGCAGCCGAATTCCAGCACCCGGTCGTCGGACGACACGTGGGCGCTGACCCGTTGCAGCGTCTGCTCGTAGGCCGCCGGGTCCGAAACGGGTCTGGCGGCATATCTTCGGGCGAACCTGTTCCAGAATTTCTCGCTACCCGTCATCCGTGCCCCGTGCCCTGTCGGAATGTTTCCCTGCCTCAGCCTATCAGGTCCTTCACACGCAGGAAATCGGTCAGCCGCGCGGCGCCCGGTGCAAGGTCCGCCCAGGCCCCGGCGAAGGTGAACCGCGCCAGCGCGGCGGTAGGGAACTTTTCGCGCAGCGCGTCCAGCGCGGGTTTGCCGGAGCCCGGCCCCGCGAGCGATTTCGCCAGTTCCCCGATCCCGGGATTGTGGCCGACGAGGACGACGGTTTCCGGCACGCCCTCGACCTGACGCAGCGCGGCAAGCAGCGTTTCCGGCGAAGCGAGGTAGAGACGCCGGTCATATGCAGTGGTGAGCGGACGCGGGAACTGCGCCGAAGCCAGCTCCCATGTCTGGCGGGCGCGTCTGGCCGGCGACACGAGAGCATGATCGGGTGCCCATCCGCGCGCGGCGATCTCGCGGCCCATGCGCGGCGCTGCTTCCCGCCCCCGGCTGTTGAGCGGGCGGTCGAAATCATCCCGCGCGGGATCGCCCCAGTCCGATTTGGCGTGGCGCAGGAGCAGCAGGGCGGGCACGCTCAGCCGCCGATCTGCGGCTTGAAGGCAAAGCGGTAGGCAAGCGCCACGCCGCCGGCTCCGCCGACGATATTGCCCGCCGTGGCGATGACCAGGTTCGCTGCCGCACCGGGCAGGTCCATCGGCGCGCCGGCCAGCATGCCGACGGCCAGCAGGTACATGTTGGCGACCGAGTGCTCGAAACCGAGCGCGACGAAGGCGGTGATGGGGAAGATGATGGCGAGGATCTTGCCTGCCGCATCGGTGGCGGCGAAGGAAAGCCACACCGCCAGGCAGACCAGCGCGTTGCACAGGATGGCACGGGCAAACAGTTCGACGGGCCCCAATGCCAGCTTGCCGGCGGCGATTTTCGCCGCGGTCTCGCCGAAGGGGCCGGCAAGCAGGCCGGTCTGGGCGACGAGGCCGGCCAGAAGCAGCGAGCCGGCGAGGTTGCCCCACCACACGACGCCCCAGTTGCGCAGCAGCGCGGCGGAGGAAACCTTGCGGTCGACCCAGGCCATGACGATCAGCGCATTGCCAGTGAACAGTTCCGCGCCGCCGACGATGACGAGGATGAGGCCGAGCGAGAAGGCGACGCCGGCAAGCAGGCGCACCGGACCGAAGCCGGCATCCGCGCCGGTAAGTGTCATGGTATAGGCCGCGCCGCCAAACGCGATGAAGGCGCCGGCGAGAACCGAGAGCATGACGACGGCATGCAGCGGGGCATTGGCCTTGACCACCCCGGCGCTTTCGACAAGGTCGGCGATCTCGGCGGGCTTGTGGAGGTCGGGCATGGCTGGAGGTGCTCCGGAATCGGGTGGGAAACTGCGCGCGTCTCTGAATGCAAATCACCTGCCACGACCATACCGGGTTCGGCGCGGAGATAAAGTGGCGCAGCGCCTGTCTGCCCCCTTGCCAAGCGCCTTGTCCCCCGCCAAAGCTCTGTGCCGCATCCCTCTTTCGCGGACCTCTTCCATGTCGCTTGCCAAGTGGCTTCCCGTCCTCCTGCTTTCCGTCTCCAACATCTTCATGACCTTCGCCTGGTACGGCCACCTGAAGTTCAAGGCCGCGCCGCTGGCGCTGGTCGTGGTCGCGAGCTGGGGCATCGCCTTCTTCGAATACTGCCTTGCCGTGCCCGCCAACCGGATCGGGCATGGCGCCTGGAGCGCGGCGGAACTGAAGACCATGCAGGAGGTGATCACGCTGGTCGTCTTCGCCGGCTTCTCGATGGCGTATCTGAAGGAGCCGCTGTCGTGGAACCAGCTCGGCGGCTTCGCGCTGATCGCCGCCGGCGCGGCGCTGGTGTTCAGGGGCTAAAGCGGCTCCGCCGGCGTGCGCCGCTATTCATAGTCCTGCCTCAAGTCGCGCGGCTTGACCCCCTCGAGGTCGCGGTATTGCGGGAAGCGGTCCGAAAAGGGCTTGTCCTCCTCCGGGATGATGACCTTCGGGAAGCGGGTGCAATAGACGACGTTTCCCTTCACGCAACTGCGCTTGGCGTTCTGGTCCATCAGGCTGACGCAACGCGACCACAGCGCGTTCATGCACTGGTCGTAGGTCTGGAACTGCTGTGCCGCGGCCGCCGACGGCGCGAACATGCCAATGGCGACGATCGCCGGTGCGAATGCCGATGCTGCCCCTATCCCTTTCATGGAAAATCCTCCTGTGGCGATGACCGCAGATTGCGTCTTGACGCGGAAACCGCATTGACCGGGATCAAGGCGCCGGCGGGAAGAGGCGGATGTGCCCGCCCGGTCGACAAGCCTTTCGCCGCCCGCTAACCTCCGCCCGGGGGGAGCGATGACGGGCATGGTGGAATTGCCGTTTTGGCTGGTCGTGCTGGCGGGAACGCTGGCGGTCGTCGGGCTGACCGACCGGCTGCTGACGCCCGCGGTGCGCTGGTTCTTCCGCCGCCGCGTCAACCGCGCCATCGAGGAACTCAATACAAGGCTGCAACTGAAGATCAGGCCCTTCGGGCTGACCCGGCGGCAGGTGCTCGTCGACCGGCTGGCGCACGACCCCTCGGTGGCCAGGGCGGCGGAGGAATACGCGCGCACCGAGGGCATGCCGGCGGAGGTGGCCACCGACATGGCCGGCCGCTATGCGCGCGAGATCGTGCCGGCGTTCAACGCCTATGCCTATTTCCGGATCGGCACCCGGATCGCCCGATGGCTGGCGACCGCGCTCTACCGCGTCCGGCTCGGCTACATGGATGCCGGCGCGCTGCAGGGGGTCGATCCGGACTCCACGGTGATCTTCGTCATCAACCACCGCTCCAACATGGACTACGTGCTGGTGACCTACCTGGCGTCGGCGTCCGCCGCGCTGTCCTATGCGGTCGGCGAATGGGCGCGGGTGCCGGTGCTGCAGACGCTGATCCGGGCGATGGGCGCCTATTTCATCCGCCGCAATGCGCGCAATCCGCTCTACAGGCGGGTGCTGGCACGCTATGTGGCGATGGCGACGCAGGCGGGCGTTACCCAGGCGGTGTTCCCGGAAGGCGGGCTGACACGCGACGGGCGGCTCAGGCCGGTCAAGCTCGGCCTGCTCTCCTATGTCGCCGGCGCCTGGGAGCCCGGCGGGCGCGAGATCGTGTTCGTGCCGGTCGGGATCAATTACGACCGGGTGCTGGAGGACCGCTCGCTGATCGCCGAGATCGAGGGAAAGCCGCCACCGGTTTCGACCTGGACCAAGACGGCGCGCACGCTCGGCTTTCTTGGCCGCAACCTGAAGCTCAGGCTCGCCGGGCGGTGGTACCGGTTCGGCTATGCAGCGGTGTCGTTCGGCACGCCGCTGCCGCTGTCGCGCTTCCTCGAGGAGGAAGGCGCCACCGATCTGCAGGCCGCCGACGAGGCGCGGCGCAACGCCGTCGTCGAGGCGCTCGGCGCGCGGCTGATGGGCGAGATCGCGCGGGTGGTGCCGGCGCTGCCCGTTCCGCTGGTGGCGCATGCGCTGCTCGGCTCGGGCGCGTCCGGACTCGACGAACTGGCGCTCAAGGCGCGTGTCGGCGAACTGATCGACCGGCTCGTCGAACATGGCGGCCACGTCCACATTCCGCGCGCCGACCGCGACTACGCGGTGACGGCGGGCCTGCGCATGCTGGCGCTGCGCCATATCGCGGTCTGCGACACCGCCGGCGTCTGGCACGTGGCGGCCGGCGAGAGGGTGCTCGCCGCCTATTACGCCAATTCGATCGCGCATCTGCTGGAGGGATGAGCGGCGCAGGGCTGCCTTCCTTCCATCGGCGGCCGGTCCTTGCCTCTGCGCCGCTGCCGCCTATTTCGGTATCATGAAGAACCGGTTCCTCCAGATCCTCGGCGCTTTCGCCTCGGTGCTGTTCGCCACGGCGAATTCGGCCGCCGAGCCGCGCGTGTTTCAAAGCGAGCATTACACCATCCGCGCCGAGGTGATGGCCGAAGGTCTTGCCCAACCCTGGGGCATGGCCTTCCTGCCCGACGGGGCGCTGCTGGTGACCGAACGGCCGGGTGCGCTGCTGATCGTGAAAGAAGGGGTGATCTCGGCGCCGGTCGGCGGCGTGCCGAAGGTCGCCGCCATCGGCCAGGGCGGATTGCTCGACGTGGCGCTGGCGCCTGATTTCGAATCCAGCGGAACGATCTTTCTCAGCTACGCGGAACCGGGCCCCGGCGGGCAGGGCACGGCGGTGGCGCGGGCGAGGCTGGTGCGCGAGAACGCAACCGCGCGGCTGGAGGATGTGCGCGTGATCTTCTCGATGGCGAAAAAGACCCGCGCCGGCCAACATTTCGGCTCGCGGCTGGTGCCCAGGCCCGACGGCACCCTGTTCGTCACGACCGGCGAGCGTGGCGACGGCGACCGCGCGCAGGACATGTTCGATCATGCCGGCGCGGTGATCCGCATCAACCAGGACGGCTCGATCCCGGCCGGCAATCCGTATGCCGACAGGAAAAAGGGATTGCCGGAACTGTGGTCGAAGGGACACCGCAATCCCCAGGGCGCGGCCTGGGACCCGGTTACAGACAGCCTGTGGGTCGTCGAGCACGGCGCGCGGGGCGGCGACGAGGTGAACCGGCCGCTGCCGGGCCGGAACTACGGTTGGCCGGTCGTCGCCTACGGCCGGCACTATTCGGGTTTCAAGATCGGCATCGGCACGGCGGCGCCCGGCTATGAGCAACCGGAATATTACTGGGACCCGTCGATCGCGCCGTCAGGCCTTGCGGTCTATGACGGCGACATGTTTCCGGCGTGGCGTGGCGACGTCCTCGTCGGCGCGCTTAAATTCCAGTTGCTGGCGCGGCTCGATCGCGATGCGGCCGGCCGGATCGGGAAGGAAGAGCGGCTGTTCCAGGGTGCCTTCGGGCGTATTCGCGACGTGGAGGTGGCGCCGGACGGGGCGGTCTGGCTGATTACCGACGAGGATCCCGGCGCGATCATCCGGTTGAGCCGGACGGAATGAGAGGGGCCGCGGGAAATGCGCATGTTCGATGTCGTGGGATGGATCGCGGCGGGAGCGGTGGCCCTGGTCATGCTGGTCATGGCAGGCGGCTTTGCGTTCGGCTGGGAAAACGTCTGGGAGCGGATTGCCGGGCCGGCCGATCGCGGCGCCTACGACTTCGCGAAGGGCAAACGCCGGCGCACGCCCAACGACGCTTTGGCCTGCACGCCGGGCGCGTGCTCGGGTTCACCAGATCTTGCGCTGCCGGAATACCAGCAGACGCCGGCCGAACTGACGGGCGCGATCGTTGCGCACATCGCCGCCACCGATCCGACGGCCGAGCGGGTGGATGACGGCACGAACCCCGCTTACGCGCGATTCGTGGCGCGGAGCCGGCTGATGCGTTTCCCGGACACGGTGGATATCGAAGCGGTCGTCCTCGACGATGGCCGGACCGGGCTGCGGGCCTATGGCCGCGCGCAGCTCGGCCGTAGCGATCACGGCGTCAACCGCGCCCGGCTCGAGGCCTGGCTGGCCGCGCAACGGTAGAGGCGTCAGTTCTTCACCGACGCCTTGTCGATCACCGCGGCCAGATCGACATATTCCTCGCAGGACCGGCCGCAACGCTTCTCGATCTCGGCGAGCTGGTCGCGGGCGGCCGGGATGTTGCCCATCTGCACATGGGCCTCGCCAAGATATTCGCGCACCAGCGTGTAATCCGGATCGATCCTCAGCGCCTCCTCATAATATCCGAGACCGACCCGCATGCGCCCCTGCTTGCGATGCGCATAGCCCAGATAATTGAGCACGCGGGGATCGGACTTGTCGCCGACCAGCGAAAGCACGGTAATCGCCTCGTCATAGCGTCCGGCCAGCGCCAGATCGCGGCCGGCTTCGTAGAGCGAATCCTGGTCGATGCCGGATCTGGCTTGTTCGCACTTCTTCGTCTTCTTGTTCCAGACCTCGCCCTCCTTGCAGTTTTCCGTGGTCGGGCTCGACGTGCCGTCGCTGTCGCCGACAGCAAAGGCCGGAGCCGCGGACATCGCGAATGCGAGCAGCGCCGAACCGGCCGCCAACTTCATAGCCGTCATCATTTTCTGACCCTCCTGACATATTCGCTTGGAATGAAGCTAGGGTAACAGGACGACTACTCAATTCGCGATTTGGCGACAGTGCGTTCGCTTTCGGTTGACCGCGGCGGGCCGCTGGTCCAATAGCGGAATCCTGCCAATACCGAGACCTGCTTGCCATGACCCGCGCCCGTGCCAACCTCCTCCTGCTTGTTGCCGGCGCGATCTGGGGCATGGGCTTCGTCGCCCAGTCGACGGCGATGGAAACGGTCGGCCCGATGACCTTCGTGGGCTCGCGCTTCGTGTTTGCGACGCTGGCGATCCTGCCCTTCGCCGTGCTGGAAGGCCGGCGCGCGGAAAAGCCGCTCGGCCGCAACGACTGGCTTTCGTTCCTGCTGACCGGGCTGTTTCTGTTTGCCGGCATGACGGCGCAACAGTTCGGCCTGCTGACGACGTCGGTCACCAATTCCGGCTTCCTGACAGGGCTTTACGTCGTGTTCACGCCGCTGCTGGCCGTGGTCCTGTTCAGGGCCTGGCCGCATCCGGTGATCTGGCCCGCGGCGGCAATGGCGCTGGGCGGTATCTTCCTTCTGTCCGGCGGCGCGGTCGAACGCCTTGAAGTCGGCGACTGGCTCACCATCCTGTGCGCGGTGTTCTGGGCGATGCAGGTGATCCTGACCGGGCGTTACGCGGCACGCACCGGGCGGCCCGTCACGTTGGCGGTCGTTCAGTTCGCGCTGTGCGCCGTGCTGGGCCTGGGCTTCGCGCTGGCGCGCGAGCCGGTAAGCCTTGCCGGAATGCTGCCGGCGGCGCCGGAAATCCTCTATGCCGGCATCTTCTCCGGCGGCGTGGCGTTTACCATCCAGGCGGTCGGGCAGCGCTACACGACCGCGCCGCAGGCTGCCATCATGCTGTCTTCGGAGGCGGTATTTGCGGCCCTGTTCGGCGCCATCTTCCTGGGCGAGCGCCTCGGTGCCGTCGGCTATGCCGGCTGCGCCGCGATCCTCGCCGCCATGATCGCGGTCGAAGTGGTGCCGGGGCTCGCGCCCCGCAAAAGCGTCAACGCCTGACGGCTCTATTCCGCCGGTATCGGCGTCGGTCTGCCGCTGTCGTCGAGGGCCACCATGATGAAGTCGGCATGGGTGACGCGTTCGCGCACATGGCTGAGATAACGTTGCGCCCAGGCTTCCACGCGCAGCACCATCGAGGTGCGGCCGACCTTCGCGATGTCGATATAGACGCACAGCGTGTCGCCGATCTTCATCGGCTTGGCGAAGGACATTTCCTTGACCGCCGCGGTCACGACGCGGCCATGGGCGCGTTCCGCGGCGCGGATGCCGCAGGCCAGGTCCATCTGCGCCATCACCCAGCCGCCGAAGATGTCGCCGGCGGCATTGGCGTCGGCCGGCATGGCGAGCGTGCGCAAGGTGAGTTCGCCGCAGGGTTCGGATGTCTCGGTCATGGTCGTCCAGCATGGTCTCGTGTCCGCTCCTGCCTAAGGCAGCGCGCCGCGAGGGTCAATCGGCATGCCGGATCCGGGTCGCTGCGGAAACCGGAAATGCCGCTCTTGCGCTGCACCTGCAAAAGCGCCAAGCCTAGGGTCACGATCCAGACCTTGGGTATCGCGGGAGGGAGCGGTTCGGTTGGACAAGCCGGATTTCATCATCGTGGGCGCCGGTTCGGCCGGCTCGGCGGTTGCCGAACGGCTTTCGTCAAACGGCCGCAACAGCGTGCTGGTGCTGGAGGCCGGCGGCAGCGACCGCCGGTTCTACGTGCAGATGCCGCTTGGCTACGGCAAGCTGTTCTTCGACCCCGCCGTCAACTGGTGCTACGCTTGCGAACCCGACCAGGGGCTCGCCGGGAACGCCGATTTCTGGCCGCGCGGAAAGATCCTCGGCGGCTCGTCGTCCATCAATGCGATGGTGTGGATACACGGCAATCCGCGCGACTACGACGACTGGCGCGATGCCGGCAATCCGGGTTGGGGCTGGGCCGACATGCTGCCGGCCATCAGGGCGATCGAGGATTTCGAGGGCGGAGAGGACGAGTGGCGCGGTACGGGCGGCCCGGTGCATGTCTCGACGATCGACCGGCAGCTGCACCCGCTGACGCGCGCCTGGTTCGAGGCCTGCGGGCAATCGGGCCTGACCTTCAATCCGGATTTCAACGGCGCAAGCCAGGAAGGCTTCGGCGCCTACCAGTTCAATATCAGGCGCGGGGTCCGGGTCTCGGCGGCGCGCGCCTTCCTGCGGCCGGCCATGAAGCGGGCGAATGTCCGTGTCGTGACCGGTGCGCATGTGACGAAAGTGCGCTTCGACGGGCGCCGGGCCATCGGCGTCGATTACGTCCGCAACGGGCAAAGGATCGCGGTCGATTGCGGCCGGGAGATCGTTCTCGCCGGCGGCTCGATCAACACCCCGCAGTTGCTTCACCTCTCCGGTGTCGGACCGGCGCGGGCGATCGCCGGCCTCGGCATTCCGGTCGTCTGCGACCAGCCGATCGTGGGACGAAACCTGCAGGACCACCAGGGCATCAACTACACGTTCCGCGCCAACCGGCCGAGCCTGAACCAGTCGCTGAGGCCATGGTGGGGCAAGGCGCTGGCCGGGATGCGGTATCTTGCGCTGCGCGACGGCCCGCTTGCCATGTCGATCAACCAGGGCGGCGGTTTCTTCCGAACGTCGCAGGCCCACGACCGGCCCAACATGCAGCTCTATTTCCAGGCGTTCTCCACGGTGATCCCCCGCAACGGCGAACGCCCCATCCTGACCCCCGATCCCTTTCCAGGGTTCTCGATCGGGCTCTCGAACTGCCGTCCGCAATCGTCGGGCGATGTGGAAACGGTATCGCCGGACCCGTTCGCGCCGCCGCGCATCCATTCGCGCGCCTTTGCCGCCGAATCCGACGTGGCGGAGATGCTTGCGGCGGTGAAGTTCATCCGCACGATCGCGGAAGCGCCGGCCATGCGCGCGGTCATCGAGGAGGAGGTGCTGCCCGGTTCTGCGGTGCGTTCCGACGCCGAACTGACCGACGATTTCCGACGCCGGTCCGGCACTGTCTTCCACCCGGTCGGCACGTGCCGGATGGGACCTGACGCGAAAAACGCCGTCGTATCGCCGCGCCTGAGAGTGCACGGGCTGGAAGGCCTGCGTGTTGTCGACTGCTCGGTCTTTCCCAACAACATTACCGGCAACACCAATGTCGCGGCGATCGCCACCGGCTGGAAGGGCGCCGGGATCATCCTGGAGGACAACGCGTGAAGATCGCCGATGTGAAAACCTTCGTCGTCGCCAATCCGCCGCCCCAGGCGGGCGGGCGCTATTTCATCTTCGTCAAGCTGACCACCGACACCGGCGTGACCGGCTACGGCGAGGCCTACAATGCCAGTTTCGGGCCCGATGTGACGGCGCGGATGATCGAGGACGTCGCGGCGCGCCACCTTGCCGGCCGCGACCCGCACGACATCGCCGCCTTCGTGCGCCGCGCCTATTCGTCGGGCTTCACCCAGCGGCCGGACGTGGCGATGATGGGCTGCGTCTCGGCGCTGGAGATGGCCTGCTGGGACATCATCGGCAAGGAAGCGGGGCAGCCGGTGTGGAAGCTGCTCGGCGGGCGGGTCAACGAAACGATACGCACCTACACCTATCTCTATCCGAAATCGGGCTCGGTCTATCCCGACGAGACCGAGGAGGCGAAAAACGTCTACAACGATCCCGACCTCGCGGCCGAGGCGGCCTACGAGGCGCTGCGCCAAGGGTTCGATGCGGTCAAGTTCGATCCGGCCGGGCCCTACACCGCCTTTGACGGGCACCAGCCGCGCCTCGCCGACATCGATCTTTCGGTGCGCATGGTGGCGGCGGTACGCGACGCGGTGGGAGCGAAGGCCGACATCCTGTTCGGCACGCACGGGCAGTTCACCGCATCCGGGGCCAGGCGCATGGCGCGCGCCATCGAACGCTACGATCCGCTGTGGTTCGAGGAGCCGGTGCCGCCCGACCAGCCGGAAGTGATGGCCGAGGTCGCGCGCTTCACCTCGATCCCCGTCGCGACCGGGGAGCGGCTGACCGGCAAGGCGGAATTCGCCCGTGTGATCGAGCACCGCGCCGCCTCCATCCTCCAGCCCAATCTCGGGCGTTCGGGCGGGCTTTTCGAAACGCGGATGATCGCGGCGATGGCCGAGGCGCAGCATATCCAGATCGCGCCGCACTGCTATTGCGGGCCGATCGTGGCGGCCGCCAACATCCAGCTGGCGGTAACGCTGCCGAATTTCCTGATCCTGGAGGCGATCAAGGACTTTTCCGGGTTCCATGCCGAACTGCTGAAGACGCCGATCCGCTGGGAGGACGGCCACGTGATCCCGAGCGAGGAGCCGGGTCTGGGCGTCGAACTCGACGAGACGGTGGCTGAGGCCCACCCCTGGGCCGACGGCCCGCTGCACCTGGAAATGAGCGACAAGCCGCTGGTGCCGTAGGATATCCCATCGCGCCACGGCGTGAGCGGCGATTGCGGCGAATCGGGGACCTGAACGGTCCCTGCGGTGGGCGGCGCCGGCCGCCCGTTGACGGGCGTCATCGGATTGGCGCAATCGCGAGGCTATCCTGTAACCTGTTTCACTTCAGCGCCGCGTGTCCCATGGGACGCACCAAGGACGCTGTGAGTCATCCCATCTGCGCATCGTGCGTTCCGAAAACCGGTCCCGGTTTTCGGGCCGATGCGCAAAGGGACATGCGACAGGCGAAAGGAACGACGATGAAACGCCTTGCATTCGCGCTGATTACCGCCCTCGGGGTGGCCGGACTTTCCGGTACCGCCGAAGCGGCTTCGGCCTACACGACCCGCAACCTCAATCTGCACAGCGGGACGAGCACGCGCAGCCAGCTGATCGCAACGGTTCCGGCCGGCCAATATGTCCGCGTCGGCGGATGCACCCGCAACTATGTCTGGTGCGACGTGTCGTGGGCGGGCTATCGCGGCTGGGCCCGCGGCAACGGGCTCTCCTACCGTCACGCCGGGTACCGGCACTTCCCGGATGCGGCGATCGCGTTCGGCATTCCGCTGATCGCCGGCACGATCATCTTCAAGCACCACCACGTCTATCCGCCGGCCGCGCCGGTCTATCCGGGCGTACCCGCGCCCCATCCCTGGCCGTGGAGGCACAGTATTCCGGGCATGTTCCTCAACGGCTCCGGCGGCCAGGGTAACTGAGGCGGCCGGTCGCGCCGGGACTGCTATGCCGTTTCGACGTGATTGCGGATCCATGCATCGAGCGGGGCGAGCGCTGTCATGATCCCGGCGCACCAGGCCGTGCATTCGGGCGTGAACAGGCGTTCGTCGATGGCTTCGTTGCCCCAGGTGCGGGCGACAAGGCCCTTGTGGCGCAACAGCCCGGCGCCCTGCGCGTCATTGTCGAAGCCCTTCGGTACGCTCTTCAGCGCCGGTTGGCCCAGCGTGCAGCCGACCGCGGCGGCCTTCTCCAACGCGTCTTCCAGCGCCTTTCTCTCTTCCGGATCGGCGAGCGCGGCGCGATAGCGCGCCAGTGCATCGGGCTCGAAGGCCCAATGGCCGGAGCCATAGCCCAGCCCCTGCGGGCCGAGTACGAGGTGGATGCCGGCCGAGCGGTTGGGGTGGCCACCGGTCCAGAAGATCAGGTGGATTTGCGGATTGTAGGGCGTCTTGTCCTTTATGAACCGCACATCGCGGTGAATTCGGCGCAGAGAGCCGTTCAGGCGCGCTTCGGCCTTGTGCGGCGGCGTGAGCGCGGCCGCAACGGGCGCCAGCGCTTCCACCAGGGCCAGCGCGGGATCGACGTAACAGCGCTCGTAGCCGGCCCGGTGGGCCTCGAACCAGGCCTTTTCGTTGTTGGCCTCGAGATCCCTCAGGAAGGTGATGGTTTCGCGCGGGAAGCCGGGGAATGTCACTTCAGCCTCATTTCGGGGCAAGGCCGCCGACGAAGCGCGCAGCATAGGCGATCCAGTCGTCGAGCCCGGCATCGAGGGCCGAATCCGCCTCGACCCAGATGATGGAACTCATCGCGCGGCCGGTAAAATCCATCGGCGAGGCGCCGCCGCGGCCCAGGGCCTCGGCCTGGCGCTCCTTGCCGACTCGGAACATGTAGCGGTCCTTCTCGACGCCGGCGAGCATGTTGCCGTTCATCAGCCAGCAGATACCGCCGAACATCTTCTTCTCGGTAATGCCCGGGCGGCCGGCGAGTGCCTGACGCATCAGATCGGCGAGATGCGGATCGTGCGGCATTGCGGTTCTCCCTCGTTTAACGACAAGGTTAAACGGAAAAGCGCCCCGGAGCCAGCACGGGTTGAGCAGGGGCGGGGCACGCTGCTGACGCCATTGTGTCAGGAGGTTTTCGTATCGGGAGGTTGTCGCGGCCGCCGATTTGGCGCGCACCGTCCGCGTGCATAAAAGGGCTTAAACCGGGCGAGGGCATTCAAATTCGGCAGGCGGCCGGCCTTTGGCGTTCACATGGCCGTGCCAATACCGACCTATTTTTGCGCCGCGCCTTGTTTTGGACACCGAGAAGGCCCATATGCAGCCCATCGATCTTGCTTGTTGAACTTTGTTTCGCGCCAAAGCGCTCTGACGATCTTCCCTTTCAACGTCGATCTGACCACCTGCCGTGCACTTCCGCCCGGCAAGATTTATCGTGAACGATTGAAAGGAAATCGCCATGACCATCGGAACCGTGAAGTTCTTCAATACCACCAAAGGCTTCGGCTTCATCCAGCCTGACGACGGCGCAAAGGACGTGTTCGTTCACATCTCCGCCGTCGAGCGCGCCGGGATGAACACCATCGTGGAAGGCCAGAAGCTGAGCTTCGACGTCGTCGCAGACAGCCGTTCGGGCAAGTCCGCAGCGGAAAACCTGCAGGCCGCATAAACCGTGTCTCGATCCGCGACCACGGATGTACCGGCACGGATCATCGACATGACAGGAGAGGTCGGGCTGACGCCCGGCCTTTTTTTGTCGGCAACCGAAGGATGCGTACCGCATGAACGGAATAGCAAAAACGGATAATCAGCTGCGACCGGCGCGGTCGAAGGCCGAAACCAAGGCCGAGATCACGGACAGCGTCGCGCGGACCATCATCGAGGCCGAAGCGAAGGCTCGCGACACCAAGACCGCGAAAATCCGGCAGGCGCGTCTGGAGATGGAGGCGCGAGCCGCCGAAGCCGCGCCGTCCAGGGGCCGTGGAAAGAAAACACCGAAGCGGCTCCCGGAAAACGCGAATTGAACGCATCGCACCGTTGCCTTATCGTCGGTCGATTGTTTTGGCTGGGCGCATGCCCGGATGTGGAGGCCACTTGACAAACAACATCGCCGGCAATGCCGCCACCGAGCGTGATCCGCGCTCGTGGACGGCGGTTCTTGCGCAATACCGGCGCCCGCGTCCCGTGCGAAGCACGGTCGAGATCGCCGTGACCGCGCTGCCTTTTACGGCCCTGTGGGCCTTCGCCGCGGTCTCGGCCGTCAATGGCTTCTGGTGGGGCCTGCTGGCGACGATACCGGCGGCCGGCTTCCTGGTCCGCCTGTTCATCCTGCAGCATGATTGCGGCCACGGCACCTTGTTTGCGCGGCGCGCCCTCAACAACTGGACGGGCCGCATCATCGGCGTGTTCACGCTGACGCCCTATGATTACTGGCGCCGCACCCATGCGGTGCATCATGCGACCGCCGGCAACCTCGACAAACGGGGAATCGGCGACATCCACACGCTGACCGTCAGGGAATACCGCGCATTGTCCTGGTGGGGCCGCGTTCGCTACCGGCTGTACCGCCATCCCGTCGTCATGTTCGGCGTCGGGCCAGCCTGGCTGTTCGTGTGCCAGTACCGGTTGCCGTTCGGCATGATGCGGGCCGGATTGCAGCCCTGGATCTCGACGATCGCCACCAATCTCGGCGCGGCCCTTCCCGTGGCCGGCCTGATCTGGCTGATGGGACTTGGCCCCTTCCTCATGGTGCAGGTTCCCATTACCCTGATCGCGGCCACCGCCGGGGTCTGGCTGTTCTACGTTCAGCACCAGTTCGAGGCCACGCACTGGTCCGAAGACGAAGAGTGGAACTTCCAGCGCGCCGCGCTTCACGGCAGCTCGCACTACGATCTTCCGTTCGTGCTGCGCTGGATTACCGGGAATATCGGTATTCACCATGTGCATCACCTTTCTGCCACGGTGCCGTTCTACCGCCTGCCCGAAGTGCTGCGCGATCATCCCGATCTGCGCGATATCGGGCGCGTCACCATTCTGCAGAGCCTGAAATGCGTTAAGCTGGCGCTGTGGGACGAAAGCGCCAATCGCCTCGTTTCCTTTCGCGAGGCCAGGCGGCATGGCGCGGCGGCGACGACAGCGTAATGCGGCAGCCTCGGACCTGCGGACCGGCCGCGTCCGCAGCCTGCCGATGCCGTATCTAAGATTGTTGCACGGGCCGGCGCCCTTCAAACAAATCCATCACGTGTGCGATTTCGCACAGCATGTGATCGCGAAACATCCGCACGCGCTTGGTGCGCCGCAAATGGCGGTGATAGAGCAACCACAGCCCCAGATCATGTTGTTTTTCCGGCGCGGCAAAGCGCACCAAGGCCGGATCGCTGTCGCCCATGAAGCAGGGAAGATATGCCAGTCCGGTGCCTTCCCGTAACGCGGCGAGTGTCAGAAGCGTATCATCGACATAGAAGTTGTGGTCCTGCTCCGGGCAGGCCTCCCTTGTCCAGGACATGTGAAATCCGCAACACTCGACGCCGAGCCATTTCTTCCCGGCTGTTCCGGCCTGCATGCGCGCGCAATAGTCGCGCGAGCCATAGACCGCGGAAGCCACGGTTGTCAGCCGGATGCCGACCAGGGTGTCCAGCGGCGTATTGGTCAATCGAATTGCAACATCGGCGTCGCGTTCGGCCAACCTGACGAACTTGTTGGAAACCTGGATGTGCAGCTTGATATCCGGGCAGGTCTCGCTGAAGCGGGCGAACATGGGCATCAGGACCGTCGAGGCCATGTTGTTGATCGCGGAGACAAGCAACTCGCCAGCGGCGGCACCGTCCTGCCCGCCAAGCGCACCGTCAAACTCGAGAACCTCGACTTCGATCTTGCTGGCGGACATTTTCAGCTCTTCGCCGGCCTCGGTCAGCACATAGCCCGATTTCTTGCGTTCGATCAGCCGCGTTGCCAGGTCCTGTTCGAGCGATCGCAGCCGCCTGGACACCGTAGAGTGCTGCACGGCGAGCCGCTTTGCCGCGCCGCTGATCGACCCTTCGCGCGCGACGGCCAGAAAAATCCGCAGATCATCCCATTGCATTGTGAGTCCCCGAATTTGTGCAAATTTGCAAAACCGGCGTCGATTTCTTGCGAATTGAGCCAAGCCTGAACCCCAGGCACTCTCTCCACAAGGAAAAAATTCAACATGGGAGAGAGCAACATGAACACCAATCAGAAGGTTTTTGATCCGGTCGCGTTCAAGGAGACGACCCGCAAGCAGTGGAACGGCGCCGCCGAAGCCTGGAACAATTGGTCGCCCCTGCTGTCGCGCTGGCTCGGGCCTGCGACCGAGAGGATGCTCGACATGACAAACGTCAAGAGTGGCAGCCGCGTGCTCGATGTCGCGGCCGGGGCAGGCGAGCAGACCATGGCTGCCGCGCGCCGTGTCGGGCCGTCGGGCTACGTGCTGGCCAGTGACCTGTCCCCGGGAATCCTCGCGTTCGCCGCCGAGAATGCCCGACTGGCGGGATTCAAGAACGTCGATATAGTCGTCAAGGATGGCGAAGCGCTGGACGAGATCGACGCGGAGCCTTTCGATGCGGTGATTTCGCGTGTCGGCCTGATCTACTTTCCCGACCAGCACAAGGCCCTGAGCGGCATGAGAAACCAGCTGCGCCCCGGCGGTCGCGTCGGTGCGATCACCTATGCCAGTGGCGAACTGAACGGTTTCTTCTCGGTTCCGGTCGGCATTATCCGGCGGCGGGCAGCCTTGCCTGCGCCGTTGCCCGGACAGCCCGGACCGTTCAGCCTGGGCGACCCCGATGTTCTTGCGCGACGACTGACCGATGCCGGGTTCAGCGATGTTCAGATCGAGCGCGTCGACGCCCCGGTCCGCCTGGGCTCGGCGCTGGAATGCCTGCAGTTCGAACAGGAATCCTTCGGTGCCCTGCACCAGATGCTGGGCGGCCTGTCCGAATCCGAGCAGGACGATGCCTGGGCCGAGATCGAAGAGGCGCTCGGCGCGTTCGAGCAGGACGGCAAATTCGAAGGTCCGTGCGAAATGCTGGTCGCAACGGCGGCAAAATGACGAGGGCGGCCGCGCGCCGCTCTCCCCACCGTTCCCGAGGAGAAGATCATGACGAAGGTATCCATTGTCCAAGAACCGCCCGTGTATCTCGATCTGGAAAAGTCGATGGAGCGCGCGGTCAAGCTGATTGGCCAATCCGCCGGCAGGGGATGCGGTATGGTCGTGTTCCCGGAAGCCTGGCTCCCCGGCTACCCGACCTTTGTCTGGCGGCTCGTGCCGGGCAGCGGGATGGGCAAGACCGATGAACTCTATGCGCGCTTGCTTGCCAACGCGGTCGATCTGAGCAGGGACGGGCTTGCCCCGATCCAGGAGGCGGCGCGCGAGTACGGCGTCGTTGTCGTACTCGGCTATCAGGGGGTCGATGGCTCGGCCAGCGGCGGCACGATTTTCAACAGTTGTGCGATCATCGACGCTGACGGGCGGTTGGCGAACAATCACCGCAAGCTGATGCCGACCAATCCGGAGAGGATGGTCTGGGGCTTTGGCGATGCCTCGGGCCTCAACGTCGTCGAGACCGCGGTGGGCCGGGTGGGGGCGCTGATCTGCTGGGAAAGCTACATGCCTCTGGCCCGCTATGCGCTCTATGCCCAGAACATCGACATCTATGTCGCCCCGACATGGGACAGCGGCGAGACATGGCTGGCCACGATGCAGCATATCGCGCGCGAAGGCGGCTGCTGGGTCATCGGCTGCGCCACGGCGCTGGAGGCATCAGACATCCCCGACGACATTCCCCACAGGGGCGAGCTGTTTCCAAACAAGGACGAGTGGGTAAATCCCGGCGATGCCGTGGTCTACAAACCGTTTGGAGGGATCGTGGCCGGACCGATGCACCAGGAAAAGGGGCTTCTCGTCGCCGAGATCGACGTGGGAACGGCGCAGGCGTCAAGGCGCAAATTCGATGCAAGCGGCCACTACGCGCGGCCCGACATTTTCACATTGAACGTCAATCGTGCAAGGCAGGTTCCCGTGACATTTTCCTGACCGGGCCACAGGGATACTGTTCATGCCGAGGCAACACTTTCGCGAACCGGTCGCTTGGCCGCGGGAATGTCCGCTTCAGGGCTTGCGGGGAAAAACCGGGCCGGGTGTCGCCACCCGGCCCGGCCGTTGCTCCCCGCTTTCGCGGATTACATCTTTTCGACAGCCGTCGCGGTGGTGGTGCCGTCCTCGAAGGTCACCTTGACCTGGTCGCCGGTGGCGAGGCCGGAGATATCCACGCCTTCGGCGGCGGTGAAGGTCTGGCCGTCGGCCAGCACGATGGCGTTGGCGGCGGCATCGACGGATTCAACCGTTCCCTCCACTTCGCCGGCATGGGCCATGGCGATGAAAGCGAAAGAGGCAATGGTCGTGGCAATGAGTTTCTTCATGACGGGTACTCCCTTGAAGATCGTGCGATCCGGACCACAGCGCTGTTTCTTGGGCGACAGCGCCGCCGGAACGGCCGTGAGATAAGACGCAGCAGGGCCGCCGGCAATTCACTTAAAAATATATTTTGTAACGATTACAGCGACTTAAATTTGCCTGAATTGGCGCCAGCGGCCATGATCCGCGGCCCGGATTGTGGCGGATTTCGGGCAAGTCGCGGCGTTGCGCGGCCTTGGGGCGAAACGTCCCGAAACAGATCGTGAAGGCCATTGCCTTGCTGGCGCCCGATTGCCGCCAGCGCGGGCTCACGGCGATCCGCGTTTGGAGAGTGGCGGCAGGAGGCCTATAATCCGGATACGGTCCGGGAAGGCGAATCATCGGTGAAACAGGCCACGAACGACAACCAGAGCGGCGACGCGCAAGAGCCAGGCGGCCCGTTTGCGGTTTCGCTCATGTCGTTGTTCCTGCCCGCTGCGGTGATCGCGGGCGGATATGGCGCGCTCCTTGGCTGGCTGTCGCTGAACGGCGGCGGTGGCGGCGCGGTGGCGCGGCTGGCGCTGGGCGTGCTGTTTGTCGGCGTGCCTGTCGTTGTCGCGCATGCCGCGCTGCGCGCCTTCACGACCGGCCTGAAGCCCCTGCCGCATGCATTGCAGATCAACAGGGGCTTTCCGCGTGCCGGTACCAGGGAGGTTCCCTATCCGCTGATCGAGCGGATCGTGGTTCTCAGGGGCATCGGCGGGCGCAAGACCGGCAGCGGCACGCTGGTGTTCCACCTTGCCGGCGATCTTCGGATTGCGGTCTGCGACCTGAAGCACCCCGAGGCAGCGCGCGCGGCAGTCGAGGCCGCGGCCAGGGCCCATGACGCCCGGCAGAAGGCGCGCCAGGCAAATGCCCCTGAAGGGCCGCGATTGGCCGCAATGCCGGCCAAAAGCTGATTTTTCGCGTGAAAGTACGATGTTTGGTGCTATATAAGATTCTGTTGAACGGTTCCCGGCGTTGCGCCGGGCGGCCGTTTTCTTTTTGCGCCGCGCCGCAAGAACGGCAGGCGCCGGATGCAGCCCGCATGAATCGGGCCGTGCGCCGCCGGTTGACGGCGGCGCCGAAACAAGAAGGTTGGCGAAGATGATCAAGGTCCCGATGACGACCGGCGGATACGAAAAGCTGAAAGAAGAGCTGCGCTGGCGCCAGCAGGAGGAGCGGCCGCGCATCATCGAGGCGATTTCCGAAGCGCGCGCCCATGGCGACCTGTCGGAGAATGCGGAGTACCACGCGGCCAAGGAAGCGCAGAGCCTGAACGAGGGCCGCGTCGGCGAGCTGGAAGACCTGATCGCGCGCGCCGAGGTGATCGACGTCACCAAGCTCGACGGCGACACGGTGAAGTTCGGCGCGACGGTTCGCCTGGTCGACGAGGACACCGAAGAGGAAAAGACCTACCAGATCGTCGGCGACCAGGAAGCCGACGTGAAGGCCGGGCGGATCTCGATCTCCTCGCCGATCGCGCGCGCGCTGATCGGCAAGGGCGCCGGCGATTCCGTCGAGGTCAATGCGCCGGGCGGCTCTCGCGCCTACGAAATCCTCGCCGTCCGGTACGGCTGAGCCGGGCGGATGCGGGCCGCAGAGCGCGCGCGGCGAAACGACCCGGCGAGGCGATGAACCCGACACCGGCGCTTTTCGTCACCAACATGCATCGCCGGTTCACGGGCGTTTCGGCGACGGCCGCCGCGGT
>JAIOIW010000017.1 GCA_019912385.1 Notoacmeibacter sp. | reverse complement strand
TGATTCCAGTGGAACTTTCGCATTCGACATTCGATTTCGAGGTCGACATCGAGCGGGTATCGAATGTCAAATCCGTTCCACTGGCAGGATTGGACGGGTGACAGTTTCTTGGAGCCGGGAGGATTCGCCGACGGCATGGCGAGAGACTGGCGCGGGTGCGCAGGTACCCCTTTCTGCATGGCTGTAACGTTAGGCGCTCTCACGTGACCAGTACGCGAACGCGAGCCTCGCAGAAACGCACCCTGCCGCGAACTCCCTAGTCCTTCTGCGCACGACTATGGGGTCGTCAGCGGACCCGCGGGTTTCGGTTTTCAGAATAGTCATAGCGGTCATTCAATGGTAAACGCGAATTTCTCATCACGTTGAACCCGGAATGGACCTTCCGGCCCTTCACAGGGGGCCGGTCGATTTCGTTTTGGACGGGAGATGCGGCATCGGACCAGGTGGCGTTTACAGTCGGGATACCGCCTGACTTCACCGCGGTTGCCGTCAAGTGTAGATGTTCATGTACTTCATGCAGATGACGCGGAGGCATGACGAGATGTTCTTGTCATTCGCGATCAGACACTGGTCGTGGATCCGGACAATCAGCTGCGGCAGCGAAATTTCCATGCGGTCGGACATTTCCTCCAGAACAGCCCAGAAAACACGCTCCAGCCGTATCGTGGTGCTATGGCCGTGGATGCGGAAACCGCGCTTTTCGGGCAGGAACTCGTTCACCTGGTCAATCGAACAGGCATTGAACATGTGCCCCAGGAAGTCGTTCGGATCGATTTCAACGTAGATCGACATTCCGCTTGGTTCCCGTCCTCCAAACCCGGTCTGTTCCGCGCTTCCCCGGCTCATCCAAACGCCACCGGGCACGGATTTTACATATTAGCCCTGTTTCCAATAATTACTACCACTTGGCGCCGCGCCGCTCCTAGGCTTCTGCAAGTTGCCCGAGGAGGAGGCTCGAGAGGGAGCCAGGGGAACCAGGGAGGACGATTTTGGCCAGCGAGTTTTTCAAGAAAACTCTTGATCCGGTAATTGCACTGACGGCGATTGCGGTGCTCGACATTTTCCTGTTCCTGCTGGTGGGAGCCTGGACGGTCGGGGGTGGTGAGACCATGATGACGGGGCTTGTCGCCCAGGCCATCATTGGCGACGAACTGCAGCGCCTGCCGTTCTGGAACCTCGTGTTTCAGCCAGATGCGGGTTACTGGAAGATCTATATAAGCCTCGGCATGCTGTTCGGCGCCTTCGTGAGCGCGGTTCTCAGCAAGGAATTCTACATCCGGACACCCCGGCGCCTGTCGGAATGGGTCCTGATCACCGTAGGCGGGCTGCTGATGGGCGTCGGCATCCGTCTCGCCTTCGTGTGCAACGTCTCGACCTTCTTCGGCCTGACACCCGAGATGAACTTGGGCGGCTACCTTGCCATCAGCGGCATTATCGCCGGGGCCTGGGTAGGCTCGCTGATCTACAAGAAAATTCTGGAGGGCTGAACCATTAGCGCCATCGGGGAATGCATCGTCGCCTTCATATTCGGCTCAATCGTCGGGCTGCTGGTCCAGCGTTCGCGCTTCTGCAATACCGCCGCGCTGCGTGACGCGATCCTGTTCAAGACGTACCGCAATACCAAGGCATTGCTGGTCGCCATGATGATCCTGACCTTCGGATTCACCCTGTTCCTCACTTTCGGGGAAGGCAATCCGATGCACTTCGATGTTGGCCTGAACACCTTCGCAGGGCTGTTCATCTTCGGGATCGGCATGGTCCTGGCCGGCGCTTGCACGGTGTCGACCTGGGTCAAGACGGGCGAGGGCAATATCGGCGCCCTGTGGGCGCTATTGTTCACCTTCGTCGGCATGTTCCTGTTCTCGATGGTCTGGTCGGTAAACTATTGGCCGCCCGCGCCGGCATCCATGACGGGCGAGCCCAATCTGGAGGCGCTGCAACTCGGCTACGCAAACGCTGCGACGCTGCAGGAAAAATTCGGTGTGCCGGCGATCGTGTTCGGCCTGATTCAGATCGGTGCGCTGCTGCTGATCTACCGCGCGATCCGGCGAAAGGAGGAGACGCAGGCCATGCGCCACCGTCAGGCGCAGGAGAGCCGCGAGGCCGCCAGCGCACAACCGGCGCGATGACTTGAACCACGCAAACCGAGGGAAGATTAGCATGGGTCTTTTCAGCAGAAACAAGGTCGAGGCGACCGGCGCAAAGGCGAAGGCGCTGGCGACGCTGAGCGACGGCTCAAGCGTGACGATTGCGCAGACCGTGGATTGCCGGGGCGACAGCTGCCCGCGGCCGCAGCTCATGACCAGGAAAACGGTCGGCCAGATCGGCTCCGGCGAGGTCATCGAGATCCTGGTGGACAATCCCTCCTCGGTCGAGGCGCTTCCACCCATGTGCGACGAACTCAATGCCACGCACCTGGAGACGATCCAGGAGCCGCGCTGCTGGAAAGTCTACATCCGCAAGGACTGAACGAATGTCGATCGCAAGGCTCTTCATGCACTTCTATTCATGGTCCGCGCTGGCGGTGGTCGTGGCGGGCCTGGCATGGATGCTGGTCTCGCCGCCCCCCAGCATGTTCGTGGACCGGGACGGCGTACCCCACCTCACGCCGAAGGTGGAAAACCCCGCCACGGGCGAGGGCGTCAGCGTGAACGAGCTTATCAGGCATTACCGGGGCGACTGAGGATGCGAGATGGATTTTGAAACGACAGCGCAGCTGGTTTCGGCGATTGTGGCTTTCGCCGTGATGTATGTGAGCTTTCTCAAGGATTCGATCTGACAAGAGGATGCCCGAAATGGACCGCGCGAGCATGATCTTCTGTGGCGGAAGCCTGGCGGCGAGCCTCCTTGTGGCATGGCTCTTCTTTCCGATGGCCGCGCTCGATCACGAGACCATCGCGAAGGCCAGGATCCCGCAGCCAGCCGAATCCATGCCGATGTTCGATGTCGGGCACGGATTTGGCGAAGTGCCCGCGATCGACCTCATGGACTACTACATTGAGAACCCGCCCGCTCCGGTCTCGGCCGGCGCCGCTTCCGCGCCGGCGGTGAAGTTCGGAGGGTGTTGAGATGGGCCTGTGGCAAAGCCGGGTGAGCGGATCGGGTGCGCTGGTGATAGCTTTGGGCATGGCTTTTCCGGTTACCGCCCAGCCAATCGGCGCCACCGGAACGGTCGCCGCAGACGCCAGGGTGATCGATATCCGGGCGGAGGACGATTGCCTGGCCGGGTCTGTGCCCGGCGCCCGCTGCCTGCCCGCCGAATGGCTGCTCGACGGCGGCGGCGGGACGCCGATCGGTTTCCATGCGCTGCGCTGGCTGTTTGGAACGATCGGGCTCACGGGGCGCGAAAAGCTGATCGTGTATTCGGGACCGCAAGGCATTACCGACGAAGCGCTGGCGGTCGCCGCGCTGGCGCATCTGGCAGGACAGAGCCGCGTGTTCGTCCATGATGGCACGACCGTCGACACCGCCGACGGCGGGGAGGGCCGCAGCTTCAGCCGGGAGGCCGTCTACACCGCGCCAATGCGCACCGATCTGATGGCCGTGTCGGATGAGACGGGTCCGTTGCGTAACCGCCTGATCGATTTCGCGCTTGGCGGCGGCGCCGTCGGTTTTGGATCGCAGAGGTGAAGATGGAAACGACCGCACCAGCCATGGACGTTCTGCTGCATATCACCATCGCCGACGCCGCGCCGGTCGCCGCCGCGCTGGGGCGGGCGCTGGGACGGGTAGGGGCGACCTGGAGTTGTTTCCTGACCAATGACGGCGTGAAGGCGGTCGAGAATCCCGAATTCAGGGCCGCCGCCGGTTCCGCCGCGCGAATCGTCGTCTGCGAGCATTCCTGGGATCAACACATGGCCGGAAAGGACTGTCCGGTCGAACGCGGCAGCCAGACGGTGAATTCGGCGCTGATGGCGCAAGCCGCGCGTGTCGTGAGCCTCTAGATGTGAGCTTTCATTAGGTTGTCCATTCGGACCGGACCGAGGAGACTGGAGTTACCAAGCTTCAATCTTCAAGGAGAGGCCCGAATGAACATCCACAAGAATGCCCGTCTGACGCGGCTGCGTCGAGAGGAGATGGCGCTGT
>JAIOIW010000143.1 GCA_019912385.1 Notoacmeibacter sp. | reverse complement strand
TAAATCGAACTGGGTCGTTCCGTCGAAAAGGCGGGTGTCGAGGACGAGGTCCACCCCATGCCTGAGCGCAAGCGCCCGCCCGGCGGCATACTGAAACATCTGGTTGCCAAGACCGCCGTTGATACGGGAGATGATCATGTTTTCACTGTCCCGCACGCCCCAAACGCGCCTTGTTGATCCTGATCGTGGGCTATAAGGTCCGCCGCACTTTCAATCAACGGGGACAACACACTATGCGCCTTTCGCCAACCTATTGGCTCAGACTACATCGTGAACCTTGGCGTAAGGTATTCTATCGTTCCTTCGAGCGCTGGAGAAAGGACGATATGGAGTCCCGCCGTTATGATTTTCCGGGTCTCGGTCCCGATTCCCTTGTTCTTGATATCGGCGGTTTCGAAGGCAGTTGGGCGGACCGCATTTCCGCGCAATATGGTAGCCGGATTCATATATTTGAGCCGCACCCCGGCTTCGCCGACAATCTGGCGCAAAAATATGAGGGTAACAGTCGCATCACAGTCCACCCTTTCGCGCTCGGAAGTACAGATGGCGTGCTCGACCTGTCCGATGCAGGCGATGCCTCGTCTGCAGTTTCCGGCGCGCACGCAGCGGTGCGGGGCAAGGTCGTCGATGTCGCAAGATTCATGACCGAATTCCCCGAGGGACGGATCGCGCTGGCCAAAATCAATATTGAAGGCGGCGAATATGATCTCCTGCCCGCGCTTGCCGCTGCGGATGAACTTGCCCGCTTCGACACAATACAAGTCCAGTTTCATCTGTTCACACCGGCGAATATTTCCATGCGGGAGAGGATCCGCGAAAGCCTCGCCACAACCCACCGCCAGGATTGGTCCTACGATTTCGTTTGGGAACAATGGACACGGCGCGCTATTTAGCAGTCAATCTTTGCCCGTTCTGTCGTTTTTATACTGTACGGCACGGAAGACAGTTCTCTCAGTCAACATCCGCCACGTATCGGCGACCCGCTGAGTCGCGCGCCGGAACGGCCGTATGATCTCGCGCCTGATCTTCGCTGGTATCGACTTCGTTTTGGTCATCCTGCGCTCGGGCGCCAGGCCGCTCTGCTCGAACGCCGCCTTCGGTCCCTTGATCAGAAGGTCCTGGACGGCAAATGCCGGGTCGATCTGGTAAACGGTTTTTCCGGAGAAAAATCCGAAATCGGGATTGAACACGACGTGGTCGGCCGGTTCGCAGCGTCTCCCGGTCAGTTCCAACAGGGCTTCGGCGCTCGAACGTGACACGAAGTACCCCCCCGCACCGCCGTGCAGCGACAACAGGCGGCGAAGGACTCGGCCGCCGGGCACCGGCAGGCTGTCGCGCCCCATATGCGCCATTCGGAAGGTTGTCTCCGGCTTCACGACATCGGCATCGGCGGGAATCCACTTGGCGGACCTGAAGAATGGCGCGACATCACCAGACAGATGCAGGTCGTCTTCGGCAATGAAGCCCCATGGCTCGCCCGTCTGGAGAAACGCCTCCCAAGCCTTGCGGTGGCTTAGAAAGCACCCGATTTCGCGCGGTCCCAGCGTAATGCCGGAACTCACTGTCTCCTGGAGCCTTTGGACTTCTGCGGGCGCCAATCGTGTTCCGGAAACGGCCGCAATGCGATTGATCTTCAGCCCCAGCCGTCCTGCCTGCGCCTCGAACCATTCGCGGCGGTCAAGCGATTCATCGAGGTTGATATAGAAGATTTCGATCAACTGTTCGCCCGCGCCACCAGATTGTCGATGGGAACACGCTTCACGACTGCCCTTCCCGACCAGTTTTCCAGAAAATAGCCGGCGCGAATTGCCAACCGGCGAAACGGGCGGCTGATCTCACGCCAGACCTTGTGCAAAGGTTTTGAATTCGCGGGCCTGAACTGGCGCCTGCTCTCCTTGCGGTCGTTGTCGAGGGTGCTTTTGAAACCTGCCCGCTGCGCCGACGTTTCCACTAGGTAGTCCTGTATGCAGATCGCGGGGTCCAACTGGTAAATGACGAGATGCTGCACCACGCCAACCCATTTATGGAAAAGCACGTGATCCAGGGGGTCGCACTTGGTCTCGGTGAGTTCGAGCAGCTTTTCTGCGGTGCCTTTCGATACAAAATAGCCCGCCGAACCGCCGTGGTATGAATGGAGCCGGCGCACCGCATGTCCGCCTACCTGGGAGTGAAGCCGGGAATCCATGTGCACCCATTGCCGGGCAGTCTCCGCTTTCACGATGTCGGCGTCCTTCGGGATCCAGCCGCTGTCCTGGAATAAGGTTCCTGCATCTCCGCTGAAGCGGATGTCGTCCTCGGCAACGAACGCCCATTCTGCGGTGCCCGACCGGATTTTCGCCCAAACCTCGCGGTGGCTGAGGAAACAGGCCATCTCGCCCGGTCCGACCGGCAGTTTCCCACAGACCCGCGCGATAAGCTTTTCCTGATCATCCGCACCGATCTTTCCGCCATCGACCGCCGCAACGCGTTCGAACGCAATCCCGATTTCGGCGGCCTGCGCAGCGAATGACCGAAGGCGATCCGCCGAACGGTCGAGGTTGATCAGATAGCAAGGGATTGGCGCTTCCGCTGCATCTCTTTTCTCTCTGGCCATGTTTCCCAGTCCGATCTCTCCCTGCCTTCCTTCGGTGTCCAACGGACAATGAAGCTCTCAGTACCTAGGGTAACTTGCCTCCAACCGGAAGGGTTCATACGGGAGTCTTCAGGAGGGCCCAGCGCCGCCGGACCGAAAGCCTGTGTTCTATCCCTGGGAATCCCTACCCCCGCTTCCTCAACTCTTCTTCCCAGGCGATCGCGTGGCTGATGATCGTGTCGAGGTCGTCGAATTGCGGCGTCCAGCCGAGCAGGCTGCGCGCCCGGTCCGGGTTCGCGACGATCATCGCGGGATCGCCCTGCCGGCGTTCCGCCTTCTCCACAGCGAAATCCACGCCCGACACGCGCTTGACCGCATCGATCACCTCGCGCACCGAAAAGCCGTGGCCGTATCCGCAATTGACCACCAGTGAATCGCCGCCCGCGCGCAGATGCTCCAGCGCGCGGTAGTGGGCATCGGCCAGGTCCCACACGTGGATATAGTCGCGCACGCAGGTGCCGTCCGGCGTCGGGTAATCGTCGCCGAACATCTTCATTGATGGGCGTTTGCCGCTGGCGGCCTCGGCCGCGATCTTGATGAGGTGGGTGGAAACCTTGGAAGACTGGCCGGAGCGCAATTGC
>JAIOIW010000142.1 GCA_019912385.1 Notoacmeibacter sp. | reverse complement strand
AGCGTCGATCTGGTCATACGCCTTGAACTCGCCGAAATACTTCGTGATCGCAGCCGTCAGAGACGTCTTGCCATGGTCAACGTGACCAATCGTGCCAATGTTCACATGCGGTTTCGTGCGCTCGAATTTACCTTTTGCCATGTGAGATCTCCATTCCTTGTGCCGTCATCCGGCTGAATTGACCTTGTGATACGCGACCCGGATGCCGGATCACGCGTATTTCTTCTGGATTTCCTGCGCGACAGCAGCAGGCACCGGTTCATAGTGATCGAACAACATGGTGTACTGCGCGCGCCCCTGGCTCATCGAGCGCAGGTTGTCGACGTACTTGAACATGTTGGCCAGCGGCACGAAGGCGTTGACCACGGTCGCGACACCCCGTGCCTCGGTACCCTGGATCTGGCCGCGACGGGCATTCAGGTCGCCGATCACGTCACCGACATAATCTTCCGGCGTCACCACCTCGACCTTCATGATCGGCTCGAGCAACTGCGCGCCGGCCTTCTGGGCCCCTTCGCGGAACGCCGCACGAGCGGCGATCTCGAAGGCGAGAACCGAAGAGTCGACATCGTGATAGGCGCCATCGATCAGCGTCGCCTTCACACCAAGCATCGGGAACCCGGCAAGCGGACCGGAAGACAGCACGCTTTCGATACCCTTCTGGACGCCGGGAATGTATTCCTTCGGAACGGAGCCGCCGACGATCTTGGATTCAAAGACGAATTCCTCGCCTTCCGGGTTCGGCTCGAAGGTGATCTTGACGCGGGCGAACTGGCCCGAACCACCCGACTGCTTCTTGTGTGTGTAGTCGATTTCGGCCGCCCTGGTGATCGTTTCCCGATAAGCCACCTGCGGCGCACCGACATTGGCCTCGACCTTGAATTCGCGACGCATGCGGTCGACGAGAATGTCGAGATGCAACTCGCCCATGCCCGCAATGATGGTCTGGCCGGATTCCTCGTCGGTCTTGACGCGGAAGGAAGGATCCTCCGCCGCCAGCCGATTGAGGGCCAGGCCCATCTTCTCCTGGTCACTCTTGGTCTTGGGCTCGATCGCGATCTGGATGACCGGATCGGGAAATTCCATGCGCTCCAGGATCACCGGCTTCAGGGGATCGCAAAGCGTATCGCCCGTGGTCGTCTCCTTCAGGCCGGCAAGCGCCACGATGTCGCCCGCAAAGGCCTCGTCGATGTCTTCGCGCGAATTGGAGTGCATCTGCAGCATGCGACCGATGCGCTCGCGCTTTTCCTTGACCGTATTGAGCAGCGACACGCCCTTTTCCAGTTTGCCGGAATAGATGCGCGCAAAGGTCAGCGAGCCGACGAACGGGTCGTTCATGATCTTGAAGGCGAGCATCGACAGCGGCTCTTCATCGGAAGACTTGCGCGTCGTTTCGCCATCGGTCTTGGGATCGATGCCCTTGATCGAGGGGACGTCGACCGGGCTCGGCAGGTAGTCGACAACGGCGTCGAGCAGCGGCTGCACACCCTTGTTCTTGAAGGCAGAGCCACAAAACATCGGGAAGATCTGGACGGCGATGGTGCCCTTGCGGATCAGCGCGCGAAGTTCTTCGTTGGAGGGCATTTCGCCTTCCAGATATCGCTCCATCGCCCCTTCATCGGCCTCGACCGCGATCTCGATCAACTTCTCGCGATATTCTTCGGCCCGGTCCTTGAGGTCGGCCGGAATTTCGACGACATCCCAGGCCGCGCCCAGCGTCTCTTCTTTCCAGACGATCGCATTCATCTCGATCAGGTCGACAACGCCGACGAAATCGCTTTCCGCGCCGATCGGGAGTTGCATGACCGCCGGAATTGCGCCCAGTCGGCTCTTGACCATCTCCACCGAGCGGTAGAAATCCGCGCCGATCTTGTCCATCTTGTTGCAGAAGATCATCCGCGGAACGTGGTACTTGTCGGCCTGGCGCCAGACGGTCTCGGTCTGCGGCTCCACACCGGCATTGGCATCCAGCAGCGCGATCGCGCCATCGAGGACCCGCAGCGAACGCTCGACTTCGATGGTGAAGTCGACGTGCCCGGGCGTGTCGATGATGTTGAAGCGGCGCTTCTTGCCGTCGCGGCCTTCCCAAAAGGTCGTGGTCGCGGCCGACGTGATCGTGATGCCGCGCTCCTGCTCCTGCTCCATCCAGTCCATGGTCGCGGCGCCGTCGTGGACTTCGCCGATCTTGTGCGACTTGCCCGTGTAGTAAAGCACGCGCTCGGTCGTCGTGGTCTTGCCGGCGTCGATATGCGCCATGATACCGAAATTGCGGTAGTCTTCGATCTTATATTCGCGGGCCATGGGAGGATGCCTTCCTGAACAGTATCTCGATGGTTACCAGCGATAGTGCGAGAACGCGCGGTTGGCATCTGCCATCCGGTGCGTGTCCTCACGCTTCTTGACAGCGGAACCGCGATTGTTCGCGGCATCCAGCAACTCGCCGGACAGCCGGTCGACCATGGTCGTTTCATTGCGGGCGCGCGCGGCGTTGATAAGCCAACGGATCGCCAGCGCCTGACGCCGCTCGGGACGGACATCGACGGGAACCTGGTAGGTCGCACCACCGACACGACGCGAGCGCACTTCCACATGCGGCGCGACATTGTCGAGCGCCTGATGGAACAGACCGAGCGGATCCTGCTTGGTCTTGGCCTCGACCTGGTCGAGAGCGCCGTACACGATCCGTTCGGCGACAGACTTCTTGCCGTCGAGCATGACGGCATTCATGAACTTGGTGACCACCAGATCGGTAAACTTCGGATCCGGATTGATTTCGCGCTTTTCTGCACGGTGGCGTCGGGACATGATCTTCGTCTCTCATCAAGCCGGCCCCGAACGCAAAAACGCCGAAGCCGGAATACCGTTACTTCGGACGCTTGGCGCCGTATTTGGAGCGGCGCTGCTTGCGATTCTTCACGCCCTGGGTGTCCAGGACGCCGCGAATAATGTGATAGCGCACGCCGGGAAGGTCCTTCACGCGACCGCCGCGGATCATGACCACGGAGTGCTCCTGAAGATTGTGGCCTTCGCCCGGGATGTAGCCGATCACCTCAAAACCATTGGTCAGGCGAATCTTGGCGACCTTGCGCAGGGCCGAGTTCGGCTTTTTCGGGGTGGTGGTGTAAACGCGCGTGCAGACGCCGCGGCGCTGCGGGCTGCTCTGCAAGGCCGGCGAACCGCTCTTGTAGGTCTTGGGACTGCGGTTCTTGCGCAC
>JAIOIW010000016.1 GCA_019912385.1 Notoacmeibacter sp. | reverse complement strand
CCATGCCGGCTCGCCCTTCGGCCTTGAAGCGTTCGACCCAGCGCGTCACGATCTTGGCCGATACGCCGTAGATTCTTGCCGCCCGGGCTTTGGACAGGTGGCCCTCAATGACCGACAGCGCCATCTCCTCTCGACGCAGCTGCGTCAGACGGGCATTCTTGTGGATGTTCATTCGGGCCTCTCCTTGAAGATTGAAGCTTGGTAACTCCAGTCTCCTCGGTCCGGTCCGAATGGACAACCTAATGAAAGCTCACAACTAGAGCCGTCTATCCGGCAAGCGCGGCGCGCAGCGACTTGAGGTCGAATTCGTGCTCCCGGAGGTCGCTGAACGTGATCCTCCGGCCCTCGCTCAGCAGTTTGCGCGCGGTCACGTGCTCGCCCGCCGCATTGACCGATTCCAGCCCGACATAGGTCTCGCCCGCAAAGCAGTGGACAGCGAGCTTGCCGTCCTCGCCCTCGCGCACGACATGGCGGTCGGCCGTACCGGTCAGCCCGGCGATCTGCAGCTTGCGCGCGCCCTGGTCGCTCCAGAACCACGGAAAGGCGCCGTAGGGCGCGGCGCCCTTGCCCGCCAGACGCGCGGCGACCGCCTTGGCCTGGTCGGTCGCGTTCTGCACCGATTCGATGCGCCCGCGCGCACCGGCCAGCGGATGCACGAAGGACGCGCAGTCGCCGATCGCCGAAATCGCCGGGTCGTCGGTCAGCAGGTTCTCGTCGACCGTGACCCCGATATCGGTGGCAAGGCCCGCCGCCCGCGCCAGCTCGTCATTGGCGGCGACACCGACCGAGACCAGCACCAGGTCGCCCGCGATGACCGTGCCGTCGCCCAGTTCAACGCCGGCCGCCGCCCCCGTTCCGTCATTGCGAATGCGCGCGGCAGCGGCGCCGAAATGAATCGTCACCCCGGTCGCCGCGTGATACGCCGCGAAATGCTGCGACACCGGCGCCGAGACCACCCGCGCCATTGCCCGCGGCGCGGCTTCCAGCACCGTGACATCGGTATCGAGGCCGCGCGCCATCGCCGCGAATTCCAGCCCGATGAAGCCGGCGCCGATGACAACGACCGACTGCGCCGCCGCGATCAGGTCGCGGATCTCGTCGGCATGCGCCATGGTCCTCAGTTCGACCACGCGGCGCAGGTCGCCGCCCTCGATCGGCAAACGGCGGTTGCGCGCGCCGGTCGCCAGGATCAGGTGGTCGTAGCCGAGCCGGTCGCCACCGTCGAGTTTCACCTCTCGCGCGCGCCGGTCGATCGCCTCGACCCGCGTTTGCGGCATCAGCGTGATCGCGTTGGTCTCGTAAAAGCTCTCGGGACGCAGCAGCAAGCGGTCGGCGCGCCCTTCCTTGATATAGGTCTTCGACAGCGGCGGGCGCTGGTAGGGCAGGCCCGGCTCGTCGCCGATCATGATGATTTCGCCGTCATGGCCCTCGGCGCGCAGACTGCTCGCAGCCTGGAATCCTGCCTGCCCGGTCCCGGCGATGACGATCGTTTTCAGCTTCATGATTGGCCTTTCGGCTTTGCGTCGATTTCTGGCGATTAGCGGTTGTGAGCCGAAGGCCCGCGGATTTCGGCCTCATATGGTGTCAGCGCCCCCGCTTAAGCAAGACTTTTCCTTGCGGGCTCCGTCGGCGCGGCCGCCCGGAGCTGCACTGCCCCCGATTTCCTGCCCGCCCCGCGCACGATCGAGCGAAATAGCGTGGCGCGCGAACCCGGGATGCTGTCACAACTCTTGCATTTTTCGGCGCGATGGGCGGAATATCGGGACGCTTCGGGAGCAGGCCTGCGTATTTCGCGCCGCGCAACATGAAAGCGGGGTTGACGGTTTCGTCGACACCTTGAGGAGGTGACGTTCAAGCGGCAGAACCGTTTGGGCGCGCGTGTTGGAGTGGCGTGTTCGTGTTCATCCTGGACTTCCTGCTCTATGGCGCCTATTCGCTTGACGCGATCAAGGACCTGAAGATCAACCATGTCCCGATCCTCGAGCTGGCGCGGACGCCGTTTGCGATCAATATCGGAATCCTGGGCGCCATTCTTGTTCGCCTGCTCCCGCAGGAAAAGATTCGCGCCGGGCTGACGCTGCTGGGGTTGGCCTGCATCGCCATCGCCACCGGCCTGGTTTTCACCGCGCTGCTCGTTGCCGCCATTCTCATCATCTGGTTCACGGCGCGCCGGCTTCATTCCTGGTCCACCCGCCGCGGCAAGCCCGGCCTGCCGCTGCTGGTCGGCTGGCTGATCGTCAACACGCTCTACTTCCCGCTGTTCTTCATGACGCTGCCGGCGTTTGACGGCTTCATGTCATGGGGCGAACTGGTGCTGTTCTGGGGCCCCGCATTCGCCGTCTTCAAGTCGATCCACTTCATCCACCAGTCCTGCAAGGGGCGCATCGACCCTTATGAGCAAGGCGCTTTCGGCCAGTTCATGCTCTACATGGTCCACTTCGCCTCGTTCTGGTTCGGTCCGTATCAGAAATTCCGGCAGTTTTCCGCCGAGGTCGCCACCTGCAAGGAACGGCTCACCCTGAAAAACCAGTTGGAGGGCTGGAAGCGCATCGGCATCGGCGTGGCGAAGTTCCTGATCATCTTCCACGTGTTCAACGTGCCCTTCTTCTACAAGTTCGGCTATTTCGGCCCGTTTTCCGATGCGCTTTTCGCAAATGCCGCAACCGCCGAACCCGGCCACCT
>JAIOIW010000141.1 GCA_019912385.1 Notoacmeibacter sp. | reverse complement strand
TCGCCGTGCAGCAGCCCGGCGTCGAGCAGGGAGCCGATCAGGAAGGGCATGCCGCCGGCCTGGTGGAAGTGGTTCACGTCGGCGCTGCCGTTGGGGTAGACCCGCGCCATCAGCGGCACCACGCGCGACAGCGCGTCGAAGTCGTCCAGCGTGATGGCGATGCCGCCCGCGCGCGCCGCCGCCACCAGGTGCATCAGGTGGTTGGTGGAGCCGCCGGTGGCGTGCAGGCCCACGATGGCGTTGACGAAGGTGCGCTCGTCGATCATCTGGCCCACCGGGGTGAACTCCGTGCCCTGCGCGGTGATGGTGCGCGCACGGAACACCGCGGCGCGGGTCAGCGCCTCGCGCAGCGGCGTGTTGGGGGTGACGAAACTGGCGCCCGGCAGGTGCAGGCCCATGATCTCCATCAGCATCTGGTTGGAATTGGCCGTGCCGTAGAAGGTGCAGGTGCCCGGTCCGTGATAGGATTTCGATTCCGCTTCCAGCAACTCAGCGCGTCCGACCTTGCCTTCCGCGTAGAGCTGGCGGATGCGCGCCTTCTCGTCGTTTGGCAAACCGGACGTCATCGGCCCGGCGGGGATGAACACGGCCGGCAGATGACCGAAGGTCAGGGCCGCGATCACCAGCCCTGGCACGATCTTGTCGCAGACGCCGAGGAACACGGCGGCGTCGAACATGTTGTGCGACAGGCCGACCGCTGCTGCCATGGCGATGACGTCGCGCGAAAACAGCGACAGTTCCATGCCGGGCTGGCCCTGGGTGACGCCGTCGCACATCGCCGGGACGCCGCCGGCGACCTGCGCCACGCCGCCGGCCTCGTGCGCGGCCTGGCGGATCAGCGCGGGGTAAGTCTCGAACGGCTGGTGCGCCGACAGCATGTCGTTATAGGCGGTGATGATGCCGAGATTGGGCACTCGGACGCCGGAAAGCGCGGCCTTGTCGCCAGGCGCGCAGGCGGCGAAACCGTGGGCGAGGTTACCGCAGGAGAGAACCGAGCGATGCACGCCGCCGTCGGTCGCCGCGTCGATCCGCGTCAGATAGGCCTCGCGCGACGCCCGCGAGCGCTCGCGGATGCGTTGCGTGATGGTTTGGATTTCGCGTTTCGCAGTCATGTCATGCCTTTCCGCCCGGCGCCCAGTAGATGTGGACGGGTGTTTGCGCGTGTTCAAACAGGGCCCGCACCGGCGGGGGCGCGGGATTGGCCGGCGCAAGCGCCTCGATCAGCGAGTCCTTCTTGGCCTGGCCCTCGATGTGCAGGACGATGAGCCCTGCCGTTATCAGCGCCGCCAGCGGCCAGGTCAGCCGGGCCTCGCCGGCGCTCATGGCGTGGACAGCAGCGATATCCTGCCGCCCGGCGGGATCGACGAGCGTATCGAGATCGAACGCGTCGGGAAAGAACGATGCCACATGGCCGTCGAGGCCCATGCCGAATACCGCCACGTCGAAGGGAGGCAGCCGGCCAAGCCGGCCGCTGGCGGCCTTCGCGGCTGTCCCGGCGTCGGCGCAATCCTCGTAGAGCCCTTCGAAATGCGCCTGCGCGGCCTCGTTCTGCAACAGGCCCAGCGTCACCGCCCGCGCATTGGAGCGGTCCGAGCTTGGCGGCACGAAACGCTCGTCGACGAGCGTGACGGTCACCTTCCTCCAGTCGAAAACCTCGCCGGACAGGGCGCGGAAAAACCGGACCGGCGTCGCGCCACCGGAAACCGCCAGCGTGGCCTTGCCGCGTTCTGCGATTGCATCTCTGAGCGCGGAGGCCACGGCGCGGGCAAGTGCCTGCGCAAGCGCGTCCGGATCGGCGCATTCGTGCCACACCCGGTCCGTGTGCCCGTCTTTTGCCATTACACGCTCTCGTGCCATGTCCGCCCGTCCCGCTCGATCAGGCCGATCGCGGCCGATGGGCCCCAGGTGCCGGCCGTGTAGCGCTGGATTTCGGTTGGCCGCGTCTCCCAGGCTTCGAGGATCGGATCGATCCACTGCCACGCGGCTTCCACCTCGTCGCGGCGCATGAATAGCGTCTGGTTGCCGCGAACGACATCCATGATCAGCCGCTCGTAGGCATCCGGGCTGCGCACGCCGAACGCTTCGGCGAAGCTCATGTCGAGCGGCACGTGGCGCAGGCGCATCCCGCCCGGTCCGGGGTCCTTGATCATGATCCACTGTTTCACGCCCTCGTCGGGTTGCAGGCGTATGACGAGCTGGTTGGCAATGCAGGGGCCGGCCGCGGGCTCGAAGATCGAATGCGGGATCGGCTTGAACTGGATGACGATTTCCGAGACCCGGGCCGCCAGCCGCTTGCCGGTGCGCAGGTAGAACGGCACGCCGGCCCAGCGCCAGTTGCTGATTTCGGCCTTCAGCGCGACGAAGGTTTCGGTCGTGCTCCCGGCATTGCCGAGTTCGTCGAGATAGCCGGGCACCGCGCCGCCCGCGGACGCGCCGGCGCGATACTGGCCGCGTACCGTCAGCCGGCTCGCATCTTCGCCCGTGATGGGCCTGAGCGCCCGAAGCACCTTCAGCTTCTCGTCGCGCACTGCATGGGCGTCCATCATCGACGGCGCTTCCATCGCCATCAGGCACAGGAGCTGGATCAGGTGGTTCTGCACCATGTCGCGCATGGCGCCGGCCTTGTCGTAGTAGCCGGCCCGGTCTTCCAGGCCGACGCTTTCGGCAACCGTGATCTGCACGTGGTCGACATGGGCCGAATTCCACAACGGCTCGTAGAGCGCGTTGGCGAAGCGCAGCGCCATCAGGTTCTGCACCGTTTCCTTGCCGAGATAATGATCGATGCGAAAAATCTGGGTCTCGTCGAACACGTCGCCGATGGCATCGTTGAGCGCGCGCGCCGAGGCGAGATCCCGGCCGATCGGTTTTTCAACGATGATCCGGGTCTGCGGCGTCACCAGGCCGTAGCGCTGGATCCGCCCCGCGATCTCGCCGAACAGCGAAGGGCCGACGGCGAGATAGAAAGCGCGGATGCCGTGCTTATGCTTCAGCGCCGCCGTGAGCTCGTTCCAACCGTTGTCGGTATGCGCATCCAGTGCGATGTAGGTCAGGCGATTGACGAAGCGCTCGATCTGCGCCTCGTCGCGCTCCTTTACCGCCACGTGCCTGATCACCGCCTTGCGCGCGAAATCGCGGTAGGCCGCGTCGTCGAGCGCGGCGCGCGAAACGGCGATGATGCGGGACGGCTCGCTAAACTGGCCGTCCATCTGGCGATGGTAGAGCGCGGGAAGCAGCTTGCGCTCCGCCAGATCGCCGGTTCCGCCGAAGATCACGAAGTCGAAGGGATCGACCGGAATGATGGTGCTGGTCATGGTTCCGCCATATCGTTCATTCGGTGCGAAGCTTTAATCTAATCGATTTAAATTGGCCACCCCCATGGGCAAGGCGGTTCGGAATTTTTATCGATGCTTGACAGCGCCTCGCGTGCTGGCGCACCTGCTGGTCACGGAACCGGCGCAGGGCCGGAAAGCATAACGACGGGTCAGATCATGGGTAGCCACCTCTCCACCACTGTCGCCGAAGGCCTCGCCTTCATGCAGATCGTCGATGGCCGGAAGGTCGATTCGCTGTCGGGCGAACGTATAGATGTCGCGTGTCCTTCCGATGGCAAGGTCTTCGCGTCGATCCCGGCTTCGGGCAGCGCGGATGTCGACACGGCGGTCAAGGCGGCACACACGGCCTTCAGTGAAGGGCCGTGGTCGAGGATGCCGGCTTTCGAGCGCGGGCGCCTGCTCACCCGCCTGTTCAACCTCATCGGCGAACATGGCGACGAACTGGCCGCGCTCGAATCGCGCGACACCGGCAAGCCGGTCCGCCAGGGCAAGGCCGACGTGGCGGCAACCATGCGCTATTATGAATTCTACGGCGGCGCGGCCGACAAGATGCATGGCGACACGATCCCCTTCCTGAACGGCTATACCGCACTCACCCTGCGCGAGCCGCATGGCGTCGTCGCCGGCATCATCCCCTGGAACTACCCGCTGCAGATTCTCGCCCGCGTTGCCGGCGCGGCACTCGCAATGGGCAACACGCTGGTGGTCAAGCCGGCCGAGGATGCCTCGCTCAGCACCATCCGCATAGCCGAACTGGCGCTGGAGGCGGGCTTCCCCGCCGGCGTGTTCAACGTCATCACCGGATACGGGGCGGAGGCGGGCGCCGCCCTGTCGGCGCATCCCCTCGTCGATTACGTCACCTTCACCGGCTCGCCGCTCACCGGTACGCGCATTCAGCAGGCCGCCGCCGTCAACAACCGCGGCGTTACGATGGAACTCGGCGGCAAGTCGCCGCAGATCGTGTTTGCCGATGCCGATCTCGACGCCGCACTGCCGGTGCTGGTCAATGCGATCATCCAGAACGGCGGACAGACCTGTTCGGCGGGCAGCCGCGTGCTGATCGAAAAGCCGGTCTACGAGGCGGTGGCGACGGCGCTCGAGGAGCGGTTCTCCAAACTCGTCGCGGGTCCGCACGACGCCGATCTCGATCTTGGTCCCATGATCAACAGGAAGCAGATGGAGCGGGTGACCGGTTATGTCGCCGCGGCCGAGGAAGCCGGCATTCCGGTGCTCGCGCGGGGCTCTGTCCATGCCGATGCGCCGGCCGGCGGCTACTACGCGCCGCCGGTTCTCTTTGGCTCGGTCGATCCGCAAGCCGCGATCGCCCAGGAGGAGGTGTTCGGCCCCGTCCTGTCGCTGTTCGCCTTCGATGGCGAGGAGGAAGCGATCCGCCTGGCCAACTCCACCGAGTACGGACTTGTCGCCGGCGTGTGGACCAGGGACGGCGCCCGCCAGCACAGGGTTGCCAAGCGGGTGCGCGCGGGCCAGGTCTTCGTCAACGGCTATGGTGCCGGTGGCGGCATCGAACTGCCCTTCGGCGGCTTCAAGAAATCCGGACATGGGCGCGAGAAGGGCTTCGAGGCGCTCTTCGACATGTCGGCCACCAAGACGATCGTGTTCAATCACGGTTGAACGAACTGAATCCAGGGGAGTATCTGCATGGCAAGGCTTGAGGGCAAGGTCGCCATCATCACCGGCGCGGCATCCGGTTTCGGCGAGGGCATGGCGCGGCGTTTCGCCGAGGAGGGCGCGAAGATCGTCGTCGCCGACCTGAACGTGGAGGGCGCCGAGAAGGTTGCCGGAGAAATCGGCGCCGACGCCATCGCCGTGAAGACCGACGTCGCGCTGCGCAGCGACATCGATGCCATGGTCGACGCGGCGATGCAGCGCTTCGGGCGTATCGATGTCATGGTCAACAATGCCGGCTTTACGCATCGCAACGGCGATCTGCTGGGTGTCGACGAAAACACGTTCGACCTGATCTTTGCGGTCAACATGAAGGCGATCTACCACGCGACCCAGGCCGTGGTGCCGATCATGGAAAAACAGGGTGGCGGCTCGATCATCACCACCGCCTCCACCGCCGGCCTGCGTCCGCGGCCGGGCCTGACCTGGTACAACGCCTCCAAGGGCTGGGCGATCACTGCGACAAAATCGATGGCCGTGGAACTGGCGCCGAAAAACATCCGTGTCAATGCGCTCTGTCCTGTTGCCGGGGAAACCGGCATGCTGGCGAGTTTCATGGGCGAGGACACGCCTGAAATCCGCGCCAGGTTCAAGTCGGTCATTCCGCTCGGCCGGTTTTCCACGCCACTCGATATCGCCAATGCCGCCTTGTGGCTCGCCTCTAACGAGGCCGAGTTCATCACCGGCGTGGCACTGGAGGTCGATGGCGGGCGTTGCATCTGACCGGCCTTTTTTCCGCGAGCGAGTTCCTGAACAGCACCGGATCGCCTGATGACCTACGAACAGATATTCCTGTTTTCCCTCCTTGTGGTGGTCTTCGCTTTCCTGATCTGGGGACGCATCCGCTACGATCTGGTCGCCTTTGCCGCGCTGACCATCGCGGTCATCGCCGGCGTGGTCCCCGCGCACGACGCGTTTGTCGGCTTCGGCCATGAGGCCGTCGTCATCATCGCACTGGTGCTGATCGTTTCACGTGCGATGATGAATTCCGGTGCGGTGGAACTGATCGCGCGTTTCGTCCTCTCTTCCGGCCGCAGCCTGTCCGCCCATATCGGCACGATGGCGGTTGTCGGTGCAGCGCTTTCGGCGATCATCAACAATGTCGCCGCGCTTGTCATGCTGATGAATCTCGACATCGAGGCAGCGCAAAAGGACAAGCGCCCCGTCTCGCGATCGCTGATGCCGCTCTCGTTTGCGACGATCCTCGGCGGCATGGTCACGTTGATCGGCACGCCGCCGAATATCGTCGTCGCCCAGTTCCGTGACCGGGCGCTTGGCGAGCCCTATTCCATGTTCGATTTCTCTCCCGTCGGCATTTCAGTCGCTGCGGTCGGCATTGCCTATGTCACGCTCTTCGGCTGGCGTCTGATTCCCGAGAAGGGCCGGGCGGCGGTGATCGGAGCCGGCGGTGAGGCCGAGTTGTTCCTCGTGGAAGCCGGTGTCAGGGAGAAGTCGAAGGCCATCGGCAAACCGGTCAACGCCCTCTATCCGCTTGCCGACGAACATGACGTCGCCATCCTTGGCCTGGTGCGCCGCGGCAAGCGTTTGCCCGGCTTCGCGGCAGGCGAGGAAATCCGCAAGAGCGACCATCTCGTGATCGAGGGCGATCCGAAATCGATCGAAGCCTTTATCGGCGCGGCGGATCTCGGCACTCCCGGAGCAGAGGAGCACGGCGGCATTCGGGGCAAGTCGCTGGTGCTGGTCGAAGCCATCGTGCCGGAGGGCGCGCGCATGGTCGGGCGCACGGCAAACGGTCTGCGGTTGCTTTACAGGCGCGGCGTCACTCTGCTCGGTGTCTCGCGCCAGGGCCGGCGGTTTCGCGAGCGCGTCCGCAAGCTGGCGATCAGGCCCGGCGACGTCGTGTTGCTTCTTGGACCGGAAAGCCGGGTATCCGATGCCGCCGAATGGCTCGGTGTCCTGCCGCTGGCCGAGAAGAGCCACGCAGTTTTACAGCGCGGGAAGGCCGTCTTCACCATCGGCGTATTCGCTATCGCGGTCGCCGCGTCCGTGATGGGCCTGGTTCCGCTCGCCGTGGCGCTGGCGGTCACGGTTGCCGCCTATGCCCTGTTCAACGTTGTCGGGCCGCGCGAAATCTATGAATCGGTGGAATGGCCGGTCATCGTGCTGCTTGCATCGCTCATCCCGCTGGGACTGGCGCTCGAGGATTCCGGCGGCACCGGGCTGATCGCCGAATCCATCCTGTCGTTGACCGGAGAACTGCCCGTCTGGGGCATTCTCGCCCTTCTCATGATCGTCACCATGACGCTGTCGGATTTTCTCAACAACGTCGCCACCGCGCTCATTGCCGCGCCCGTGGGCCTGTCGATCGCCCAGGGGCTGGGTGTATCGCCCGATCCGTTCCTGATGGGGGTGGCCGTAGCCGCCTCCTGCGCGTTTCTCACGCCGATCGGCCACAAGAACAACACCATCATCATGGGGCCGGGCGGCTATGCCTTCGGCGACTACTGGCGCATGGGCCTGCCGCTCGAAATCCTGGTGCTGGCCGTCTCCATACCCATGATCCTGCTGATCTGGCCAATTTGAGCGCATTGCGCGGCTTGAACCCGCGACACGCTTGGACGTAAGGTCTGCCGCCCGGGTGGGCGGGTTCCGGTTTGGCAAGTGCGGGGGAGTTCGATGGACAGCGTTGTGATATCGGGGACGGGCGTGTTCACGCCGGAAGCGGTGATATCGAACGCCGAACTGGTCGATTCCTACAATGAATATGCGCGGCGCTGGAACGAGCGGCACGCCGCCGAGATCGAATCCGGCGCTGTCGAGGCAAAAACGCCCTCCAGTGAGGAATTCATCGTCAAGGCGTCGGGTATCGAACGCCGGCATGTGATCGACAAGACGGGCGTGCTCGATCCCGACCGGCTCTATCCGCACCTGCCGGAACGCCGCGACGACGAATTGTCGCTGATGGCCGAGATGGCGGTCGATGCGGCCACAAAGGCCCTGGCCGAGGCCGGACGGACGGCGGCCGACATCGACGCGGTCATCTGTGCTGCTTCCAATATGGAACGCGCCTACCCGGCCATGGCGATCGAGATCCAGCAGGCGCTTGGCATCGAAGGCTTTGCCTTCGATCTGAACGTCGCCTGTTCGTCGGCGACTTTCGGCATCCAGACCGCCGCCGACATGGTGCGCTGCGGCTCGGCGCGCGCGATCCTGATGGTCAATCCCGAGATCACGTCGGGCCACCTGGAATGGCGCGACCGCGATTGTCATTTCATTTTCGGCGATGTCTGCACGGCGGTCGTCATCGAACGAGGCGAAGCGGCTCGGCCGGGCAGTTTCGAGGTGATATCCACGCGCTGCCGCACGCAGTTCTCCAACGCCATCCGCAACAACAACGGGTTCCTGCGCCGCACCCGCGACGGCCACATGGAAGACCGCCGCGACATGCTGTTCATGCAGGAGGGGCGCAAGGTGTTCAGGCAGGTCGTGCCCTGGGTGTCGGAAATGATGCTTCAGCACCTCGCCGACGAGGATATCGTCGTCGAGCGGATTTCAAGGCTGTGGCTGCATCAGGCCAACAAGGGCATGAACGACCTGATCGGGCAGCGGGTGCTCGGGCGCGCACCGTCGCCGGGAGAGCAGCCGAACATATTGCAGGAATACGCAAACACCTCGTCTGCCGGATCGATCATCGCCTTCGCCCAGTACAAGGACGACCTTGTGGCCGGCGACCTTGGCGTGATCTGTTCCTTCGGCGCCGGCTATTCGGCGGGAAGTGTGATCGTGCGCAAGGTCTGAACCGGCCACGTTGGGCGCATAGGAGGCGTCAGTCCGCGCGCTTGCGGCCGGTGAACATCGCCCTGACCAGGTTTTCCCCGTGTTCCAGCGACGCGAGAACAACACCGCCGACATGCAGCGCGATCAGGACGAGCGTCGAATAGACCGCCGCTTCATGCACTTCCTCCACCCAGTCAGCGCCCCAGAACATGTCGGTCGTCATGGCGTAGCCCGAACCGGCTATGATGGCGATCATGGCCAGCAGGGCGATGACCATGGCGCCGCCGGCGGGATTGTGGCCGACATAGCGCTTCGCCTTCAGGAATACGCTGTCACGCAGATAGGCCAGGATCGTGGAGGGGCGGTGGACGAAGTCGGAAAACCGCGCGTGCCGCGAACCGACAAGGCCCCAGATGACGCGGGCGCCAACCAGGCCGGCGATGACATACCCGGCGAGTTCGTGGGCTGCATCCCATTCGTCGCCGGTCGCAAAGGCGAACACGAACAGGCCGACCAGCGACCAGTGGAACAGGCGGACGAACGGATCCCAGACCCGGATGCTCCGCATGCGGTTTTCCACTTTGGCGTTCGTCGCAATGGCGAGATCCGTGGTGCTCATTTCAGCTATCCTTCGCATTGATGTTTTCGGTGCGCGTGACCCCGCCCCTGGAGGCGGACGGGGTCATTGAGGCGCGGTTCAGCGGCTGACCTTCTCGCGGACGAGCTCGCCGGAGACGGGGTTCAGAAAGGCCTCGACGCGCGAACCGTCGGCCTTGATCGCATAGACCTCGTAGCAGCCGTCTTCGACCTTGACCTTGCGAACCTGGTAACCCAGGCCTTCGGCCGACTGGCGGATATCGGTCTCGCTCTTCCATTCGGTCATCGGCGCATTGCCGCAGGACTTGAGCGAGCCGGTGATGGTATCGTCGCTGGCGGCAAGCGCGGGAGCGGCAAACGCGGCGGAGGCGATGAGGGAGGAGATGAGAAGGGTACGCATGGATTTTCCTTTCGGATCGTTTGTGATCATGTACCGTTGTTTCGGTGTGACGGTTATGGCAGCGGCGTGGTGACGGATGGCTGATGCGGGTATTCAGCGATTTGTCATCTGCCGGAGATGAAAAGGGAGCCATGAAGAGGCGTATTTTTCTGATGATCGGTATCTGCCTTGCGGTTGCCTGCGCGCCGGCCCTTGCGCTTGCCGACGGCAAGGATCGCGATCGCGATGAGAGGCACCATCGGGCGGATGAGGTCTACCGCCTGCGTCAGAAAGGCGCCCTCAAACCGCTGGCCGATATCAGGGAGCAGGTTCTGGAACAGTTCCCGGGCCGGATCCTCGAAACCGAATTCGAAAAAAAGGACGGCCTGGCTATTTATGAATTCTACATCCTCCAGGGCGACGGCAACGTGCGCGAGGTCAAGGTCGATGCGCGGTCCGGCCGGATCCTGACGGCGGAGATCGATTGAACATGCGGATCCTGGTGGTCGAGGACGATCCGCGCATTCTTGCCGATGTACGCACCGCCCTGGTTGCGGCGGGTTACCTGGTGGAAACCGAATCCGATGGCGAGGAGGCCTGGTTTCTCGGCGATACGGAGGACTACGCCGCCGTCATTCTCGATCTCGGCCTGCCGGGCATGGACGGTCTGTCGGTCTTGAAGCGCTGGCGGGCGAACGGCCGTACCATGCCGATCCTGGTACTCACGGCCCGCGGCTCCTGGACCGAGCGGGTCGAAGGCATCGACGCGGGCGCCGACGATTACCTGCCGAAGCCGTACCAGATGGATGAGTTGCTGGCACGCCTGCGCGCGATCCTGCGCCGCAGCGGCGGTGTCGCAAGCCCGGTCATTTCAAGGGGCGAAGTCGTCCTCGACACGCGGCAGATGCGGGTGACGAAGCAGGGCGTGCCGGTGCCGCTTTCGCCGCAGGAATACCGGTTGGTCTCCTATCTCATGCACCACATGGACCGCGTCATCGGACAGCAGGAACTGGCCGAGCACCTTCAGGCGGAGCACTATGAGCGGGAATCCAACGCGGTCGAGGTGCTGGTCGGGCGCGTCCGGCGCAAGCTGGGAACCGGTTTCGTCGAAACACGGCGCGGCTTTGGCTACGTGGTCGAGTCCTGATCCCGATGACCATCCGCACGCGATCGATCCGCCTTCGCCTGCTTGCCTTCGCATTCATCGGCACACTGGTCGCACTCGGCATCGCGGGAGCCGGTCTGGTCGCGCTTTTCGACCGCCATCTCGAACGCCGTCTTGGCCAGGAGATCGACACCCACATCGCCCAGATCGGCGGCAATCTCAGGATCGCGCCAGACGGTGCGCTGGCGATAGCCAGCGAGCCGGCCGACCCCCGCTTCAACCGGGTATTTTCCGGCCTCTACTGGCAGGTTCTCGACGAGGAAAAGGGAACGCTGTTGCGGTCGGTCTCGCTATGGGATTCCGCGCTCGACCTCCCGGATGACGTGCTGCCGCCCGGCGAGACCCACATTCACGACATAGCCGGGCCCGACAGGATGGCATCGCTGTTGCACGAAACCCGGTTCCGCATCGCCGACGATACCGGCGCAAGCAGGACCGTGCGCGTTTCCGTGGCGATCTCTCGTGCGGAAGCACAGGATCTGACCACGGGTTTCGCGCGCGACATACTGCCGGCGCTGGGTCTGCTCGGGATTGCCCTGCTCGCCGGGGCCTGGATCCAGGTTGGCGCCGGCCTGGCGCCGTTCGGCGCCGTGGGCCGGGGCATCCGCGATGTGCGCGCCGGCATCCGCCGGCAGCTCGACGGCGATGTCCCCTCTGAAATCGAACCGCTGGTCGACGAGGTCAACAGCCTGCTCGAACAGCAGAAGGCCGACATGCAGCGCGCACGCGATCGCGCCGCAGACCTGGCGCATGGCCTGAAAACCCCGCTGACCGCGCTTGGATCCGACATCGCGGCGCTCCGGGCGCGCGGCGAAACCGAAATCGCGGCATCGGTCGAAGCTCTAGCCGCGCAGATGCACCGAACGGTGGAGCGCGAACTGGCCCGTTCGCGCGTGCGCAACCGGCGCGCCGGCATGCCGGGCGTCGCCATAAGGCCGGTCGCCGAGGCGGTCGCCCGTACTCTGGCGCGCACGCCGGCCGGCCGCGAAAAGGCCTTCAATGTTACCGGCGGGGAGCAGACGGAGGCGCTGGCGGATCGCGACGACATCCATGACATCCTCGGCAATCTGATGGAAAATGCCGCCCGCTTCGCCGCAACGGCGGTATCCGTCGAAATCGCGCGCGATGGCGGCGATGTTTCCGTCACGGTGAGCGATGATGGTCCAGGCGCGGAGCCGGGTGACATGGCTTTGTTGGTCGCGCGCGGCAGCCGCCACGATGAGAGGGGCGGTTCGGCCGGTCTCGGTCTCGCGATCGTCACCGACATCCTGGCCGCTTATGGCCGCGAGCCGGAGTTCTCGAGCGGCGAATTGCGGGGGCTGTCGGTCCGCTTCACCCTGCCGGCGGCCGGCGGCCCTCAGGACTGATCGCTCCCGGATCACGTAAAATTGCCTGTCGTGTGAGGGGCTTTTCGGCCATATCCGAAGGAAATGGATCGGCTCTCCGGCCGCTGGCCGGCGGGAAGAGTTCAACAAGGAGGCTGGCATGAACAGACGGGCTTTGCTGCTGGGCGTAGCCGGAGCGGCCGTAGCCGCCGCAGGTTTCGCCTCGACCTGGAGCTGGCGCATCGTGGGCGACGCGCGCGCGGAAGGTTTCGAGATCGTCAAGAGCGACGAGGAATGGCGCAAGATCCTCAGCGAGGCGGAATACCAGGTCCTGCGCCAGGAGGATACCGAACGGCCGTTCACCAGCGATATGCTGCATGAAAAGCGCGACGGCACCTTTACCTGCGCGGGCTGCGACCTGCCGCTCTTTTCGTCCACGACCAAGTATGAAAGCGGCACCGGCTGGCCGAGCTTCTGGGAACCGCTTCCGGATGCCGTCGCGACCCGGACCGATTACAAGCTGTTCCTGGCGCGCACCGAAGTGCACTGCCGGCGTTGCGGCGGTCATCTCGGCCACGTCTTTGACGATGGCCCGCCGCCGACCGGACAACGCTATTGCATGAACGGTATCGCGCTGGACTTCGTGCCGGACGACAAGGCGGCTTAGCCGGCCGGGTTCAACTCGTGATCGCGACAGCAATCGCCTCGCGCAATTCGTCCAGCCCCGATCCCTTTTCCGACGAGGTTGCCAGCACTTCGGGAAAGGCGGCGGGGCGCTTGCGCGCGATCTGTTCCGTCTCCGCAAGCAGCCTTGCCACCGCCAGCGGCTTGATCTTGTCGGCCTTGGTCAACACGATCTGGTAGGACACCGCCGCCTTGTCGAGCAGGTCCATCACTTCTTCGTCGATCTTCTTGACGCCATGGCGTGCGTCGATCAGCAGATAGACGCGCTTGAGCGTCACGCGGCCGCGCAGATAATCGAAAACCAATGCGGTCCACCGGTCGACCATCTCCTTGGGCGCCTTGGCGAAACCGTAGCCGGGCATATCGACCAGGGCGATGGGCGGCAGGTCGCCGTCCTTCCCGGAATAGCCGTCGGGGACGAAATAGTTGAGCTCCTGCGTTCGGCCAGGCGTGTTGGAGGTCCGCGCCAGCCCCTTGCGTCCAAGCAGCGCATTGATAAGCGACGACTTGCCGACGTTGGAACGGCCGGCGAAGGCCACTTCCGGCGGCCCTTCGGGCGGCAGGAACTTCATGGACGGCACACCGCGGATGAAGATCCACGGGCGGACAAAAAGCGCGTTCGCGTCGATGGTTGCCGGCTGGGTCACAATTCCTCCCGTGCCGCAGCAGCAAGCACTTCCATGTCGCCGCCGCGAATTGCATCGACGTAGCGCGAAATCTTCTCCGCCGTCCAGTCCCACCACGCTATCGACAGCAGGCGCCCGATCGTCTCGTCGTCAAAGCGCATTCGGATCATTTTTGCCGGATTGCCGCCGGCGACCGCATAGGGCGGAATATCGCTCGCGACGACCGAACGCGCCGCGATGACGGCGCCGTTACCGATCGTTACGCCGGGCATGATCATGGCGTCCGCGCCGATCCACACGTCGTTGCCGACGACGGTGTCGCCGCGGCTGCCTGCAAGCCAGGTCTGGGGGTCGAACCCCTTTTCCCAGTCGCAGCCGAAGATGTTGAACGGATAGGTCGAAAACCCGCCCATGGCATGGTTGGCGCCGTTCATCACGAAACGCACGCCTGTGGCGATGGCGGTGAACCGCCCGATAATCAGCTTGTCGCCATGAAATTCGAAATGATGCAGGACATTGTTTTCCTCGAAGCGCTCGGCCCCGCCGGGATCGTCATAGTAGGTGTAGTCGCCGACCTCGATATTCGGGCGCGTGATCACGTTCTTGAGGAAAACGGTTCTTGGAAAACCGGCAAGCGGATAGGTCGTATTCGGGTCGGGACCGTGCATCGTAAGCTCCTTCGTTCATGGCAAGGCGAAACGGGCTTACTTGTTCATCGGCGTGGCCCCTGATCCTGGACAGCCGGCTTTATAGCGTCCGCCGGGACAATTGCAAGAACAGAGGGAAAGGCGCTATCGCGCCTGCAGCATGGAACCGTCGAGTTCGTGGATCACGCCGTCTTTCGCGGTGATGGACGACACGATCGCCACGGCATTGTTGCGCTCGTCGAACACCACGACGTTGTCATCGGCCATCCTCAGCGTAAGGGCATCTGCGCTGACGGTCTGCATATGGTTGCGCCCGCCGGTCATGGTGATGTTGTAGCGCATGTCCTCCAGGGAATACTGCTCGCGAAGGACATGCGACAGCACCAGCTTCTTCAGCCGCTTCTGGTAATTTTCGCCCTCGGCGCCCGCCATGTATTCGTTGAACTGGGCGATCAGCGCTGCGTCGGGCGGAACGAACACGGTCATCGGGCCGCCATCGGAAAAGATTTCCGGTTCGCCGGCGAGCCGGATCAGGTTGCCGAACAGCCCGAATCGCGGCGTCGAGCGGAGGATTTCGAGAACGCTTGGCAAACCGGCTTCGGGCGCCGGCGTCGTTTCCTCGCTCGCCGCCGTATCGGCCGGCTCGGCGGCCGCGCCGGCCCCCGCCGCGAGTTGACCCGCAAAGACCAGCAGCACGACCGCACATATCCGGCGAAGCATCAGATGTCCCTTTATCGCCAAATCCCGCCCCGAACCGGTGAAATTGTGCCCAACTGGCCGGATGTATTCAAGCCACAAAAAATCCCCGGCGCAAACCGGGGACCTTGTCGAGAAAATGCGTCGTGGCGGTCACTCCGCCGGCTTTGGCTTCTTTTTCAGCAATCCGACGAGATTGTCCCAGAGCTCGATCTTCGCGCCGTGCCGTTTCATGATGATGCCCTGCTGCACGATCGACAGCGAGTTGTTCCACGCCCAGTAGATCACCAGGCCGGCCGGGAAATTCGCCAGCATGAAGGTGAAGACGACCGGCATCCAGGTGAAGATCATCGCCTGGGTCGGGTCGGGCGGCGTCGGGTTCATGCGCATTTGCAGGAACATGGTGATGCCCATGATCAGCGGCCACACGCCGATCATCAGGAACTGCGGCACGTCATAGGGCAGCAGGCCGAATAGGTTGAACAGCGACGTCGGGTCCGGTGCAGCCAGATCCTGGATCCAGCCGTAGAATGGCGCATGGCGCATTTCGATGGTGACGTAGAGCACCTTGTAGAGCGAAAAGAAAACAGGAATCTGCAGCGCGACCGGCCAGCAGCCGGCGATCGGATTGATCTTTTCGCGCTTGTAGAGTTCCATCATCTCCTGTTGCTGCTTCATCTTGTCGTCCGCGTATTTCTCGCGGATTTCCTGCATCGCCGGCTGCACCTTCTTCATGTTGGCCATGGAGGCGTAGGACTTGTTGGCGAGCGGGTAGAAGATGGCCTTGACGATGACGGTGGTGCCCAGGATCGCCAGGCCGAAATTGCCGAGGATCTTGTAGAGATTGTCGATCAGCCAGAACATCGGCTTGGTGATGAAGTAGAACCAGCCCCAGTCGATCATCAGGTCGAATTGCCGGATTCCCAGCCTCTCCTGGTACTCCTTGATCAGGTTCACTTCCTTGGCGCCGGCAAAGACCCGCGTCTGGTAGTTGGCGGCTCCACCGGACGGCACCGATATCGCATCGCTCAGATAGTCGGCCTGGTAGCTGATGCCCGAGGTGTCCGAGTAGCTGAAGCGCGGCTGGAACTGCGGCCCCTTGCCCGGAATGAGCGTCACCGCCCAATACTTGTCGGTGATTCCGAGCCAGCCGTCTGCCGACTTGCCAGGCACGATCGCACGATCATCCTCGACATCCGAATAGTCGATTTCCTGCAGGCCGTCCTCGCCGGTGACCCCGATGAGGCCCTCATGGAGCACGTAGATTCCGGTCGTCTGCGGCTTTTCCAGCCGGGTGACGCGGCCATAGGCCGAAATGCTGATCGGCGCGCCGGAGCTGTTGGTGACAGTGTCGTCGACGGTGAACATGTAGTCGTCGTCGATGCTGACCGTGCGCGTGAACGTCAGGCCCTTGTCATTGGTGAAGGTCAGCTTGACGGGAGTGGTCGGTGTCAGCGTCGTGCCTTGCTCGGCGGTCCAGATGGTGTCCGGCCCCGGAACCTTGCCGCTCTCGGCATTCCCGGAATATCCCAGTTCGGCGAAATAGCCGGCCTTGCTGCCGGCAGGCTTCAGCAGTTCGATGTTCGGCGAACTCTTGGACACTTCCACGCGGTAGTTCTTCAGGACCAGTTCGTCGAAGCGCGCGCCCTTGAGGTTGATCGATCCTGACAGGGAAGGGGTGTCGATCCTGATGCGCCCGGCGCTGGCTTCCGCAGCAGCAGTCGGCACCGCCTGCGTGCCGGGGACAACGCCGGCCTGCGGTTGCGTGGCCTGGCCCGGTGCCGGTTCTGCCACTGCTTCCTTCGCAGCCTGCTGCTCGGCCTCGATGCGTGCGACTTCGCGCTGCGCTTCGATGCGCGGATTCATGTAGAACATCTGCCAAAGCACAAGGATCAGGACCGATATTGCGATGGTGATCAGGAAATTGCGGTTGTTATCCATTGGAATCCGTTCCGCTTATGCGCCGAGAAAGCTCGGAAGCGAGTGTTTGGAAGGGGATCGTGAGGATCTCCTTGCGTCCAACGACCACATAGTCATGCCCGGGCTTCATGTCATCAGCGGCATGAAGGCGCAATGCTTCTCGTAGCCGCCGCCGGATGCGGTTTCTTTCGACCGCGTTGCCCTGTTTCGTCGTCACCGTGATACCGATCCGCGGTTCGCCGCCGTTGCCGCGATCGAGAACTTCCAGCAGGAACAGCCGCCCGCGACGTTTTTCACCACGGCGGACGGCAAGGAATTCTGCACGTTTGCGAAGCCGCTTCGGCGGTGTTCCAGCGTGCCGGACATCCACCGGCCGGCCCTCTCGCCGCCGCTGCCCGTCAGGCGCTGAGCCGCGCACGACCCCGGTTGCGGCGGGCCTGAATGACCTTGCGGCCGCCCTTTGTGGCCATGCGCGCACGGAATCCATGCCGGCGCTTGCGGACGAGTTTAGATGGTTGATAAGTACGCTTCATTTGTTTTCATACCGCGGAGTGCGGCCCTTCTTGATTCTGATATGACTATCAGGAGCTCTTTCCGGGACGCGTCGCAAACGAAATCGCCGCAGACCGGCCGGCCCGAATGTGGCGGCTTATAGGGACAACGCCGCGCCGATGTCAATCCGGGGGCGCATTTTCGGCGCTCCTGAATTCGGATTTGCCGGTTCACGAATGGGTGAGGCCGGCAGGCGCGGACCTCAACAGGCGGTGAGAATGCGCGCGAGACTGTTGCATCACGCCCCTGCGCGGGCCAAGTGGCAGCGGTGAACCGGTTATCCGCCCAAGGCTGCGGGCGCCGGGCGAACATGATATGCGGAAAGCAGGGAAATGGACAGGGTCGATGCCATGAAGGGCGACGAGGCGCGCAAGGGCGAGAACCGCGGCTTCCGCCGTTTTGCGCCCATAGCGTTCATCGTTGCCGGGCTGTCGATCGGATACGCGCTGGGCTGGCAACGCTACCTGTCGCTTGATTATCTGGCCGAGAGCCGCGAAATGCTCCATGTTTTCGTCGAGGCCAACTACGCTGTGTCGCTTGCGGGTTTTGCCGTCACCTATGCGCTCGCGGTCGCCTTCTCGTTTCCCGCCGCATCCATCCTGACCATATTCGGCGGGCTGCTGTTCGGCTGGCTCGTCGCCGGAACGGCCGTAGCTTTCGCCGCGACTGTCGGCGCCTCCACTCTTTTCCTCGCCGCCCGAAGCGCCTTTGGCGACTTTCTGAAGAAGCGTGTCGGCGGCCTCGGTGCGCGGCTGGCCGACGGATTCGAACGTGACGCCTTCGGTTATCTTCTCGTATTGCGCCTTGTTCCCTTCTTCCCGTTCTGGGTGGTCAACATCGCGCCGGCGCTGTTTGGCGTGAAGCTGAGAACCTATGTCGCCGCCACCTTCCTGGGAATACTACCCGGATGTTTTGCCTATGCGTGGCTGGGGCAGGGCGTGGAGAGCGTGCTCATCGCGGCCGCCAATGCCGGCGAAAGCGTTTCGGTTCGCGATCTCGTCACGCCCGAGATCACCATCGCCTTTGCTGCCCTGGCCGCCGTCGCCTTCATTCCCGTCGCCGGCAGGGCGCTGTTGCGCCGCATCGACCGGAAACGGAAATAATTCATTTCGACTTGATGACCGGCGGTGCCGCCGGAGGGAGATATCGCCATGACAACCAGATTGACGCCCGACATTTGCGTCATCGGCGGCGGATCGGGCGGCCTGACCGCCGCCGCCGCGGCCGCTGCCTTCGGTGTCGAGGTCGTGTTGCTGGAAAAGGGAAAGATGGGCGGCGATTGCCTCAACTACGGCTGCGTGCCGTCGAAGGCGCTGCTGGCGGCCGGCAAGCATGCCGAGGCGATGCGCCACGGCTCCAGGTTCGGCATCGCCGATGTCGAGCCGCAGGTGAATTTCGGTGACGTCAATCGCCATGTCCGCGGCGTGATCGAGGCGATCGCCCCCAACGATTCGGTCGAACGGTTCACCGCGTTGGGCGTCCGGGTCATTCCCGAGGCCGGACGCTTTGCCGACAGGCGCACGGTCGTCGCCGGAGAATACGAGATCAGGGCGCGGCGCTTCGTGATCGCCACCGGCTCGTCGCCCATGGTGCCGCCGATCCCCGGCCTCGACGAGGTCGGCTACCTTACCAACGAGACCCTGTTCGGCCAGACGCGAAAGCCCGGACATCTCATCGTCATCGGCGGCGGACCGATCGGCATGGAGATGGCGCAGGCCCATCGCCGCCTCGGCAGCCAGGTAACGGTCATCGAGGCCCTCAAGGCGCTCGGCAAGGACGACCCGGAACTGGCCGCCGTCGTGTTGGAACGCCTGCGCGGCGAAGGCGTGGTAATCCGCGAGGGCACCCAGGTCACTGGCGTCGAAAGACGCGGCAAGACGGGCGTGCGGGTCCATGTCGAGACGCCTGACGGTTCCGATACGGTCGATGGCACGCACCTGCTTGTCGCGGCCGGCCGCGCCGTCAATGTCGACGGTCTTGATCTGGAACAGGCGGGCATCGCCTATGACCGCCGCGGCATCAAGGTCACCGGCAGGCTCAGAACCACCAACCGCCGCGTCTATGCGATCGGCGATGTCGCCGGCGGGCTGCAGTTCACCCATGTCGCCGGCCATCACGGCGGCCTTGTCTTGCGTCCGCTCCTGTTCCGCCTGCCTGCAAGGATGAACACGGCGATCATCCCCTGGGCGACCTATACGGACCCCGAACTTGCCCATGTCGGTTTGAGCGAGGATGCCGCGCGCGCCGGGCGAAAGCCGGTCACCGTCCTGCGCTGGCCATATAGCGAAAACGATCGCGCCCAGGCCGAGCACAAGACGACAGGGATGATCAAGGTGATCGTGGGGCGCAAGGGGCGCATCCTTGGCGCGTCGATCGCCGGCGCCAATGCCGGCGAGATGATCAATCTCTGGGCGCTTGCGGTCGCCAAGAAAATGACCGTTCGCGACATTGCAAGTTACGTCGCGCCCTATCCAACGATGTCCGAGATTGGAAAGCGGGCCGCAGTTTCCTATTATGGTGCCAGCACACGCAACCCGTGGGTGCGCAGGCTGGTCAGGTTCTTGACCAGGTTTGGCTGACCGGCAGGCGGGAGCAGGCATGACCGACGACAAAGCGCTGACGAGCGTGCAAAGCGACAGGGCGGTAGAGGTGGGCCGGGCGGAACCGGTCGCCGGGGTCCCGCGGCGCGGCGTGGGCTTGTCGGCAAAGCTCCTGGTGCTGACGGCCGCCTTCGTGCTGCTGGCCGAAATCCTCATCTTCCCGCCGTCGGCGGCCAATTACCGCCTGCGCTGGATGGAGGACAAGCTCAACATCGCGGCGATGGTGAGCATTCTCCTGATCAAGTCCGGCTCCGGCGAATTGTCGCGCGAGGTGCAGGACGAGATCCTCCAGACCACCGGCGCCTATGCCATCGCGGTGCGCGATTCGGGCACATCGCATCTTGTCGTCATTGCCGACATGCCGCCCAAAGTTGACGAACAGGTGGATCTCGCCTCTGCCGGAAGCCCGCCGGCGGCGATCAGTGCGGCGCTTTCGACGCTGTTTTTCGGCGGCGACAAGGTTCTGCGCATTTTCGGCAAGGTCGGGCATTCCGACATGGAATTCGAGATCGTCATTCCCGATCGCGGCTTGCGCGAAGGGCTGCTGGTCTATTCGCGCAACATCGCGCTGCTGTCCCTGATGATCTCGGTGTTTACCGCGATACTTGTTTTTTATGCCATCAACCGGGTGATGATTCGCCCGGTGCGCGCGATGACCCGTTCGATGCTGGCCTTCTCCCGCGAGCCGGACAATCCGGAGCGGATCATCAAGCCCGAGGCGCGCGGCGACGAACTGGGGATTGCCGAACACGAACTTGCGGCCATGCAGACCCGACTGCAAAAGACCCTCGGCGAGCAGAGGCACCTGGCCGATCTTGGCCTGGCGGTGTCGAAGATCAATCACGACATGCGCAACGTGCTGGCGTCGGCACAGCTGATATCGGACCGCTTGTCGACGGTGCAGGATCCCTCGGTGCAGACATTCGCCCCGAAGCTGATGCGCACGCTCGACCGCGCGATCAACTACACGCAGAGCGTCCTGGCCTACGGGCAGGCGCGCGAAGCGCCGCCGGTGCGCCGCCGCATCCGCCTCGCCCAGCTGGTCGACGAGGTGGCCAGCCTGCTCGACCTCGGTGGCGACGGGGTCGAATTCGTCAACGCGGTCGCGCCCGACCTGGAAGTCGACGCGGATGCCGAACAGCTTTTCCGGGTGCTGAACAATCTCTGCCGCAACGCCGTGCAGGCGATGGCCAATGCCGCCGACGCGTCCGTGGTCTGCCGCCTGACCGTTTCGGCCACGCGCGAGGGCACGGTGACCCATATCCAGGTGCGCGATACCGGACCGGGATTGCCGAAAAAGGCGCGTGAGAACCTTTTCAGCGCGTTTCGCGGCTCGGCGCGCTCGGGCGGCACCGGCTTGGGGCTTGCCATCGCCCACGAACTGGTACGCGCCCATGGCGGTACGATCGAACTGGTCGAGAGTCACGGCGGCAACACGGTGTTCGAAATCACCATTCCCGATCAGCCGATCGACATCTCCAAGGCCCGCGGAGAGCTGCGCAGGCACGGCTGAGCGGAACGCGGCGGGTGCGCCCGCGTATCGCGCCGCTGGTTCGGTGCGGTATCGCGAGGTCATGTTCTTTTTCCCGTTTCCCCGCTTGCAATTCGCCGCGCCAGTCGCTAGGTAGCTGCGCACGGCTGGCCGGCCTCTCGACGCCGCTTGCCGGTGACTGCTTGTCAGTCCTGCGCGCCCGTAGCTCAGCTGGATAGAGCACCAGACTACGAATCTGGGGGTCAGAGGTTCGAATCCTTTCGGGCGCGCCATTTTCTTTAATAAAAACAGCTACTTGTTACATGGTTGCATTAGGGGCTTGTCGAGCGTCCGGAATAATCACCGCATAAGCGCCGTTTTCAGTGTTCCGGCTTGGCCAACGCGAACCTCAGGGACCGATCCCGGCCAGCCACGCTGCCCGGAGTTCGGCCTCCGTGCATCTGACCCGCTCCCCCTCGGTTCTGCTCGCCGTGAGAGACCGGAAGACCCTCTGCTCCATCGCATACGCGTCCGTCTCGCTGTCCCAAGCCTGCCGGATTTCGCATCCCACCGTTCCGGCACCGCCTCCGGCGGGATATGACAGTTGACCTGCTTGAGCCTTTCTTTCACGTCGATGGCGTGCCCTATTTTCCAGATGTCCGTCCGCCCGAACCGAAACGCATAGGTGAACGCGGTTCTGTTCACGTCCCGCCCTGTCGAGCCCTCCCAGGAGCTTGGTTCTGGCCCTGTCGTCGGACGACCTGGGTTTAGCGCCTTGTCGAGAAGTCTTGCCTTGACCAGAGCCTCAGACGCCGGAATTTCGACGTCTTCGGCCTTGAGGCTTATTACGGCATCTGCATCCCCGCCATCGAGAAGCACCGCTTGGGAGGTGGCATGATAGGGAAGCTGCTCAGCCAGCACGTCGAGAAGCACTGGCTGCGGCATGGAACGCCAGGCCCGAACCATCACGATTGCCTTGGGCCAATGGAAGTGCCCCGCTTCGTCGTAGTCATGAGGCCCGCGACCGCTCAATCCGTCCCCGAAGCCCACGGTTGCGAGGCGGGGCCTTGGCGACCTTCTCCCGTTTGAGGAGGCCAGGATCAGTCGCTCCCTGGATGATGCACTCGACAAAGCAGGCGAGGTATTCCTCGTCAGCGGAGAACCCGTTGTCGCAGTCCTCGCAACCCGGGACGGTCGGCCGGGTGAGCGGGTAAGGCAGGTCGAGGAAGACCTTGGATGGCGCGTGGTCCTGTGTCTCCCGTCGAACCGGCGCAGTGGACGCAAAAGCCACGCTGGCGGGCGTCGCCGAAATTGGACGGTTTCCTCATCTCATCGCTCAAGCCTGAGGTCCCCCATTATCCTCCCGACCGTCTCCTGGACGTCGGTCGACTTTCGTATCTCGCACTCCCAGATTACCGGCACCTGCATACCGCTCCTACCGGCTTCGTGGAACTCCTTCGCCCGGTTGCTTGGAGGCTCTCGCCAATGCTCTTGCGCCGGCACAGCGCGGACCTGCTTCACTTCCGCGCCATTCCGCCGTTCATCGGTGTACAGCCTCAGTGGCGCGCGACAGTCCTCGATTGCAGACCCGAGGGATCGTGCCCTGCCCAGGAACGACAGCCTGTGCACGTCGCTTTCGCGGAACCTGGTTATCCGTTGCCGCTGCGAAGCGGTTCGATCAATCCTAGGTCCTCGCAGTGGCGAATGGTTGTCGCCGGCACGCCGGAAAAGCGTTCGACATCCCCAATGTTCGCCTCGCCCTCCTTGTCCTATTCGGCCGGCACGGGGGCGCTTGCGTGTCCCGCAATCGGCTTTTCAGAAGCACCATCCATAAGCGGCTTGACGCGGCGGAGGCGCAGCGCATTGCTGAGCACGAACACGGACGACATCGCCATCGCTCCCGCCGCGAGGATCGGGGAAAGCAAGACCCCCAGGGCCGGGTAAAGGAGGCCGGCTGCGACCGGGATCAGCGCGGTATTGTATCCGAACGCCCAGAACAGGTTCTGCCGTATGTTCCGCATCGTCCGATGCGAGATCTCGAAGGCATTGACCACGCCGCGCAGATCTCCCGACATGAGCACCACGTCCGCGGATTCGATTGCAACGTCGGTTCCCGTACCGATGGCGATGCCGACATCGGCGTGCGCGAGCGCCGGCGCATCGTTGATGCCGTCGCCGACGAAGGCCAGCTTGCTGCCATCTGAGCGTAGCTCATCGAGGGCCGCCACCTTGCCTTGTGGCAACACCTCCGCGACCACGTGATCGATTTCCAGCTCACGCGCGATGGCATGGGCGGTCGCCCGGTTGTCGCCGGTGATCATGGCTAACTTCAGCCCCTGGTCGTGCAGGGCATCGATCACTTCTCTTGTCGTCCGCTTCACCGGGTCGGCCACGGCAATGACCGCCGCCGCGCGCCGGTCCACGGAAACGTAGAGAGCCGTGCGTCCTCTGGATGCCAGGTCGGCCTCGACCGACGCCAGCGGTTCGGTTGACACGCCTTCGCGGTCCAGCAATCGCCCGGCGCCAACGAGCACCAAGTGACCCTCTGCTTTCGCCTTCACGCCATATCCGGTAATGGAGCTGAATTCGGTCGCCGCCGGGATATGAAGGCGTTCGGCCCGCGCCGCATTCACGATTGCCGTCCCGATCGGATGCTCCGATTGCTCTTCGACTGCGGCGACCAGCGCCAGCACCTCGTTTCGGTCGAACCCATCGGCCATGACCATGTCTGTCAGGGCAGGTTTGCCCTCGGTCAGCGTTCCCGTCTTGTCAAACGCGACCAAATCCACAGAGCTCAGCTGCTGCAAGGCATCACCCTTGCGGAACAGGACACCCATCTCCGCCGCCCGGCCGGTCCCGACCATGATCGATGTCGGCGTCGCCAGACCCATGGCGCAGGGGCACGCGATAATGAGCACCGAAACGCCAGCGACAAGAGCATAGGTCAGCGCGGGCGATGGGCCAACCAGTAGCCACGCCAGCACCGTGAGTGCCGCGACCGTCATGACCGCGGGGACGAACCACAGCGTTATCTTGTCGACCAGGCCCTGGATCGGCAACTTGGCGCCCTGGGCTTCCTCGACCATCCTGATGATCTGTGCCAGCGTGGTTTCCGACCCGACGCGTGTCGCGCGAAACCGGAAGGCGCCGGTCCCGTTGACGGTCCCACCCGTCACCGTGGCGCCGGCAGTCTTCGACACGGGCACCGGCTCGCCGGTGATCATGCTCTCGTCGACGTAGCTGTCTCCTTCGGTCACTTCTCCGTCGACGGCGATCCGCTCGCCCGGCCTGACCGCCAGCATGTCGCCCCGAATGATCTGCTCGATCGGCAGTTCGACCGTCTGGCCGTCGCGTATGACGCGCGCCGTCCTGGCCTGCAGACCTAGCAGCTTTTCGATCGCAGCCCCGGTCCGGCCCTTGGCGCGGGCCTCGAGAAAACGGCCAAGCAGGATCAACACGACAATGATCGCGGCGGCCTCGTAGTAGACCGAGCGTACCTCATCCGGCATAGCCTCGGGAACGAATGTCGCAACGACCGAATACAGATAGGCTGCGCTTGTTCCAACGGCGACCAGGCTGTTCATGTCCGGTGCGCCGCGAAAAAGGGCGGGGAATCCCTTCGTATAGAAATGCAGACCCGGACCGAAGATGACGATCGTCGTCAGCACGAACTGAATCAGCCAGTTTGTCTGCCGGCCAATCGCATGGTCGACCAGATCGTGCATGCCCGGGACCACGTGCCCTCCCATCTCGATTGCGAAGACGGGCAATGCCAGTGCCGCAGCAAACAACATGCGCCGGAAGAGCTCCCTGGCTTCCTCTTCCTTGCGCGCGCCCCGTTCCGCCGTGGCGCTCGCCTGCGCCAGCTCGGCCGGGTAGCCCGCATCGGCGGAAGCGGCGATCAGATCCGCGGGTCCCGTCAGCCCTTCGAGAAACGTCACCGTCGCCGTTTCCCGCGCCAGATTGACGTCTACCTTCAGTACACCCGGCAATCTGGCCAGGGCGCGATCGACGCGGCCGACGCAAGACGCGCACGACATGGAGGCAACGTTGAGTGTCACCGACTCGATGCGCGGCGGGTATCCAGACTGTTCAAGTGCTTCGACGACCGTGTGGGGATCGGTTCCCGGCGAGACTGTCATGCGTGCGGTTTCGCTCGCAAGGTTGACCGAAACGTCCGAGATGCCGGGCACGGCCTTCAAGGCTTTCTCCACGCGGCCCACGCATGACGCACACGACATCCCTTCTACGGAAATCCTCATTTCTCCAGCTTCCGGCATCGTCATCTCCACTCGATTTGAACCCAAGCTAGTGATTCCAGCTACTGGAAGGTCAAGCAGGCGATGCATTTTCTCCGTTCCCCTTGACTTTCCGGTGCTGGAAGGTCGCATCCTGCGATCGAAAGGAGCATCCAGATGAAGAGATTTTCAATACCCGACATGAGCTGCGGGCATTGCACCGCGGCAATAGAGAAGTCGATCAAGGCAATCGACCCGAACGCCGAAGTGAGATGCGATCTCGGTTCGCGCACCGCCGAAATCGAGAGCGCCCTGAACGACGAAGCGCTTGCCGTTGCCATCAAGGAAGCCGGATACGAGTCAAGCCCATCCTAAGGATCAACGGAGGTCTCGTCTCCAAGGGTCGGGCGCGGCTACGGCACCCGACTCGTATTTCCGGCGCACGAGCTGGCTAGCTCTGTCATCCGCTCGGTCTTTGCAGGAGTCGTCCGTGACGCTATTCTGGCCCCGGCGCCGTCAGTATCGTCGCCTTCGACGCGATGCCGCGGCCATCGAGTTGGGCGGTAGCGTCCATTTGTTCACCGAGGTACTGATCGCGCGGCCTTGACCTTCCAGTGACTGGAAGAACCATATTCCGATGGAATTCACACGAGAGGGCTTCAAAATGAACGATCGTGCCCATCAGAGTCCGACAACGTCCGAGGCCGTAATCTACACCTGCCCCATGCATCCGGAGGTGCGGTCGAGCGAACCTGGCGACTGCCCGAAATGCGGGATGCATCTGGCGCCAGAAGGCCAGTTGGATGCTCACGCCGGGCACGACCACCACGCCCATGCGCACCATGATCACGGCACAGCCGGTGGCAGGAACTACGACACCGTGCCGTCCGGCTATGCGGGTGCAGTCTACACCTGCCCGATGCACCCGCAGGTGCGCCGGACGGAGCCAGGCTCCTGTCCGATCTGCGGCATGGGCCTCGAACTGGAGTCGGCCGCGATGGCCGAGGAGGGGCCGAATCCCGAACTCGTCGACTTCACGCGCCGGTTCTGGATCGGTACGATTCTGACGATCCCTCTGCTTGTGCTGACCATGGGGCCATATGTCGGCCTGTCCGGCGTCCGTGGAATATTCGGCGAACGCGCCACGCTCTGGATCGAGCTTGTGCTCGGCACGCCGGTCGTTCTGTGGTGCGGCTGGCCGTTCCTGGTCCGCGGCTGGAACTCGTTCCGCACGATGAACCTCAACATGTTCTCGCTCATCGGGATGGGCGTGATGGCCGCGTGGGCGTTCAGCGTGGTGGCGGTGTTGGCACCCGGCATCTTTCCCGGTGGCTTCCGCGACGAAGAAGGCCATGTCGGGGTCTACTTCGAAGCGGCCGCGGTTATCGTGGTGCTGGTGCTGCTGGGCCAGGTGATGGAGTTGCGCGCTCGCGAGGGTACCGGCAAGGCGATCCGCGCGCTGCTGGACCTTGCCGCCAAGACCGCGCGGGTGGTCCGCGCGGACGGCCAAGAAGAGGAAATCCCGCTTGAGGACGTCAAGGTGGGCGACCGTTTGCGGGTGCGTCCGGGCGATAAGGTGCCGGTGGACGGCGAGGTGGTCGAGGGCCGCTCGTCGATCGACGAATCAATGATCTCGGGCGAGCCAATACCGGTGGAGAAGGTCGCCGGCGACGCGGTGACCGGCGCCACGATCAACGGCACGGGGTCATTTGTCATGGAGGCCAGGCGGGTCGGCGCCGACACGACGCTGGCGCAGATCGTCGAAATGGTGTCGAACGCGCAGCGATCCCGCGCGCCGATCCAGAAATATGCCGACAGGGTCGCGGGGATTTTTGTTCCGGCGGTGATCGGCATCGCTGTGCTGGCCTTCATTGGCTGGGCGATGTGGGGACCCGTGCCGGCTCTCTCCTACGCGCTGATCGCGGCAGTGGCGGTGCTCATCATCGCATGCCCCTGTGCGCTGGGGCTGGCAACGCCGATGTCGATCATGACGGCGACGGGCCGAGGCGCACAGGCCGGCGTTCTGATCAAGAATGCCGAGGCGCTGGAGCGGTTCGAGAAGGTCGATACGCTGATCGTCGACAAGACCGGCACGCTGACGGAAGGCAAGCCGCGGCTGGTCGCGGTATTGCCGGAAGCCGGACACGACGAGGCGGAAGTCTTGCGGCTTGCGGCGACGCTGGAGAAGGGCTCGGAGCACCCGCTGGCTGAAGCGATCGTGACGGGCGCAGAAGAACGCGGCGTCAAGTTGGGTGGAGCGACGGAATTCGAGGCGGTGACCGGCAAGGGGGTGAAAGGTCGGGTCGACGGCAAGGCGGTCGCACTTGGCAATCTCAAGATGGTGCAGGAACTCGGCATCGACGCCGGGGATCTCTCCGCGAAGGCCAACGAGCGGCGAGACGAAGGCGAGACGGTCATGTTCGTCGTGCTTGAGGGTGAGGTTGCGGGGCTGGTGAGCGTAGCCGACCCGGTAAAGGAAACAACGCCGGCCGCATTGAAGGCGCTGCACGAGCTGGGTTTCCGCATCATCATGGCCACCGGCGACAACGAACGCACCGCCAGGGCGGTGGCGGGGCGGCTCGGCATCGACGAGATTCGCGCCGACGTGCTGCCCGAGGACAAGGCCAAGATCATCAAGGAGTTGCAGGAACAGGGCCGCAAGGTGGCAATGGCCGGCGACGGCGTGAACGACGCGCCGGCGCTGGCGCAGGCCGATGTCGGCATCGCCATGGGGACGGGCGCGGATGTCGCCATTGAGTCAGCCGGGTTCACCCTCGTGAAAGGCAATCTCGACGGCATCGTCCGCGCCCGGCGGCTCGCCCGTGCCACCATGCGCAACATCCGCCAGAACCTCTTTTTTGCGCTGATCTACAATACCGCCGGCGTGCCCGTCGCCGCCGGCGTCCTGTTCCCGGTGTTCGGCATCCTGATCAGCCCGATGTTCGCCGCCTTCGCCATGAGCGCGTCGTCCATTTCGGTGGTCCTCAACTCGCTTCGCCTGCGTAGTGCGCGGATCTGAAGACGGGAGCACCGACATGGCGCACAACCCGGGGCGTGACGAACAGGACGCTCCGCGCCGATCGGTACACCCGCCGTCATTCTGGCGATCACGTACCGGAACACTCTGATCGTCGCGCGTGTCGGCGTCGGCTTGCTGCTCGGCTATGGGCATCGCGCGCGCATTCTTGGCAGCGACTGGTTTCTCTGGCTATCGCTTCTGATCGGTTTCGGCATGCATTTCTTCATGCATGGAGCTCATGTTGGACACGGCGGTCTCGGTTGGAGCGGTGACAAGTCATGACCGACCCGGGATCGGCGTATGGCCCTTGGCTGCCGTCGTTCCCGCAATGTGGTCAGCCCAGGCCGTGGAGACCGTGAAATCCGCGGGTTGCAACGATGGGAACCAGGAAAACGAGAGCGATCCCGACCGTGAGCAAGCGTTGCCACCACCGATCCGTACGGCGGACGAGAACAACAGTCAGCACGATGACGATCAGCGCTTCGATCGGCGCCACGACGCTCCCCCAGTATTGAGCATCCCAGTAGGAGACGGGGCTCCTGAAAACCCAATCGGTCAACGGCCAGAACTGTTGCCTCGCATCGGTACGATGGGTGAAGAAATCAACCACCGCATGGGCCAGTCCCGAGCCCGAGAAGGCAACAAGCAAAGGGAACCGGAACAGAGACGCCGCAATGAGAAGGCCGCCCCAAACCGCGAAACTGTGATCGATCGCAAAGACGCGCTGCCAGCTTTCGGAATGAAACAACGATCCGAAAACCTCATGTGCCGGCACGCCGGCAATCCTGGTCGCATAAAGCACCATGACCAGGATGGGGACGTCCGGAGCGAGACCGCCGGCGAAAGCGGCGATCAATGATCCGGGGCGGTCCCTGCGGGCGCAGAGCGCGGCCCCGATGATCAGATGTGTGGGTGTATTCATCGCGGATAGAGCGAAATGGTGACCGATTGATGCTGTCGGGAGCATACGCCGAACTGACGCGGGAGCAATCGAGCTGGCTTTGTACACAAGGACGATCAGGACGATTGCGCCCGGTCCGGTTTCTATGAGACCAGGGCAGGTTCTGGGCACGCGCCCCGATTGCTCGCCCGAAGCCCATGTCGCGTGTCTCTCCGGATTGCAGGGACATGCGCCGACGCTCGACTTCGACATGTCGGTATATGACGGCGATCGGTTCGTCCCCGGTCCGGGAACCGATCTGCCTTTGTCTTCGTCGACCTCCGGCCTGACGAACCACAGGCCGGCGTCAGGTCGGACCGGTAACCGGACGTGCGCGAACCGCAGGTTGCCATTCGTCTTGGAAGCGGCGGCGGCGGCGACATGGGAGAGCGGGAACATCAGCCCCGTCAACCCGGCGATCAGGCCGGTGAGCGCGAAGATGCCGGCACTCATCATGAAGCCGATTCCCGTCGCAGCCCCCGGTCCGCATCCGCCTCGTTGGCCTCTCTCCGGGTCGGGCGCGTATCATGGGGTTACATCCTGTGCGGCTTGTAGGTGATGCCGTTTGCGACCTGAAGCTCCCGGACGTAGCGCACGATCTTCGCCACTTCCTCCTTCTCGAGCTGGCTCTGCGGCGGCATGTTGCCATAGGGCCAGTGATGCTGCGGGACGCCGTTTGCCGCCGCCGAATAGAAGGACTCGTCCGGGTGATGACCGGGATTGTAAACATCGTGGACAAGTGGTGGCCCCTTGTCGGTCCCGGATGCTTTTTCGCCGTGGCAGGTTGCGCAATTGGCCGCGAACAGGGCTTCACCCTCGCTTGCCGTCTGCGACAGTGCGGCTTGCGTGACATTCACGCGCGCTACGGCCGTGTCGCCGGCGGATGTGGACTGGTAATTTTTCGATATCAGGATTGCCGCCCCGAGTCCGAAGAACCCGAGAACGAACACCTTGGGAAGCTGATCCTTGATTTTCACCGTCTTGCTCCGTGTCATTTGCTGTGTGTCTGCTGTTGAACTGTCCGAATAGCGCGGGATGGGCCGCGGTATCGGAAAGATTGGGTTCTCCCTGCCCCTTCCGTTCATCCGAAGATCACTGTTTCACCGTCGATCAGGCGGTAAGTCGGAACGACCAGGTTCTTCGGCGCAGGCCCTTTGCGGATACGCCCCGACGTGTCATACGCCGAGCCATGGCAGGGGCAGAACCACCCGCCCCATTCGCCTCGAGAGTCCCCGTCCTTCTGGCCGAGCGGGATGCAGCCGAGATGCGTGCAGACGCCGACGACGATGAGCCACTCCGGATCCTGCACACGGTCGTAATCGCGCTCGGGGTCCTTCAATTCCGCGTTGTCGTCGGCCACCGCAGCGGCAACTCGCTCCGGCGTTCGCCTGTCGATGAATACAGGCTGGCCGCGCCACTTTATCGTCACCCGCTGGCCAGGCTCGATCGGAGCCAGCGAAACCTCGATCGCGGCCAGGCTGCGGACGCCGGCCGAAGGTCGCAGATTGTCGATGAATGGCCACGCGGCGAACGCCGCGCCGATCGCGGCGGCCGTCCCTGTCGCGACGTAGAGGAAGTCGCGCCTGGTGGGTTGCTTGTCCGTGACAGCTGCATTTGTCATGTCGCAATACCTCCATGTCTGGTTGTTGAAGGTCCGTCGATTTGCCGCGTCGCCGATCAGTCTTTGTGCCCGCCTTCGCCCATGTGATGCATCATGTTGTCGATCTTCTTGGGAACATCATGGTGGGAGAACCTTGCCTGTTCGTCCGCGTCGTGGACGAAGGCGATGATGTCGGCCAGTTCTTCGCCGGTCAGTTCGACCGGCGCGCCCAGTTCCTCGCGCTGGAGCGCGACCATCGCTTCGGCTCCGCGCCACATCCGCGCCGCGAACTCGAACGGGTTCATGGGCAGGGTCATCGTCGCGGCGTCGAGCGGAGGTGCATCCTCTCCGCCGATCCCGTTGACCGAGTGGCACACCACGCACCCCTTGCTCGCAAAGAGCTTTCGGCCCCGCACGGAATCCATTTCCGGCATTGTCAGGCCCTGAGCCATCATTTCACCTGACATCATGGTGCCCGGGCGATCGGAGGAGTCCTTATCGCTTGTGGCGAGAGCGGCAGGCGAGATGGCGACCATGGCTACGGCGATCAGGCAGCCAAGTGCCGTTCTGCAGCGGAGGAACGGTTTCATTTCGGATCTCCTTGCGGTTTTCGCAATGCATCAGGGGAGCACCACCATCTGGTGGCCCTCGCCCGAAACGGCGATTTCGCCGCGAATGACGAGGTCGGACTGATCAACGATCCAGACCTTCGGTTTCTCCCGGCTCGAAACGTAAAGCGTGCCGGCTCCTTCGATCGTTGCCAGATGATAAGGGGCCGGCGCGAGCGTGGTCGTTTTCCGGTCGCCAGTTTCCATGTCGACCGCCACCAGCTTGTCTTCGCCCTTGCCGACGACGAAAAGCGTTTCGCCGTCATCCGACAGGCCCAGCCCGTGCACCTCGCCGCCGATCTGGAATGAACGGGCAACCTCACCGGCGGCCACCGATACCTCATGGACCTTGCCGACATAGGCATCGGCGACATACAGCCGCGTGCCGTCGCGTGAGACGATGATGTGCTCGGGCGATTCCCCGGCCAGGATATTGCGCCGGACAAAACCCTTTGCGACATCGACGTCACTGACGGTGCCATTGTCGGCGTTCGTGACGAAGACCGAACCGCCGTCTGGCGCGAACACCGCGTAGTTCGGGCTCGGGCCGGTCGGCACGAAAGTCCGGAACGACAGGGTGTCCAGATCGATGATGCTGATTCCGTCCGTGGTCGGATGAGTGGCGACGGCTAACCGGCCGTCGGGCGACATTGCGACATGGTGAACCGCACCGGGAACTTCGAGCCGGCGCACGACTTCGCCCGATTGCGTGTCGAGGATGGTCAGGATGCTGACAGTGGCATCCGCCGGCATGGCTTGCGCAGCCTTGGGCGCATGGTGCGCTTCGTGCTCGTCCTGCGTTACGCCTTCCGGTTTCGCCGGTGCCGCGGCGGCTTCCTTGGCCACCTCGGCATAGCTGCCTGCAACGAGGTATTTCGCGCCGGGCGCTCCGGCCAGGCCGTGAATAGCATCGAAACCAGCCCAGCGGACTTTGATGACGCTGGTTTCGGCATCCACGACGAGTATCTCGCCGGCGCTGCCATTGGGGATGTAGACGGTGGTTGCAAAGGCTGGCGCGGATGCCAGCAGCAACGTGGCAACTGCGGTCGCGATTTTGTGTTTGTGGTTTTCCATCCTGTTGGACCTCTTGTATTTTTCAGCGCGCCAGCGCGCAGTACCTGGCTATGCTCACCGCTCCCGCCGGGCGGCGAAAAAGTTGAACAGCGGTGCGAAGATCAGCGCGACGTACCAGCCGTAGGCGAAGGATTCGACGAGCCCGAGCAGGAAGCTTGGAAGGCTCAGCCAGGTGAACCCCGGCAAGAGCTTCAGCCAGGTCTGGTACATGGCGAGCCCCGGGAAGAGCAGGTCGAAGCCGACGCACAGGACAAAGGTTATCGTCAGGAACAGGCCCAGACTCATGCCCAGCGCGACAACCGGTATGCGGGGGATATGACCCGCCGCGATCGGAATACCGATTTGTCTGGCGGGATTGGGGGTGCCGTGCTCAGCCATGGTGATGTTCCTTTTCGGCTGGAGTTGACCTATCGGCGGCCAGGTAGCTTTCGGGCGCGGCCTCGAAGCGCTCGCGACAGTCGCGCGAGCAGAAATAGAAGACCCTGCCTTCATGCAGCGCCGCCTTTGCGCTCTTGGTCTGGACCGTCATTCCGCACACCGGATCGGTATCGGTGTCCGGTGCGATCCAGCGTAGTCCCCGGTCTTTCGTGTTCGGGCTGGCGCGTTGCGCGTGCCCGTGTCCCATCACATGCGAGCCGCAGCCCAACCGCATCATCAGGAAGAACGCGCCTGCCCACAGCAGGAAATAGAGGATATTTTCCATTACGTGCTCCGCTTTCTGGTTTGGGCGATGCATGGAGTGTCGCGATCGATCCACGCCGGTTTCGCGTTCGAAAACGGCTTGTTCGAGTTGGCCTGCGGCCTCAAGCGATGCGCGCTTGATAAGATGCGGTGGATACGGCCGGTCCTGTCGGGATTGGCGCCTTAAGCCTCCGGATCACGGATGTCGCTTCTTCGCGCGCAATCATGGCCTGTCACCCGGCGGGAATTCCTGCCTGGTTGGCCTTGGCGTCAGACCGGTCTGGGAGGGGGAGCTGGAATCCGCGCGAGCCGAAATGCACCGTGCTCTGCGGATGGGAACGCGGGCCTGTCATCCGTGCGGGCGTTTACGCGGAACGTACCCGGCATGACCGCGGATGCATGGTGGCAATGAACCGAAGTTCCGCAGTCGTCCGTCGTCTGCAATGTTCCGGACTGAAATCCGGTTGCATCGGCGGAGTGGCTGACTGTTGGCATCAGGGCGTGGCCGATATCTCCGACCTGATACGCCTGAACGGAAACTGCGATCGAGAAGATGAATGCAATCGCCGCAACAAGTACCCCGATCCGCCCTGACACGGACGTTCGGTTTGCTCGAAATGTTGCGGTCCGGAACATCACAAGATCCAATTTATCACGGGATATGATAACCGTCCAATTTCATCGGCAATTGATATCGGTCAATTCCTCTTTCTGCCTGTTTTCTTGCCAGCGCGGTATTGCGGCTTGGTGATGCGGCGCTCGATCGACCTTTGCCGCCATGCGCTTTGATTGTCAGATGGCGTCGACAGCATCGCGGAGCAGGGCCGCGATCCGGACTCCCGCAGGAAACGATCCGGTACTATGAGGACACCGATCACGTCAGGCCGCGGCGGCGGAAGATCGGATATCGCGATTTCTCAGGGTGTGATGTGCAATGCCTCTGCATTCTCCGACGAGCGCGAAGCATGGGACTTTCCGTCGCCGAATGTCGTTCCCTGCTCTCGCTGTGCAGCGGCAGGACACGGTCAAGTGCACAGGTGAAACGGATCGCGGCGGAGACGATCGTTGAAATTGATCAAGAGCTTGCCGGCTTGACGCGCTGCGCGCGATTCTGGCCGCAGTGGTGTCCGATGCTGTTCGGAAATCCGATTGGCGATCACCATATCGCGACCGACGGTGCTCAAGACCCGGATACGGTTCGCATGAATTTGCCGCAGTGATCGAAGCGATCCATCACTTTCACGTGATGACAGTTGGTGTCACGCGTTGATCGAGAACGCATGTCTTGCGCACCTCTATCCTCGTAGGCTAGGACGAATTCGCGATGAGCAAGTTGTTCAAATTGTTGCTGATTGTCTTTTTTGTCTCGGTGTACTCGGACGCGGCGCAACCGCCGTTTTTCCATTCCTTGGACAATGGCGTTTCGCATTCTTCTCCGGAACCGTCGATCAACATGGCGATGGTGGAAACGGATGATGTCGGCAAGTGCCGCGTCGATGCCGAACAACAAAATTCGGACCAGGTCGTGCATTGCGCGGCGGATTGCGTTTTCCTGACTCCGGGCGTCGCAATTCCGATCCGCGCAATTCGACAGCTTCCTCATGGCCGCGTCTCGGCCGGCCGACAGGGCGCGCGCGTCCCGTTGCCTAGACGTCCTCCGATCGCAGCCTGGGTGCTTTGAATTCCGCAACTTGTGTTGCGGATGATCGGCTCCTTGGAATGCATGGGACAAGTCATGATCACGAGAAGGTTCTTTTGGGCAGGTTCGCTTGCCAGCCTCGGCCTGTTGGGTCTTCCGGCCCACGCACATCAGGCATCATCGAAAAAGCCGTTCATACTCGATCCGCGTTATGAACCGCAGACTGTCGCCCTTCCCGGCTACAAACCCGGAACAATCGTCATCAATACCGCGGACCATTTCCTGTACCTGATACTGTCTGGCGGGACGGCACGCCGATATGGCGTGGGTGTCGGCAAGGCGGGGCTGGCATTCAAGGGCGTTGCGGAGGTGGGGCGCAAGGCCGAGTGGCCAAGCTGGCGGCCGACGAGAAACATGATCCGCCGTTCGCCGGAGAAATACGCGAAATATGCGGGCGGCGTCCCGGGCGGCCCGGGAAATCCGCTGGGCGCCCGTGCCCTCTATCTCTACCGGGACTCGCAAGACACCATGTATCGGATTCACGGTACGAACCAGCCATGGTCGATCGGCAAGTCCGTGTCGAACGGCTGCATCCGCATGATCAATGACCATGCAATTGACCTCTACGAGCGGGTTCCGGTCGGGACGGAGGTCCTGGTCCTGTGAGTACCAATGAAAACAATCCGGAGTCCGAAAGGACTGCTTCCGAAGGGCAAGGGAACAGGATCCCCTCGCCATGGCCTGTAACGAAAGCGCGCGCTGTCCGGTTTTCGTCGTCCGTTGCCAAACAGGCAAAGCCCCGGCAGTCCTTCATTAAGTCGGAAAACGATACGGGAGTATGGAACGGCCGTGCGCTCAACCGCCGCCACTGGCTGACCGGTGCAGTCAGCCTTGCCGGACTCGCGCTCGCCGGATGCGTAACGAAGGCGCCTGACCCGGAAAAACAGTCCGTACCCGAGTCGGACCTTTCGCATGCCCTCATGTATGGGCCAAAACCGGGGAAACGCTTCCCCGTCCCGGCGGTGGATCTCAAGAGGGTACCGGCCAAATTCTATCGCCGGCAGGTCGACTACCCGACTTCCGAGCGGGTCGGCACGATCATCATCGACACCGACAGGTTCTTTCTCTACCTCGTTCTGGCGGGTGGCAAGGCGTTGCGCTATGGCGTCGGCCTGGGGCGTGCGGGCTTTGACTGGTCGGGGCGCGCCCGCGTCGGGTGGAAACAGGAATGGCCAAAATGGACGCCTCCGGACGAGATGATCGCCCGGCAACCGGAACTGGCGAAATGGAGCGCCCGAAACGGCGGCATGCCACCGGGCCTCGACAACCCGCTCGGAGCGCGCGCTCTCTACATATTTCAAGGGAATGTGGACACGCTCTACCGGATTCACGGTTCGCCGGAGTACTGGACGATCGGAAAAGCTGTTTCAAGCGGCTGCGTCAGAATGATGAACCAGGACGTGATTGACCTCTACGGGCGGGTTCCGGCCGGCTCGCCGATCGTCGTGGGTACGCAAGCCATCGCCTGATCTCAACCTTTCAAGGTCTTACGACGCAGCTGCTCGCGGCTGCGGTGCCGCCGGACACGCAGAAGCACCAGCGCCTCCCCGGTGCGCGGAAAATGTGAAAAGGGACAGAACTCTTTGTCGCAAGCCTCCAATGCCCGGGCGGAGGCAACCATGTACGCCTGCCAAGTTGCGGATTTCCACTGGTGCTTGCCGACAATCAGCCACTGCACGAACTCCAGAGGATCGCCTTCGCCCGCGAAAAGGCCAGTTCCCCGCCACCATCGGCCAATCGACCGCCTGACCAGCCTTTCGTATTGCGCGACTGTCGACGCCGCTATCGCGCTGCTTTTTCGCTTTTTCGGACATCTGGGCGCCTGAATTCCCAAGTGCCCGCTTTCATCCTGAGTGGCGCGCCACTTATCTCAATGGAATCATGTCTTTAGTGGATTGTTGCAGGTGCTCTGGCTTGTTTCATGGTGCGCCGGGTCGCAACCGCTCGTCCTGTCGCCCGGCGGCCGTACCGTTCCGACATTCCAAGACCAAAGGCATGGGGGCTTTCCGGTTCGCCGCGGGGCTCCGCGATTGCGCGGTCCTGCTTCTCGATCGTCTCGGACAATATCGCCTCGAACAGGGAACGTGTGATACGTCCATTGCCTGCTCTCAGGCGAACACAAGAGCCGGTTGATGAGAAGAATGGGGCGCGGGTCCAGGATCATGGGAGATTGCAACATATCCCGGATCGCGGCCGCGGTTGTGACATCACGCTCCAGGACGCCTTGCGTGACATGACCTGCTGGCAAAGCGAGAAGGATGCGGCGGCGCAAGCCGACACGCGGCCGGGCTCGTCCGGATCAAGGAGGTTGTCCGGCAGCTTCGC
>JAIOIW010000015.1 GCA_019912385.1 Notoacmeibacter sp. | reverse complement strand
CCATCTCCTCTCGACGCAGCCGCGTCAGACGGGCATTCTTGTGGATGTTCATTCGGGCCTCTCCTTGAAGATTGAAGCTTGGTAACTCCAGTCTCCTCGGTCCGGTCCGAATGGACAACCTAATGAAAGCTCACAGCTAGTCAATCAACTTCCAATGGGCTGACAAACTCGCACTTGCTGGTTTTGTTGAGAACCTTTTTTGAGGGCCGCGGAGTGCGTGATGATCTGGAAAATATCGCTCCAATTTGCATTACCTCGGCAACGTCGCCCCGCCCCAGCCGTGCAGCTTGTCGTGCGCGCGGACGGTCACTTGCTCGATGTCGTCGGGGATTTCGATCCCCGGTTGGCTGCGCGTGAAGGGCTGCTCCGTCTCGTGGGGGTGCAGCAGGACGGGTTCGCCGAGCACTTTTCCGCCGGGCGCCAGCACCTGCCATTTGTCTGCATAGTGGTCCCAGCCTTCGTCGTCAGAGCTATGCTGGAATTTGGGTGACGAGGCTGATCAAGCGGCGCTCTGCGGCTTCAGTTCAATGACCTCGATTCCGTCACGGAAACTGGCACCTGCGATGAGTTTAGGCAACTGATTTTGTCCTTTCAGCCGTCGCCACGTCCTGGCGGCGGCCATGACCAGCTTGAAGACCATCAGCCGGGCGGTCTTCGATGACAGCGAACCTTTGGTGCGCAGAACAAGCATGCCCTCAGCACCGTTGTTCTCGGCCGTGAGTTCGATTGCCAGCGCGCGCTGCTTTGTCTGTCGCGAGAACTGCTGCTGGGACAGTGCGCAGCGTTTGCTCTTCTTGCCGTCGGGCAAGGCGAGAAGCGTACAGGCAACGGTCCAGTCGCCATGGGTTTCATTCAGCGACGTGGCATTGCCGGGCAGGCTCGGCTCCTCTGCCCAAGCGGAACCGGAGAGGATGGCAAAGGCGCAGGCAATGAGAGTGTTTCGGATGGGAAGCATGTCGGTGTCCACAACGATTTGTGAAAACGCCCGCCGCCTGGGGGTACAAGCGGCAGGCGCGCGGTTCCGATAGGTGGGTGGATCGATCAGAACCGTACGGCAAGGTTCGCCTTGAGGCCCTGATTGCTGAAACCGGAAGCGAACTGGCCGTTATAGGAGAAGCCGAGCGTCGCATCCTTGGTCAGATTCACGCTTGCCCCGAGATCGAGCACGAAAGCGTCTTGCGCGATGGGCACACCGGCGACGGTGAAGGCATTGCCACCGGCGAAGGCGTGAGTGCTCATGGGCGTCACGTCCCCGAAAGCGTGCCGCCAGCCGGCCATGCCGGTGAGGCTGGCCGTGGTTCCGCCGAGATCGACCTTAGTTTCAGCGCGCAAGCCGATAGTGGTGAAGGTCACGCCCGTGCTCTGGCCCGCCGATGTCAGCGCCGCCGCGCCGCCGGTTTCGGCATAGCCGTCGGTGGAGAGATTCACATGAGCGAGGTTCACAAACGGTGTGACACGGGTCGAGCCGGCATCGAAGCCATAACCCGCCTCGCCGAAGGCCTGGAAGGTCCGGGCATTGTAGCTCGCCGACAGGCTGTCCGTGAAGCCGGTGAAGGCGACCGCGCGGGACGTATCGAGGCTGTGCCAGCTATAGGCAGCCCCGCCCTTGAGCGAGAAGGCATCCCACTGCCCACCGCCATAGGCACCCAACGTATAGGTGTCGGCGGTCCCGGAAGACATGCGGTCGTCGATGCTGAAGCTTGAACGGCTATAGCCGCCCACCAAGCCGAGGCGGACATCATCCGTAATCAGAGCATCGCCGCCGAGCAGGAAGCCGCCGATGGAGCGGTCGAATTTCGCGGCGTTGCCATCGCTGGCCCAATTGCCCCAGGAGCCAAAGCCCTGGCCCCAGAAGGCGAAATTGTCGTTGATGCGCTTTTCGGCTTGAGACGGATTGTTGCTCATGCCGCCAAGCGCGATGCGCAGTCGCTCCAGTGCTGCCTCGCGGGCAAAGCGGTTGTCTTCGATCAGCGCCGTCTTGGCCGAGGCATGGACCTCGCCGGAAAGCTGATCCATCGCAATGGGTGCTTCGGCGGTGGAGAGACCCGTCACGGCGGTGAACAGTGCGCCGGACCCCAGCGTCTCGATGCTGTCAGCGGTCGCACATTGGTTGGCGGTGAAACCAGCAAGGCAGAGATCGGCCAGCGTCGAGATCAGGAACACATTGTTCACATCATAAGAGAGTGCGAAATTGAGGAAGGCGAAGTCGTCGGTCAGTGTGGTGAAGGTGCCTGTTCTGCCGCCCGCTGCCGTGAGGATGGTGTAGGTGCCGGGTGTGTAGGTGGAGCCTGTGTCGGTGCCGTTCACCGGCGTTACATGCACCGTTCCACCACTAATGGTGGCGGTGCCGGTGGCGTTGATGAGATCGCTGTTGGTGCCCGCGAAAAAACCGCCATCGTTGAGTTCAACCGTGTAGGTCGAGCCAGCGGCAATGGTGATGTTGGCGACTTTGAGCGTGCCGATGGAATTGCCGGGCGCGATATTGCCGCCCGAACCAATGGTCAGCCCGCCCGAGAGCATGCCCGAACCACCCAGCGTGCCGCCATTCACATTCACCGAGCCGCCAAGCTGGTTGTTCACATAGAGCGAACCGCCGGTGATGTTGGTGGTACCGGTAAAGCCGGAGGAATCGGTGGTCAGATTGGTGATCCCGGCAAGGTGATTGATCGTACCCAAGCCGGAAATCGCCACATCGAAATCATAACCCGTTTCCGTATGGTTGAAATTGAGCACGCCCGTGCCATCGCCGAACGCCACAGAAGCCGTGTTCAGCGTACCTGCCGCCGTTGCAGCATCTCCAGACGCCGCGCCGATATTGAGCGTGCCGGTGGAGCCAGCATCCACTGCGATTGTCACGGAATACGCTAAGACAGAACCCCCATTCGAAATCGTCAGGCTGCCGGTTCCGGCATATCCAACGCCGAGGAAGTCAGCCACCGACAAGAGCGAGTTGGCACCGTCGACTGTGACAGCGCCCATACCTGTGCTATCACCAATGAAAACATCGTCACTGGCGTCAACCATGCCGCCAGCGGTGACCTCCAGCGTGCCTTCGCCGTCAACTCCGACGGTGAGATCATTACTCACAGACAACAGCGAACCGTCGCCGTCGACCGTAATAGCGCCCATGCTTCCCGATTGGATGCCGATTTTGACATCATCGTCGACTTCAACCTCACCGCTATTGGTGATCTCAAGCGTACCCTCGCCGTAACGTCCAACGGAGAGCTCGCCGGTCACAGAAAAAAGCGAGCCCAAACCACCAACGGTGACCAAACCCTCCCCAGTTGAGGCATTACCGATGGTTGCTGCGGCACCGGCAGTAACCTCACCGCCAGTAGTAATGTCCAACGTACCGCTACCTGAATAGCCAACATGGATGTTCCCGCCCGCTGACAAAAGCGAGTCTCCACCGTCGACCGTGACAATGCCAACAGCATCTGCTGAGGTGTAGCCAATGTAAACGTTGGTAGTGACGTCGACCACGCCAGCATTGGCGATATCCAGCGTGCCGCTGCCGTTTTGTCCAACAACGAGTTCGCTACCCACGGACAGCAGCGAATCGACACCATCAACCGTGACAGCGCCCACACCTGTCAAGGCAGCATTACCGATGTTGACATAGTCGCCGACATCGACGTGACTTGCATTGACGATGTTCAGCGTGCCATCGCCATATTTCCCAACGAAGAGGGCGTTGGAAACTGACAGCTCCGAATGGGCACCATCGACAGTGACCATGCCCACGCCAGTGGCGTTATCGGCGATGGAAGCATCATCGCCGACGGAGACCTTCCCCCAATTCGTGATCTCGAGCGAGCCTTCGCCTTCCCATCCAACAAAGAGTTCGCTGCTTATGTCCAGAAGAGAATTGGCACCGTCAACCGTGACAGTGCCCGCACCTGTTGTCTCATCACCAATAATGACGTCATCGTAGGCGTCGACCTGACCGCCATCGGAAATGGCGAGACTGCTGCCCGAGAGAAACTCACCGACAATCACTCCGTTCGGGAGCGTCCACGGGCTTACCTGTGTGCCGGTGCCAAATCCCCCACCGGTGGCATTCACCGTCTCGGCAAAGCCGTCGATAATGGCTTGCGCGAAAACCGGCGCTGGCATCGTGGCCAAACCGACAAGGGCCGTCGTCGTCAGAAGGGCGGCAACGCTGCCGATCTTCCCATTGCCAGCGCGCAGCGCTGCTCGTTGCAGGCGCGTGCCGCCTGCTGCTCTCTTGTGCAGTATCATAGTCACTCCCGTCCTCGACATTGCCCCCCTTCCGAGTCCGGACGGGATGTTCGATTCGCCGGCTAGTAGTATTGGGGTAAATACCGATGCGGCGCGTGCGACGTTTGTGCTATAATCTATTTCGGTCACCAGGCGCGCGGTTCTCACAAAATGTCGGGATTGGTACGACAAGGAATCCATCACACTGGTCTTGTACTGACGAGTGCAAGTATGCGGCCGGTGGAGACTGATTTCGCGCCTCCGATCGTCGCGGCAATAGTCCGTAAGACAGGATTGTTCAACGCATGACGTATCGCGCTTGCGATTTACTCAACCGAATCGCTGCACCGAGCGACAAGATCGCTGATCGCCGCTTCGGCAGCATCTATTCCTCCCGGAATGCGCGGCGAAAGGATCGGGCGATGGGGGCAGCGAGGTAGTTAAGGAGGCTTTGCTCACCTGTCGTGATGAAGACCTCAGTCGGCATGCCCGGCGTCAATCGAATATCTGCGGCCAGACGTTCGAGTTGATGCGGGTCGACTTCGACACGGATTTCGAAATAGCGCTCCCCAGTTACCTCATTCACCGTGCTGTCGGGGTCGATATGCGCGAGGCGACCCTGAAGGGGAGGCGCATTGCGTGCAGCGTAGGGAAGCAGGTGAATGCGCGCCTCCTGGCCAATCGTGACAACATCGATATCGTTGGGCGACAGGTGCGCCTCAATGATGAGCGCGTCCCGGCTGGGAACGATGTCCAGGATTGGCTCCCCCGGACGCACAATCCCGCCAGTCGTTCGCGTTTTCAGGTTGAGCACCGTGCCTGAAACCGGCGCAGCGATCTCGGTTCGCTGGAAGACATCCCGGCTGGCTGCAATCGCCTCTTCAAGTGGGGCGATTTCACTGCCGATGCGGGCCAGATCGCGAGCGATCATATCGGTGCGCTCCGTCTGGACAGAGACGCGCGCCACCGCGACCTCCTCGATCTGCTGTCGAGCTCGGGCGATGCCGGCCTCATTTGCAGCCATGCGAGCATCAAGATCCGCACGCTGACGTTTGAGGAGGAGAAGCTCCGGTTTGCGCAACAGCCCTTGCTCGGCGAGTGTCTCTTTGTCGGCGATTTCCTCATTAATAATCTGAAGTTGTTCGGCAATTCCGGCGTTTTGCCGCGAGATGGCGTCTATTTCGGCAAGAATTTGCTCAGCGCGCCGATCGAGAATGGACTGCTTTTCAGAAAGAGTCTGGCGCTGCGCGACAAAAAGCGCATTTTGGTTGGCTAGGAATGCCCGGAATTCGGCATCCTCGACTTCGGTCAAGGCGTCCGGCCAGACCAGTGCATCAAGTTCAATTTTTAGCGCTTCGAGACGAACACGTTCGGCGGCAAGCCGTTGCCATTGGTGTTGTTGCGCCTGATAACTCGTGCGTGCCTGAACAGGTGAAAGCCGGATCAGGATATCGCCCTCGCGCACCTTGTCGCCTTCCCGGACAAGTATCTCCTGAACGATCCCGCCCTCCAAATGCTGGATCGTCTTGCGGCTGGTATCCGGGCTGACAACTCCTGGTGCAATAGCGGCGCTGGACAGGGGAGCAAGTCCGCTCCAGGCGGAAAAACCGCCCAAGAACAGGACAGCGACGATGAGACCGACGCGCGCGACCGGTTTCAGCATTCCGCTCAGATCGGGAGAAGGATGAGCCAGGGCGTCATCCATGCTGCGGTTCCACCAGCTTGATGTGCTTCTGAGAGGCCGCTTGCATTTGTGCGAGGACGGAATCGCGCGCTCCGAAGTTTTCCAGAATGCCGTCGCGCAGGATCGCGATCTTGTCCACGGCCTGCATCATGGTGTGGCGATGGTTGACCAGAACGACAGTCGCACCCGCGTTACGCACCTTGGCAATAGCGGCCAGCAAGGCCGCTTCCCCATCCTGGTCAAGATTGGCGTTTGGCTCATCAAGCACGATCAGTCGCGGATCGCCAAATAGGCCGCGAGCAAGCGCAATACGCTGACGCTGTCCGCCGCTCAGGTAACAGCCGCCTTCACCAATCTCGGTATCGTAACCTCTGGGCAAGCGAAGAATGGTCTCGTGACAACCGGCCATTTGCGCAGCCGCGATGATGGCGGAATCTTCCGCATGACCAAGACGGGCAATGTTCTGGCGCACAGTACCGCCGAAGAGTTCGATGGCCTGAGGCAGGTAGCCAATATATTTGGCACGATCCGCTTCTCGCCATGCGCCAAGCTCGGCGTCGTCGAGCCGGATGTGGCCACCGGTCGGACGCCAGGTTCCGACCATCAAACGGCAAAGTGCGCTCTTGCCCGCGGCCGATGGCCCGATGACGGCAAGAACCTGCCCCGCATCGAGCCGGAAAGTGACCCGGCGCAACACCGGTTTGTCCTGACCGGGGAAAACCATGGTGAGGTTTTCGACCGTCAACTGCCCGGTAGGAGCCGGCAAAGCGACAGGATCGGGTGCGTCGTGCGGTTCATCTCGCATCAACGCGCTGATCCGCCCTTGCGCCTCTCGGGCGGCGATGAAGGCGCGCCATGAGCCCATACCTTGTTCGATGGGGGCGAGCGCCCTGCCGAGGATGATGGAGGCGGCAATCATCCCGCCTCCGGTCAATTCGCGATTGAGGACCAGCCACGCCCCCAGGCCCAGGACGGCAATCTGTACGCCGATGCGGATGGTTCGGGAAACGCCCGTTATTATGGCGCTGCGTTCACCGCCCGCCGCGCCAGCTACGTTGAGTTTATGCTGGCGGTTCTGGTACAGGCGGGAGACCGTCGTGCCCATCCCCATGGCATATACGACGTCTGCGTTGCGTAATGCGGCGGTGCAAAAGGCGTTGCTGGCGGCAACCTCGGCTGCCACGCCCTTCTGTGCGGCTCGGGCCAGCCTGTCACCGATAACGGCAAGCGCGAGAAGCGTCAGCCCCGATGCCACCGCCAACATTCCGAGTACTGGATGCAAGAGAAAGATGAGGCCGAGGAACAAGGGCGTCCACGGCGCGTCAAAGAAAGGCATGATGTTGGCGCTGCCCACGAAGCCGCGCACCGTTTGCAGATCATTGAGGACAGCGCCGACCTGCGGTCCGTGACGTTGCGCCCGCGAGAGCGCGGCGGCAAACAGCGCCGGGCGGACCGTTTCATCCCACCAGCGCCCGAGCCGTGACACGGCAACACCGCGAAGAACATCGAAAACACCAAGCGTCATGATAGAAATTACAGCGATGAGGGAGAGATAAAGCAGCGTCTCGACGCGGAAACTGGTCAATACCCGATCATAGACCTGAAGCATGTAAAGCGGCGAGACCAGGATCAGAAGATTGATCATTGCGCTGAAGGCGGCAACAACGCAGAGCCCATATCGCGCTCGTCTCAACATGGGGAGCGGCGGAAGACCGAAGGGCTTACCGCTCATCCATGCTGATCCGTCGCGCCGACGTTGCTCATTGGCGTTTGTGTCCGCTATTCCCGTTGCGCGACGCCCCATGTCTGGCTCCAAACTCAAATCACGATGACGAAATCGTCAGCCAGACCGGCGGAACGCTGGGCGAGAGGGCACCCATAGCGCGCCCCCTCAGATGCCAGTGCCGTCCACGCTAGTGCCACTGAAACCGGAGACAAGGAAATCGCTTGCGGACAAGGTCGGGAACGCCCCGAAGGGATCGGAGAGAAGGGTGGCGAAATGCATCGCCTCTTGCGAGCCGGCGCCGTCCGCGTCGTAATAGAGATGACCGTTGCCGGTGTTGTAGAAGAGGAAATCGGTGCCATCTTGAAACTCAATTACGCCGTACATATCATCCATCATGTCCTCGCTGCTGACCGCGAAGAAATGCCCGACCTCGTGGGTTCCGGTATCGCCGGCGTTTAAAGCGTGCGCGGACAAATAGTCAGTGACGCCGTATTCAGTGACGCCGCTCACATGGATCTTGTCGGTGCCAGGCTCGAAATCAGCGATGATGTCCGCTTTTCCCGACACGACCTCCCCGAAATTGAGCACGAAACGATCAGCGTCGGCGCCGCCAACCAGGATATCCCGCCCCCTGCCGCCGACAAGGACATCCTGCCCGTCGCCACCGGCCAGAAAATCGCCTTTACTGCGCCCGGTCTGTGTGTCGCCGCCCTTGCCGTCGATGGACATATCGCCGATCAGGATGTCATTCCCCTTTCCGCCGACGAGAACATTGCTGCCTCGGTTGCCGATGAGAATGTCATTGTGTTCGCTGCCGATCAGCCCCTCGACGGATTTGTAGCTGTCGCCTTTGGCTTCTCCGACCCCGAAGCCGGCATCTTGCACCACTTCAAATAGCACTGGCGTGCTCTTGCCCGCGTTCACGCCGGGCGTTAGCGAGGCGATGACGCCCGATCCCGCATCTGAATAGGAGGCGAAGTCGAAGCCAGGGCCGCCAAAATGGGCGTTCGCACCCGCGCCGCCCTTGAGAATGTCGTTGCCCGTGTCGCCCCGTAGGTTCCGGCCATTGCCGGCGACAACGTCCCAGCCGCCACCGAACCCGCCCATGACAAGCTCGGTGACAAAAACATCTTGCATGGCTTGCTCGAACCCGCCCGACGACGATAAAATCCCGGACAGTTCCGAGGTCGGCCGTTCCATCAAAAAGGATGAATATTTCAAGTATATGTTCTTGGCTGGCATGCTGTCATCTCCTCTGTTGTTGCGAGCGCGTTACCGCGCTTCTCACTTGATAACGGGGGATTCCGTTTCGGGGGCTGACTTTTCTGCCTTCCGGTATAGGAGGCCGGGCTCGCGGGCGCGTGCGACGTTTGTGCGATACGGCGCGAATCTCGGCAGCCGTGGCGAGCGCCAGCGGACTCATGCGCTGCCTCGCGCCTTTGCACCAAACTTATCGATGCGCTCAATGTAATCGACGAGCTTCGCGCGCGTTTTGACGTAATCGGCGACCGGCGTGCGCATGGGCCATCTGGCGAGGGGTGCGATCAGGCCGAAGGCCGTGACATCGGCCATGGAGGGATGTTCGCCGAAGAGAAAGGGCTTGCGGCCAAGCAAAGCTTCGAACGCATCGACATCCGCCTTGCCCTTTTCAGCGACGACGGCATCGCTGTGACGCGCGATGCCACGCGCATGAAGCTGCTTCGCAAAATGCCGGCGCATCATCGCAAGCAGCGGAGCGACAATGAAAGCCGGCGCCATTGTCGCCAGCATTTCGCGCATCCCCGTGTAACCCGCCGGATGCATGAACAACTCCCATTCGAGAACCTGATGGAGGTGCTCCTCCAACATCCGGCGTATCGTGTGGGAAATGGCCTTTTGTTCCAGGCTCAGTTCAGCCTCGATGTCGAAGCCGCTCTGCTTGATGAGGAGGGAAATGATGATTTCAGTGTCGCCGATCCGCTTGCCATCGACTTCGATCCAGGGATTCTTGCCCTTCGGTCCCTTGCTGGGATTGTCAGCGAATTTCTGCTGGAAAGGCAGGCCAGCGATCTCCAGCCATTTAATGAGCTTGAGCGCGAAAGGGCTGGAGGACGAAAGGCCCCAGGCCGGTGAGAAGGTGTAGACGACGAGATCTGCCATGATCGACCTTTCCGCTGGAAGCTTGTTTACCACTGGTAAGCATGTTATACCTACCAGTGGTAAGTTCGTCAAAGAGTAGTTCGATGGCACCACGCGGCAGCGTGACCAAGGAAATCATCATCGCAGAGGCGCAGAGGATTGTTGCGCGCGACGGCACAGAAGGGCTGACCTTCCAGGCATTGGCCGACGCTCTGCATGTTTCCAAGCAGGCTATTCTCTATTGGTATCCGGACAAATGGGCGTTGGTGCAGGGCTTCGTGCTCACTGCGCTCAAGATGGAAGCCGAGGTGACCATTGCCGCCATCAAAGGTTCGCGCTCAGCGCCCCAGGCCATCGAGCGCTTCCTGCGCGCGCTGATCGCTCATCATCTGGCCGATCTCGGCAGGTTCCGGGTTCTTTATCTCGGGCCGCAATTCGAGCGACGGCGGGCGATCCCCGACAATATGATGGACATGTTGGAACCGATCCATGCGGCCACTTCGGTCATGTATGGCGCGCTCGAGACGGTCATCGCTGCCGATGTCGGCTTTCTTGGCTCGGAAAATCCCCGTCGCCTCGCCGTGGCCGTCCATATGGCAGGCATCGGCGCGCTGACCATGCTGTCGCTGGCCGAGGCTCTCGGCGATCCTCTCGAACATGAGACGCAAGCCCTGATTACGTCGCTCGTTGCCTTGTTAACAATACGGGCGGAGGGAGGCTGAGGCCATGGGCAAGACCGAACAGGCACTGCGAATCGTCGGCAAGATTTACGAGGCCGGGCTCGATGAAGGCGACTGGGCCGATGTGATGAGCGCGATGGCGGATTTTTGTGGCGTTGCAAATGTATCGCTTGTCGTGAGAGACGCTCAAACCGGCTCACCGACGATCATCTCGCCACGCGCCGAACCTGATATGGTGCGCGCCTATGCCCGCGACTGGTGGCAGCAGGATCCCATGCTTCCGAGCATACGCACCAATTCGGAAGGGAAAATTGCGACATTAACCGGCATTGATCGCGAGGACTTTCTGAACAGTGCTTTTCATAACAGCTATTGGCAACGCCTTGGATTTGGCTCTGAGCGCGCCTTCGCCAATCTGCTTGTCAGGAACGACGCATTCGTTTCCTGCGGACTGCAGCCCTATGCGCTGCACGACATGATCAGTGGTGAAGCGCAACGGCGTTTCTCTCTCTTCGTTCCACATTTCATCTATGTCTTGGAGATTGCGCATCGCCTCAAACGCATGGAATTTGAAATGGCGGCTGTCGGCCAGACTACGCAGATCAACTGCACTGGCGTTATGATTGTGGACGCCGATCTGCGTATTCTCTTCGCCGATGAGGAAGCAGAACATCTGCTGGCGCGGCGTGCCGGACTGCGCGCGGACAGAGGACGACTCCGCATCGATAACGCAAGCGCCGATGAAAAGTTGCGAGCGGCGGTTACCGCATCCCAGAGGGCGCCCGTCCCGAAAGCCGTTCGCGAAATTCCACTTGCGGGAGCCCGTCGCCTGAGCGTCATCCCCTATTGTTCACGAATGAATTTACGCATTGCCGGATCACATCCGGCAGCGATGGTTATGTTTTCCGATCCGAACCATGAACGGCAGGCACGAATCGAAAGGTTTAGAGCCTCATTTGGTTTCACACCGGCAGAGGCCGAGCTTGCCTTCGAAATGCTCAAGGGCGACGGGCGCGGCGCGGCCGCGGCCCGCTGCGGCATCAGCATCAACACGGCGCGCACGCACCTGACGCGCATCTTCGAAAAGACCGCAGTCTCCCGGCAAGCCGAACTGATTGGCGTCCTCATTAAGGCCGACAAAGCAATTTGATTGCGTGGATAGGCTATGTCGCCTACCCCCTTAGTCGGCATAGACTCTCACCGTCGCCCTGCGCCTGCGAATACTGTCTTCCTCGTAAACGAAGCGGATCGACCTGATATCGCGGGCGCCTCCGTCAAGATCGATGACGCGCGTGCAATCGCCGGGAGCGATGCGCGCTGCAATCGAGACATCCTGATGCTCGCCATTGTCGAACACGATATCCATATCGCGGAAATGCACGGGATGGCGGTATACGCACACCTTGACCCGCCGATAGGCGCGATGACCGGAAACCGTGATCGTGTCGATCTCCATGCGGTCCGAGGCGCGCCTCGTTCCGATGTTATCCCAGGCAGCAAAGGCTGACGTCGCCACAGAGGCTGCCACTATTGAGAAAACGGCCAACGCCACATGCTTTGAACGCATAGAGCCTCCTCTTTATGTTGACCGGACGCAGGCTATCTTTGTGCGCCGGCGGCTATGCAGCCGCGCATCGTGTAGGCGATTTTGGCAGTTCGCGAATGCGACGTTCGTGCGATGTGAAATGACCTTCGAGGGTCGTGTGCACATTCCGGCTAAGCCGCTCAATACAAAATCGCGCAAACGCCGAGACTTGGGCTACGCTTTTGCGTTCTTCGCCTTTGCAAAAGCCCTGTCGTCCGCCATGAGAGCTATGCTGGAATTTGGGTGACGAGGCTGATCAAGCGGCGCTCTGCGGCTTCAGTTCAATGACCTCGATTCCGTCACGGAAACTGGCACCTGCGATGAGTTTAGGCAACTGATATTGTCCTTTCAGCCGTCGCCACGTCCTGGCGGCGGCCATGACCAGCTTGAAGACTATCAGCCGGGCGGTCTTCGATGACAGCGAACCCTTGGTGCGCACTGTGCGGTGGCGAACGGTTGCAAAGACGCTCTCGATTGGATTGGACGTTCGCAGATGATCCCAATGCTCGGCGGGGAAGTCGTAGAACGCCAGCAAGGCCGTCTGGTCCTTCGTCAGGCAGTCGACTGCCTTGGGGTATTTCGCGCCATATTTCTCGACGAAGACGTCCATCGCCACCTCGGCTGAAGCCCGGTTCGGGGCCAGATAGATCTCGCGCAAATCCGCCTTCACGCCGACCTGCATCGAATTCGGCACCTTGTTGATCACGTTGGCCGTCTTGTGCACCCAACAGCGCTGGTGTCTGGTGCCGGGAAGGAGCTCATCGAGCGCATTCCAAAAGCCGAGCGCGCCGTCGCCCACCGCAATCTCGGGCGCGATCTGCAGGCCGCGATGCTTGACGTCGACCAGCAGCTTGCGCCAGCTCTGCGTGCTCTCGCGAACCCCTGTCTGGAAGCCGATCAGCTCCTTGTTGCCCTTGGGCGTGGCGCCGATCAGCACCAGCATGCATTCGGCATGGTCTTCCATCCGGGCCTGCAGGTAGACCCCGTCCGCCCACACATAGACGTGATGCCGCGCCGAAAGATCGCGCCGTTGCCAGCGATCGTATTCTTTGCTCCACTCCGCCGTCAGCCGCGTGATCACCGAGGGTGACAGGTTCGGCGCCTCCTTGCCGAGCAGCGCCGCCAAAGCGTCCTGGAAGTCGCCCGTCGAAACCCCGCGCAGGTAGAGCACGGGAAGAAGCGCATCCAGACTGCGCGTCCGGCGCGCCCATTTCGGCAGGATCGACGAGGAAAACCGGATCCGGTCAGCTTCGCCGTTTGCGCCGCGGTCCCGCACCTTCACCCGGCTGACAAGCACCGGCCCGATCCCGGTCTGGATCATCCGCTCTGGGCCGTGACGGTGGCGGACCAGCCGCTCGCGCCAGTCCGGAAACTTCACATCCCGCATCTCGGCAAGAAACGCTTCGGCCTCCATCTCGATCGCCTGCGCTAGCAGTTTGCGCGCGCCGGTGCGAAGCACATCCGTCAGGGGATCATCGATTTCGTCGGGCTGACGAAGGCGAACAATGTTGATAGTCTCATTCATGGCGTATCGCTCTCCTTGAGAGGTTCTGGCAGGCTTTGTCACCCGCCTCGATACGCCGCTCTTCTCAAACCGTCATCACCCAAAATCAGCCATAGCTCTCGTTGCCATGGCGCACGGTGACATGAAAGGTGTAGGAGCCGTCGCTCGCCTGCTCATAGGTGACGCCGACGACATCGGCCTCGCCGGCCATCGCGGGAATGCCCTGCGCGAGGAGCATGCCTGCAAGGGCGAGTGGGTAAAGCGGTTTCATGGTCGCGATTGTCGCCCGCCGCGCCGTGGCGATCCAGTCACGATTCGGTCAGCGGGAAAACACCGCCGCCAGCGGGTGGCCGTCGGCGAACTGCACCAGGTCCCACAGATTGCCGTACAGGTCACTGAACACGGCGACCGTGCCGTAATCCGTCACCTTCGGTTCGCGGACGAATTCGATGCCTTGCGCGCGGTACCTATCATAGTCTCGCGCGAAATCGTCGGTCTGCAGGAACAGGAAGACGCGGCCGCCCGCCTGGTCGCCGATGAACGCCTCCTGTTCGGGCGTCGACGCGCGCGCCAGCAGCACCGACGTGCCGGCCGCGCCGCGCGGCGCGACCACCACCCAGCGCTTGTCCTGCTCGGGCTGGTACGCGTCCTCGACCAGCTCGAAACCGAGCCTGCCGCAATAGAACGCGATCGCCTCGTCATAGTCGCGCACGACGAGGGCGATATGGGCGATGCGCTGCGCCATGGCGCCGCCTCCGCTTCGGGAATTCCCGGCAAGTCAGGCTCAGAACGGGATCTCGTCGTCGAGATCCTGCGAGAAGCCGCCGCCACCGCCGCCGCGCGATCCGCCGCCGGTATCGGCCGGACCGGAGGAACCGAAATCGGAACCGCGCGACTGGCCGCCGCCGGAATAGTTGCCGACCTGGCCGCCCTCGCCCCGGCTGTCGAGCATCTGCAACTCGCCGCGGAACTTCTGCAACACGACTTCAGTCGAATAGCGGTCCTGTCCGCCTTGGTCCTGCCATTTGCGGGTCTGCAACTGCCCCTCGATGTAAACCTTGGCGCCCTTCTTCAGATACTGCTCGGCGACCTTGGCGAGTTGCTCGTTGAAGATGACGACCCTGTGCCACTCGGTACGCTCCTGACGCTCGCCCGACTGCCGGTCGCGCCAGGTCTCCGACGTCGCAATCCGCAGGTTGACCACCGGATCGCCTGAGCTCAACCGCCTGACCTCGGGGTCGGCACCCAGATTGCCCACCAGGATGACCTTGTTCACGCTTCCCGCCATAATCTCGCTCCAAAAACCGAATTCGCACCGCCGGTCGCCCGGCCCGCATCGATATTTACCCACAATAGACGTTCGCCGCGCCGGGCGCGCCTGCCCATGGCGCCTGTCCACAGGTGGATTTCGGGATCAGCCAAAAATATCCGGAAACACAGTATGTTCTTATTATGTTCTCGTCAACACCTTTGCGGCGCGCAGAACATGAAAGTGGCCCCGTCGCGATCCTGTTGCTGCGCGCACGGGGCCTTTTTGGGGGTTACCCTTGAACCGGTTTCGCCGGTCCTTCACTCGGGCTCCCCACCCCCACCGGCATGGATGGAAACGGGCGAGCCCTCAAGATATTTGAATTTTCGGCGGGCAGTAAGTTTCGCCTGTCACTGGACGTCTTTACCGCCCGTGGCCCGCTTCGTTCGCGGACCTGACCGAACTCTTCGGTGGAATCATGCTCCTGTCCTCCGGTTCTCGTCCATGTCCCGGTTGGTGCTCGGGGATCAACCTCCGGGAGCGCTCCTGGCGCTTCGCACCGCGGTTGCCTGTCCGTCTACCAACCTTGAAAAAGGGTGCTCCCGTCAGCAGCTTTCGTCAAGCGCCTTGCGATCACGATTTGTATGGGCTATCCACAGCCGTTCGGTATTTGTTCGCGCTCCCCCGACTGGATGGCCCGTCTGATCAGCTGCGGGCTCGACATGTCGAAATTGCTCACTACATGGCGTGTATCCCGGGCATTCGGATGATACGAACGTACCACGGAATGCGGCCCTGGGCGGCGGCGCGATCGGACATGGCAGTGATATGAGCGAACAGAAATACATCTCGGTGCGCGGCGCGCGCGAGCACAATCTCAAGAACGTGGATCTCGACCTGCCGCGCGATTCGCTGATTGTGATGACCGGGCTTTCGGGGTCGGGCAAGTCGTCGCTGGCCTTCGACACGATCTACGCGGAAGGCCAGCGCCGCTACGTGGAGAGCCTTTCGGCCTATGCGCGCCAGTTCCTGGAGATGATGCAGAAGCCGGATGTCGACCAGATCGACGGGTTGAGTCCGGCCATATCGATCGAGCAGAAGACCACCAGCCGCAACCCGCGATCCACCGTCGGCACGGTGACCGAGATCTACGACTACATGCGCCTGCTGTTCGCGCGCGTGGGCGTGCCCTATTCGCCCGCCACCGGCCTGCCGATCGAGAGCCAGACGGTGAGCCAGATGGTCGACCGCGTGCTGGCGCTGGAAGAAGGCACCCGGCTCTACATCACCGCGCCGGTCGTGCGCGGCCGCAAGGGCGAGTACCGCAAGGAACTGGCGGACCTGCAGAAACGCGGCTTCCAGCGCGTCAAAGTCGACGGCGTGTTTTACGAGATCGCCGAGGTGCCGGCGCTCGACAAGAAATACAAGCACGACATCGACGTGGTGGTGGACCGCGTCGTGGTGCGGGGCGACCTCGCCGCGCGCCTCGCCGACAGCCTGGAAACCTGCCTGAAGCTCGCCGACGGGCTGGCAGTCGCCGAATTCGCCGACAAGCCGCTGCCGGCGGAGGAGCTTGCGGGCGAAGCCGCCAACCGTTCGAAGAACGAGACGCATGAGCGTATCCTGTTCTCCGAAAAATTCGCCTGTCCGGTTTCCGGCTTCACGATTTCCGAGATCGAGCCGCGGCTGTTTTCCTTCAACAACCCGTTCGGCGCCTGCCCCGGCTGCGACGGGCTCGGGCACCAGCAGGCAATCGACCCGGCGCTGGTAGTACCCGAGGAACATGTCGCACTGCGCGAGGGTGCGATCGCGCCGTGGGCGAAATCGACCTCGCCCTACTATCTCCAGACGCTGGAGGGGCTGGGCAAGACCTACGGCTTCAAAGTTGGCGACCGCTGGCGCGAACTGTCGGACGAGGCGAAGAACGCCATCCTGTACGGCACGGGCGCGCGTGAGATCGCCTTCGACTATGATGACGGGCTGCGCCGCTACCAGACGACCAAGACCTTCGAGGGCGTGGTCCCGAACCTGCAGCGGCGCTGGAAGGAGACGGAGTCGGCCTGGTCGCGCGAGGAGATCGAGCGCTACATGTCGGCCACCCCCTGCCCGGTTTGCTCGGGCTACCGACTCAAGCAGGAGGCGCTGGCCGTGAAGATCGACCGGCAGCATATCGGCGAAGTCACCGAGATGTCGATCCGCAAGGCGCGCGACTGGTTCGAGATGCTGCCCGGCCGCCTCACCGACAAACAGAACGAGATCGCCGGCCGCATCCTCAAGGAGATCCGCGAGCGGCTGCGCTTCCTCAACGATGTCGGGCTGGAATACCTCACGCTCTCGCGCAATTCCGGCACGCTGTCCGGCGGCGAAAGCCAGCGCATCCGCCTCGCCTCGCAGATCGGCTCTGGCCTGACCGGCGTGCTCTACGTGCTCGACGAACCGTCGATCGGCCTGCACCAGCGCGACAACGACCGCCTGCTCGATACGCTGAAACATTTGCGCGACATCGGCAACACGGTGATCGTGGTCGAGCACGACGAGGACGCCATCCTGCATGCCGATTACGTCGTCGACATCGGCCCGGCGGCGGGCATCCATGGCGGCGAGATCGTCGCGCAGGGCAAGCCGGCCGACATCATGGCCAACCCGAATTCGCTGACCGGCAAATACCTGACGGGCGAACTGGCGATCCCCGTGCCGGCGGAGCGCCGCGCGATCTCCAAATCGAAGCGCATCCGCATCACCGGCGCGCATGGCAACAACCTGCAAAACGTCAACGCCGACATCCCGCTCGGCACGTTCACCTGCGTCACCGGCGTTTCCGGCGGCGGCAAGTCGACGCTGCTGATCGAGACGCTCTACAAGGCGGCGTCCAGGCGCATCATGGGCGCGCGCGAGAACCCGGCGCCGCACGAGCGCATCGAGGGGCTGGAATTCCTCGACAAGGTGATCGACATCGACCAGTCGCCGATTGGACGAACCCCGCGGTCGAATCCTGCGACCTATACCGGCGCGTTCACGCCCATCCGCGACTGGTTCGCCGGCCTGCCGGAGGCCAAAGCGCGCGGTTACCAGCCCGGCCGCTTCTCGTTCAACGTCAAGGGCGGGCGCTGCGAGGCCTGCCAGGGCGACGGCGTCATCAAGATCGAGATGCACTTCCTGCCCGACGTCTATGTCACCTGCGACGTCTGCCACGGCAAGCGCTACAACCGCGAGACCTTGGAAGTGACGTTCAAGGGCAAGTCGATCGCCGACGTGCTCGACATGACGGTGGAGGAAGGCGCGGCCTTCTTCGCGGCCGTGCCCGCGGTGCGCGACAAGCTGGAGACGCTGGCCCGCGTCGGCCTCGACTACATCCATGTCGGCCAGCAGGCGACCACGCTGTCGGGCGGCGAGGCGCAGCGCATCAAGCTCGCCAAGGAACTGTCGCGCAAGGCGACCGGCCGCACGCTCTATATCCTCGACGAGCCGACCACCGGCCTGCATTTCCACGACATCGCCAAGCTGCTGGAGGTGCTGCACGAACTGGCCGACCAGGGCAACACGGTGGTCGTCATCGAGCACAATCTCGAGGTCATCAAGACCGCCGACTGGATTCTCGACCTCGGCCCGGAGGGCGGCGACGGCGGCGGCGAACTCGTCGCCTTCGGCCCGCCCGAGACGATCATCGACGAACCGCGCAGCTATACCGGGCGGTATTTGAAAGACCTGCTCGGCCGCCGGCCGGGCAGGAAGGTCGAAGCGGCGGAGTAGGCCTATAGACGTGGCTTATAGGATGGGAGTACCGAGTTGGGAATTCCGATTGGTTTTCGGACGAACACGTATCGAATACGATTCCGACAAAGAGCGAGAAAATCGGAGAAAACATAAGATTTCATTGGAAAGCGCCGTCGGTTTACTTGAGCGACTGATCGCGCCTTTTGCCACAGGAAAACCACTTCTTATGGCAACCTCCGACGGTTTCTTGGAGAATGGCGAGGTGCGCCACATGCATCTTTGCATTGACGATGATCGCAGAGTTCTTTTTATGGTGACGACGATGCGGGATGATGAAGTGGTCCGCGTAGTCTCGATTCGTCTTGCAAGTGAAGAAGAGCGTGGCCTGTTCAAAGAGCTAACAGGCTATGCGGAAACGCATGCCTCATGACCGCATCCCCCACCATTCGCGCCGGGATCGGCGGCTGGACCTTCGAGCCGTGGGAGGGCACGTTCTATCCCGCCAAATGGCCGAAGAAGCGGCAACTCGAATACGCCTCCCGCCACCTGCCGACGATCGAGATCAACGGCACCTATTATCGCGACCAGAAGCCGGCGACATTCGCCGACTGGCGGGCGCAGGTGCCGGAAGGCTTCGTGTTCTCGCTCAAGGCCAACCGCTTCACCACGGTCAAGAAGGTGCTGGCCGACAGCGGCGAATCCGTCGAGCGCTTCATCCGCTCCGGCGTCACCGAACTCGGCCCGGCGCTCGGGCCGATCGTCTGGCAGTTCGCGCCGACCAAGAAGTTCGAGCCGGACGATTTCGCCGCCTGGCTCGGACTGCTGCCGGCAAGCCATGACGGCGTTGCACTGCGCCATGCGCTGGAGGTGCGCCACCCGTCCTTCGTCTCGCCGGATTTCGTCGCGCTGGCGCGCAGGCATGGCGTCGCGGTCGTGCATGCCGACCACCACCAGTATCCCGAGATCGCCGATGTAACGGCGGATTTCGTCTATTCGCGGCTGCAGAAGGGCGAGGACGACATCCCGACCGCCTACCCGCCGGCGGAACTTGAGCGCTGGGCGGAGCGCGCGAAAACCTGGGCCGAAGGCGGGCAGCCCGACGACCTGCCGTTGGCGGCTCCCGCGATGCAGCCGCCATCAGCATGCCGCGACGTGTTTGTCTATTTCATCCACGAGGGCAAGGTGCGTGCGCCGCAAGCGGCGCAGGCTTTCATAGCCGAGTGCTGCAAGGCTTAGGCTTTGCAGCACATCACCTTTTCCAGGTGACTGGTCCAACCGGCAAGTAGCACACACCTCAGTCGTCGCGTGGCGGAAGCTTGTGGGTAATGCCCTTGTGGCAGTCGATGCAGGTATCCCCCTTCTTCATGCCCTCCTGCATCTTTTCGGAAGCGCGCGCCGACTGCTTGTGAAAGTCCATGCTCTGGAAGCTGTGGCAGTTGCGGCATTCGCGCGAATCCGTCGCCTTCATGGTCGCCCAGACATGTTCGGCCAGTTCCGCCCGCTTTTCCTCGAACTTTTCCGGCGTATCGATGGTACCGGCGAAGTGGTGATACAATTCGTTCGACGCCTGGATCTTGCGGATGAACTTGTAAACCCAGCTCTTGGGAACATGGCAATCCGAGCAGATGGCCCTTACGCCGGACGCATTCTTGTAGTGCGTGCTTTGCTGGTATTCGACATAGACCGTGTCCCGCATTTCATGGCACGAAACACAAAACTCGACGCTGTTGGTCGATTCCATCACCGTGTTGAAACCGCCCCAGAAAATGATTCCGCCGATTGCGCCAGCGCAAAGGACAGCGAAGATGCTCCACCTGGCCGATGGCCTGAACAGATAACGTAAGAACTTCATTTGAACGCGTTGCCTCCGCTGCGGCGGCGAAGGCCGTCGCTGAATAATGTCCATGGAAGCGCATGGCGGCCGAAGCCGTCATGCGCATGATGTTCGTGGACTTATTTCGGGAAGGTCTGCAGATGCACGACGATGTCAGCGGCGATCTGGTGGTCGAGCGCGCGCAGCGCCGGCATCGCTTCGCCGGGTTGCCCGTTGAGGACCTTGTGAAGCATTTCAGGCGTGTTGCCGGCAACCGATCCCAGCGGTGCTTCCTTGATCTTGGCGCCGTCGACGCCGTGGCATCCGATACACAGCGTGTTGTAGTAGTTCGCCCCGCGGGCGCCATCGCCGATCGGTTTTCCCGACGCGTCGATATAAGGCTTCACGTCGATCTGACCCTGGGTAACGAAAAGCGCGAGGTCCTCGACATCCTTGGCGCTGAGTTGCTTTTCGGTATAACCGTGCGGCGCGGCACGCAACATTGCGGCAATCGCTGCCGCATCACCGCCCGCGGCGGCGCTGATGCCGACGATACCCGTGGCATGCTTGCCGGAACTGTAGGCGCCATCCTTTCCAAGGTAATCCCACCCGTGGCATTCCTTGCACCGCCAGGTGGCGTCATCCTTGTACTTGCCATCCGCAGGATAGGCGAGGTGATTTCCGGTCGGTTTTTCCGCCTTGTTTTCGCCAAACCACTTGTCGTAAAGGCGGCCGCCCCGTGCAATCGCGCCGTCATCGGCGATTGCTCCGGTCGGAGCGGCAAGCAACAATGCGAGACCGATAAACAATATTCCGGGACCCGCTTTCGATTTTACAGAATTCTTCATAACCACCTCCATCAATTAAGCCAGTGAACATCTGCCACCGGGACGATACAACTTCGGCCCGTCTTAGAACAGATAGTCCCCACAAATATCCCGGACAGCCATCACATGCGGCGCATCCGTGGAACAAATCAGGATACCCTCCTTTATCTCTATATCACAAAGTCAATATAGGCTGATTCATACATTGCATGTTGATCCATGTCATATGAGCACGGCTGAACCTGCAAAATGGTTTCGCATCGCTCGAGGATGCAGTTTTGACGGCGATCAATGAAAGCTGTGAGGCAATTCCGAGAATGGCGGACGCCCCCTGTTTCAGGGGCGTAAATCAGGAGGATATCGACATGGCGAAGAAACCCGAAAAGACCGAACTCACCCCTTGGTCAAGCCATCCGTTTGCGAGTTTCCGCAAGGAAATGGATGACCTGTTCGAAAATTTCTTCGGCAAGCCGTTCAGCCAATGGCCGAAGATCGAGGGTGGACTCGAACTGCCCAGGGGCGCGGTGTCACCCGCAGTCGATGTATCGGAAAGCGACGACGCGATCACGCTGACCGCCGAACTGCCAGGCTTGGCTGAAGGCGACATCGAAATCGACATCAAGGACGGCATGCTGACGTTGAAAGGCGAAAAGAAGCTCGAACGCGACGAGAAGAAGGAAGACGTCCACATTACCGAGCGCCAGTACGGATCATTTCGCCGCTCCATGAGCGTGCCCGACCGCGTCGAACTCGACAACATCAAGGCCGATTTCGAAAAGGGCGTACTTACCGTGACGATGCCGAAAAAGGCCGAGTCCAAAGCGTCCGAACGCAAGATCGCCATCGGCGGCAAGAAGAAATAGGCGGCAAGCCGTCTCCTGATGCATCCCCCTAGGCGGTATGGCCACCGCCTTGGGTGGGCGCATGACCGACAAGCCTGACTTCTCAACCGCCGTTCATGGCTTCGCGGTAATAATCCGCATACATGTCGTGATCCCAACGCACAGACACGTTCTTGTAGCGGATGTCGCCCTTGGTGAAAGTGACAATACGCTGCGGCTTCAAGGCGTCGCTGACGAAGGTCATCGCGACCATGCCGGCGCGCCGCCGCCTCACCCACGGCAGGCGCTTGCGCAGTTCCTCCAGGAACGGCCAGGGCAGCATGTATTCTTCAGCGAACTTGTTGGCAAGACGCTTCGAGAAGACCCTGACGCGCCGACCGGCGCGGTAACTCATATACCGCTCATCCGAACTCAGGTGGAGACCCGCAAAAACCGGTTCGTTTGATGCGTGAGTTTGCTCTCGTTCGCCCTGAGCCGCGATGACGGCGCTTTTCTGGCTATTGTTCCCGGCTTTCGGGTGGCCAGCACGCCGTTTTGATGCGTTCCGGCCGTTTTCAGGCGCACCTATCCCATGGCTTTCCGGCGCTCATGGAAAATCAGGCGGTCGAAATTGTAAGCCAGATTGGCGATGATGATCTTCGCCTCGGCCCGGGCGATGCCGATCGTGCGGATAAACA
>JAIOIW010000140.1 GCA_019912385.1 Notoacmeibacter sp. | reverse complement strand
GCGATCGATACAAACGGGATGCAAATGTTGGAAACGAACCACTAGATGTGATGCGTTCAAATGTAATAGGCGTCTCCGGCGCAACGTTGCAATCACGTAGAAGAACAGGCGTGCCGGTTTGCAGTTCACCCCTTGCTTCTTCCGCGAAGAGACGATTGGACGCCTCACCCCTTGAGAAGTTCCGCCACCTCCGGCGCGAAATAGGTGAGCACGCCGTCGCAACCGGCGCGCTTGAAGGCGCCGAGGCTTTCCATCATCGCCCGCTCGTAGTCGAGCCAGCCATTCTGCGCTGCCGCGTGGATCATCGCGAATTCGCCCGACACCTGGTAGGCGAAGGTCGGCATCTGGAATGTGTCCTTCAACCGCCGGCAGATGTCGAGATAGGGCAGGCCCGGCTTGACCATCACCATGTCGGCGCCCTCGGCGATGTCCTGCTCGGTCTCGCGCAGCGCTTCTTCGGTATTGGCCGGATCGATGTAGTAGGTCTTCTTGTCGCCCTTCAAAAGCCCGCCCGTTCCCACCGCCTCGCGGTAGGGGCCGTAGAAGGCGGAGGCGAACTTGGTCGCGTAGCTCATGATGGCGACGTCCTGGAAACCCGCCGCATCCAGCGCATCGCGGATGGCGCCGATGCGCCCGTCCATCATGTCGGACGGCGCGATGATGTCGGCGCCGGCTTCTGCTTGCGCCACCGCGGCGCGCGCCAGCACGGCCACCGTCTCGTCGTTGACGATGATGCCGTCGCGCAGGATGCCGTCATGGCCGTGGCTGGTGAAGGGATCGAGCGCGACATCGGTGATGATGCCGATCTCGGGCACGGCGTGCTTGATTGCCCGCGTGGCCTTGTTGATGACGTTGTCGGGATCGAGAACGTGCGAGCCGGTGTCGTCGCGCAGGCCCATCTCGACATAGGGGAAGGTGGCGATCGCCGGAATGCCCAGTCTGGCGGCGCGCTCGGCTTCCTTCGCGGCAAGGTCGGGCGAAAGCCGGAACACGCCGGGCATCGCCGAGATCGGCTCCTTGCGGTTCTCGCCCTCGATCACGAAGATCGGCCAGATCAGGTCGTCGACGGTGAGCTGGGTCTCGCGAACCAGCCTGCGCGACCAGTCTGCCTTGCGCATGCGTCTCAGCCGTCGCGACCCGGTAATCTCGTCGACGCTGCGCGCCGGCGGAATGCGGCCATGAGTGTTCATGATCTTCTCCCGAAAAGCGATTTGCCCGTTTGAACCACCAAACATGGGGCGCTGCAACAGCGGCATTGACAAAAAAGCGCGCCCGCCCGTAAGCCGAAGGCCGGTGCAGGAAGAGGGGCGGAGCATGGAAGCGGATTTCGGAGGCAACGGCGAGATACGTTTCGAGCGGATCGGCAAGGCCGGCTGCGTGACGCTGGCCCGCCCGAAATCGCTCAATGCCCTGACCCACTCGATGGTGCTGGCGTTGTCGCGCGCGCTTCACGCCTGGGAATACGACGACAAGGTCGCACTCGTGGTGATCCGCGGCGAAGGGCGCGCCTTCTGCGCCGGCGGCGACATCATGGACATCTACTACGCCGGGCGGGCCGGGACGCCCCTGACCGGTTTCTTCGCCGACGAGTACCGGTTGAACGCCTATATCGGGCGATATCCGAAACCCTGCATAGCCCTGGTGGACGGCATCGTCATGGGCGGCGGCGTCGGCGTTTCGGTGCACGGCTCGCATCGCGTCTTCGGCGACAACGCGTCATTCGCCATGCCGGAAGTCGGTATCGGCTTTTTCCCCGATGTCGGCGGGGCCCATTTTCTTCCGCGCCTGGCCGGCGAGGCGGGCATGTGGCTGGGCCTCACCGGATCGCGGATCGGCCAGGGCGACAGCCTGGCCCTTGGCGTGGCGACCCATGCCGCCGCGTCGGCCGATTTCGGCTCCCTGCTGGACCGGCTTTGCGACACCGGCGACGCCGCAGCCGCTGTGGCGGCGTTCAGCACCGATGTGCCGCCAAAAATGGATGATGACCGGCGCGCGTCGATCGCGCGGCATTTCTCGGCGGCCACCCTCGACGCGCTCATGCAATCGTTGCGGGATGCGGCTGCGCAGGGCGACGAATTCGCCATGGCGACGCTGGCGACCATGGCCGCGAAATCGCCGACCAGCCTTCGCGTCGCCTTCCGCCAGATCCGGGAGGGCGCGAACCTGTCGATGGACGACTGCATGCGCATGGAGTTCCGTATCCTCAACCGGATGCTTGGCGGTCAGGATTTCTACGAGGGAATCCGCGCCGCGCTGATCGACAAGGGCGATACGCCGCACTGGCGGCCGGCTGACCTGCCAGGCGTCACGGAGGAAGCCGTCGACGCCTATTTCGCGCCGCTGGGCGCGGACGAACTGGAGTTGCCATGAAGGAAGAAGCCGTCCTGCGGGTGCTTCGGCCCACCCTTGCCGAAAACGGCCTGGTGTGGCTGTCCCGGGTGGTGGCGGGCTACAGCCTGCTGTTCGGGATTCTCTACTGGATACGCCTGATCGGATTTTTCCCGGGACAACTCTGGCGCTTCGACCTGATGCCCGTGCATTGGCAGGTCGCCGCGATCAGTCTTGCCGTGCTCTATCCTTTCGCGGCGATCGGTCTTTGGACGCTGGCTTCATGGGGGCCAGTGGTCTGGTTCATCTGCGCGGCCGGCGAGATCGCGATGTACGGTGTCCTGACCGACATGTTCGGTGTGCGCTCTGCAATCGTCGTATCGCATCTTGCGATCGCCATGCTCTATGGCGTCTTCAAGCTCGTGATCTGGCTTCAGCGCCGCGAACGCCATCGCTAGCCATTTCACGCCGGAATGGTTCAATCCTGACGTGAAAGGTCCCGGCGCGCGTTAACTGCTTGTTGCCCATCCGGGCACTGAAGGGACGGGTAAGGTTTCATTAAGCGAAGCGTTTAAGTCGAATTTTAGGTGCAATCGATAATGTTGCGCCCAAGGTGAGAACAAAAAACAGATCACCGGGCGTCAACAGAGAGGCACTCAAAAATGATAAATGCACGTAGAACCGTGCCGGCTGCCGCGAATCCGGCCAATGCTGAAAAGGAACCGATCCGCCAGCTTTACATGGAAGCGGTTCATCTGGTCGAACGTCTGCACCGCCGTTTGCTCGACGTGATCAAGGACGAGTTCGAGCGCAACGGCCGCAGCGACATAAACGCGGTCCAGGCCCTTCTCCTGTTCAATATCGGCGATTCGGAACTGACCGCCGGCGAACTGCGCAGCCGCGGCTACTACCTGGGTTCGAACGTATCCTACAATCTCAAGAAACTCGTCGACCTTGGCTTCATTCATCACCAGCGCTCGCGCGTCGACCGCCGTTCGGTACGGGTTTCGCTGACGGACAAGGGCCGGGAAGTCGCCGATGTCGTGGCCGGTCTTTACAACCGCCATGTCGGGTCGATCGAGCAGGTCGGCGGCATCAATGCCCAGGAGTTCGACAACATGAACCGGGCATTGCAGCGCCTCGACCGGTTCTGGAACGATACCATCGCATACCGCATGTAAGCGCCGGATTTCCAACCCGATTGCCTGACGCCCGGGCCCTGCCCGGGCGTCTTGTCTATCCCCACGCGCCACCGGTTCACTTCATTGTGTGCGCCGGTGGTCACGATACCGCCATATTCGCCGTCAAATCACCGGGGTGCGATTACGACAAGCCGGCCGATGATCGCCGCGACACGGATATGGTTTCCGGTTTGTTAATGTTGGCCGGTTTAGGGTCGGCACCACAATTGACTGCCACGGCTGGAGGGCAACCCGGCCTCATGCACGCGGGGACACGGGGATTTAGAGCACCATGAATACCAGTCGTCGATTGTTTCTTGCCGGAGCTGCGGCCCTGACCGTCGGGACGGCCACGGGTGCGCGAGCCCAGGACATCATCCGCGACATCATCAGTTCGCCGCGGCGCGGCAACTGGAACGATCAGTTCGACGCCGGCTCGTCGCACGGCGCCAAGATCGCAAGCAACTTGCCGATTTTCAGCCCTGAAACCGTTTCCTACATCGAGCGCGCGATCGCGGAATATTCCAACATCGTCGCGCAGGGCGGATGGCCGGTCGTTCCGGCGACCAGAAAGCTCGAGCTCGGCGACATCGATCCCGCTGTCGAGGTCTTGCGCCGCCGCCTGATGGTTTCGGGCGACCTTTCGACGCGCGCGGGCATCTCACAGGCCTTCGATACCTATGTTGATGCCGCGGTAAAGCGATTCCAGGCACGCCACGGTCTGCCGAGCGACGGGGTCATGGGCCGCTACACATTCGCCGCCATGAACGTTTCGGCGCAGGTGCGCCTTGGGCAGCTCGAGACCAACCTGGTCCGCCTGCGCTCGATGTCGGGTTATCTCGGCGACCGTTATGTCATGGTCAACATCCCGGCCGCGCAGATCGAGGCGGTCGAAGCCGACCGCGTGGTGCAGCGCCACACCGCGGTCGTCGGACGCGTTTCGCGCCAGACGCCGATTCTCAATTCCAAGATCAACGAAGTGATCATCAATCCCTATTGGAATGCGCCGGTGTCGATCGTGCGCAAGGATATCATTCCGCTGATGCGCAAGGATCCGACCTATCTGGAGCGAAACAATATCCGCCTTATCGACACCAGGGGCGACGAGGTCGATCCGCAGACGGTCGACTGGTCCACGGAAGATGCGGTGAACTATCGTTTCCGCCAGGATCCCGGCAAGATCAACGCCATGGCGTCGGTCAAGATCAATTTCCCCAATCCGCACGCCGTCTACATGCACGACACGCCGCAGCAGAGCCTGTTCGGCAAACTCCTGCGTTTCGAATCGTCGGGCTGCGTGCGCGTCCAGAACGTGCGCGACCTGGTGACATGGCTTCTGCGCGACACCGACGGATGGAACCGCCAGCGTTTCGAGCAGACCATCAAGACCGGCGAAAGCACTCCCGTTGAACTGGCCAACCCGGTTCCGGTCTATTTCACCTATATTTCCGCCTGGTCCACCGGCGATGGAGTCGCCCACTTCCGCGACGACATCTATGGACGGGATGGGGTCGACGAACTGAAGCTCTCCAGCTCGCTCTGATCGAACCACGGCGCAAAACCGACGGGATTTTTCGCGTTCGGCACGTGGAACGGCCGATGAAATCGTGTTAATGCGCGGCGACTTTCCGGGTCCTGCCGCCCTGATGCGCGCAACCCCGGTCTTCCGGCAGCGAAAGAGGCTCCAGCGCATGTTGAACCAAGTATCCCCGAAATCCTTCTTCTCATCTCCGCTCGAGGAGATCGATCCCGAGATTTTCGGCGCGATCCGCGACGAACTCGGCCGTCAGCGCCACGAGATCGAATTGATCGCGTCGGAAAACATCGTCTCGCGGGCTGTGCTGGAGGCCCAGGGGTCGATCATGACCAACAAGTACGCCGAGGGCTATCCCGGCAAGCGCTACTATGGCGGCTGCCAGTTCGTCGACGTCGCCGAGACGCTGGCGATCGAACGCGCCAAGAAGCTGTTCGGCGCGAATTTCGCCAATGTCCAGCCCAATTCGGGCAGCCAGATGAACCAGGCGGTGTTCCTGGCGCTGCTCAATCCGGGCGACACCTTCATGGGGCTCGACCTCAATTCGGGCGGGCATCTCACCCACGGCTCGCCGGTCAATATGTCTGGCAAGTGGTTCAACGTGGTTTCCTACGGCGTGCGCGAGGACGATCACCTGCTCGACATGGACGAGATCGAGCGCAAGGCGCATGAGCACAAGCCGCGCCTGATCATCGCAGGCGGCACGGCCTATTCGCGCATCTGGGACTGGAAGCGGTTTCGCGAGATCGCCGATTCGGTCGGCGCCTGGCTTATGGTCGACATGGCGCATATCGCCGGCCTTGTGGCCGGCGGCGTGCATCCCTCGCCGGTGCCCCACGCCCATGTGGTGACCACGACGACGCACAAGTCGCTGCGCGGCCCGCGCGGCGGCATGATCCTGTCCAATGACGAGGATATCGCCAGGAAGTTGAACTCGGCCGTCTTTCCCGGCCTTCAGGGCGGCCCGCTGATGCATGTGATCGCTGCCAAGGCGGTCGCCTTCCACGAAGCGCTGCAGCCCGGTTTCAAGGACTATGCGGCATCCGTGGCGACCAATGCCAAGGCGCTTGCTGCCAGCCTCAAGGAGACGGGGCTCGACATCGTTTCGGGCGGAACCGACAACCACCTGATGCTGGTCGACCTGCGCCCCAAGAACGCGACAGGCAAACGGGCGGAGGCCGCGCTCGGCCGCGCCAACATCACCTGCAACAAGAACGGCATTCCCTTCGATCCCGAAAAGCCCTTCGTCACGTCCGGCGTGCGCCTCGGCACGCCGGCCGGCACGACCCGTGGCTTCGGCGAGGCGGAGTTCCGCGAGATCGGCAAGCTGATCGCCGAGGTGCTGGACGGGCTCAAGGCGGCCAATTCCGACGAGGGCAACGCGGCTGTCGAGCAGGCCGTGCGCGCCAAGGTCGTCGCGATGACCGACCGCTTCCCGCTCTATCCCTATTTGGGCTGAGCGTCCGCGAAGCGTTTTCAAACGCGCCGAATCCCGATAAAGCCTCGCGGGAGGATTTTCGCGAGGCTTTTTCATGCGCTGCCCCTACTGCCAGTCGCTCGACACCCAGGTGAAGGACTCGCGCCCTGCAGAGGATGGCGCGGCGATCCGCCGCCGCCGGGTGTGCCCCGATTGCGGCGGGCGGTTCACCACCTTCGAACGCGTCCAGCTTCGCGATCTCGTCGTGGTGAAGAAGTCCGGCCGCAAGGTTCCCTTCGATCGCGACAAGCTCCTGCGATCGTTCGATATCGCGCTGAGGAAACGCAACGTCGATCCCGAGCGCATCGAGCGCGCGGTTTCGGGCATCGTGCGCCAACTCGAAAGCTCCGGCGAGGCGGAAATCAATGCCGGCGAAATCGGCAAGCTGGTCATGGAAGCGCTCAAGGCGCTCGACGATGTCGCTTACGTACGATTTGCTTCCGTCTATCGCAATTTCCGCGAAGCTCGCGATTTCCACGAGGTGCTCGGTGAACTGGACGTCGAAAGCGTGGAGCGCGAAACCGAGACGGAGGAATGATCCCATGGCCGCCGGCGCGAATGTCAGTGACGCCGATCTGCGCTTCATGGCCGCCGCAATTCGCCTGGCGCGCCGGCACAAGGGGCTCACGGGCACCAATCCCTCGGTCGCAACCCTTGTCGTTGCGCAACACGGAAACGGACCGGCGATCGTTGGGCGGGGCACAACCGCTCTCGGCGGAAGGCCGCATGCCGAACCCCAGGCGCTAGAAGAGGCCGGAGACCGCGCCCGCGGGGCCACGGCCTATGTCACGCTCGAACCCTGCGCTCACCATGGACGAACGCCGCCCTGTGCCGAGGCATTGATTGCCGCAGGTATCGCGCGCGTGGTCGGCGCGGCGAGCGACCCGGATCCAAGGGTGAGCGGCAAGGGCTATGCCATGCTGCGCGAGGCGGGTATCAAGGTGGTGGAGGGCGTGCTGGCCGGCGAAGCCGCCGACGACCTGGCGGGGTATCTCACGCGCTCCGTCGCCAAGCGCCCGGAAGTGACATTGAAACTGGCCGTGTCGGCGGACGGCATGATCGGCGTCAAGGATCACGGCCATGTCACGGTGACAGGAGAAGTGTCGCGTGCTCAGGTGCATGTGATGCGCGCCCAGAGCGATGCGATCCTCGTCGGCATCGGCACCGCGCTTGCCGACGACCCGCAACTGACCTGCCGGCTGCCGGGCCTCGAAACCCGCTCCCCCGAACGCATCGTCATCGACCGTCTTGCGCGGCTGCCGGCGACCTCCAGGCTCGTCCGCTCGGCGCGCAAGGTGCCGCTGCGGCTCGCTGTCGGCCCCGATGCCGACGACGAAAGGCGCGCGGTGCTTACCGCCGCGGGCGTCGAGTTCCTGGCTTGCGATGTGCATGAAGGTCATGTCGCGCTGCCGGAATTTCTGGAGGATCTTGGCGCTCGGGGCATGTCGACCCTGATGATCGAGGGCGGGGCGATAACCGCGGCGGCGTTTCTGGACCAGGGTCTTGTCGACCGGATATGCCTGTTTTGCGGCAAGGGCGCGATCGGTGGAGGCGGCGTGCGTTCGCCGCTGACGCGCGAAACGATTCCGCCCGGTTTCCGTCTCCTCCGCGAAGCTGCGTATGGCGACGACACCTACTGCGAATGGATACGAGCAGGGTAATGTTTACAGGCATCGTCACCGATATCGGCACTGTGGAACGCGTCGAACCGCTCGACAAGGGCGTTCGCCTGCACATCGCGACGGCCTATGATCCGGCGACGATCGAAATCGGCGCCTCCATCGCCTGCTCCGGCATCTGCCTGACCGTTGTCCGTCTGCCGGACAGCGGAACGAATGCGCGCTGGTTCGAGGTCGAGGCGTGGGAAGAAGCGCTGCGCCTGACGACGGCCGCCAACTGGACCCCGGGAACGCGCATCAATCTGGAGCGCGCGCTCAAGGTCGGCGACGAACTGGGTGGCCACATCGTTTCGGGCCATGTCGACGGCACCGCCCTGATTGTGGAGCGCAAGGACGAGGGCGACGCCGTACGCTTCTCCCTCGAGGCGCCGCAGGAACTCGCCCGCTTCATCGCGCCCAAGGGCTCGGTCGCGCTCGACGGCACGTCGCTGACGGTCAACGCGGTAGACGATAACCGTTTCGACGTCCTCCTGATCCACCATTCCCTTGCCGTGACTACCTGGAACGAACGCCAGGCTGGCGAGCGCGTGAACCTGGAAATTGACACCATGGCGCGATATGCCGCACGGCTTGCGGAAGCCGCCAAAGAGGCTTATTGAGCCTCGGCTGCATTCGATACCGCGCGGTCCCAAACCCAATCCCGGAGTTGACCATACATGGCGAAATCCCCGCATCTGCTGATCGTGGAAGCACGCTTCTATGACGGCCTCTCCGATGCGCTCCTCGACGGCGCCAGGGCGGCGCTGGAGGATGCAGGCGCCGGTTTCGACGTCGTTACAGTGCCGGGCGCGCTGGAGGTCCCCGCAGCGATCGCCTTCGCCCTCGACGGGGCGGAAGGCGAAGGCAGGGAATATGACGGGTTCGTCGCGCTCGGCGTCGTGATTCGCGGCGAGACCTACCATTTCGACATCGTTGCCAGCGAGTCGAGCAGGGCGCTGATGACATTGGCTGTCGAGGAAAGCATAGCCATCGGCAACGGCATCCTGACGGTGGAGAACGAGGAGCAGGCCTGGGCGCGCGCGCGCCGCGGCGAACTCGACAAGGGCGGTTTTGCCGCGCGCGCGGCGCTGACCATGATCGCGCTCAAGGACCGGCTCGGAGCCTGAAATGGTGGAGGAAGAAGCAGCGCCAAAACCCGGAGCAAAGCTCGCCAACAAGCGCGGCGCGGCCCGTCTGGCCGCCGTGCAGGCGCTTTACCAGATGGATGTGACGGGCGCGGGCCTGCTGGAGGTCGTGGCCGAATATGAGAGTTTCCGCCTCGGCAAGGAGGTTGACGGCGCGCTGTACCGCGAAGCCGATCCGCAATGGTTCCGCTCCATCCTGTCCGGAGTGGTGGAGAACCAGAAGACCATCGACCCGGTGATCCGCAAGGCGCTACCCGAAAGCTGGCCGCTGTCGCGCCTCGACTCGACCCTGCGCGCGATCATGCGCGCCGGAGTGTATGAGATAAGGGAAAAGGCCGACGTGCCGGTCGCGGTGATCGTGTCGGAATATGTCGATATCGCCAAGGCGTTCTATGACGGGGACGAGCCCGGTCTGGTCAACGCCGCGCTCGACCGCATTGCCCGCAAATTGCGCGCCTCTTCGCAAGGAGGCGCGACGTGACGGTGCCGTTGGAGCGGGAGGCCAAGCGAACGGCATTGATCCTGGCGGCTTCGCAGGCGGTTGTCGGGGCTGTCGCGCCGGTCGCGATTTCCATGGGAGCGCTGACCGGTTTCTATCTGCTCGGCGCCGACAAGTCGCTGGCAACCGCGCCGGTGACCGGCTACAATTTGGGTGTCGCCATCGGCGCGGTTCCTGCCGCCATGCTGATGCACGCGATCGGTCGGCGCTACGGCTTCATGTCCGGTTCGATGATCACCGGTATCGGCGGCGCGATCGCCGCAGCCGCGATCTTCCAGGGTAGCTTCTGGATGTTCGCCGCCGCGATGGCGCTGATCGGCGTTGGCGGGTCGTTCGTCCAGCAGTACCGATTTGCCGCGGCTGACAACGCGCCGTCCTCGTTCAAGCCTCGGGCGATCTCCTGGGTACTCGGAGGCGGTGTTTTCGCCGCGATAATCGGCCCCCAGACAGTCATCTTCACGCGCAACCTGTTCGAGCCGGTGGAGTTCGCTGGCGCGTTTGCCGCGGTCATCGGCTTGGCGGCGATCGGCCTCGTCATCCTGTCATTCCTTCGGTTGCCGAAGGACCAGATCGTCGAGAGGGAAGCCGATCACGGACCTGCCCGGCCGCTCGGCCAAATCGTGCGCCAGCCGAAGTTCATCATCGCGCTCATCTGCGCTATCGGCTCCTACGCGCTGATGAGCTTCGTGATGACCGGGGCGCCGTTGGCCATGGTCGGCTGCGGATTCACCCCCGACGAGGCGACGCTCGGCATATCCTGGCACGTCATGGCGATGTTCGCGCCGAGTTTCTTCACCGGCCGGCTGATCGCGCGCTTCGGCAAGGAGCGGGTCGTCGCGGCCGGCCTGATCCTGCTCATCGGCTGCGGTATCGTCGCCCTGTCGGGCATTGCCCTGTGGCAGTTCTGGCTGGCGTTGATCCTGCTCGGCGTCGGCTGGAACTTCGGCTTCATCGGCGCCACCGCGATGGTCTCCGAAACCTATACGCCGGCGGAAAAGAACGGCGTGCAGGGCCTGCACGACCTGCTTCTGTTCGGTTCGGTGGCATTCGCGTCGCTGATGTCCGGGCAGGTCTACAATTCCTGGGGGTGGGACATGCTGAACTGGATCATTTTCCCGGTCGTCGCGCTGTGCCTTGCCGCCCTTGCCCTGCTTCTGGTGCTGCGCCAGGGCGAAACCCGGGCCTGAAATCGGGTTCTGCCCTCATGAGTCGAATTGATGATCTCCGAAATCGGGGCAAAACAGTCGCGACAGCTTGACGCTGTCTGGTCAGTCTCGCATAAGCGCTCGCGATAAGGCGGAATGTGTCCGGAAGGGCTGTTTCGCGATCTGTCGCCGGCCCGGGGACGTGAGAAGGGCCAAGAGAGAGGAACTTTCGGCAATGACAATGCTCTACATCGTTATCGCCTGCGGCTTGTTGTCGGTCGTCTACGCGATCTGGGCAACACAGTCGGTGCTCGCCGCCGACCAGGGCAACGCCCGCATGCAGGAAATCGCTGGTTACATTCGTGAAGGCGCGCAGGCCTACCTGACCCGCCAGTACACCACGATCGCCATCGTCGGCGTCGTGGTCTTCGTTCTCGCCTGGCTGCTCCTTTCCGGCACCGCGGCAATCGGCTTTTTGATCGGCGCGTTGCTGTCTGGCGCTGCCGGTTTCATCGGCATGCACATTTCCGTCCGCGCCAATGTGCGCACCGCACAGGCCGCATCGAGCAGCCTCGCCGGCGGCCTTGACATCGCGTTCAAGTCGGGCGCGATCACCGGCATGCTGGTTGCCGGCCTCGCGCTGCTTGGCGTCTCGGTCTACTACTGGGTCCTGATCGGCCCGATGGGTATGAAAAACGGCGGCCGCGAAGTCGTCGACGCGCTGGTATCGCTCGGCTTTGGCGCATCGCTGATCTCCATCTTTGCGCGTCTTGGCGGCGGTATCTTCACCAAGGGCGCCGACGTCGGTGGCGATCTGGTGGGCAAGGTCGAAGCCGGCATTCCCGAAGACGACCCGCGCAACCCGGCAACCATCGCCGACAACGTCGGCGACAATGTTGGCGACTGCGCCGGCATGGCAGCCGACCTGTTCGAGACCTACGCGGTCACCGTCGTCGCCACCATGGTTCTCGCCTCCATTTTCTTCGCCGGTTCTGCGGTGCTCGACTCCATTCTGCTCTATCCGCTGCTCATCTGCGGCGCCTCGATCATCACTTCGATCATCGGCACCTTCTTCGTCAAGCTCGGCGCCAACGGCTCCATCATGGGCGCGCTCTACAAGGGCCTCATCGTCACCGGCATTCTGTCGATCGTCGGCCTTGGTGCTGCCACGTCCCTGACGATCGGCTGGGGTGAAGTCGGCACCATCAATGGTATAGTGGTCACCGGCTGGAACCTGTTCTATTGCGGCGTCATCGGCCTTGTCGTCACCGCGCTGATCGTGGTCATCACCGAGTACTACACCGGCACCAACAAGCGTCCGGTCAATTCGATCGCCCAGGCTTCGGTCACCGGTCACGGCACCAACGTGATCCAGGGCCTGGCCGTGTCGCTCGAATCGACTGCGCTTCCCGCGATCGTCATTGTCGGCGGCATCATCGCCACCTACCAGCTCGCCGGCCTGTTCGGCACCGGCATCGCGGTCACCGCCATGCTTGGCATCGCCGGCATGATCGTGGCGCTTGACGCTTTCGGCCCGGTCACCGACAACGCCGGCGGCATCGCCGAGATGTCGGACCTGCCTTCGGAAGTGCGCCAGACCACCGACGCGCTCGATGCGGTTGGCAACACCACCAAGGCCGTGACAAAGGGTTACGCCATCGGTTCGGCCGGCCTCGGTGCCCTGGTCCTGTTCGCCGCCTACTCGAACGACCTGGCCTATTTCGCCGCCAATGGCGATATATTCCCCTATTTCAAGGACATGGGTGAGGTCTCCTTCGATCTCTCCAATCCCTACGTGGTGGCGGGCCTGATCTTCGGCGGTCTGATCCCCTACCTGTTCGGCGGTATCGCCATGACCGCGGTCGGCCGTGCTGCCGGTTCCATTGTCGAGGAAGTGCGCAAGCAGTTCCGCGAGAATCCCGGCATCATGGAGGGAACACAGAAGCCGAACTACGGCAGGGCCGTGGACCTTCTGACCAAGGCCGCGATCAAGGAAATGATCGTTCCCTCGCTGCTTCCGGTGCTCGCGCCGCTGGTCGTGTATTTCGGCGTGCTGTTGATCTCCGGCTCCAAGGCATCCGCCTTCGCCGCGCTCGGCGCCTCGCTTCTCGGCGTCATAGTCAACGGCCTGTTCGTCGCCATCTCGATGACTTCGGGCGGCGGCGCCTGGGACAACGCCAAGAAGTCCTTTGAGGACGGCTTCGTCGACAAGGACGGCGTCAAGCACGTCAAGGGTTCGGAGGCTCACAAGGCGTCGGTCACCGGCGACACCGTCGGCGACCCCTACAAGGACACCGCCGGCCCGGCAGTCAACCCGGCCATCAAGATCACCAACATCATGGCGCTCTTGTTGCTGGCAGTGCTGGCCCACTGACCGGCCCGGCAGACGAAACAGGAAACCCCGCGGAGCGATCCGCGGGGTTTTTCACATTCTGCGATGGACGCCGAAAAAGAGGGCCTCGTCTTAGGTCCCCGGCAGCCGCGACGGCAGCTTTCCGATACCCGAGAGCATCTGGGTAATGAAGCTCAGCTCCTTGCCGCCCGTGGGCGTCGTCCGGGAGATGAAATCGAACACCTTGCCGTCCTGAAGGCCGTAATTGGCGATAGTGGCGACGCGGTCGTCCTCTCCGAAATAGACCGCAAGAATTCGCTGGTCCACGACCTTCGGGTTCATGAACGCCGCGCTGCGCCTGCGGGTCTGGGAGATATAGTAGTAGGTCTCGTTTTCGAACGTCGCCGTCGTTGACGGCGTGCCGAGCGCCAGTATGACCTGTTCGCGCGAGGATCCGACGGGGACCAGCGCGAGCATGTCCTGGTCGATCACATATCCGTGGCTGATGGTTTCCTGCGGCGACAGTGTCTTGGCCGCATTGCACCCCGAAAGCGCCAGGGCGCTTGCGGCCACCAGCAGGGCCGCGGCTTTCCCGACCCGGGATCCGGACTTGAAAAATGCGGGCAGCAACGGCATCTCCATGGTTACATGTGCACCGGCCTTGCGCCGGTGCCGAAACTCGGTAAACCAGCTTTCGCGCCGATGCAACCACACTCGGATCGGCAAGCCTTGCAACGGAGCCAGCCGAACGATGTTCAAACGTCTCCTCGGACTCGGATCGCGAGCCAACCGGGAAGTGAGTGACGCGATCTACTCGCAAATCGTGGCCGCCGCGCGGCAGCCGCATTTATTTCTTCAATGGTCGGTTCCCGATACGCCGCTTGGTCGATTTGAAATGATCGCGCTGCACATGTTCCTGTTCCTGCATCGCATTCGCGGCGAAGGCGCCGCCGTCGCCGAACTCGGCCAGGATGTGACTGATACGTTTTTCACCGAGGTTGATCACTCGCTGCGTGAGTTGGGAATCGGCGATGCATCCGTGCCGAAGCGCATGAAGCGGCTGGCCCGCATGTATTACGGCCGGTTTGAATCCTACGGTGCGGCGATGGATGCGAATGATCGTGCGGCTCTGGGTGCCGCAATCGCCCGCAATGTGCGGCCCGGCGAGGCCGATTGGCCGGCGGCCAGCGCATTGGCGGACTACGCGATCGAGGCCGGGGCGATGCTGGCGGACCAGAACGCCGCCGGTTTCCTTGCGGGATCGATCCGCTTCCCCGCGCCCCAGGAGCGGGAGGACAGGCCATGACAGGTGCTGCCGTCAGCCCGGTATCCTTTGCGGTCCATGTCGCCCGCTTGCCGAAGAACGGGATGCCGGTCGTCATCGATGCCAGCGAGGGCGCGCGCCTCGCGCTGGCCCGGGAGCATGGGCTTGAGGACGTCGAGAGTTTCCGTGCCGAACTTCTTGTCACGCCCTGGCGCCGCGATGGCGTGCGCATCACCGGGCGGGTGGAGAGCAAGATCGTCCAGCTTTGCGTGGTGACCCTGGTCCCTGTACATTCGACCATCAAGACCGATATCGATGTCATCCTGGTCGCGGAAACCTCCAAGCTCGCCCGCAACGACACCGACGAGAGCGGCGAGATATTGCTCGATCCGGATGGAGTGGACGCGCCGGATACCTATTCCGGCGATACAGTCGATGTCGGGACCCTGGCGGAGGAGCATTTCGAACTGGCGATCGATCCCTATCCGCGCGCGCCGGGCGCGAAGCTGGAGACCGGGAGCGAAGATGAGGCCGAGCGCGCGCCGTCGCCGTTCGCCAAGTTGGCCCAATTGCGCCGAAATGACTGAAATTCGGAGCCGCGACACTAAAAGGCCATTGTACGAAACGGCAAAACCGCTATTTTCGCCGGACTTTTGCGGCCCTTATCAAGGGCCAGCGCTTACGGGATTGCGATAGTTTGATCAGGATTTCGATTGACGCGATGGGCGGGGATTACGGCCCGGCTGTGCTTTTGCCGGGCCTCGAGCAACTGCTTGAGCGCAGGCCCGATATCCATTTCCTTCTGTTTGGCCGGCAAGAGGAAGTCATACCGGTTCTCGACCGCCTTCCGCGGCTGAAGGAAAAGGCCGAGTTCTTCCACTGCGAGATCGCGGTTCGCATGGACGCGAAGCCCAGCCAGGCATTGCGTCAGGGGCGGTGGAAATCCTCCATGTGGCGCGCCGTCGAGGCGGTCAAGAACGGCGAAGCCGATGTATGCGTCTCCGCAGGCAATACCGGTGCGCTGATGGCCATGTCGAAGTTCTGCCTGCGCACGATGGCAAATATCGAGCGTCCAGCCATCGCGGCGATCTGGCCGACGGTGCGCGCCGAAAGCATCGTGCTCGACGTCGGTGCGACGATCGGCGCCGATGCGCAGCAATTGACCGATTTCGCGATCCTCGGTGCCGGCATGGCCCGCGCGCTGTTTTCGATCGAGAAACCGACCGTCGGCCTGCTCAATGTCGGGGTCGAGGAGATCAAGGGACAGGAAGAGGTCAAGGAAGCGGGGCGCATGTTGCGCGAGGCCGCGCTTCCCACCATGAGCTATCACGGCTTTGTCGAGGGTGACGACATCGGCGCCGGCACGACCGATGTCGTCGTGAGCGAAGGATTTGCCGGCAACATCGCGCTCAAGACGGCCGAAGGCACGGCCAAGCAGATTTCCGGATACCTGCGCTCGGCCATGCGCCGGACTTTGCGCGCGCGCATCGGCTACCTTTTCGCGCGTGACGCGTTCCGGCGACTGCGCGAAAAGATGGACGTTCGCAAGGTCAATGGCGGCGTTTTTCTCGGCCTCAACGGAATCGTCGTCAAGAGCCACGGCGGCACGGACGCGGAAGGTTTCGCTTCGGCAGTTGAACTCGGATATGACATGGTGCGCAACAATTTGCTGGAGAAGATCAGCAACGATCTTGCGCGCTTCCACCGTCGTATTGGGCCTGACAAAAACAAGACAGACGCCTGATGGGGCGCGGCAAACGGGAATCGGAATGATCAGATCAGTCTTGCGTGGCGTCGGTTCCTCCTTGCCACGCCGAATCATGAAGAATGCGGACTTCGAGGGTATCGTCGAAACCTCCGACGAGTGGATTGTGCAGCGCACCGGGATCCGCCAGCGCCATATCGCCTCCGACGACGAGACGACTGCTTCCCTGGGCGAGGCGGCCGCGCGCGCAGCCCTGGCGAATGCCGGTCTTGAAGCCACAGATATCGACCTCGTCATCCTCGCGACGTCGACCCCGAACCGGACCTTTCCGGCAACAGCCGTCGAGATCCAGAAACGGCTCGGCATGGTGAGGGGCTTCGCGTTCGACATGCAGGCCGTGTGCTCCGGTTTCCTCTATGCCCTGACGACCGCTGATCTCTATATTCGTGGCGGGATGGCGAAGCGGGTTCTCGTCATCGGCGCGGAAACCTTCTCCCGGCTGCTCGACTGGACGGACCGCACGACCTGCGTGCTGTTCGGTGACGGCGCTGGCGCGGTGGTGCTCGAAGCGGCCGAGGGCGAAGGAACGCCCGCAGACCGCGGAATCATCGCCGAGAGTCTGCGTTCCGACGGCACCCATTGCGAGAAGCTCTATGTCGACGGCGGGCCGTCGACCACCGGGACCGTAGGCCACCTGCGCATGGAAGGCCGCGAGGTCTTCAAGCACGCCGTCGCCATGATCACCGATGTCATCGAGGACGTTTTTGGCCAGGCGGGGATCACGGCCGACGATATCGACTGGTTCGTGCCCCACCAGGCCAACAAGCGCATCATCGACGGATCCGCCAGAAAGTTGGGCATTCCTGACGAGAAAGTGGTCGTGACGGTCGATCGCCACGGCAACACGTCGGCAGCTTCCGTACCGCTCGCGCTGACCGAGGCTGTGACCGACGGCCGCATCAAGCCTGGCGACCTTGTCCTGCTCGAAGCAATGGGTGGTGGCTTCACCTGGGGCGCGGTATTGTTGCGGTTCTAGCTGCCTTCGACCTGCGGTTTAAGGTGCCCGATCATTGCAGGTGCGATATTTCGGGTACGAACCTTGGCCTGAAGTTCTTGACCCGGGTGCGACAATACGGATAGTTTTGCGCTTCATTTCTTGCGGTATCAACAGGTTGGGCAGTATCCATGGCATCCAAGACATTGACGCGTGCCGATCTGGCAGAAGCCGTGTACCGCAAAGTCGGGCTCTCACGCACCGAATCGGCACAACTTGTAGAGCAGATGATCGACGAGATTTGCGACGCCATCGTACGCGGTGAATCCGTCAAGCTGTCCTCCTTTGCTACCTTCCAGGTGCGTTCAAAGAACGAACGGATCGGGCGCAATCCCAAGACGGGAGAGGAGGTGCCGATCCTGCCTCGCAATGTCATGACCTTCAAGGCGTCCAATGTGCTCAAGCAGCGCATCATCGATGCCCACAAGCAGGCAAAGAGCGCGGACTGAAGCGGGCGGGAGACGCTCGTGAGTTGCAGGGGTGCAGGGTGTAATCCTTGCATTGCTCACAACTCTACGGTGAAATAGCGATCTTGCGAATCGAGTGTTTGCAGGTAACAGCTCAAGGCAGAGCATGGACAAGAGCCCCGACGCATTCCGCACCATTTCCGAAGTGGCGGACGACCTCGACCTGCCCCAGCACGTGCTGCGGTTCTGGGAAACCCGCTTCAACCAGATCAAGCCGATGAAACGTGGCGGCGGGCGGCGCTATTACCGTCCCCAGGATGTCGACCTCATCAAGGGTATCCGTCACCTGCTCTATGACCAGGGCTATACGATCAAGGGCGTGCAGCGTCTCTTGCGCGAAAACGGCATCCCGTTCGTCGTGGCGCTGGGCAGCGGCGACATTGCCGCGGTCGAGGCGATCGCCAAGAAGAAGCAGGTACAGGTCGAAGCCGGGCAGCCGCGCGCAGCCCCCACCGGACCGTCGGACGGCGATACGCTGGTCGGGGAGGCGAAAGCCAGGCCGAACCGCCGTTTCTTCGGCATCGGTCGCGACGACGAGGGACCGGTTGAAGCCGGCAGCGGCAAGCTGTCTAAAGACAATCGTGCGCTGCTCCAGGAAGCCCTGTTCGACCTGCTCGAATGCAAACGCCTGCTCGATCAGGTGCGCTGATTATCACACTCCAGAAGGATTAGACCGTGGCTGCTTTTGTCATTGCCGATACGAAGATCGAAAACGCCGACGAATACGAGGAATACAAGAAGCAGGCCAAGGCAATCGCCGAATCCTACGGCGGGACCTATCGGGCGCGCGGCGGCCGCACCGAGGTGATCGATTCCGATCTTTGGGAGCCGACACGCGTCGTCATCGTCGAGTTTCCGGATTTCGAAAGTGCGCAGGCTTTCGCGCATTCGCAAGAATATGCGCCGGTGGCCAAGCTGCGCCACGCCAACGCCAAGAGCACGGTCATCATCGTCGACGGGATGTGAGGAAAAAGTGCCGCACCCGGTATTCGGCGGCACTGGAGCCGTTCATCTTTGAATGGAAGCAGTTTGATGGCGTGGATTTTTCGTGTCGGCAAGGAGAATACCGCAGCGCGATGACCGTCGCTCGAGGATTTCGACGGTGAGGTCGGTTTTTCGGGTTTGCCGGCGAAACGTCCAGTGGACGTTTCGCCGACCGAACGCCCGAAGGGCAGACGCGAAAAAGACCGCC
>JAIOIW010000139.1 GCA_019912385.1 Notoacmeibacter sp. | reverse complement strand
GGCCTGCCCGATATCGGCGTCTATCCGACGGTGACAACCAGGTTGTCCACCGGCCGCGAACCGCTGCGCGTCCAGGCGACGGTGGAGCGCGATCCCGGCTTCGGCACCGACCGCTATGCTTCGGTGAAGGCCGATTTCGGGGAGTTCGAACTGTCTTTCTACTGCTCCACCCAGATGGCGCTGCGCCAGTTCATGGTGTTCCACGGCGAGAAGGGCTTCATCGAGGTGCACGCGCCGTTCAATGCCGGCGACTACGACCACGCCTATGTCACCCTGCACGACGCGTCGCACACCCGCGCCGAGATCTTCCGTTTCCCGGGTGTCCGGCAATACAGGCTGCAGGCGGAAGCTTTCGCCCGCGCAGCACGCGGCGGCGACGAACCGGTGTTCACGCTCGAAGACTCGGTGAAGAACCAGCGCATGATCGACGCGGTCTACAAGGCCGCCGAAAAGGACGGCTGGGTGGAGGTGTGATTCACCACCACACGCCGCCGCGCCTGATCCTGATCCGCGGGCGGCCCTGCGTTTCGTCGAAATCGTAGCCGCTTTCCTCCTCGACGAGCGGGGGCAGCGGCTCGCCGCTGGCAAGCCCGGCACGGATCGCGACCGAAGGCACGGCGCCGCGCGAGCGGTGCGCGGGGCTTGCCGGTCCGCTACCGCCTTTCAAGGCCATCAGCCGCCCGATACGCTCCGCGGTGCTCGGGTGCGAGCGCAGCACCGAGGGATCGGGCACCCGCGCGCCAGGCAGCATCATCGATTCCCACAGCCGGCCCTGCACCCGCTCCAGCTTGGCCAGTGCCAGTGCCAGCCCGTCCGGGTCGCCCGTCAGCATCGCCGCGTTCAGGTCGGCGTCGAATTCGCGCGTGCGCGACAACGCCAGTTGCAGCAGCGAGCCGATCGTCGGCGCAGCCATCAGCAGCAGCACGGCGAACCAGGGAATGCCCGGCCCGTAGCCGCCCGCAATCCCGGCGATATTCACGAACAGCGAGAAGAAGCCGGTCAGCGACATGATCGCGGTATAACGCGTCACGATATCGGCTAGCGCCATCACCTTCAGGTCTTCGTTGGCGATGTGGCTCATCTCGTGGGCGAGCACGCCGGCAAGCTCGCGCGTGGTCATGTTGCGCGCCAGCGCATCGGTGATCGCGATCGCCGATTCCTCGCGCCGCCCCACTGCAAACGCGTTCATCATCTGCGACGGCACGATATAGAGAAGCGGCGGCGCTTCCAGGCCGGCGCGCCGCGCCAGTTCGGCGATGATCCGGTTGCCGGAGGGAAACACGGTCGGCCCGGCGGGCCGCGCCTTGTACATCGCCAGCACCAGGCGTGGGCTGACCCGTTGCAGCCCCGCCATGGCGATGGCGCCGAAAACCAGCGCGAACAGCACGCCGGGAAGGCCGGCAAAGACAAAGGCGGTCACGGCAAGCAGGCCGAGACTGCCTGCCAGCAGCAGCAGGGTTTGGATGCGGTTGAGCGCGCGGTGGCGCCGTTGTTCGATCAGATTGAGCGTGGCGGTGTCGTTCATGTTGCGAATATGGTGTAGCGGACCGGCTTTGGCGAGACCGCCTGCCGCGAACCGTGCAAGCTGCGGAACTTTCCACTATTTTGCGCCTTCAAGCGGCGGTGGCGAGCCTTGCGCCACAAAACACCTGTTCTTATATACGCCGCAACGCCGCGCGGGCGCCGCCATGAAACCGGTCGCGCGGGAAAACTCGGAAAACGGGGGCTGTGCCGGGAATGCCTGATAGGGTCCCGACAGTCTGCTCAGTGGAGACAACAAAATGGCTAAAGTTATCGGTATCGACCTTGGAACCACCAACTCCTGCGTCGCTGTCATGGACGGCAAGGAAGCCAAGGTGATCGAGAATTCCGAAGGCGCGCGCACGACGCCTTCCATGGTTGCCTTCTCAGACGATGGTGAGCGCCTGACCGGCCAGCCCGCCAAGCGTCAGGCCGTGACCAACCCCGAAGGTACGCTTTTCGCGGTCAAGCGCCTGATCGGCCGCCGCTACAGCGATCCGACCGTGGCGAAGGACAAGAAGCTTGTTCCCTACAAGATCGTCGAAGGCTCCAACGGCGATGCCTGGGTCGAGACCCATGGCGACAAGTATTCTCCCTCGCAGATATCCGCTTTCATCCTGCAGAAGATGAAGGAGACGGCCGAGGCCTATCTCGGCGAGAAAGTCGAACAGGCCGTCATCACCGTTCCGGCCTATTTCAACGACGCCCAGCGCCAGGCGACCAAGGACGCCGGCAAGATCGCGGGCCTCGACGTGCTGCGCATCATCAACGAGCCGACCGCGGCTGCGCTCGCCTACGGCCTCGACAAGAAGGAAGGCAAGACCATTGCCGTCTATGACCTTGGCGGCGGCACGTTCGATATCTCGGTCCTGGAGATAGGCGACGGCGTGTTCGAGGTGAAGTCGACCAACGGCGACACCTTCCTCGGCGGCGAGGATTTCGACATGCGCCTGGTGGAATACCTTGCCGAGGAGTTCAGGAAGGACCAGGGTATCGACCTGAAGAACGACAAGCTCGCCCTGCAGCGGCTCAAGGAAGCCGCCGAGAAGGCCAAGATCGAGCTGTCGTCGGCCTCGCAAACCGAAATCAACCTGCCCTTCATCACCGCCGATGCGTCGGGTCCCAAGCATCTGACCATGAAACTCACCCGTGCCAAGTTCGAGAGCCTGGTCGACGATCTCGTCCAGCGCACGGTCGGTCCGCTCAAGGCCGCGCTCAAGGATGCCGGTATCAAGGCCGGGGAAATTGACGAGGTCATTCTCGTCGGCGGCATGACCCGCATGCCCAAGATCCAGGAAGTGGTGAAGCAGTTCTTCGGCAAGGAGCCGCACAAGGGCGTCAATCCCGATGAGGTCGTCGCCATGGGTGCCGCGATCCAGGCCGGCGTGCTGCAGGGCGACGTCAAGGACGTGCTGCTGCTCGACGTCACGCCGCTTTCGCTCGGCATCGAGACGCTCGGCGGCGTGTTCACCCGCCTGATCGAGCGCAACACGACGATCCCCACCAAGAAGGGCCAGACCTTCTCGACCGCCGAAGACAACCAGAACGCGGTGACCATCCGCGTCTTCCAGGGCGAGCGCGAAATGGCCGCCGACAACAAGCTGCTTGGCCAGTTCGACCTGGTCGGCATCCCGCCGGCGCCGCGCGGCGTGCCGCAGATCGAGGTCACCTTCGACATCGACGCCAACGGCATCGTCAATGTCTCGGCCAAGGACAAGGGCACCGGCAAGGAGCACCAGATCCGCATCCAGGCTTCTGGTGGCCTTTCCGACGCGGACATCGAGCAGATGGTCAAGGACGCCGAGAGCCACGCCGAGGAAGACAAGAAGCGTCGCGAGACCGTCGAGGCCAGGAACCAGGCCGAAGCCCTGGTGCATTCCTCGGAGAAGTCGCTCAAGGACTATGGCGACAAGGTTTCCGCCGATGACCACAAGGCCATCGAGGATGCGATCGCCGAACTGAAAACCGTGATGGAGGGCGACGATGTCGAGGACATCAAGGCAAAGACCAACGCGCTCGCCGAAGTGTCGATGAAGCTTGGCCAGGCGATGTACGAGGCTTCCCAGGCCGAAGCCGCGGCAGCCGATGCGGCGGCCGATGCCGCCAAGGACGGCGAGGACGTTGTCGACGCCGAGTTCGAGGAAGTCGACGACGACGACGAAAACAAGAAGTCAGCCTGACGATCAGGAATGCGGGCTCCCCCGGGAATAAACCGGGGGAGTTTGCTTATGAGGGAACCGCGACGTCATGGCCAAGGCTGATTACTACGAGACACTGGGCGTCTCCCGCGATGCCGACGAAAAGGCGCTCAAGAGCGCCTTCCGCAAATTGGCGATGAAATATCATCCCGACAAGAATCCCGGCGATGCGGAAGCCGAGCACAGGTTCAAGGAAATCGGAGAGGCCTACGAGGCGCTCAAGGACCCGCAGAAACGCGCGGCCTATGACCGGTTCGGCCACGCCGCCTTTGAAAACGGCGGCATGGGTGGTGGCGGCTTCGGCCAGGGCGGTTTCGGCGGCGGCGGCTTCGCCGACATCTTCGAGGACATCTTCGGCGAGATGATGGGCGGGGCCCGGTCCAGGCGCTCCGGCGGGCGCGAACGCGGCGCCGATCTGCGCTACAACATGGAAATCAGCCTCGAAGAGGCGTTTGCCGGCAAGACCGCGCAGGTCCGCGTGCCGACATCGGTAAGCTGCGATGAGTGTTCCGGCTCCGGCGCCAAGCCGGGCACCCAACCCTCGACCTGTCCCACATGCGGCGGCAACGGCCGGGTGCGCGCGGCCCAGGGCTTCTTCTCAATCGAGCGCACCTGCCCGCAGTGTCACGGCCGCGGCCAGATCATTTCCGATCCGTGCGCGAAATGCTCCGGCCAGGGTCGGGTGGACGAGGAGCGCTCGCTGTCGGTCAATATCCCGGCCGGCATCGAGGACGGCACGCGCATCCGCCTGGCGGGCGAAGGCGAGGCCGGCATGCGCGGCGGACCTGCCGGCGACCTCTACATCTTCCTGTCGGTGCGTCCGCACGAGTTTTTTCAGCGTGACGGCGCCGACCTGTTCTGCAAGGTCCCGATCTCGATGACCACCGCCGCTCTCGGCGGCCAGTTCGACGTCTCCACGCTCGACGGCAGCCAGGCCCGCGTCAAGGTTCCCGAAGGCACCCAGAACGGCAAGCAGTTCCGCCTCAAGGGAAAGGGCATGCCGGTGCTGCGCCAGCCCGCCATCGGCGATCTCTACATCCAGGTCGTGGTCGAAACGCCGCAGAGCCTGTCCAGGCGCCAGCGCGAGTTGCTGGAGGAATTCGAGTCGATCTCGTCCAAGGAGAACAGTCCCCAGTCCGCCGGTTTCTTCGCGCGGATGAAGGATTTCTTCGAATCGCTGGGCGAGTGACAGGCTTGCCCCGTTTTCAGACGCGACGCGCAAGATTTCCGTTGCATCGGGGCGGCCGGAGAGCTTAATCAACACCATGCCGGAACCGTCCGGCCAGCCCAGCGGCGGGGGCGGAGGAGAAGTAGATGGCACTGTTTCCGGGTATTCGGAAATTCTTTCACCAGCGTTTCAACGAAGAGCTGCGCTTCTTCAAGGGCTGGATGGACAATACCAAGGCGGTTGGCGCCATTCTTCCGACAAGTTCGATCACCGCGCGTTCCATGGCATCGGTCATCAACCCCGGTTCCGGACTGCCCGTCCTGGAACTTGGCCCTGGCACGGGTGTCATAACCCGGGCGATCCTACAACGCGGCGTCAAACCGGAGTCGCTTTACAGCATTGAATATTCGGACGATTTCGTCGATCACCTGCGCGCGGAATTCCCGCAGGTCCACGTGCTGCACGGCGATGCGTTCGATCTCGATACGGTTCTGGGCGATGACCGGGGCCTGAAATTCGACGCCGTTATCTCCGCGGTACCGCTGTTGAACTTCCCGATGGCCAGGCGAGTGGCGCTGATCGAGGACTTGTTGAAGCGCATGCCCGCGGGCCGTCCGGTCGTCCAGATCACCTATGGGCCGATCTCGCCGGTGCGTACCGGTGATGGCAATTTCTCCGTCAAGCATCACGATTTCGTCTTGCGCAACGCCCCGCCGGCCAATCTGTGGATCTACCGCCGCGGCGACTAGGTCGCCGCGCGCAGGCCGGTTACCGGCTGTGTCGTCCAGGAATCGTTGATTACGTGGCCGGCGCGAAGGGAATCCCGCAGGTAGCCGAGCGTCTGTTGCGCATCGCGCGGCTTGCCGAAGAAAAAGCCCTGTCCGCCGCCGCAACCGAAGTCGACGAGCCGGTCGGCCTGCGCTTCCTCTTCGATTCCCTCGGCGATCACTTCCAGGCCCAGCCCGTCGCACATCGCCAGGATCGCCTTGACGATATGCTCCGATGGGCGGTCCTTGAGGATCTCGGAGACGAAGGCGCGGTCGATTTTCAGCTTGTCGAAGCTGAATTCCCTCAGGCGGCCGAGCGAGGACTGCCCGGTTCCGAAATCGTCAAGCGAGACGCGAATGCCCGCGCCGCGCAGGTCCTTGACGATTTTCTCGGCCGAGGTCGGGTCGGTCATCACCCCGGTTTCGGTGATCTCCACTTCCAGCCGGCGTGGATCGAACCCGGTCTTCTTGAGGATCGACAGCACCTGCAATCCCGTATTGGGATCGACGAGTTGCGACGGTGACAGGTTGAATGACAGGAACAGGTCTTTCGGCCAGTCGCGCGCTGCGGCGGTCGACTTCAGCAGCAGCAGTTGCGATAGCGGCGAGATGATGCCGCGCTCCTCGGCGATCGGGATGAAGACGCTCGGCGGAATCGGGCCCAGGTCGCGGTCGGTCCAGCGCGCCAGGCACTCGAAACCGATGGTCTGCCTCGTTTTCAGGTTGACGATCGGCTGGAAATGCGGCTCCACCTCGCCGGCCGCGATCGCCCGGCGCAACGCCTGCTCGATCCGCGTGACGCGCTTGGCCGCCTCCTCCATGTCCCGCGAGTAGACCGTGACCTTGCCGCGCCCGGCGCGCTTGGCGTGGTACAGCGCGGTCTCCGCCTTGATGAACAGCGAATCGGCCTTGTCGGCGCTGGAGAAGTAGAGCGCGCCGCCGATCGAGGCCGACAGTCGGGCGGTGCGGTCGCCGACATCGTAGGGCGCCGACAGGACCTCGATCAGCATGTGGCCCTGTTCCTGCGCCGCCTTCTCGGTAAACAGCATCGGGAAAAGCACGGCGAATTCGTCGCCGCCGATCCGCGTGGCGACGGCGCCCTCGGGAATCGCGCTGCGCAGGCGCAAGGCGACCTGCGACAGGATCTCGTCGCCCGCCTTGCGGCCGAACAGGTCGTTGATCGGCTTGAAACCGTCGAGGTCGAGGATCAGCACGGCGAAGGGCACCGGGTCGTGGTACCGGTCGGCGATGATGCGCTCGACCTTCTCGAAGAAGCGGCGCCGGTTTCCCAGCCCCGTCAGGGGGTCGGTGTAGGCCAGTTCGGCGGTCTCGGCCGAATAGACATCCTTGATATGCGCGAGCTGCATCGGGTTCCCGAATTACGCGATTACTAATAGACGATACACTTATATTAGGAAAATCGTTGATAATCCGTGACCAGGGATTGCACGTCCCGGCAAACCGGTGATTGGCATTGCCGGGCCGATGGGCTAGTGGTTCGTTTCCAGTGTTTGCATCCCATTTTATCGGCCGCGCCGGCCATTCGGGAGACCCGCCGATGCCGCTTTCCGTCGCCGTCCAGATGGACCACGTCGCCTCCATATCGATTGCCGGCGACACCACGTTTGCGCTCTGCCTGGAGGCGCAGCGCCGCGGCCACGAACTGTGGCACTACACGCCCGGCCGGCTGGCCCAGCTCGGCGACCGGGTGTTCGCGCGCGCCGAGAAGCTCGCCGTCCGCGACGCCGCCGGCGACCACTTCACGCTCGGGCCGGCCGAGCGCCGCGACCTTGGCGAGATGGACGTGGTGCTGCTGCGCCAGGACCCGCCCTTCGACATGAACTACATCACCACCACCCACATGCTGGAGCGCATCCACCCGCAAACCCTGGTGGTCAACGACCCGGCCTGGGTGCGCAATTCGCCGGAGAAGATCTTCGTCACCGAGTTCCCCGACCTGATGCCCGAGACGCTGATCACCCGCGACGCCGACGAGATCATGGATTTCCGCGCCCGCCACGGCGACATCATCGTCAAGCCGCTCTACGGCAATGGCGGCGCCGGCATCTTCCACATGCGCGAGGCCGACCGCAATTTCGGCGCCCTGCTGGAAATGTTCAACCAGATGTTCCGCGAGCCCTTCATCGTGCAGCGCTATTTGAAGGACGTGCGCGCCGGCGACAAGCGCATCATCCTGATCGACGGCGAACCGGTGGGCGCCATCAACCGCGTGCCGGCGGAGCACGATTCGCGCTCCAACATGCATGTCGGCGGCCGCGCCGAACCGTCGGAACTGACCGAACGCGAGCGCGAGATCTGCGCCCGCATCGGCCCGGCGCTACGCCAGCGCGGCTTCCTGCTGGTCGGCATCGACGTCATCGGCGGCCTGCTGACCGAGATCAACGTCACCTCGCCCACCGGCGTGCGCGAGGTGAAGAAGTTCGGCGGCGCCGACATCGCCGCCCTGTTCTGGGACGCCGTGGAGGCCAAGCGGGCGGGCAGGTGAGGCGCGCCTCCCTTCTCCCGCTCGCGGGAGGAATCGAAGATGGCGGAACGACAAGGTGGATCGGTGCGTCAGCACCGAGACGGATGAGGGTGTCGAAGGGCCGCGCATATCAACCCTCATCCGACCTCGCTACGCTCGGCCACCTTGTCGTTCCGCCATCTTCGATTCCTCCTAAAATGGGAGAAGGGAGGGCGCACGCCATCGCCGCCACGCCCGCCTTCGCGTCTGGCTGTTTTCAATGTTCGCTCCCCTGATCGAGGGGAAAGACGGGCGGTCATCGTCTCGCGCGTCTGAAACTTGTATGTGCGATCCGAAAACCGCCCGTCCCGGTGAAATATGATTCTTGTTCGGCAAGGCCTCCTTCCGGGTTTCCCCGTGAATGCCCGCTTTGCCTGCGGACCCTGACCCGGCCGCCCTATTGCTTCAGGGAGGACGGGACGCCGAAGATCACACTCAGATCACCCGGCCAAAGGACGAGCTGTATCCACGC
>JAIOIW010000014.1 GCA_019912385.1 Notoacmeibacter sp. | reverse complement strand
CGATCCTGGCGCGCAAACGCGTCGATCCGTCGAAACTGAGCCTGTCCTTCGGGATTGATCCGGCGGCGATCTTCGCCGGCACGGGCCGGCTGCGCATGTCGATCGAGGCGTTGAAAGCCTCGATGCCGCAATCGATGGTCCACTTCTTCGCCATGCAGGTTCCCGGCGTCCTGCTTGAAGCCGACGGCCGGGTCTACCACAATGCCGGGGCGAGCGAGGCGCAGGAGCTCGGCGCCATGATCTCGGCGGCGGTTTCGCACCTGCGGATGTTCGAGACGGCGCGCCAGCCGCTCGTTTACGCCGCCCCGCATATCGGATTTTCGGTCGCCGCCGATCACGACCAGTTCATGACCATGGCCAAGCTCCGCGCACTGCGCCTGCTGTGGGCGCGCGTCCAGGAAAGCTGCGGCATCGAACCCTCACCGGCCCAGATCCATGCGGAAACCTCGATGCGGATGATGACGCGGCTCGATCCCGAAACCAACATCCTGCGCTCGACGATCGCCGTGTTCGGCGCGGCGGCGGGCGGTGCCGATGCGATTTCGGTCATCCCGCATACCGCCACCCACGGCCTTCCCGAACGCAATGCGCGGCGGCTCGCGCGCAACACCCAGTTGATCCTGGCTCGCGAGAGCAAGATCGGCTTCGTGGCCGACCCGGCTTCGGGTTCCGGGGGCATCGAGGCTTTGACCGGAGAGCTTTGCGAGGCGGCCTGGAACGAATTTTGCCGCATCGAGGCCGAAGGCGGAATTCTTGAGAGCCTGCGCGACGGAAAATTCCAGGCGCGCGTCGTGGAAACGCGGCAAGACAGGATCGCTGCTTTCGAGGAAAACGAGCGTACGATCGTCGGGACGACGCGCTACCAGGCTGGCGCCGAGCGTCCCGTCGAAGTCCTGGAGGCGGACCGGAAGCCCATTCCGACCGATGGCGTCCAGCATTGCGAGATGCTGCAAGCGCTGCGCGCCGACGAAACCATCGGAGGTTCCGGATGATTCCCGATTTTTCCGGGCTGGGCTGGTCGGAACCGCGCGCGGCGGAGCCTGACCTCGGCGCGGATGTCTGGAACACCCCGGAGGGAATCGGAATCAAGCGGGCCTATGGCCCGGGCGATATCGGAGATCTGCCCTTCCTCGACAGCTGGCCTGGCCTTGCGCCCTTTGTCCGTGGTCCCTACCCGACCATGTATGTCCAGCGGCCGTGGACGATCAGGCAGTATGCCGGGTTCTCGACGGCGGAGGAATCGAATGCTTTCTACCGGCGCAATCTCGCTGCCGGGCAAAAAGGCCTTTCTATCGCCTTCGATCTGGCCACCCATCGCGGCTATGACAGCGACCATCCGCGCGTGGCGGGCGATGTCGGCATGGCGGGCGTGGCGATCGATTCCATTCTCGACATGCGGCAGCTCTTCGATGGCATCCCGCTCGACCAGATGACCGTGTCGATGACGATGAACGGTGCGGTGTTGCCGATCATGGCGCTCTACATCGTTGCGGCGGAAGAACAGGGCGTCGCGCAAAAGGATCTCGCCGGGACCATCCAGAACGACATCCTCAAGGAGTTCATGGTCCGCAACACCTATATCTACCCGCCGAAGCCATCGATGCGCATCGTCTCCGACATCTTCGCCTACACGTCGAAGCATATGCCGAAGTTCAACTCGATCTCGATTTCCGGCTATCACATGCAGGAGGCCGGCGCGACGGCGGACCTCGAACTCGCCTACACGATCGCCGACGGGATCGAATATGTCCGCGCCGGGATCGCCGCCGGTCTCGACATCGACACGTTCGCCCCGCGCCTTTCCTTCTTCTGGGCCATCGGCATGGACTTCTTCATGGAAGTCGCCAAGCTGCGCGCCGCGCGCCTTGTCTGGGCGGCGCTGATACAGAAGAACTTCGCCCCGAAGGACCCGCGCTCGCTGGCGCTGCGCACCCATTGCCAGACCTCGGGCTGGTCGCTGACGGCGCAGGACCCGCACAACAATATCGTGCGCACCATGATCGAGGCGATGGCGGCGACACAGGGCCACACGCAGTCGCTCCACACCAACGCCTTCGACGAGGCACTTGCCCTGCCGACCGACCACTCGGCGCGGATTGCGCGCAACACGCAACTCGTTCTCGCGGAAGAATCGGGCACAACGCGGATCATCGATCCCTGGGGCGGTTCGTTCTTCGTGGAGCGCCTGACGCACGATCTCGCCACCCGCGCGCTCAGCCATATCGAAGAGGTGGAGCAACTGGGCGGCATGGCGGCGGCGATCGAAAAAGGCGTCCCGAAGATGCACATCGAGGAGGCCGCTGCCAGAACCCAGGCGCGCATCGATTCCGGCGAGCAGCCGGTCATCGGCGTCAACGCCTACGCGCCGCCGGATCATACCGAGGTCGATGTTCTGAAGGTCAACAACTTTGAGGTGCGGGCACGCCAACTGTCGAAACTGCAGCAACTGAAGGGCACGCGAGACGTCGCCGCGGTTGAAACGGCCCTCGATGCGCTGGAAAACGTGGCGCGCAGCGGCAAGGGCAACCTGCTCGACTTCGCGATCAGGGCCGCGCGCGCCAACGCGACTGTGGGCGAGATTTCCCTGGCGCTTGAAAAAGCCTTTGGCCGCCATGTCGCCGAGATCCATACCATCGCCGGGGTTTATCGCCGCGCCTCGGAAGGCAATCCGGCCGTGGAGGAAACGCTGGAAAAGGTCGAGGCCTATGAAGAAAAGACCGGCCACCGCCCACGCATCCTGGTCGCCAAGATGGGCCAGGACGGCCACGACCGCGGCCAGAAGGTCGTGGCCACGGCCTTCGGCGATCTCGGCTTCGATGTCCTTGTCGGCGCAATGTTCCAGACGCCCGACGAAGTGGCGGCGCTCGCCGCCGAGCACGACGTCCATATCGTCGGCGCCTCATCGCTTGCGGCCGGCCACCTGACGCTGATCCCGGAACTGCGCGAGGCGCTCGACCGGCTCGGCCGCGTGGATATCCTCATCGTGGCGGGCGGCGTCATCCCGCCGCAGGATCATGACGCAGTGCGCAAGGCGGGCGCAGCGGCGATCTTCGACCCCGGAACGCGCATTCCGCAGGCGGCCGGCGAACTGGTGGACTTGCTGATGGCGGGATAGGAATCCGGGTGTTGCAACCAATGTTGCAACATGCCCGGATCAATGTTATATCGCGCGTTATAACATTGGAGAACTGCCATGAACGTCACCATCCGCAAGATCGGCAATTCCGAGGGCATCATCATTCCCAAGGAGCTGCTTCAGAAGCGCGGGCTTCATGCCGGCGACAATGTGGCCATCGTGGAAGATGGCGAAGATCTTTGTATCAAAAAGGTCACCGGCAGCCCTGAGGAATATGAGCGCAAATTGAAGATCGCTCGCGAGCGCATGAAGAAATATGAAGTCGCGCTCCGCGAGTTGGCCAAGTGATCGAGTTCCACGATCGGATCTTCATCGAGGAATTGCACGCCGAACAGTTGAAACTCCATGGCGGCGCATCTGGATTGCGCGATGAGGGCATGTTGGAATCCGCCCTGGCCCGGCCGGAGCAAAAGCACCACTACGGCGAGAACGACCTTTTCGTTCTCGCCGCCGCCTACCTGTTTGGGATTGCCAAGAACCACCCCTTCGTGGACGGAAACAAGCGGATAGCGTTCGTCGCGGCTGATACGTTTCTATATTTCAATGGCCTCAGCCTGGAAGCCGATCAGTTCGATGTCATAGCCTTCGTTCTCGCGGTCGCCGCCGGCGAGATCGACGAGGATGGCGCGGCGCGCTTCCTGCGCGATCATTCCATCAAATTGGAATAGCGCGGCCCGGCACGCAAACTGCATCGCATCCCCTGAACAACAAGGATGTGTGCCAATGCTGGACAGACGCCGTTTTCTTGCGGGATTCCTGCCTGCCGCTGCTGCACTTGCCGTGCCGGCCGCCGCCAAGCCGCTGTTCGAAAACGCCTCGATGCGCGGCTCGATCGACGCCGCCGAGTTCGGCATCCGCCCCGGCGCGCTCGACGACCAGAGCAGGATCTTCGCGCGCATGCTGGAGGATGCCCACCAACGCAATACGGCAGTATTCATGCCGCCCGGCCACTACACGATCTCCAACATCAACCTGCCGAAGACCGTGCGCCTGACCGGCGTGCCGGGCGCCACGCGCATCGTCTATACCGGCAATGGCCACCTGTTCGGCGCCGAGGAAACGGAAATCCTCGACCTGCGCGGCATCGTGATCGACGGCCAGAACCGCTGGCTGTCGGACGCCACGCAAGCCCTGATCGACGCGCGGCGTGTCTCCCGGCTGGTCATCGACGATTGCGAGATCGTGGGCTCCGGCAAGTCGGCGATCACGCTGGAGAAATGCGGCGGGCGGATCGAGCGGACAACCATATCCGGCGCACAGGACTACGCGATCTACGCGGTGGAATCCGCAGGGCTCGCAATCAGTGCCAACACCGTGCAGGACTGCGGCAATGGCGGCATTCTCGTCCACCGCTGGCAACAGGCCGACGACGGCACCATCGTCTCCGGCAATCGGCTGGCGCGGATTGGCGCCCGGCGCGGCGGCACCGGGCAATACGGCAACGGCATCAATGTCTTCCGTGCCAATGGCGTGACGATCACTGGCAACACGATCAGCGATTGCGCCTTTTCCGCGATCCGCTCGAACAGCGGTTCGAACCTGATCGTCAGCAACAATTCCTGCCTGCGCTCGGGCGAAACCGCCCTCTATTCGGAGTTCGAGTTCGAAGGCGCGATCGTGTCG
>JAIOIW010000013.1 GCA_019912385.1 Notoacmeibacter sp. | reverse complement strand
CAGCGCCATCTCCTCTCGACGCAGCTGCGTCAGACGGGCATTCTTGTGGATGTTCATTCGGGCCTCTCCTTGAAGATTGAAGCTTGGTAACTCCAGTCTCCTCGGTCCGGTCCGAATGGACAACCTAATGAAAGCTCACATCTAGCTGTGCGCGAAGATGTCCTCTTCGTCCCAGCCCATCAGGTCGAGCAGGGCGCGATGCGGCAGGAAGCGGAAACATTCCGCGGCTATCCGGCTGCGGCCCTCGCGCTCCAGCCGGCCGGCCAGCGCATCGCGCAAGCGGTGCAGGTAGAGCACGTCGGAGGCGGCATATTCGAGCTGGGCCTCCGTCAGCGTGTCGGCCGCCCAGTCGGACGATTGCTGCTGCTTCGACAGTTGTACCTCGATCAGTTCGGCGCACAGATCCTTCAATCCGTGGCGGTCGGTATAGGTACGGGTCAGCCGCGAGGCGATCTTGGTGCACCAGACAGGCTGGGCGAGCACGCCGAAAGCGTTGAACAGCATGGCGATGTCGAACCGGCCGAAATGGAACAGCTTGGTGATCGCCGTATCGCCGAGCAGCGCCGCGATATTCGGCGCCGAAGTCTGGCCCTTGGCGATCTGCACCACGTCGGCCGTGCCATCGCCCGGCGACAACTGCACCACGCAAAGGCGGTCGCGATGCGGATTGAGGCCCAGCGTCTCGGTGTCAATCGCAATCGTGTCGACGCGGTAGTTGGCGAGGTCGGGCAGGTCGCCCCTGTGAAAGCGGATGGTCATCGGTCGGCCCCTGTCTGCTTGTCCGCCGCCAGGGCCGCCAGGATACGTGCCCAGGACCGGCTACCCTTGTGGAAGGAGGAGAGGTTGTACTTTTCGTTGGGCGAATGGATGCGGTCGTTGCCGAGCCCGAAGCCGACCAGCAGCGACTCCATGCCGAGAAGTTTCTGGAAATCGCCGACCACGGGGATCGAGCCGCCCATGGCGATCATCACGGCCTCGTTATCCCACTCGTCCGACAGCGCCGCCCTGGCGGTGTTCAGAAGCGGCGAATCGTAGGGCAGCTGGATTGCCGGCGAGCCGCCATGCTCCTGGAAAGCCACCGAACAGTCGGCCGGCACGCGGGCGCACACGAAATCGCGGAAGGCGGTGCGGATCTTGTCGGGCTCCTGGTCGTGGACGAGGCGGAACGAGACCTTGGCCGAGGCCTTCGAGGCGATCACGGTCTTGAAGCCCTCGCCGGTATAGCCGCCGGTAATGCCGTTCACCTCGGCCGTCGGGCGCGCCCAGACCAGCTCCAGGATCGAGCGTCCGCGCTCGCCGGCTGGCTCCGACAGGCCGACGTCGCCGAGAAAGCCCTCGGCGGTGCGGCCAAGCTTCTTCCAGCTCGCCAGGATATCGGGCGGCGTCTCGTGAACGCCGTCATAGAAACCGGGAACGGTGACGCGCCCGCCCGCATCGTGGAGGTCGGCCAGGATGCGCGACAGGATGTGGATCGGATTGGCCGCAGCCCCGCCATAGTAGCCCGAATGCAGGTCGCGGCTGGCGGCGGTGATGGTGATCTCCTCGCCGACCAGTCCGCGCAGCCCCGCCGAGATCGCCGGCGTCTCCGCGTTCCACATGTTGGTGTCGCAGACCAGTGCGAAATCGGCCTTCAATTCCTCGGCATTGTCCTTCAGGAACGGGATCAGCGACGGGGAACCGGATTCCTCCTCGCCCTCGAACAGGACGGAAACGCGGCACGGCAGCGCGCCGTTGACCGCCTTCCATGAACGACAGGCTTCCACGAAGGTCATCAACTGGCCCTTGTCGTCCGACGCGCCGCGTGCCGCGATCACCTTCGCGCCGTCACGTTCAATGAGTTCCGGCTCGAAAGGCGCGCTGTCCCACAGTTCCAGCGGATCGACCGGCTGGACGTCGTAATGGCCGTAGAACAGCACGTGCGGCGCGTCGGCCGCCGGCCCGTCATGATGGGCGACCACCATCGGATGGCCAGGCGTGTCGCGCACCGAAGCCGTAAACCCGATCGACTTCAGGTCCTCCACCAGCCATTCCGCCGCGCGACGGCAATCCGCAGCGTAGGCTGGATCGGTCGAAATGGAGGGAATGCGCAACAGGTCGAACAGATGCGCGACGCTGGCGTCGATCCGGGAATCAAGATCGGCAAGGATGGACTGAAGCATGCTCATGGGCAGCCTTTCGCTGGAATCAGGACGACCGACCCTAACGCATCGGCCCGAAAACCGGAATCGGTTTTCCGTAAGCACGATGCGCAGATTCAATCACTTACGGCGTCCTTTATGCGTTCCAAAGCACGCACAACGCTGTAATGGGCCGCAGCGACAAGAATAAGGCTTGCGTGGTCCTGAGCGGACCGGTTGCGATAGCGCAATCAGGCAGAAAAATGCCGCCGTGGCGGAGGGGGATACCACGGCGGCTCTTCTTCAAATCGGCGGCGGCCCGGAGAGGGGGGGGAAGGACCGCCACCATCTGATCCGGACAAGGCGGGGGACGAGCCTTTAAACGTCCGGATGCGGCTGTTGTTGTGCCGATGCCCTGAATTTGGGATTCAGAAAACGGCGAAACAAGGGCACAAAGATTAAATGTTTGTAACGAAAGCGTGAGCCCCGCGCGTGGCGATGAGAAGGCCAGTTCGGCGATAGACGTTTCGGTCTTGCCGCGCTAAGCCTTTGTCCCATGAAAAAAGGCGATCATCTCTTCCTCGTCGACGGCTCGGGCTACATCTTCCGCGCCTACCACGCGCTTCCTCCCCTGACGCGCAAGTCCGACAGCCTGCCGGTCGGCGCCGTCATGGGTTTCTGCAACATGATCTGGAAGCTGATGAAGGAGGCCCGCGACACCTCCGTCGGGGTGACGCCGACCCATTTCGCGGTGATTTTCGACTATTCGTCGAAAACCTTCCGCAACGAGTTCTATCCCGAATACAAGGCCAACCGTGCCGCGCCGCCGGAAGATCTCGTGCCGCAATTCGGCCTGATCCGCCAGGCGACGGAGGCGTTCGACCTGCCGTCGATCGAGATGGAGGGCTACGAGGCCGATGACCTGATCGCCACCTATGCCCGGTTGGCCAGGGAGGCGGGCGCCGACGTCACCATCATCTCGTCGGACAAGGACCTGATGCAACTCGTCGGGCCCAAGGTATCGCTCTACGACACGATGAAGGACCGCGAGGTCGGCGTGCCGGAGGTCATCGAAAAATGGGGCGTGCCGCCGGAAAAGATGATCGACCTGCAGGCGCTGACCGGCGACTCGATCGACAATATTCCCGGCATCCCCGGCATCGGTCCGAAAACGGCGGCGCAATTGCTGGAGGAATATGGCGATCTCGACACGCTGCTGGAGCGCGCCTCGGAGATCAAGCAGAACAAGCGGCGCGAGAACATCATCGGGAATGCCGAAAAGGCGCGGCTGTCGCGCATATTGGTGACGCTGAAGGATGATGTTCCCGTCGAGCTCGGCCTCGAGGCGCTGGCGCTCAACGAGCCGGACGGGCCAAAGCTCGTCGCCTTCCTCAAGGCGATGGAGTTCACCTCGCTGACGCGGCGCGTCGCCCAGGACACGGATACCGACGCGGGCGAGATCGAGCCTGCGCCCGTTGAGGTCGAATGGGGCGAGGAGGCGCACGGGCCTGATGTCGGCGCCGGGGAAGAGAAGAAAGGCAAGCCTGCCGCTGCTACCAGGGGGAAGGGACCGCAGGAAGCGAAGGCAGGCGAGGCGACGCCCGCGGCGCTCGCCGCCGCCCGCGCCGCCGAGGCGGTGGGCGAAGAGATCGACACCGCTGGCTATGCCTGCATCCGCGACATCGAAACGCTGAAGGTATGGATCGCGGAGGCAGCGCAGCAGGGGCTGGTCGCCTTCGACACCGAGACCACGTCGCTCGATCCGATGCAGGCCGAACTGGTCGGCTTTTCGCTTGCGCTTTCGCCCGGCCGGGCGGCCTATGTGCCGCTCGCCCACAAGGCCGGTTCCGGCGATCTGCTGGGCGGCGGGCCGGTCGACGGCCAGATTCCCGAGCGCGAGGCGCTTGCCGCGCTGAAGCCGCTTCTGGAAGACCGCGCGGTGCTCAAGATCGCCCAGAACCTGAAATACGACCTCGTTGTCATGCATCGCCGGGACATCGACGTTGCGCCTTACGACGACACGATGCTGCTTTCCTACGTGCTCGACGCCGGCAAGGGCGGTCACGGCATGGACGCGCTTTCGGAACGCTGGCTCGGCCACATCCCGATCGCCTACAAGGACGTTGCCGGTTCGGGCAAGAGCGCCGTGACGTTCGACATGGTCGATATCGACCGCGCTACCGCCTACGCGGCCGAAGACGCCGACGTGACGCTCAGGCTGTGGCGGGCGCTGAAGCCCCGGCTCGTCGCCGAAGGCATGGTTTCGGTCTATGAGCGGCTGGAGCGGCCGCTGGTGCCGGTGCTGGCACGCATGGAGCAGCGCGGCGTTTCCGTCGACCGGCAGATCCTGTCGCGCCTGTCTGGCGATCTCGCCCAGGCCGCCGCCGCACTGGAGCACGAGATCGGCAAGCTGGCCGGCGAGGATTTCAATCCCGGCTCGCCCAAGCAACTGGGCGAGATCCTGTTCGGGAAGCTCGGCTTGCCGGGCGGAACGAAGACGAAGACCGGGCAATGGTCGACCTCGGCGCAGGTGCTTGAGGACCTGGCGGCTGAAGGCCACGAGCTGCCGCGCAGAATCGTCGACTGGCGCCAGCTCACCAAGTTGAAATCGACCTATACCGATGCCCTTCCTGGCTTCATCAACCAGCAAACCAAGCGCGTGCACACCTCCTACGCGCTGGCCGCGACCACGACCGGGAGGCTGTCGTCGTCGGAACCCAACCTGCAGAACATACCGGTGCGTACCGCCGAGGGCCGCAAGATCCGCACCGCCTTCGTCGCGGAGAAGGGCAACCTGCTGATCTCGGCGGATTATTCGCAGATCGAACTGCGCGTGCTCGCCCATGTGGCCGACATCCCGCAATTGCGCCAGGCCTTTGCCGACGGCGTCGACATCCATGCGATGACCGCGTCGGAAATGTTCGGCGTGCCGGTCAAGGACATGCCGCCGGAAGTGCGCCGCCGCGCCAAGGCGATCAATTTCGGCATCATCTACGGGATCTCGGCCTTCGGCCTTGCCAACCAGCTCGGCATCGAGCGCTCCGAGGCCGGCGACTATATCAGGAAATATTTCGAACGCTTTCCCGGCATCCGCGACTACATGGACGCCACCAAGGCGTTTGCCCGCGACAACGGCTACGTCGAAACCATCTTCGGCCGCCGCGCGCACTATCCCGAGATCGGATCGTCCAACCCGTCGATGCGCGCCTTCAACGAGCGCGCGGCGATCAATGCGCCGATCCAGGGGTCGGCCGCCGACATCATCCGCCGTGCGATGGTGCGCATGGACGAGGCGCTCCTGAGCGCGAAACTGAACGCGCGGATGCTGCTGCAGGTGCACGACGAACTCATCTTCGAGGCGCCGCAGGACGAGGTCGAGAAGACGATTCCGGTCATTTGCGACGTGATGGAAAACGCCGCGATGCCGGCGGTGGCGCTGAAAGTGCCGTTGCAGGTCGACGCCCGCGCCGCCGGCAACTGGGACGAGGCGCATTGAAAAACCGGCGGGTTGCCCCGCCGGTTCTCCATTCGAAACCCGCCTTGATTATTCGGTCAGCCCGCCGCGGCCACGGCGCGCTTCGCCATCGCGATGACAAGCGCCGCGCGGTATTGCGCCGAGGCATGGATGTCGCTCATCAGGTTGGCGGGATCAATCGTCTGGCCATCGAGCGCGGATGGCGAAAAGTTGCCGGCCAATGCGGCTTCGAGGTTCTCCGCGCGGAACACGCCGTTGTCGCCCGCTCCGGTCACAGCGACGCGCACGCTGCCGCCGCTCCTGGCCACGAACACGCCCGCCATGGCGTAGCGCGAAGCCGGATTGGCGAACTTGGCGTAGCCGGCCTTGGCCGGGGCGGTGAACTTCACCGCCGTGACGATCTCGCCTTCGTCGAGCGCGGTCTCGAACAGCCCGGTGAAGAAATCGGCCGCCGCGATTTCCCGCTTGTTGGTCACGATGCGGGCATTGAGCGCCAGCATCGCGGCAGGATAGTCGGCCGCCGGATCGTTGTTGGCGATCGACCCGCCGATCGTGCCCATGTGGCGCACGTGTGGATCGCCGATATGGGCGGCGAGGTGGCACAGCGCGGGACAGGCAGCCTGGAGATCGGCATTGGAGGCCACTTCGGCGTGGGTCGTTGCCGCGCCAATGATGATGCCGCCGCCCGAATCGGTGACGCCCTTCATCGCGGCGATGTGGCGCAGGTCGATCAGGTCGGACGGCGCGGCAAGGCGCTGCTTCATCGCCGGAATCAGCGTTTGGCCGCCTAAGACAAATTTCGCTTCCGCGGCGCCCGCGGCCAGTTTCGCGGCATCCTCGACCGACGAAGCGCGGTGATAAGTGACATTGTACATGGTTTGCTCCTGTCGGAGGGGCGAATAGGGAATAGCGAGTAGCGAATAGGGTTTGTGCCCGTACCGCCTGAACTTCGCCGTTCCCGTTCGCGCCTCCCTTCTGTTCCCTATTCGCTACTCACTATTCGCTTCACTGCATCGCCACCCACACCTTCTGCGGCGTGGCGGGCATGGTGATGTTCTCGGTGCCGATGGCGTTGGTGATCGCGTTGATCAGCGCCGGAGGCGACCCGATCGCTCCGGCCTCGCCGCAGCCCTTGATGCCGAGCGGGTTGCCCGGGCACGGCGTCACCTGGTGCGACAAGTCGAACGACGGCAGGTCGTCGGCGCGCGGCATGCAGTAATCCATGTAGCTTGCCGTCAGCAGTTGGCCGGTCTCGTCGTAATGCACGCCCTCCAGCAGCGCCTGGCCGATGCCCTGGGCGATGCCGCCATGAACCTGGCCCTCGACGATCATCGGGTTGATGATGTTGCCGAAGTCGTCGGCGGCCACGAACTGGATGATCTCAGTCTTGCCGGTTTCGGGGTCGATCTCGACCTCGCAGATGTAGCAGCCGGCCGGGAAGGTGAAGTTGGTCGGGTCGTAGAACGCCGTTTCCTTCAATCCCGGTTCCATGCCGTCGGGCAGGTTGTGCGCGGTGTAGGCGGCAAGCGCCATCTGGAACCACGGTACGGCCTTGTCGGTGCCGGCCACCTTCAGTTCGCCGTTCTCGATGGCGATATCGCCCTCGTCGGCCTCCAGCAGGTGCGCGGCGATCTTCCGCGCCTTCGCCTCCACCTTGTCGAGCGCCTTGACGATGGCGCTCATGCCCACCGCGCCGGAGCGCGAGCCGTAGGTTCCCATGCCCATCTGCACCTTGTCGGTGTCGCCATGGACGATCGAGACGCTGTCGATCGGCACGCCGAGGCGTTCCGACACCAGCTGGGCGAAAGTCGTCTCGTGACCCTGGCCGTGGCTGTGTGAACCGGTCAGCACCTCGATGGTGCCGACCGCGTTGACCCGCACCTCCGCCGATTCCCACAGGCCGACGCCGGCGCCAAGCGAGCCGACCGCGGCCGACGGCGCGATGCCGCAGGCCTCGATATAGCAGCTCATGCCGATGCCGCGCTTCATGCCGCGGCTTTCGGCTTCCTTCCTGCGCGCCGGGAACCCGGCCCAGTCAGCCGCTTTCATCGCCGCGTCGAGCGAGGCGTCATAGTCGCCCGCGTCATAGGCCATGATCACCGGTGTCTGGTAGGGGAAGGAGCGGATGAAGTTGGTCCGCCTGAGCTCCGCCGGATCGACGCCGAGTTCGCGCGCGGCGATCTCCATGGTGCGCTCCAGCAGATAGGTCGCTTCCGGCCGTCCCGCCCCGCGATAGGCGTCCACAGGCACGGTGTTGGTATAGACCGTGCGCACATTGGCGTGGATCGCCGGGATCACGTACTGGCCCGACAGCAGCGTCGCGTAGAGATAGGTCGGCACCGACGACGAGAACAGCGACATGTAGGCGCCGAGATTGGCGATCGTGTCGACTTTCAGCCCGGTGATCCGGTGGTCCTTGTCGAAGGCCATCCTGACCTTGGTCACGTGGTCGCGGCCATGCGCGTCGGTCATGAAGGATTCGGTGCGGTCCGCGACCCATTTGACCGGCACGCCGGTCGTTTTGGAGGCCCACAGGCAGACGATCTCTTCCGGGTAGATGTAGATCTTGGAGCCGAAGCCGCCGCCGACGTCGGGTGCGATGACGCGCAGCTTGTTTTCCGGCGCTACGTTGTAGAACGCGCTCATCACGAGGCGCGCCACATGCGGGTTCTGCGATGTCGTCCAGCAGGTGTAGTGGTCTTCCGCCGCGTCATAGACGCCGAGCGTGGCGCGCGGCTCCATCGGGTTGGGCGACAGCCGGTTGTTGACGATATCGACCTCGGTGACATGGGCGGCGGCGGCAATCGCCGCGTCCGCCGCCGCGCTGTCGCCGATCTCCCAGTCGTAGATCAGGTTGTTCTCGGCTTCCGGGTGCAATTGCGGCGCGCCCGGCTTCATCGCTTCCACCGCGTGGATCACCGCGGGCAGTTCCTCGTAGCTCACCTCGACCCTTTCGGCCGCGTCGCGCGCCTGCGCCTTCGTGTCGGCCACGACGACCGCCACCGCGTCGCCGACATAGCGCACGGTTGCGGTCGCCATCGGCTCCCAGGCGCCCATCTTCATCGGCGTGCCGTCCTTGGAGTGGATCATCCAGCCGCAGATCAGGTTGCCGATGCCGTCGGCCTTGATCTGCTTGCCGGTCAGGACGTCGATGACGCCCGGCATTCCCTTGGCCGCCGAGGCGTCGATATTGGTGATCCTTGCATGCGCGTGCGGGCTGCGCACGAATGCCGCATGCTTCATGCCCGGCACGACCATGTCGTCGGTGTAACGGCCCTTGCCGGTGATGAATCGCTTGTCTTCCTTGCGCGTTACGCGCGCGCCGATGCCTTCAACACCCATCTGTGTTTCCTCCCGATGGAATGAGCGAATGGGGAATAGCGAAAAGCGAATAGAGGAAAGGACATTTGTTCCCTGTATTCAGCCTCGCTTTTTCTCCTCAAATCCCTGTTCGCTACTCGTTCTCTCGCTGTTCGTTTTCCTCACGCCGCCTTCGCGCCAGCACCTTTCGCCATCGCCTCCGATGCCGCCAGGATCGCCTTGACGATATTGTGGTAGCCGGTGCAGCGGCAGATATTGCCTTCCAGTTCGCCGCGAACCGTCTTCTCGTCGAGATTGCCCGGACCGTGGCGATTGATCATGTCGGTCGCCGCCATGATCATGCCCGGCGTGCAGAAGCCGCATTGCAGGCCGTGATGCTCGCGGAAAGCCGCCTGGACCGGGTGGAGATCGTCGCCGGCAAGACCTTCGATGGTCATGACATCGGTGCCGTTTGCCTGCACGGCAAGCATGGTGCAGCTTTTCACCGCCTTGCCGTCGACATGAACCACGCAGGCGCCGCATTGCGACGTGTCGCAGCCGACATGCGTGCCCGTCAAGCCGAGGTTCTCGCGCAGGAAATGCGCCAGCAGCGTGCGGTCTTCGCAACTCCCCGAGACCTTTCGGCCGTTGACGGTCATTGTAACTTCCGACATGAAATCTCCTCCCAATCGCGCCATGCGAACGCCTGGCTCAACAAAACAGCGGCGGCGACAGATGTATCCGAAATCCGGCCAGTCCGCCCCGCATGAAGCGTTGCGCGAACCGCGCTTCGGGTCAACTGTCTATTTGGTCAAAATTTGAATGCAGCATCGCCGCCGGCGTGCGGCTCAGGCGCGGGCCGGCGGTATGGCTTGCAAGGAAGCGCCTCCGGCAAGCGCGGCAAGCACGGTCTCGACGATCTGCGACGCGTTGAGCCCCGCCGCATCGTACATTTTCGCCGGACTGTCTTGCGCAATGAAGCTGTCGGGCAGCACCATCGGGCGGACCTTGAGGCCGTTTTCCAGCAGGCCCTCGAGCGCCAGGAACTGCAGTACGTGGCTGGCAAAGCCGCCGATTGCGCCTTCCTCCACCGTCACCAGCACTTCGTGGTCGCGCGCCAGCCGGCGGATCAGTTCCTCGTCCAGCGGCTTGGCGAAGCGGGCGTCGGCAACGGTTGCCGGCAGTCCGCGCGCATCGAGCTCTTCGGCTGCCTTCAGGCATTCGGCAAGCCGGGTGCCGAACGACAGCAACGCAACCTTGCCACCCTCCCTGACGATCCGGCCCTTGCCGATCTCCAGCACCTCGCCGCGCTCCGGCAAGTCGACACCCAGGCCCTCGCCGCGCGGAAACCGGAACGCTGAGGGTCGGTCATCGATCGCGGCCGCTGTCGCCACCATGTGCTTCAGTTCCGCCTCGTCGGCCGCCGCCATGACGACGAAGCCGGGCAGGTTGGCCAGGAAGGCGGTATCGAAGGCGCCGGCATGGGTCGGTCCGTCCGCACCGACCAGCCCCGCGCGGTCGATCGCGAAGCGCACCGGAAGCCGCTGGATCGCCACGTCGTGGACGACCTGGTCATAGGCCCGCTGCAGGAAGGTGGAGTAGATGGCGCAGAACGGCTTCATGCCCGCCGCCGCCAGCCCGGCGGCAAAGGTGACGCCGTGCTGTTCGGCGATTCCGACATCGAAGGTGCGGGCGGGAAAGCGCCTGGCGAACAGGTCGAGACCGGTGCCCGACGGCATCGCCGCGGTGATGGCAACGATCTTGTTGTCGTCTTCGGCCTCGCGGATCAGGCTTTCGGCGAAGACCTGCGTGTAGCTCGGCGCATTGGACTTCGCCTTCTTCTGCTCGCCCGTGATGACGTCGAACCGGGCGACCCCGTGATACTTGTCGTCGGCCCGTTCCGCCGGGCCGTAGCCCTTGCCCTTGCGGGTGATGACATGGACCAGCACCGGCCCCTCCGCGCGGTTTCTCACCGTGCGCAGCATCGTCAGCAGCTGCTCCATGTCGTGCCCGTCGATCGGACCGACATAGGAGAAGCCCAGTTCCTCGAACAGCGTGCCGCCGACCACCATGCCCTTGACCAGGTGCTTTGCCCGCTCCGCGCCCTCGCGCAAGGGCGGCGGCAGCAGGTCCAGCGCGGACCTGGCGATCGATTTGAAATCCTGCAGCGGCTTTTCGGCATAGAGCCGCGAGAGATATTTCGACATCGCGCCGACCGGCGGGGCGATCGACATCTCGTTGTCGTTGAGGATCACAAACAGCCGCTTGCCGAGATGGCCGGCATTGTTGAGCGCCTCGAAGGCCATGCCCGCCGACATCGCGCCATCGCCGATCACCGCGATCGCGTCGCCCGTCGGCTGACCAAGGTCGCGCGCCACGGCAAAGCCGAGCGCGGCCGAAATGGAGGTCGACGAATGCGCCGCGCCGAACGGGTCGTACTCGCTCTCCGCGCGCCGGGTGAACCCTGAAAGACCGCCGCCCTGGCGCAGCGTGCGGATCCGGTCGCGCCGGCCGGTCAAAATCTTGTGCGGATAGGCCTGGTGGCCGACGTCCCAGATCAGCTTGTCGCGAGGCGTTTCGAATACGGCATGCAGAGCGACGGTCAGTTCCACGACGCCCAGCGACGCGCCGAGATGGCCGCCGGTCACGGAAACAGCCGAAATCGTCTCCTGGCGCAGTTCATGGGCAAGTCGCGCCAGTTCCGCGTCGGAAAGCGCCTTCATGCCGGCCGGGCTCTCCACCCGGTCGAGCAGCGGCGTATGCGGCCGTTCTGTCGTCACTCCTGCCCCTTGTCCTGGCACGATGCGAAGCCCGGCGCTGGCACCGGAACCCAAGCGACTGAACTAGTTCACCCGCGCCGCCTTTGCAACGGCGTTGCGTTGGAGAATTCGCTGGGCGAAGCGCTGAAAATGCGAAAACCCCGGCGGATTGCTCCGCCGGGGTTTCCTGATCGGTTGTCGTTAACCGGCTTGGCCGGTTACTCGCCCTTTTTCTTCAGCGCGGCGCCGAGAATGTCGCCGAGCGAAGCGCCGCTATCGGTCGAACCGTACTGGGCGACGGCTTCCTTCTCCTCGGCGATTTCCAGCGCCTTGATGGAGACGGCGAGCTTGCGCGTCTTCTTGTCGAACTGGATGACGCGCGCGTCGACCTTCTGGCCGACGGCGAAACGCTCGGGGCGCTGCTCGTCACGGTCGCGCGACAGGTCGGAACGCTTGATGAAGGACTCGAGGTCGTGATCGAGCAGCTTCACCTCGATGCCGCCGTCCTTGATCGCGGTGACTTCGCAGGTCACGACGGCATTCTTGCGCAGTTCGCCGGACGCGGCGGCTTCGCCGACCTTGTCCTTCGACAGCTGCTTGATGCCGAGCGAGATGCGCTCCTTCTCGGTGTCGACGTCGAGCACCTGGGCCTCGACCATCATGCCTTTCTCGTATTCCTCGATCACCTGTTCGCCGGGACGCGACCAGTCGAGGTCGGAAAGGTGGACCATGCCGTCGACATCGCCGTCGAGGCCGATGAACAGGCCGAACTCGGTCTTGTTCTTGACCTCGCCCTCGACCCTGGAGCCGACCGGATGGTTGCGGGCGAATGCTTCCCACGGATTTTCCAGCGTCTGCTTCAGGCCGAGCGAAATGCGGCGCTTGGCCGGATCGACCTCGAGAATGACCACGTCGACTTCCTGCGTCGTCGACAGGATCTTCCCGGGATGGACGTTCTTCTTGGTCCAGCTCATCTCGGAAACGTGGATCAGGCCCTCGATGCCCGGCTCCAGTTCCACGAAGGCGCCGTAGTCGGTGATATTGGTGACCGTGCCGGTGACCTTCTTGCCGAGCGGGTAGCGCGCGCCGATGCCTTCCCACGGGTCGGCCTCGAGCTGCTTCATGCCCAGCGAGATGCGGTGCGTTTCCTGGTTGATGCGGATGATCTGCACCTTGACCGTCTGGCCGATATTGAGGATTTCGGTCGGATGGTTGACGCGGCGCCATGCCATGTCGGTGACGTGCAGCAGGCCGTCGATGCCGCCGAGATCGACGAATGCGCCGTAGTCGGTGATGTTCTTGACGACACCCTCGACCACCTGGCCTTCCTCGAGGTTCTGGACGATTTCCGAACGCTGCTCGGCGCGGCTTTCCTCAAGCACGGTGCGGCGCGAGACCACGATGTTGCCGCGGCGCTTGTCCATCTTGAGGATTTCGAAGGGCTGCGGATTGTGCATCAGCGGCGTGACGTCGCGGATCGGACGGATGTCGACCTGGGAACGCGGCAGGAAGGCCACGGCGCCGTCGAGATCGACGGTGAAGCCGCCCTTGACCTGGTTGAAGATCACGCCTTCGACGCGTTCGCCGTTGTTGAACTTCTCTTCCAGCTTGACCCAGCTCTCCTCGCGGCGCGCCTTCTCGCGGCTGAGCATCGCTTCGCCCAGCGCGTTTTCCACGCGCTCGACATAGACCTCGACCTCGTCGCCCACATTGAGCGAGCCGTCCTTGGCCTTGGCGCCGAATTCCTTCAGCGGCACGCGGCCTTCGACCTTCAGGCCGACGTCGATGATGGCCATGTCCTTTTCGATGGCCGTGACCTTGCCCTTGACGACCGAGCCTTCGGCCAGCGGGGTTTCGGTGAGCGATGCATCAAGCAATGCCGCGAAATCGTCTCGCGACGGGTTCATATCTGACATGTTTTCTCCTGGATCGCCCCGGTATCCTGGCGGGGCAAAAATGCGCCGTGGTTAGCGTTCCGATGTGCCTGCTGGTCGCATCCCGGTTCCTAAACCTCATGGCGCGTTCCTGAAAGGAAACGCCGCATTGGCGCATGAGGATGCGGGCAGGCGGTTACGTTTCTTTGCGGTCGGCCAGCGTCTTGTCGATGATGGCGCGCGCCGCGCGAAACGCGGTCTCTATATCCATTTCGCTCGTATCTAGCAAGTGCGCGTCCTCGGCCGGCTTCATCGGCGAGTCGGCACGCGTGGAGTCGCGTTCGTCGCGCTTGAGGATGTCGGCGAGGATTTCGGCCTCGTCGGCCGTCCCGCCCCTGGCCAGGATTTCGTGGTAACGGCGGGCAGCGCGGACCTTGGCCGACGCCGTGACATAGAGTTTCACCGGCGCGCCGGGCAGGACCACGGTGCCGATATCGCGGCCGTCCAGCACCGCGCCCGTGCCGTGCGCGGCGAATTCGCGTTGCCTGTCGACGAGCGCCCGGCGCGCGGCGGGCATGACCGCGACCTTCGACGCCGCCTCGCCGATGGCATGATCGGCAAGCACGCCACGGTCCATCGCCGAAAGGTCGAGGGACCGTGCCGCCTGTTCCGCGGCGGCCTCGTCGTCGAGCGGCTGGCCGGCATCGAGCAGGGCCTTGGCGACCGCACGATAGGTCAGCCCGGTGTCGAGATGCCTGAGCCCGTAATGGGCGGCGATGAGCCGGGCGAGCGTGCCCTTGCCCGAGGCGGCCGGCCCGTCGATGGCGACGACAAATTCAGCCATTGGCCTTCCTCCGGTTCTGCCACCAGGCAAGAGCCCTGAAGACAAGCAGGATCGCGAGCCCCGTCATGGCAAGCGCCGAGGTTGCCGATTTCAGGACCGTCCAGCGGCTCGCCGCATCGGCCATACCTTCCGTGAGACCATCGGGCCCGGCTTTGAGCATCGCGGCGACCGCATGGTTCTCGAGATAATCGAAGACGGTGCCGGCGGTCGCGAAGGCCGCCAGCAGCAACCGCACTCGCGCAGGCGCCAGGGCAAGCAGCGCGATCACGAGAACGCCCCCGAGCAGGGCGGGGTAAAGCGTGTCCAGCCATTGCTGGGTGCCGAGATAAAAGGCGCGGCCGTGGGCGCCGATAGCGGAGACGAAGGCAAGCGCTTCGTCAAACGTGTAGCCGCCGGGTCTGAGATCGAAGGCCGGCAGTCCCCCCGCCATGTCCTGCAACGCCGGCAGCGACCAGACCACCATTGCCACGTAGTTGGCCAGCATGACGGCGACCAGCAGCCAGTAGAGTTTCCATTTCAGCGTCATCGTCTGGCACCTCCGTGGCCGGCGGCCGTCATTCGATGTTCGCCCCGAGCCCGCGCATCAGGCCCATGAATTCCGGAAACGAGGTCGCGATCATCGCCGCGTCGTCGATGGCCACGGGCTTTTGCGACGCGAGACCCATGGTCAGGAAGGCCATGGCGATGCGGTGGTCGAGATGGGTTTCCACCGTGCCGCCGCCAAGCCCCCTGCCGCCTGGCGTGCCGCGCACCAGCAGCGACGTTTCCCCCTCGACGCAATCGACGCCGTTGGCCTTCAGTCCGTTCGCGGTCGCCGACAGCCGGTCGCTTTCCTTCACGCGCAATTCGTCGAGCCCTTCCATCAGCGTCTCGCCCTCGGCAAACGAGGCCGCAACCGCCAGCACCGGATACTCGTCGATCATCGACGGTGCGCGGTCCGGCGGCACGGTGATACCTTTCAGCTCGGAGTGGCGCACGCGGAGGTCGGCGACATCCTCGCCGCCGGCGTCACGCCAGTTGACGATGTCGATCTGCCCGCCCATTTCCTGCAGCGTCAGGATGACGCCGGTGCGCGTCGGGTTCATCAGCACGTTTTCGATGACGATGTCGGAACCCGGCACGAGCAGCGCCGCGACCAGCGGGAAGGCGGCTGACGACGGGTCGCCGGGCACGTCGATGTCGCGACCGGTCAGTACCGGCTGGCCTTCGAGGCGAATGACGCGCGCGCCGTCCTCGTCTGTCGCAACTTCCAGGTGGGCGCCGAACCCGGCCAACATCTTTTCGGTGTGGTCCCGGGTCATTACCGGTTCGATCACGGTGGTGATGCCGGGCGTATTGAGGCCGGCGAGCAGCACCGCCGACTTGACCTGCGCCGAGGGGACCGGCACGCGGTATTCGATCGGCGCCGCCGTTTTCGGCCCGTGAAGGGTGACCGGCAGGCGGTCGCCCTCGGCTGCGCGCACCTGCACACCTATCCGGCGCAACGGATCCAGCACGCGGCCCATCGGCCGGCGCGACAGCGAGGCATCACCGCTAAAAGTCGTCTCCATGTCATAGACGCCGGCCAGGCCCATGGTCAGGCGGCAGCCGGTGCCGGCATTGCCGAAATCGAGCGGCGCTTCCGGCTGCAGCAGGCAGCCGTTGCCGGTGCCGGTGATGACCCAGGCCTTGCCGTCGCGTTCGATCCGCGCGCCCATGGCACCCATCGCACGGCCGGTCGCGAGCACGTCTTCGCCTTCCAGCAGCCCGGTGATGCGGGTGACACCGCTTGCAAGCCCGCCGAACATCAGCGAGCGGTGTGATATGGATTTGTCGCCCGGCACCCGGAGCTGGCCCGAAAGCGGTCCGGCGGTTCGAGCGGTGGCAGGTTCGGCCTGGCCTGCGTGTATCATTTGTGCGATCCGGTATGAGGCGGTTTGAAAGCATCGCGCTCTAGCATTTCGGTGTTCACCGGTCACCCCCGTTCGGTAAAGCAGGCCACGATTTGTGCCGCGTAACGCCCCGGGTCGATTATGTTTTGACACGCGTCCTGTTTTGAGGATAAGGGGACGCGATTTTCAAGGAACAGCCTGTAATTTCGCGCGACACGCGAAAATTGCACTGATAGGGCCGGCAAGGCCCCGATTCGACGAGGGAATATAATGGCGAAACCCGAACTCGGTACCAAACGGATCTGCCCCGAAACCGGCCGAAAGTTCTACGACCTCAACAAGGATCCGATCGTGTCTCCATACACGGGCCGAACCTATCCGCTCAGCTATTTCGAAGGCGCGACCCCGATCCTGGAGGAGGAAGAGGAGGAAGTCGAGGAAAAGGAACTCGACGTCGAGGATGCGGAAGCGGAAGTCGTGAGCCTTGAAGAGGCGGAAGACGACGACACCACCGGTGGCGCCAAGGGCGCGGCCGCCGATAGCGTCGATATCGACGACGATGACGATGATATCGACCTGGGCGACGATGACGACGACCCGTTCCTGGCCGGCGACGACGACGAGGACGATGATGATGATGATGTCTCCGGCATCATCGGCGTTGGCGGCAAGAACGACGAAGACTGAGATATTTGGCATTCCGGCCGGTCGCCGCCGCCCGGCCGGATGCTAAAAATAAGGCCGCGCTGCGCAAAGCCACTTGATCTTCGAACCCGGCTTGGCTAAATGCGCGCATCGGAGCGGCGCGGTTGTCGATCGCGCCGACCCGGAAGCCGGACACGGCGCCAATGGGGCCATAGCTCAGCTGGGAGAGCGCCTGCATGGCATGCAGGAGGTCAGCGGTTCGATCCCGCTTGGCTCCACCAATTCCCCACAAATACCGTCGTTGCAGCAGGATCAGCGAGGGGATGCGTTTCGCACCCGGTCCGCTATCTGTGTGCCGGCCCGCTTCGCTCAGGCGCCGGCAGCGCTTTCGTCCGTCTTCCTGTCGGTGGCGAACACGGCGCTCACCTCGCTGACGATGGAGACATGCGCACGGGCAGCCGCGGCAGCCGTGGCGCCGTCGCCGCGCAGGATCGCATTGACGATCACGTCATGCTCCTTCCACGATTTTTCCAGCCGTCCCGCCAGGCGGAACTGGGCGCGCCTGAAGGGGGAGAGGCGGCTGCGCGTCAGACTGGTCAGTTCCTGGACATGTGCATTGCGGGCGCCGGCATAGAGCTGGCTGTGGAAGTCGAAGTTGTAAGCCTCGTACTCATCCTCGCGCCCGAGATAGACCAGCCGCGCCGAGCCCTGGTGCCCGTCGTCGAGCAGGCGGCGTTCCTCCGCCGTCATGCGTTCCGCCGAAAGGCGGGCGCAGATCGCTTCCAGTTCGGCCATGCCTTCGAACATCGAGGCGAGGTGCGCCTGGGTAACCACGGCAACGATGGCGCCCCGGTTCGGGCGCCGCTCGACCAGATGCATCGCACTGAGTTGCCGCAGAGCCTCGCGAACCGGTGTCCGCGAAACCCCGAAGTCGGTGGCGAGCGTGCTCTCATCCAGTTTTTCACCGGGCTTGAGCGCACCTGTGACGATACGATCCGCGACGGCCCGGACCATTTCGTCGACCGTCATGCCATTTCTTACAAGGTCCCGTCTCCTGCTCACGCTTCCTCCGGTGACGCGCCCGGCTCTGCCCGGCGGGGCGATTCGTCCGCACAATAGCCGCAACCGGCCGTGGCCTGGAATCGGCCGTTTTCCGCCTCAGGCGTTTATGTACACAAAATCATCATAAGATCAATAATGCATAAAATAACAGCATAATGCGCGCCAAATGCGCAATATGGGCGACTGAATTATGCGCAAAATACAGCATAAAGCATTGATAATTATGAACCACATGTTTGGCATGTCAATTGCATACACTATTGATGAGGGTTAACCATCGCCTTCCAGATCAGGAGATTTTCCCATGTCGCACAAATTCATCATTTCCCGCCGCCAGCTTCTCAAGACCACTGCCGCGGGCGCCGCTCTCGGCATCGCCTCCTCGACCTTCGCTGTGGGACGCGCCGCCGCCGCCGATCTGACGGTCGGTTTCGTCTATGTCGGACCGCGCGACGACTATGGCTACAACCAGGCGCATGCCGAAGGCGCCGCCGTCGTCAAGGCACTTGCCGGCGTGACGGTCGTCGAGGAGGAAAACGTCCCGGAGACGGTGGACGTCACCAAGACCATGGAGTCGATGATCAACCTCGACGGCGCGACGCTGCTCTTCCCGACCTCGTTCGGTTACTTCAATCCCTTCATGCTCGATACCGCCGCCAAGTTCGGCGATATCCAGTTCCGCCACTGCGGCGGCTTGTGGACCGACAAGAACCCGACGAACACCGGCTCCTATTTCGGCTATATCGGCATGGGCCAGTACCTGAACGGCATCGCCGCAGGCCACGCCTCCAAGTCGAAGAAGATCGGCTTCGTTGCCGCCAAGCCGATCCCGCAGGTCCTCCTCAACATCAACTCCTTCCTGCTCGGTGCCCGCTCCGTCGATCCCGAGATCACCTGCCAGGTGATCTTCACCGGCGAATGGTCGCTTGCCGTCAAGGAGGCCGAGGCCACGAACGCGCTGATCGACCAGGGCGCCGACGTGATCACCTGCCACGTCGACAGCCCCAAGGTCGTTGTGCAGACCGCGGCCGGACGCGGTGCCCATGTCTGCGGCTATCACGCCAACCAGAGCCCGCTCGCGCCCGAGATGTACCTGACCGGCGCCGAATGGAACTGGGGCAAGGTCTACACCGACTTCGTCACCGCGATGAAGGAAGGCAAGCCGTTGCCGAATTTCGTTCGCGGCGGCCTGAAGGACGGTTTCGTCAAGATGAGCCCGCTCGGCCCCGCCGTTTCCGACAAGGCGCGGGCCCAGTTCGAGGCAACCCACGCCGAGATCATGAAGGGCGGCTTCTCCGTCATCAAGGGCCCGCTCAAGGACAACAAGGGCAACGTCATCGCATCCGCCGGCCAGTCCTATGCCGAGGACGCCATCGAACTGGAGAGTATGGACTATCTCGTCGAGGGCGTCGTGGGCGCGACGTCCTGACCGGTACTGGCGGACGGGGCGGACAAGCGTCATGACGGTTGAGGCAACGGATGCGCAGGCGAGCATTCCCGGCGACAAGGGCGGTCCCGCCCTTGTCGAATGGATCGCGCGCAGATCGGAAGGCATCGTCATACCGCTTGCGGCCATCCTGGTGGGCCTCGCGGCCTTCTCCGTCTTCGTCGCCTTTCTCGGCAAGTCGCCTTTCGATCTGTTCGGGCTCATGGTCAAGGGCGGTTTCGGCAGCTGGTTCTCCATCCAGAACACGCTTGCCCGCGCCGCGCCGCTGCTGCTGGCGGCGCTGTGCGTTGCCCTGCCCGCCCGGCTCGGCCTGGTGGTGATCGGGGGCGAGGGGGCGATCGTACTTGGCGGCGTTGCCGCTGCCGCCGCTGCCGCCATCGCCCTGCCGGCCGTCGGCATCCTTCCGCCGGCGTTCCTGTGGGTGGCGATGGCGCTGGCGGGAATGGTGGCCGGCGGGATGTGGATCGGGCTCGTCGGTTTCCTGCGCCACTACCGCGCCGTCAACGAGACGATCTCCTCGTTGCTCATGGCATACATCGGCATCGCACTGATGAATAACTTCGTGGAGGGGCCGTTGCGCGATCCCTCCAGTCTCAACAAGCCGTCGACCGCGCCGCTTCCCGCGGATCACATGATCGGCAACATACCCGGCATGGACGTGCATTGGGGCCTTGTCGCGGGCATCGTCGCCTGCGTCCTGTCCTGGGTCCTCATGGAAAAGACCCGCTGGGGTTTTGCCGCGCGGATTGCCGGCGGCAATGTCCGCGCCGCCCAGATCCAGGGCCTTGCCGTGGGCCCGTTGATCCTCGCCTTCACCGCTCTTGCCGGCGCGTTTGCCGGCCTTGCCGGCATGATCGAGGTCGCCGCGGTCCAGGGCAGTGCCAACGCCTCGCTGGCCGCCGGCTACGGCTACACCGGCATCCTCGTGGCGTTTCTTGCCCGGCACAATCCGCTGGCGATCATCCCGGTCGCCTTCCTCCTCGGCGGCATCGAGGCGTCGGGCGGGCTTATCCAGCGTCGCCTCGAGCTTCCCGACGCAACCGTGCTCGTGCTCCAGGGCATGCTCTTCATCATCATCCTGTTCTCCGAGACCTATTACGGCCGGTTCCGGATCTTCAATCCCGACCTGTGGAAGAGGAGGGCCTGACATGGCGGCAACCGAGATCGGCCTGTGGGGCGTTCCGCTGGCAATCCTCGCCGGGGCCATCCGCGTTTCCACGCCCTTCATCTTCGTCTCGCTCGGCGAGGCGATCACCGAGCGTTCCGGCCGCATCAATCTGGGACTCGAGGGCACGCTGGTCTTCGGCGCCATGATCGCCTATGCGATCGCCTATCTCACCGGCTCGCCGTGGCTGGGCGTGCTCGCAGCCATGGCGTCGGGGGCGGTCTTCGGCCTTTTCCACGGCTGGATCTGCAAGTTCCCCAAGGTCAACGACATCGCGATCGGCATCGCAATGATGCAGTTCGGGCTCGGCATGGCCTTCTTCTTCGGCAAGGCGTTCATCCAGCCTGTCGCGCCACATCTGCCCGCCATCGGTTTCGGCTGGTGGTCGTCTGTTCCCCAGGTCAGGGCAGCGCTTGACGTCAACGTCCTGTTCCTCGTCGGCATTGCCCTCGCCATCGCCCTGTACTGGGCATTCCGCAACACCCGCATCGGTCTCGTGATCCGCGTTGTCGGTGACAGTTCCGACGCCGCGCGCGCCATGGGTCTCAATCCGGACGCGGTCCGCCTGCTGGCCACCGCCGCGGGCGGCGCGCTGGCGGCGGCCGGCGGGGCCTACCTGTCGCTTTACTATCCCGGCAGCTGGACCGAGGGCATTTCGTCCGGCCAGGGGCTGATGGCCGTCGCACTCGTCATTTTCGCCCGCTGGAACCCGCTTGGCTGCCTTGCCGCGGCGATCCTGTTCGGCGGCGCCGGTGCGCTCGGTCCTGCCTTGCAGTCGGTCGGCGTCACCGGGGGCTACTACCTTTTTTACGCCGCACCCTACGTGCTGACCCTGGTCATAATGATCGTCACGTCCTCGCCCGGGCGTGCGGTTGCCGGGGCTCCGGGTGAACTTTCGATCACAAGATAGGAGATTTCGATGAACGGACTTGGCGGCCTCAACAAGAGCGAAAACGGCGTCGTCATCGGGCTGGTGCAACTGCAACTCCCGACCGTGGTCACGAAAGAGGATCTGGCGGCCCAGACCGATGCCATTGTCGATCTGGTCGGCAAGGCGCGGCGCAATCTCGCCACCATGGACCTCGTCGTCTTCCCCGAATATGCGCTGCACGGCCTGTCGATGGACACCAACCCTGAGATCATGTGCTCGCTCGACGGGCCGGAAGTCGCAGCTTTCAGGAAGGCCTGCGCCGACAACGACATCTGGGGGTGCTTCTCCATCATGGAGTTCAATCCCGGCGGCATGCCTTACAATTCCGGTATCGTCATCGACAATACCGGCGAGCTGAAGCTCTACTACCGCAAGCTCCATCCCTGGGTCCCGGTCGAACCGTGGGAGCCCGGCGATCTCGGCATACCGGTGATCGACGGCCCGAAGGGCTGCAAGCTCGCGCTTATCATCTGCCATGACGGCATGTTCCCGGAGATGGCGCGCGAATGTGCCTACAAGGGCGCCGAGATCATGATCCGCACCGCCGGCTACACCGCGCCGATCAGGGAATCGTGGCGCTTTACCAACCAGTCGAACGCCTTCTGCAACCTGATGGTGACGGCCAATGTCTGCATGTGCGGCACCGACGGCACATTCGACTCCATGGGAGAGGCGATGGTCGTCGACTTCGACGGCACGGTGATCGCCCACGGCACCACGGGCCGGCCGAACGAGATCATCACCGCCGAAGTGCGGCCCGATCTGGTGCGCGAAGCACGCCTGAACTGGGGCGTGGAGAACAACATCTACCAGCTTGGCCATCGCGGTTATGTCGCTGTCAGCGGCGGGGCGGGCGACTGTCCCTACACATACATGCACGATCTTGCCGCCGGCCGCTACCGCCTGCCCTGGGAGGACGGGATCGCCGTCACCGACGGCACGGGCTTCGGATTTGAAAAGCCGGTCCGGTCCTACGGCGAAAAGGCGAAGCAGGCGGCGGAATAGGAGAAATCGAAATGGACGCGAAAATCGCTGCCGGGACGGCCTATATCGATGCCGATCCATATCCTTGGCCCTGGAACGGCAACCTGAGGCCGGAAAACACCGCGCTGATCGTCATCGACATGCAGACCGACTTCTGCGGACCCGGCGGCTACGTCGATTCCATGGGCTACGACCTGTCGCTGGTGCGCGCGCCGATCGAGCCCATCAAGGCGGTGCTCGCCGCCATGCGCGAAAAGGGCTATCACGTCATCCACACCCGCGAGGGCCATCGCCCGGATCTTTCCGACCTGCCGGAAAACAAACGCTGGCGCTCCCAGCGCATCGACGCCGGTATCGGCGATCCCGGCCCCTGCGGGCGCATCCTGGTGCGCGGCGAGCCGGGCTGGGAGATCATCCCCGAGCTTTCCCCGCTTCAAGGCGAGCCGGTGATCGACAAGCCGGGCAAGGGCTCCTTCTGTGCCACCGATCTCGAGCTCATCCTCAACAGGCGCGGCATCCGCAATATCGTCCTGACCGGCATCACCACCGATGTCTGCGTCCACACGACCATGCGCGAGGCCAACGACCGCGGCTATGAATGCGTGCTCCTGGAGGATTGCTGCGGGGCGACCGATCACGGCAACCACCTCGCCGCCATCAGGATGATCAAGATGCAGGGCGGGGTCTTCGGCGCGGTGTCGGATTCCAAAACCTTCATCTCGCAATTGCCCTGAGGGAAGCCGATGGCGCATCAACGAAACAAGGCGATCGGGGTCGAAACGGTCGGCATGACCATGCGCTTCGGTTCCTTCACCGCGCTCGACGACGTATCGGTCAGGGTGCAGGCGGGTTCCTTTCATGCCCTGCTTGGCGAAAACGGCGCCGGCAAGTCGACGCTGGTCAAGTGCATGATGGGCTTCTACCATCCGACCGACGGACAGATCATGGTCAACGACCGCGAGGTTGCGATCGCCAGTCCGCGCGATGCGGCGGTCCTTGGCCTCGGCATGGTCTACCAGCATTTCACGCTGGTGCCGTCTCTGACCGGCGCCGAGAACCTCGTCATTTCGCGAGAAAAGGTTCCCGCCGTCATCGACTGGGCGAAAGAGCGCAAGGCGCTTGCCGCCTTCATGGAGACGATGCCCTTCAGGCTTCCGCTCGACGTGCCCGTGCGCGAGCTTTCCGCCGGCGAGAAGCAGAAGCTCGAGATCGTCAGGCAGCTCTATCTCGGCCGCCACTTCCTGGTGCTGGACGAGCCGACCTCGGTGCTCACGCCGGCCGAGGCGCGCGAGGTTCTGGGTCTCGTGCGCGAGATGACCGAACGCGGCGAACTGACCGTCCTCATGATCAGCCACAAGTTCCACGAGGTGACGGCCTTCGCCGATGAGGTGACCGTGCTGCGCCGCGGAAAGATGACCGGCACGGGAAAGACGAAGGATCTCGATCATCGCGTCCTGGCCGCCATGATGATCGGCGACCAGCCCATTGCCGCGCTCGGCACGCGTGCGCTCCAACCCGACGATGCGCAAACCGTGCTCAGGATCGACGCCCTCGAGGCCGTCGACCGCACGGGTCTGAAGCCGATCCGCATCGACGGGCTTTCGGTCAGGGCAGGTGAGATCGTCGGCATCGCCGGCATTTCGGGCAACGGCCAGAAGGAGTTCTTCGAAATCCTGGCTGGGCAGCGCGCGCGCGAGGCAGGCGAGGTCTTCGTGAAGGGGACGCCCTATGCGGCGACGCGGGCCGAGGCGCGCGCGCTCAATGTCCGCGCCATCCCCGAGGAGCCGCTCGCAAACGCTTGCGCGCCGAGAATGTCGGTCGCCGAAAATCTGTCCTTCCGTTCCTTTGACATCGGCGCGGACGGCAAGCCGGTGACCTGGGTCGGCGCCAGCGCGATGAACGCCTTCGCAGCCCGGCTCGCCGAGCAGTTCAAGGTCAAGACCGCCTCGCTCGCCTCGCCCATTTCGGCGCTTTCCGGCGGCAATGTCCAGCGCGCCGTTCTCGCGCGCGAGCTGACCGGCGACGTCGACCTGCTGATCGTCTCCAACCCCTGTTTCGGCCTCGATTTCTCCGCGGTCGCGGAAATCAGGGCGCGCATCATGCGGGCCCGCAACAATGGCGCGGCGGTGCTTCTGCTCTCCGAGGATCTCGACGAATTGCTCGAGCTTTCCGACCGCATCCTGGTCATGTCCGACGGGGCGCTGGTCTACGAGACGCCGATCGCTGACGCCGACGTACAGACGATCGGCCAGCACATGGCGGGGCACCACTGATGGCTGAAATCGCAGCCCGCCCCTTTCCCTTCGCCTTCCGGCCCGAGACGGTGGCGCTCGTCGTCATCGACATGCAGCGCGACTTCGCCGAGCCGGGCGGCTTCGGCGAGAGCCTCGGCAACGACATCAGCCGCATCACCCCGATCGTGCCGGCGGTGAAGGCCCTGATCGACGGATTTCGCGCTGCGGGCCTGCCGGTGATCCACACCATGGAATGTCACCGTCCGGATCTGTCCGACTGCCCGCCGGCCAAGCGCGAGCGCGGCAATCCGGCGTTGAGAATAGGCGACGAGGGCCCGATGGGGCGGATCCTGGTCGCGGGCGAGCCGGGCACGGCGATCCTGCCGGACCTTGCGCCTCTGCCCGGCGAGATCGTCATCGAGAAACCGGGCAAGGGCGCCTTCTACGCCACGCCGCTTGGCGAAAAATTGCAGCAGCTCGGCATCCGTCACCTGGTTTTCGCCGGCGTGACCACGGAGGTCTGCGTCCAGACGACGATGCGCGAGGCCAATGATCGCGGCTACGAGTGCCTGCTGGCGGAGGATGCCACGGAGAGTTATTTCCCGGAATTCAAGGAAGCGACGCTCGCCATGATTCGCGCCCAGGGCGCCATCGTCGGCTGGACGGCGACGGCCGAGGCCGTACTGGAGGCGATCGCCGATGCCTGACCGCGTAACCGCCGGACTACTCCAGGGAGGCTGGCGCGGCCTTGCCTTCGAACCGTTTCGCGACGGCGTCGACATCCATTGGCTGGATCGCGGAGACAACGACAGCGCGTCGGCCGCCGTCCTGCGCTATGCGCCGGGAGCGCGGGTGCCGCGCCATCGCCATACCGGGCTGGAGACGATTATCGTGCTCGACGGCGTGCAAAGCGACGAAAACGGGGATTATCCGGCGGGCACGCTGGTTCTCAACGCGAAAAACAGCGAACATTCGGTCTGGACGGATACGGGCTGCGCCGTTCTGATCGTCTGGGAACGGCCGGTAATCATCCTGGGGGAAAGAACATGAACGACCTGGCTTTCGATATCGCCAGCCTGCACGAGGCTTACGTCAAGGGCTTTTCGCCCGCCGAAATGGTCGATCTGGTGTTTGCGCGGCTGGAAGCGGCAAACGATCCCGGCATTTTCCTGTACCTTGCCGACAGGGACACGCTCGCTGCTGAAGCGCGTGCGCTTGGCACCTTCGATCCTTCCTCAAGGCCGCTTTGGGGCATTCCCTTCGCCGTGAAGGACAATATCGACGTCGCCGGAATGCCGACCACGGCGGGCTGCACCGACTACACCTATCGGCCGCGCATCGACGCGCCGGTGGTCTCCCTCCTGAAGGAGGCCGGCGCGCTGGTGATCGGCAAGACCAATCTCGACCAGTTCGCCACCGGCCTCGTGGGGGTGCGCACGCCCTATCCGGTTCCGCGCAATGCGGTTGACCCGGCGCTGGTGCCGGGCGGCTCGTCGTCGGGATCGGCCGTGGCGGTCGCGCGCGGCATCGTATCCATTTCGCTTGGCACCGACACGGCGGGTTCGGGCCGTGTTCCGGCCGGACTCAACAACATCGTCGGCCTGAAGCCCACCGTGGGCGCGCTGTCGACAAGCGGCGTCGTACCCGCCTGCCGCACGCTCGACTGCGTCTCCATTTTCGCTCTGACCGTCGATGATGCCCATCAGGCCCTGTCCGTCGCGGCCAGGCCGGATGCCGCGGATAGCTATTCCAGGTCCGTTCCGGTTGGTCCGCTCGGAGACATCCCGCCCGGCCTCACCATCGGTGTGCCTGCCGGCCCGGACCGGAAATTCTTCGGCGACGAGACAATGAAAGCCGGCTACGAAGCCGCGCTGTCCGCGCTCGAAGGAATGGGTTGCCGGCTTGTGGAACTGCCCTTCGCTGATTTCTTCGCCACGGCCGATCTCCTCTACGAAGGCGCCTGGGTCGCCGAACGCTATGCGGCGATCTCGGACTTCATGGAGACCAGCGAGGACTCGCTCCACCCGGTCACGCATACGATCATCGGTGGCGCGCGCCGGCTTTCGGCGGCCGACGCCTTCAAGGGGCTTTATGCCCTGCAGGCCTGCAAGGTGAAGCTTGCCCCGGTCATCGCCTCCGTCGACATGTTCTGCGTGCCGACCGCCCCGACCCATTATACGGTCGAGCAGGTTCTCGCCGATCCCATCGCCACCAACAGCCGTCTCGGCACCTACACCAATTTTGTCAACCTGCTCGACATGTGCGGTATCGCGGTCCCGACCGGCCGACGCCCGGACGGATTGCCGATGAGTGTCACGCTGCTCGCGCCGGCAGGAAGGGATGCCGAAATCGCCCGGCTCGCCCGCCGGCTTCATGCCGCCGCCGGCGTCTCGCTGGGCGCGACCGGCTGGCCGCTGCCGCCGCTGCAGGCTCCGGGAGAAGAACCGGCCGACGGCATGATCGGGGTCGCCGTCGTCGGCGCGCATCTTTCAGGCATGCCGCTGAACGCCGACCTGCGTGAACGCGGGGCACGATTCGTTCGTGCGGCCCGCACAGCGAAGGGATACCGGCTCTACGCGCTTGAGGGCCAAGACCCGCCGAAGCCGGGCCTGATCCGGGACGGCAAGGGCGCCGGGGGCATCGAGGTGGAGGTCTGGAAGCTAGCGCCGGCTGCATTCGGCGAATTTGTCAATGCGATACCATCGCCGCTTGGCATCGGCACCGTCGAACTGGACGACGGCACGACCGTGAAGGGTTTCCTCGTCGAACCGGCGGGTCTGTCCGCCGCAACCGACATCACCGCGTTCGGCGGCTGGCGCCGGTATTGCGAGACCGCTGGCCCGGGTCTGGAGACGGCCGCGACCGCATCGTAGCAGCAGTGCGGTAAATCGCACTGCGCATGCGGCATCGATGTAAAAAGCCCGCGCATGATGTCATGCGCGGGGTCTTTGCGCTGATTGGCTGCTAAAGCGTGATCCTGAACCGCGCAAAACCGTTTTCGCCGTCGCCGGCCGGTTCGATCTTCACACCCTTGACCTCCCCGGCATACGGCCTGCCTGCCGGTCCGGTGTCGAAGATCACCGACGCGCCGTCCACCGGTGCGAACGACCAGTTTGCGTCGGCCGACGGATTGATGGTGCCCTGTTCCACGATGTAGCGGACGATCACGTCGCGATTGGTATCGGGTGCGACGAGTACCACCGCCTTCTCGTTGATGCCCGGGAAATTGCCGCCGCCGCCAGCACGGTAATTGTTGGTGGCGACGATGAATTTCTGCGCCGGGTCGACCGGCCTGCCGTCGAACATCAACTCGGTGATACGGCTGGCCTCGGCATTCGCGACTTCACCCTTCGACGTGTATTTCGCCGGCTGCGTCAGGTCGATCCTGTAGGTCACGCCGTCGATGACGTCGTAATTGTAGGACGGGAAATCCGGATTGATGAGCGGCTGGTCGGCTTTGCCGGGCTCGACCTGGTTGAAGATGCCGGCCGACATTTCCAACCATTCCTTCACCGTCGCCCCGTCGATCAGCGCCGCGCGCACGGTGTTGGGATAGAGATAGAGGTCGGCGACATTCTTGATCGCCACCGCGCCGGCCGGGACATCGGTGTAGTAGTCGGGTCCGCCGCGGCCGCCGGCCTTGAACGGCGCCGCCGCCGAGAGAACAGGCAGGTCCTTGTATTCGCCGTCCTTCAGCAGATCCTTCACGTACCAGGTCTGGGCCTGGGACACGATCTGCACCGACGGGTCGTCGGCGACCAGGGCGAAATAGGAATAGAGCGGCGCCGAGGTCTCGCCCACCGGCGTGCGCACATAGGCGAGCGTCTTCTCGTGCTCCTCCTTCACCGAGGCCTCGACCTTGGCCGTGCTTTCGACCAGCGCATTGACCTTGCGGTCGACCCGCTCGTAGATCGGCCGCGTCTCGACAGACGAATCGATTACTTTCCAGCTGTTGCCGTCGCGCGCGATCAACAGGTCGATCAGGCCCATATGCGAGCCCCAGAAGCCGCCCTGCACCGCGGGTTTGCCCATCAGCGTGCCCTTCACAGCGTCGACGCCTTCGAGGCCCTCGAACGCCTTGCCGGGGAAGATGAGATGCTGGTGGCCGGTCATGACCGCGTCGATGCCGTCCACGCCCGCCAGAAACAGTGAAGCGTTTTCCATACGCTCGGTCTTGTTGGCGTCGATACCCGAATGTGACAGCGCGATCACGATGTCGGCGCCTTCCTCCTTCATCTGCGGCACCCAGGCGGCGGCCGCCTCGACGATGTCGCGGGTCATGACATTGCCGGTGAGATGCCGCGAATCCCAGACCATGATCTGCGGCGGCACGAAGCCGATGAAGCCGACGCGCAGCTTGTGCTCGGCGCCGTCGCCGTCGGTGACCGTCTGGTCGAGGATGACGTAGGGCTTGAGCCAGAGCTGGTCGTCGCGTGGATTGGCGGCCAGTTGCGTGCCGCGCACCAGGTTGGCGCAGACGATCGGGTAGTTGGCGCCCGCGTTGACCTTGTCCATGAACGAAAGGCCGTAGTTGAACTCGTGGTTGCCCAGCGTGCCGCAGGCATAGCCCAGCGTGTTCATCGCCTGGATCACGGGGTGCATGTCGCCGTCCTTCATGCCCCGCTCATAGGCGATCCAGTCGCCCATCGGGTTGCCCTGGAGGTAGTCGCCATTGTCGACCAGCATCGTGTTGGTCGCCTCGGCGCGGAAGCCGTCTATGACGGTCGCGGTGCGCGCCAGCCCCATCGTGTCGTTCGCCTTGTCGGCATAGTAATCGTAGGGCATCACGGCGACGTGGATGTCGGTCGTTTCCATGATGCGCAGATGCGCCTGGCCACCGGCGGCGCGGGCCGAAAAGGGATGAAGCGCGATGACCGCGCCGGCGGCCGCGGAACCGGCAAGGAACGATCGGCGGGAAATGGAATGCAACAGGTTGGCCATGGCCGTCTCCACTCATTGAAAATACAAACAGCACTGCCCCGCATACGCCGACAGTGTCGCGCCGAAGCAAATCGGAGTCCAGCACGATTCGATGACGGTGCGATGACGGAGAGGGCGGCGACAGGTGCGTTTTCGTTACCTGTCGCCGATGAGGTTGAGCGCCAGGTAGCGGATGAAGTCGTGGATCGAGCGTTCCATCCAGGAAAGCGGTCCGGGCTTCGACAACGGCGCCCGCGCGCCCCGATAGATCCCCTCGACCACCATGCGGTCCTCCGCATTGACGAGGTCGAAGAAGTCGATGGTTTCCTTGAGGAACGGCGC
>JAIOIW010000138.1 GCA_019912385.1 Notoacmeibacter sp. | reverse complement strand
CCGACCCGGAGCGTCGGATTCAACATTTCGCTGCGGACGCTCGGCGATTTCGGGTCGACGCAGGGGCTTGGCAAATAGCGCTCGAATCTTTGCAGGTCATCCTTTTGCCGCATAGAGCCGTACATCTCTAATTGGAAGCAGCTTGATGGCGTGGATTTTTCGTGTCGGCAAGGAGAACACCGCAGCGCGATGTGACCATCGCGCGAGGATTTCGACAATGCCGGCGCGGAAAAGACCGCCAAGCCGGGCAGGGTATGCCTTTGAAGGGATCTGCAAACTGCAATCGCGTGAACTTGGCCTTTTGCGCCCCGGACGTCGTCGCGCGCGGCTAACGGTATTCATGCCGTGTCGCCCCGCGCTCCTCGCCGGATCGCAAACCCCGGCGTTCAAACGATTCCAATTAAAGATGAACGGCTCTAGTATGCCCAGCACAGGCCAATCACACGCATAGGCGAGGAAACATCATGACTTCCCTGAAGGCCCGCCTGGTCGCGGCCAGCGTTTTCGTTCTTTCAACTCTCGTGCCGCTGGCCACGGGGATCGACACCGCTTGGGCGCAGAAAAGCGAGATACGCTACATCGTCAACAACATGCCGGTGACCAGCTATGATATCGCCCGGCGCGCGGCTTTCCTGCGGTTGCAGCGCCGCAGCGGCAACCTGAACCAGATCGCCGCCGACGAGATGGTCGACCAGGCGCTCAAGATCGTCGAAATGAAGCGGCTCCGCATCAACGTCTCGAAGGCGCAGGTCGACCAGGCATTCGCCAATTTCGCCAAGTCGAACCGGCTGACCACGAGCCAGCTCACGCAGATCCTCGGCCAGGCAGGGGTCACCGCCGCCCATTTCAAGGAATATGTCATGGTCCAGATCGGCTGGAATCAGGCGCTGGGCGCCCGTTTCCGCGCCGAGGGGCCGGTTGGCGAACAGGACGCCGTGCGCCGCATGCTGGAGCAGGGTGGCACCAAGCCGACCGCGACCGAATACATGCTGCAACAGGTGATTTTCGTCGTGCCGGCGTCGGAGCGCAACAAGATCATGGGCCAGCGCAAGCGGGAGGCCGAGGCCATGCGTGCCCGCTTCAACGGCTGCAATGACACGCAGACATTCGCGAAGGGCCTGATCGACGTAACGGTTCGGAGCCTGGGCCGCATTCTCGAACCGGAACTGCCGCCCGAGTGGGCGCCCATGATCAAGAAGACCAAGATCGGCGGGGCGACTGGCATTCGCGAGACAGAGCGCGGCGTGGAGTTCATCGGCATTTGCAATGCGCGTGAGGTCTCCGATGACCGGGTCGCGCAGCTTACCTTTTCCAACGAGGGAAGCACCGACGAGAAGGCCAAGGAACTCGACGGAAAATACCTCAAGGAGTTGCGCGAGAACGCGCGCATCATCAAGCGCTAGAGCCGGACGTCCGGTGAAACCCCTGGCACTTTCAGGCGGCGAACCCGCAGGTATCGGTCCCGAGATCGCGGCACGGGCCTGGAGCCTGCGCAACGAACTTGATCTGCCGCCGTTCTATTTGATCGGCGATCCGGGCCTCCTTGCCTCGCGGGCGCGGCGCGCCGGTATCGAACTTGCGGTGGCCGAGACGGATGCTCGCGATGCGGCCCGGGTGTTTCGCGACGCCCTGCCCGTATTTCCGGTCGCGCACGACACCGACGACCGGCCGGGCGTCAGCGACGTTACCAATGCCCCTGGCGTCATCGCGGCGATCGAGCGAGCCGTCGCCGACACGATGTGCGGAGATGCCGCTGCCGTCGTGACCCTGCCGATCGCCAAGAAACCGCTCTATGATGCCGGCTTCGAGTTTCCCGGTCACACCGAGTACCTGGCCCATCTGGCGCAGATGCGAACCGGCAAGCCGGTGATGCCAGTCATGATGCTCGCAGGACCGGAATTGAGGGCCGTTCCCGTCACGGTACATGTCGCGCTCGCCGAAGTGCCGGGGCGGCTTACCCGGGAGTTGCTCGAGCAAACCATCCGCATCACGGCCGGTGATCTTTCAGGTCGCTTCGCCATCGCGGCGCCACGGTTGGCGGTGGCGGGGCTCAATCCGCATGCCGGCGAAGGCGGCTCGATGGGACGCGAGGAAATCGAAACCATCGTTCCCGTCGTGGAGAAATTGCGCAGCGAGGGATTTTCCATCACCGGCCCCCTGCCCGCCGACACGATGTTCCACGAGCGTGCCCGCGCCGCCTATGACGTTGCGATCTGCATGTATCACGACCAGGCGCTCATTCCCGCCAAGATGCTTGGCTTCGACGACACGGTGAACGTGACGCTCGGCCTGCCGTTCGTGCGCACCTCGCCCGACCACGGAACTGCATTCGACATCGCCGGAACGGGAACCGCCCGTGCCGACAGCCTGATCGCAGCGCTGAAACTGGCAGCCAGGCTGGCAAGCGGCAAGGAACGGCGTCGATGAAGCCGGCAGCCGACGGACTGCCGCCGTTGCGCGCGGTCCTCGATGAATATGGCCTGAGCGCACTGAAATCGCTCGGCCAGAACTTCCTGCTCGACCTCAACCTGACCGGCAAGATCGCGCGCACGGCGGGTGCGCTTGACGACTGCACGGTCATCGAGGTCGGTCCCGGGCCAGGCGGGTTGACGCGTGCATTGTTGTTTTCGGGTGCGCGCAAGGTCGTGGCGATCGAGCGCGACGAGCGTTGCCTTGCGGCCTTGGCAGACATCGAGGCGCACTATCCGGGGCGGCTGGAGGTCATCGCCGGAGACGCGCTTGCGACCGACTATGCCGCGATCGCGCAACGTGAAGGGCCGGTCAAGATCGTCGCGAACCTGCCCTATAATATCGGCACCGAACTGCTGGTGGGCTGGCTGACCGCCGAGCCCTGGCCACCGTTCTACCTTTCCATGACGCTGATGTTCCAGAAGGAAGTCGCGCAGCGCATCGTCGCGGCGCCCGGCAGCGGCGCCTATGGCCGGCTGGGGGTGCTGGCAGGCTGGCGCACGCGGGCCAGGATCGCTTTCGACGTTCCGCCCCAAGCCTTCATTCCGCCACCCAAGGTGACCTCGTCGGTCGTGCATGTCGTGCCGCGGGCCGACCCGCTGCCGGCCAATGCCGACGTGCTGGCTCGGCTCACCAAGGCAGCCTTCGGCCAGCGCCGCAAGATGTTGCGGCAGAGCTTGAAATCGCTCGGTGGCGAGGAACTGCTGTCGGAAGCAGGGATCGATCCGACCCGCCGGGCCGAGACACTGAGCGTGGCGGAATTCGTGAGTCTTGCGAATCTGTTGGAAGCGAAAACTAATCCAGTTTCTCGTCCAGCAGGCCGCTAACGAAATCGAACAGTCCGTGCCGCCGGTCGCGGCGCAGGCGCTCGGCGGCGACGATCGAGCGCACGGCGCCGTAGGCGCGGTCGAGATCGTCATTGACCACCACGTAGTCGTATTCGCGCCAATGCTCGATCTCGTTACGCGCATTGGCCAGCCGCATGGCGATGGTATCGTCGGAATCCTCCGCTCGCCGCTTCAGCCGCTGTTTCAGTTCAGCCATAGACGGCGGCAGGATGAAGATCGACACGATATCGGCGCGCATCTTCTCGCTGAGCTGTTCGGCGCCCTGCCAGTCGATGTCGAACAGCATGTCCCTGCCCTCGGCCATCGCCTGTTCCACCGGTTCGCGTGGCGTGCCGTAGAAATTGCCGTGCACCGCGGCGTGTTCGAGCAGGGCGTCGGTTTCGCGCATGCGCTCGAACTCGCGCATCGTGACAAAGTGATAGTGCACCCCGTCGATTTCGCTTGGACGGCGCTGGCGGGTGGTGACGCTGACCGAAAGTTCCAGGCCGTGGTCATTTTCCAGCAGGTTGCGGGCAATAGTGGATTTTCCGGCGCCTGAGGGCGAGGAAAGAACGAGCATGAGGCCCCGGCGCTTGATCCTCGCGGAGGGCAGTTCCGATGTCTGCGGCATGGGCGGTGCGGCTCCTATTCGATGTTCTGGACCTGCTCGCGGAACTGGTCCACGACCGCCTTCAACTTGAGCCCGATGGCCGTCACCGTCGCGGCGTTCGACTTGGAGCACAATGTATTCGATTCGCGGTTGAATTCCTGCGCCAGAAAATCCAGCTTGCGCCCGACCGGGCCGTCAGCGGCGACAAGTTCGCGCGCCGAGGCGACATGGGTTTTCAGGCGATCGATTTCCTCGCGGATGTCGGCCTTTGTCGCCAGGAACGCGGCCTCGGCATAAAGGCGGCCTTCGTCGAGCGGCGGGGAAGCGCCCAGCAGCAATTCCACCTGGGCGGCAAGGCGGGCACGGATGGTCTGCGGATCGCGGGAGGGATCGGCCTCGGCCTCCAGCGTCAGCGCTTCGATCGCGTCGATGTGCCGGGCCATGACCGGAACCAGCGCCGCCCCCTCCTGCCGGCGAGCCGCTTCCAGTTCCTCCAGCGCAGTAGCGAGACCGTCCTGCAGCGCCGCATCGATTTCCGCCCGTTCTTCGTCGCTCTCGCCGATTTCGGGAAAGTCGAGGACACCGCGGATCGCGAGCAGGCCGTCAGCGCTCGCCGGCGCCATCCCGTAGTCGTCGGCAAGCTTGCGCGCCAGAGCGGCGAGTTCGCCGAGCAACGCATCGTTGACCACCGGAACGCTCTGCCCCGAGGTGCGGTTGACCGACAGCACGATCTGGAGATTGCCGCGGGAAAACCGCTTCTGGATTGCCGCGCGGGCCGATTGTTCGATGCGCTCGAACCCGGCCGGCAGGCGCAGGCGCGTTTCAAGGCCCTTGCCGTTCACCGATTTGGCTTCCCAGGCGAAGACCAGCCCCGCCACTTCGCCGCCGGAGCGGGCAAAGCCCGTCATGCTCTGGAGCGCCATGCCCCCGTTCCTTCGCTTCGCGGCACCCTGGAGCCGTTCATCTTCAAATGGAGTCGTTTGAAGATGAACGGCTCTATTGTGCCTGCCCCTCGCCATTTCCGGCGTTTTCATCCTGTGCGGCCTTGGCCGCCTCTTCCTGGCGCTTCTTCTCGATCTCGCGCCAACGCTGCACATTCTGATTGTGCTCTTCCAACGTGGTGGCAAAGACGTGGCCGCCGGTTCCATCCGCGACAAAATAAAGATCATTCGTCTTCGACGGAGAGGCGACTGCTTCAAGCGCGGCGCGGCCCGGATTGGCGATCGGTGTCGGCGGCAGGCCGTCGATCAGGTAGGTGTTGTAGGGCGTCTGCTTGTCGACGTCCGAACGATAGATCGGGCGCCCCTGGGGCTTTCCTTCGCCGCCGAACAGGCCGTAGATGATTGTCGGATCGGACTGCAGCCGCATCCCCTTGCGCAGGCGGTTGATGAATACCGCGGCAACGCGGGAGCGCTCGTCCGACAGACCGGTCTCCTTCTCGACGATGGAGGCAAGCGTCACGAACTCGTTTATGTCAGCGAGCGGCAGATCGGGATCGCGCCGTGCCCAGATCTTCGCCACCAGATCGCTCTGCGCCTTGACCATGCGCTCGACGATCTCCTTGCGGGTGGTGCCGCGTTCGAACTTCTGCGTATCGGCTATGATCGAGCCTTCCGGCGGCAGTTCTTCGGGCATATCGCCGACCAGTACATCATTGTTGGCGATGCGATCCAACACCTGGGTAACGGTGTATCCTTCGGGAACCGTCAGCGAATAGAGGATGGAACGTCCCGAGTGGAGAAGGTCCATGATCTCCTTCATCGAGGCGCCGGCCTTGATCTCATACTCGCCGGCCTTGAGTTGGCCATCGAGACCATAGGCGCGCACGCCGATGGAGAAGATGCGCTCGTCTGAAATGAGGCCGCGCCGGGCGAGTTGCTCTGCGATCTGGCTGGTTCCGGCAGCTTTTTGCACCGCGAATGTGGTCGTTCGCAGCGACGGACCATCGGCGAAAAACTCCTGACGGCCGAACCAGAGCGCGATTCCGACCGCGATGACGACAAATACGATCGTCGAGAACAGGAAATTGAGGAAGACCACGAACTGGCTGCGCGCGGCACGCGAACGGCGTGGGGGCGGCGTGCCCGCCTCCGCGCGCAGAACCTGGCTCGGCGACTTGGGAACGATCGGACCGTTCTTGTCGTTGCCTCGACCGAATTCTGGTTGCTGGTTCATCGTGCCACTCATGATTTGCCCGGCGGCTTTGTTCCAGACCGTTCTTTCAATCCCAATGTGGCGAAACGGCGGAACCGCTCAGCCGTCGTAACGCCGGAAGACAAGCGACGCGTTGGTCCCGCCGAAGCCGAACGAGTTGGACAGCGCAATATCGATCTGCCGCTTGCGCGCCACGTTGGGCACCAGGTCGATCGCGGTGTCGGCCGAGGGATTGTCCAGGTTGATGGTCGGCGGCGCGATGTTATCGCGAATCGCGAGCAGCGAGAAGATCGCCTCGGCTGCGCCAGCCGCGCCCAGCAAATGGCCGATGCTCGACTTTGTGGAGGACATGGAAATTTTCGACGCGGCATTGCCGACAACGCGCTCGACTGCCGCCAGTTCGATGGTGTCGGCCATCGTGGAGGTTCCATGGGCGTTGATGTAGTCGATATCGGCGGCCGAAATTCCGGCACGCTTGATCGCGGCGTTCATGCAGCGATAGGCGCCGTCGCCGTCTTCGGCGGGCGCTGTGATATGAAAGGCATCCCCCGACATGCCGTAGCCGATCACTTCGCCATAAATCTTGGCTCCGCGCGCCTTGGCATGCTCCAGTTCCTCCAGAACCACGATGCCGGCCCCCTCGCCCATGACAAAGCCGTCGCGACCAGCATCATAGGGACGCGATGCCTTTTGCGGCGTGTCGTTGTATTTGGTGGACAACGCCTTGCAAGCGGCAAACCCGGCCAGGGAAAGGCGGGTGATCGGGCTCTCGGCCCCGCCGGCGACCATGACATCCGCGTCACCGAGCATGACCATGCGCGCCGCATCGCCGATGGCGTGCGCACCGGTGGAGCATGCCGTGACGACCGCACTGTTCGGCCCCTTGAAGCCGTGGCGAATCGACACCTGACCGGAGACCAAATTGATGATGTTGCCGGGGATGAAGAACGGGCTGATGCGCCGCGGACCGCGGTTTTCCAGCGTCAGCGTGTTCTCCGATATGCCCTCGATGCCGCCGATGCCCGAACCGATCATCACACCGGTCGCGCACCGCTCGTCCTCGTTCGACGGTTTCCAGCCGGAATCGGCGATCGCCTCATCCGCCGCGGCAATACCGTAGAGGATGAAATCGCCGATCTTGCGCTGTTCCTTCGGCTCCAGAAATGCATCGGGACTGAAGGTGTTGTTCGTACCGTCGCCGCGCGGAATCTCATGGGCGATCTTGCACGCGAGGTCCTCGGTCTCGAACTTTTCGACGCGCCTGGCTGCCGATTTTCCAGCCAGTAACTGTTTCCAGGCATGCTCCGCCCCCACACCGAAAGGTGAGATGAGACCAATACCGGTAACAACGACGCGCCTCATGCCGAGGTCCTCCGTGAAGAGCGCACAGCCGCTCGAAGCGGATATTCCGGCAGACAGATGGCGGCAAGAACCGCCATCGACTTACGCGGAGGCTTTTTCGATGAACTTGACGGCGTCGCCGACGGTCAGGATCGTTTCGGCGGCGTCATCGGGAATCTCGACACCGAATTCTTCCTCGAACGCCATCACCAGCTCGACCGTATCAAGGCTGTCGGCGCCCAGATCGTCAATGAAGGATGCACCCTCGGACACCTTGTCCGCATCCACACCCAAATGTTCCACAACGATCTTCTTGACGCGTTCTGCAGTATCGCTCATGTCGGAATCCTCGACTTCGGTTTAAGTTTGCCTTCGTTAACGGCAGGCCTGCCGCTAATCAAGCTGAAAGATGACGGCAATGTCCGTAACTCCCAATTCTCGGGATCCGGCCAGACCGCCGTCCACAGCCGTCAGATCATGGCCATGCCGCCATTGATGTGGATCGTCTGGCCGGTGACGTATCCTGCGCCTTGCGAGCTCAGCCAGGCAACGGCGGAGGCGATTTCATCACCTGTTCCCATACGTTTCATCGGGATCGCCCCCATGATCGCATCTTTCTGCTTGTCGTTCAGCTTGTCGGTCATCGCGGACTCGATAAAACCCGGTGCAACGCAATTGACCGTGATGTTTCGGCTGGCGATTTCCTGGGCAAGCGACTTGGAAAAGCCGATCAGCCCCGCCTTGGAGGCGCAATAATTGGCCTGACCGGGATTGCCGGTCACGCCGACGACGGAGGTAATATTGATGATGCGGCCATAGCGGCGGCGCATCATGGGATGGGTCAGTTCCCGGGTCAGGCGAAAGACCGCTGTCAGGTTCACTTCGAGTACCGCATCCCAATCGGCGTCGGACATGCGCACGAACAAGCCGTCACGGGTGATCCCGGCATTGTTGACGAGAATATCGACGCCCTCCATCTGCTCTTCGGCCGCCGCGCCGAGCGCCTTGACCTCGCCCCGGTCGGAGAGGTTCGCGGGGAACAGCCTGACGCGGTCGCCGAGTTCGCCGGCGAGCTCCTCGAGCTTCTCCACGCGCGTGCCGTGCAGGCCGACCGTCGCGCCAAGAGCATGAAGCTGGCGCGCGATCGCCTCGCCGATACCGCCGGTCGCTCCGGTCACAAGGGCCTTGCGCCCGCTCAGGTCAATCATGGGGAGATCCTTTCAAACTTGCTTTCCCGCGCGGGCATCAGCGTTCAGCTCAACGCCGCGAGCGCCTTCTCCACGTCTTCAGGCGTATTGACCGGGATGGCGGCGATATTGCGGTCGATGCGCCGCGCCAGGCCGGTCAATACCTTGCCCGCGCCGATTTCGTAAGCCGTATCGACATTGTTGGCGGCAAACCATTCCACGGTTTCGCGCCAACGCACACGGCCTGTGACCTGCTCTATCAGTCGGGTCGCGATCTCGGCGGGGTCGGTTACCGGCGAAACGGTCACGTTGGAAATCACAGGAACCAAAGGCGCCTTCATCTCGACTTCGGCGAGGGCGGCGCGCATGGCGTCAGCCGCCGGCGCCATCAAAGCGGAATGGAAGGGAGCCGACACGGAAAGCAGGATCGCGCGCTTGGCACCCTTCTCGGACGCCAGGGAAGCGGCAAGTTCCACGGCTGCCTTGGCCCCGGAAATGACCATCTGGCCGCCGCCATTGTCATTGGCGATCTGGCATGTCCCCCTGGCCGACGCCTCGGCGCACGCGGCTTCCACGCCCTCCTGCTCCAGGCCGATGATCGCGGCCATCGCACCTTCGCCGACGGGAACGGCTGCCTGCATGGCATTGCCCCTGATGCGCAGGAGGCGCGCCGTATCAGCGAGCGAGAAGACCCCTGCAGCGCACAGCGCGGAATATTCGCCGAGCGAATGGCCGGCCACGCAGGCGACCCTGTCCTTCAACGACAAACCGCCCGCCTCGAGAGCACGTATGGCGGCCATCGATACCGCCATCAGCGCGGGTTGCGCATTGGCGGTCAATGTCAGCTTTTCCTCCGGCCCTTCCCAAATCAGGGCCGACAGGTTCTCGCCAAGCGCGGCATCGACTTCCTCGAAAACCGCGCGCGCTTGCGGGAACGCATCGGCCAGGTCCTTGCCCATGCCGACCGACTGGCTGCCCTGCCCCGGAAAGGTGAATGCGACCGGCATGTTCCGCCCCCTTGGAATTTTCCGCATTTTCGCCCTCGTTGCGCAGAAGGGCTGGAAAAGTCAAGGTTTATGCCCTACGCAATATCGCGCAGAACGGTTTCGCCCGTTACAAAGCCGCACGCGGCCAAATGGGGTGGACAGCACATGATCGCTGGAAAGGGGACGCTGGCGGCCGGTCTTTTTGCCGCGCGCCACCCGGTCATCGCCGCCATTGCGTTGGGGGCGCTTTTTTCCGTCTGCGCCCTATTCCTGACCCAGTTGACGTTCGATCGCGAGGTCTTGCGCACATTTTCCTCGGAGAGCCGGATTTCCCGGGACTATCGCCAGTTTCTGAGGCAGCGCGGCCCCGACGCGCCTGAAATCGTGATCCTGGCGACGTCGGAGCGGCCGTTCAGCGCCGGCGATTATGCCCAGATGCGCGACATCGCGCTTGAAATGGAACTGGCGGATCACGTCACCGGCGTTATTTCACCCTTTTCGCTGCGCTATCCGCTCGATCACGAGGCTTTTCCCGGCGACCCCGTTTTTCCCGTGGAAATCGATTCCGGGGAAATCGACGCACGCCTCGACCTCTATTCCGAAACCGTGTCGCGCGACCGCCAATTGCTCGACGCGGAACAGGAGACAGCGCTGATCATTGCCAGCATCGACCCGGATGCGTCTGATGAGACGATTCGAGCCGTGCACAAGGTGTTCGAGGCGATCGTCTCCGAGATGAATAGTTCGGCGGTTTCCTTCACCATCACCGGCGAAGCGGCGATCGCGATCGAGATCGTCGATGAACTGCGCGCCGACCTGCTCGTTCTCAATTCGGCCGGCGGCTTTCTCGTACTCGTGTTCGCGATCTACTATTTCCGGAATATCAGGATGGTCGCAATCGCGATTCTCCCACCCGCGCTCGGGGTGGCAGCAACGCTGGCGCTGTTTCCCGTCCTGGGATACCCGGTAACAGTGATCAGCAACGTGGTGCCGGTCCTCGCCCTGGTGCTGGGACTCGCCGACAACTTCCACCTCGTCATGCGCTATCTGGAAACCGACGCCACCAGGTCGAATGAAGAGCGGGTCGTCACCGCCATCCGGGATGTCGGGCCTGCCTGTGCGATGACGGCACTGACCACGGCAATCGCGTTTTCGGCGGTCGTCATTACCGACAACCAGCAATTGAGGGAGTTCGCCATCCTCGGAGCCCTGAGCACGATCGTCAGCTACCTGATGGTGATCAGCGGATTTGCCGTACTCACGCGAATGCTGAACCCGGCGGAAGCGCGCACGGCGGGTACGCTGGAACGTATTCCGGTTCCAGGTTTCGTAGCGTGGGCCGTCTTCAACCGGCAAAAGACGGTCGTGTTCGCCGGAATCGCCATCGGCATCGCTGCCATTGGCGGTTATGCGCTCACCAAGCCCTGGTTTTCCATCTACGAAAACCTCCCGGATACGAGCAGCGTACGCCTCGCCAGCGAACGCGCCGAGGAGAAATTCGGCGGTTTCTACAAGATCTGGGCGGAATACGACGCGACGGGCGTCAATGCGCTGGCCACGCCGGCGGGATGGGACCGCTTCCGCGCGGTCACCGAAACGCTGGAGCGCGCTGCCGCCGGCCGGTCCGTCATCTCCCTGGCAACGGTATCGCGGTGGCTCGGGCATCCGGAGCGCCCGCCCGACGAGAAGGAATATGACGAGCTGCCCGAGCAGATCAAGGCGGAACTCGGCCCCGCCGGTTCCCCGGTTGCCCATGTGATCGTGCTGACCGGCGATCCGATGCGCAACGAGCAGGCCCAGGCGACGCACGACGCGATCGAGGAAGCGGCGAACGAAAGCGGGGCGCAGCTTGTGACCGGGCTGCCCGTTCTCATGCGCCATGAACCGCTGGCGATGCTGCGCGAACTCTCGCTCAGCTTGCTCGGTGCCTGCCTGATCGCCGTCGCAGTGGTGGCATTCGCCTTCCGTCGCCCGCATCTGGCGGTCACGCTGCTGCTGCCCAACGTGCTGCCGCTGGCGCTGACCGCATCCGCGCTGCATGTTTTCAAGGACGGATTGATCAACCCGGCCGCGGCGCTGGCGCTGACGATCGCCTTCGGTGTCGCCATCGACGATTCGATCCACTTCATAAACCGATACGAACTGGAACGCCGGCTCGGCCGCGCGGTCGATCATGCGCTGGAAATCTCGCTCAAGGAGACCGGGCGGGTGATGATCGCGACGACGCTGCTCATCTCTTCCGGTCTGCTCGTCACGTTTACAAGCAGCTTCCCGACTGTACGGCAATTCGGCACGATGCAGATCATGACATTTGCCAGCGCGCTGGTTGCCGACCTGCTCCTCCTTCCCGCATTGTTGCGCTACAAATGGCTCAGATGATGAAGAAGATACTGATCTCAACCATGCTTCTGCTGTCGCCCGTGATGGTTTCCAGCACCATTGCGGCCGAACTGCTGGAAAACCTGCGCGGATCGTTTCGCGGAACCGGATGGGGCGTGCGCTCGCCGGAGGCGAGCAAGGAGACCATCCGCTGCAAGCTGAGCGGCACCTATTCGGACCAGACGGGGCGCACCGAGCTTACCGGCCAATGTGCCGCGCCCGGCAACAAGTTCAAGATTAACGGCTATATCCGCAAGTCGTCCGTTCCCGGGCGCTATGTCGGGCGCTGGGCCAACCCGTATGGCATCGGCGAGGTGTCTGTCAGCGGCGAGGCGGCCGGCAACAAGATCATCCTCTCCTACAATTCCCAACACCCCGATACCGGCAAGGAAATCGCCGGGCGGCTGACCTGGGCGATATCGAAGAACGGTTTCTCCATCGAAAGCTCCGCACGCGAAGTGGAGAGCGGCAGGTCATGGACGTCGGGAAGCATCAAGTTCAGTCGTTAGGGCCTGAAAAAATAGTTCGTGCCGCGATCTGTCCGCCCCGATTCCGCCTTGATCTCGCCCAAAATTCCCGCCGCACCGCTCCAGACCCGGCAGCGGCAAGTTGGAATATTGCGCGCATGTCCGTGCAAGAGATGGGGGTCGCGGCGTTCCCCGAAGAAGCCGCAAAATCGAGCCTAACCGATCGTGTCATTACCCTATCGACCATAATTGGTACGGTGAGCATCACGATATTTGTTGCCACGCAGGCTTTCGCCGTCGCATTGATGACCGCGTGGGCGATTTCCGGCGCTCTTGGCGCTGGCCCGCGCACGTCGTTGGTCCTCTATGGCGCGGCGGTAGTCTGTGCCCTGATTGCGACCGCGTTCACGTGGCGGCTCGCATGGGATGCCGAGACAAGAGCCGAAAACAACACCTGATCGGCCCTTTCCGGCACGACCGCTTCGAATCCGATGCCAAACCGGCGCGGCGGTTACGGATTGACGTTTCCGGGTCGCGTGGCGGATATTTCGCAACGTCTCATTCGCAGGCGGTGGTCCATCCCGGCCATCGCCACGATGTATGATTGCGGCTGGAGGATCGCGGAACCATGACCCAGGATCCTTGTGGCGGATGCGCGTGCGGCGCGCTTCGCTACCGGCTGAAGGCCGAACCGATGGTCGTCCATTGCTGCCACTGCAAGGACTGCCAACGCCAGACCGGCTCGGGATTCGTGATCAACGCCATCATCGAGCGCGACAATATCGAGGTCGAACGCGGCGGGACATCCATGATCACCATGCCCACCGACAGCGGGCGTCCACACGATATCTATCGCTGCAAGGAATGCGGGACGACAGTATGGTCGGACTACGGCCGGCGGCAATCCATGGTCTTCGTGCGCGTTGGAACGTTGGACGAGCCGTCGGCCTTGCCGCCCGACGTCCATATCTTCACCCGATCGAAACTGCCGTGGGTGGGCCTGCCGGCGGACGTGCCGGCCTACGATATCTTTTATCCCAGGCTGGAGACGATCTGGCCGCCGCAGGCGCTGGCCCGGCGACGCGCACTGGGGTTCTGACGGCCAGACGCCCGTGACGCGAGGCGATAGCTCTTGCGCAACGCACAAAATAGCGTATAAGCGCCCCGTTCTGCCGGTCCATGCCGGGGGTTGAACGGAGGGTATTGCCCGCAGCGCGGGCTTTACAGGAACCGAAACGGTACCGACCTCCCTTGCGTCTCCGCTCTCGACCGCTTCGACAGCGCCTTTCTTCGCCGCCAACGCGGTTCCCTGAAAGTCGCAGAGGCTTAGCCGCATGGCCGGACGGACAGAAACGAAGAAAGGCAAGACAATGGCTCTTTACGAACACGTCTTCCTTGCCCGCCAGGACCTCTCGCAGCAGCAGGTCGATGCCCTCGTCGAACAGTACAAGGGCGTGATCGAAGCCGCAGGCGGATCCGTCGGCAAGGTGGAAAACTGGGGACTGAAGTCCCTCGCCTACCGCATCAACAAGAACCGCAAGGCGTTCTACACGCTGATGAACATCGACGCTCCCGCCGCCGCAGTCAGCGAAGTGGAACGCCAGCAGCGCCTGTCGGAAGACGTGCTGCGCTACATGACGATCCGCGTCGAGGAACACGAGGCCGGCCCGTCCGCAATGATGACGAAGCGCGACGACCGCCCCGACCGCGGCGGCCCACGTGGCGACCGCGGCGACCGTTTCCCCCGCGGCGACAGGGGTGATCGCGGTGACCGTGGCGACCGTGGCCCGCGTCGTGAAGCTTCCGGAGGTGACGCATAATGGTCGACATCAACCAGATCCCCACCCGACGGCCGTTCCACCGCCGCCGCAAGACCTGCCCGTTCTCCGGTGCGAATGCGCCGAAGATCGACTACAAGGACACGAAACTGCTGCAGCGCTACATTTCGGAGCGCGGCAAGATCGTTCCTTCGCGGATCACGGCCGTCAGCCAGAAGAAGCAGCGCGAACTCGCCAAGGCGATCAAGCGCGCACGTTTCCTCGGCCTTCTGCCCTACGTGGTGAAGTAATACCCGCTTCCGGCGGCGCTTCCCGCGCCGCCGGCGGCCCCGCCCCGCGTGTTCGGCACGCGGACGCAAGATCAAAATCCGAGTTGGGGACAGGCATAGCCCTCCCCTAACTGCACGAGATGCAGGACAGCGACCGAAATGACACTCGATGCAAAGGCGATAGGCGCAGGCCTGCTTGGCGGATTGACCGCCGGGCTGCTTTCGGCCGGCTCGGTGTCCGGAGCGACCGTCCTGTTCCTGCTGTCACCGCTGCCGGTGATTGCATCCGCGCTCGCCTGGGGTCCGCAAGCCTCCATTGCGGCCGCGGTCGCCTGTTTTGGCATCTCGGCGGCGCTGACCAGCTTTCCCGGCGCCTCGATCGTCGCGCTCGTCATAGCGCTTCCGGCCGGCCTGATGGGCTATCTCGCCAATCTCGCCCGCCCTGCGGAGGAAGTCGGCGGCCCCGAGGGCAGCCTCGCGTGGTATCCGCTGTCCGACATCCTGCTTTATACCGCCCTTGCGATCGCCGGCGGATTTGTCGCGCTCGGCGTTTTCCACGGCTACGGGCCGGAATTCGGCGTGCAGATGGCAGCCCGCCTCATGGACGCCATGCGTGAAGCCAATCCTGACCTGCAGTTCGTCGAAGGCGCGGAGCAATCGCTCGCCCGCCTGCTCACGAACGTGCTGCCGGCGCTGCAGCCGGCCACATGGGTGATCGTCCTGCTCGGTAACTTCTATCTCGCGGGAACCCTGGTTCGCCTATCGGGGCGGTTGAAGCGGCCCCGCGATGACTGGCCCACGGCGCTCAGGATGCCCCGCCTTGGCCTCGCGCTTTTCGGTGCAGCGATGCTGGCAGCCTTCGCGCCGGGCGGTTTCGGCTTTGCGGCATCTGCGGTTGCCGGAGCGCTGGCGGCGGGATTCATCGTCTCGGGCTATGCGATGGCGCATGCCCGCACGCGAGGGAAGCCGGGGCGGGCGATCATGCTGTGGCTCGCCTATCTCGCCACGGCATTCCTGTCGTTTCCGCTGTTCGCATTTCTCATTGCCGGCCTCCTCGACACCCGCCGCCAGGTCACGGTGTCACAGGGGCCGGCCAATCCAAACCCTAAGACCTGATATCTGGAAAGGAACACGTCATGGAAGTCATTCTGCTTGAACGCATCGCGAAGCTCGGCCACATGGGCGAAGTGGTGAAGGTGAAGGACGGCTACGCCCGCAATTTCCTGCTGCCGTCGGGCAAGGCGCTGCGCGCCAACGAAACCAACCGGCAGCGTTTCGAAGCCGAACGCTCCCAGCTTGAGGCGCGCAATAACGAACGCAAGGCGGAAGCCGCCAAGGTTGCCGAGACACTGGACGGCAAGTCCTTCATCGTCGTGCGCGCCGCTGGCGAAACCGGCCAGCTCTACGGTTCGGTTGCCACGCGCGACATTTCCGAACTGCTCAACGGCGAAGGCTTCAACGTGTCGCGCAACCAGATCAACCTGAACACGCCGATCAAGGCGATCGGCATCAGCGAAGTCGTGATCGCGCTGCATCCGGAAGTCGAAGTCACCATCACGCTCAACATCGCGCGATCCGCCGACGAGGCCGAGCGCCAGTTGCGCGGCGAAGACCTGACCTCCGCCGAGGCTATCTACGGCGAGGACGTCAACGAGGCGGCGCGTCCCGAGGAGTTCTTCTCCGAGGAAGCCGAGTTCGAGGCCGAAGAAGGCGAGGCGGAAGAGGAACAGGGCGAATAAGCCCCCCGTTTTCAGTCCCTTCCGGGACATGCCGACACAGAGCGCCCGGCCCTGCGGCCGGGCGTTGCTTTTTCGCCAAATTTCGCGCCAAAGCTGCTACGAATCACCTAGATTCGATGTCAATTCGTCCCGGCAGATTCTTATTCGTTTCGTTGATGGGCTGTGAGTAACGGGTATCACGGTAAGAAGTCGACGACCGATACCGACACAGGCCACCGAACGGGTTAGGTGAATTGACGGGGCAAATGAGCGGCCGCACGCCGCAAGGGGAAATCCAGGGCCGGTTATGGCAGAAGCCGCACGCAAACTCGAAACAAAGGAAACGGCGCTCTATCGCGAGGCGCCGAACAACATCGAGGCCGAGCAGGCCCTGCTGGGCGCGGTCCTGGTCAATAACGACGCCTTCTACCGGGTGTCGGACTTCCTGAAACCGGCGCATTTCTTCGAGCCGCTGCACCGCAAGACCTACGAGGTGGCCGGCGAACTGATCCGCATGGGCAAGATGGCCAATCCGGTCACGCTCAAGACCTTCCTGCCGGCTGAGGAGAAGGTCGGCGAGATGACGGTCGCGCAATACCTTGCGCGTCTGGCCGCCGAGGCGGTGACGATCATCAATGCCGAAGACTATGGCCGTGCGATTTACGACATGGCCACGCGGCGCGCGCTGATCACCATTGGCGAGGACATGGTCAACATCGCCTTTGACGCACCGGTCGACATGGCGCCGCAGGAACAGATCGAGGACGCCGAACGCCGGTTGTTCGAACTGGCGGAGACCGGCCGTTACGACGGCGGCTTCCAGTCGTTCACCGACGCCGTCAGCCTGGCTGTCGACATGGCCAGCGCAGCCTACCAGCGCGACGGGCACCTGTCGGGCATATCGACCGGATTGCGCGACGTCGACCGGCGTCTGGGCGGCCTGCAACCCTCCGATCTCGTCATCCTCGCGGGCCGTCCCGCGATGGGCAAGACTTCGCTTGCCACCAATATCGCATTCAATATCGCGGCGGCATACGAGCCGGCCGAGCAGGCCGATGGTTCGGTCGTTGCCAAGAATGGCGGCGTCGTCGGCTTCTTCTCGCTCGAAATGTCGTCGGAGCAGCTCGCCACGCGTATCATTTCCGAACAAACCGAAATTTCGTCATCGAAAATCCGCCGCGGCGAGATCACCGAGGCCGATTTCGAAAAACTGGTAGCCTGTTCGCAGATGATGCAGCGTACGCCGCTCTATATCGACCAGACGGGCGGCATCTCGATCGCCCAGCTCGCCGCGCGTGCGCGGCGGTTGAAGCGCCAGCGCGGCCTCGATGTCATCGTCATCGACTATATCCAGCTCATGCAGGGTTCGTCAGCCAGGGCGAGCCAGAACCGCGTGCAGGAACTGACCGAGATCACCACCGGGCTGAAGGCGCTGGCCAAGGAGCTGCACGTGCCGATCATCGCCCTTTCCCAGCTCTCGCGCCAGGTGGAAAGTCGAGAGGACAAGCACCCGCAGCTTTCCGACCTTCGCGAATCCGGCTCCATCGAGCAGGATGCGGACGTGGTGCTGTTCGTCTATCGCGAGGAGTACTACCTGCAAAACCGCGAACCCAAGCCCGGCACCGAAGAGCACATGAAATGGGAAAGCGATCTGACGAGTGCGCGCGGCAAGGCGGAACTGATCATCGCCAAGCAGCGCCACGGCCCGACCGGCACAGTGGAACTCGCCTTCGAGGGCCAGTTCACCCGCTTCTCCGACCTGGCCGAGGATAGCCACCTGCCCGAGCGGTTCGAGTAGGGTGGCAGGGCTGCCGAACGTGAGCGCCGCCGCCGCCGATCCGCGCATTGCCGGGGGACGATTGACCATCGACCTCGATGCGCTGGCCGCCAACTACCGGGCGCTCGCGCAGCGCTCGGCCCCGGCGATTGCCGCCGCTGTGGTCAAGGCCGACGCCTACGGGATCGGGCTGGAGCGCGCCGCCCCGGCGCTGGCGGCGGCCGGTTGCACGCGCTTCTTCGTCGCGCTGCCCGGTGAAGGAGTGAAGCTCAGGCAATTGCTGCCCGGCGCGGAGATCTTCGTGCTGAGCGGCGTCTTCGACGAAGCGTCGGCGGCGGTGATGGCCGAGGCCGGCCTCGTGCCGGTGCTCAATTCGCTGAACCAGATCGAGATCTGGGCGCGTTTCTGGCGCGCGCGTGGATCGCGGCGGCCCTGCGCGATCCACGTCGACACGGGAATGAGCCGGCTGGGGCTGACGGTCGACGAGGCACTGGGCCTTGCCGCGCGCAACGGTAGCGACCACGCGATCACGCCGATCCTCGTGATGAGTCATCTAGCATGCGCCGACACGCCGGATCATCCGAAGAACCGGACGCAACTGGAGTCATTTCAACGGATTAGACAGGCGTTTTCGGGTGTCGATTCAAGCCTGGCCAATTCGGCGGGGATATTTCTCGGCCCGGAATTCACCTTCGAGGTTACGCGTCCAGGCGTCGCGCTGTTCGGCGGCGTCGCGGTCGAGGGGATCGAGAACCCGCTCCGGCCGGTCGTGACAGCGGAAGCGCGGATCATCCAGATCCGCCATGTCAGGGCCGGCGAGACCGCGAGTTATGGCGCGACGGTCACGCTCGACCGCGACACGGTGATCGCCGTCGCCGCCACCGGCTATGCCGACGGCTATCACCGCGCGCTGTCGGGCTCGGGCGTGCCGTTGCGCGAGGCGGTCGCGGCGGGCGGAACGGGCTTTGTGGCGGGTCATGAAGTCCCGGTGCTGGGCCGCGTGACCATGGACCTGACGCTGTTCGACATCACCGACGTGCCCGAAGACGCGGTCACGGAAGGCGACTGGATCGAGCTGTTCGGGGCGAATATTCCGCTGGAAAAAGCGGCAAAAGCGGCTGGGACGATCGGCTACGAATTGCTCACCAGCCTGGGACGGCGCTATTGGCGGCGGAACGTCAATTCCACGGGATCGCAATAGTGGCTAAAACCCGCGTCCAGTTCATCTGCACCAATTGCGGCTCCGTGCATTCGCGCTGGGCGGGCAAGTGCGACGCGTGCGGCGAGTGGAACACGATCATCGAGGAAGGGACGACGGGCGGGGGCATCGGCGGCGGGCCGTCGGCGATACGCTCGGCGCGCAAGGGTCGCCCGGTCGCGCTCACCACGCTTTCCGGCGAGATCGAGGACGCGCCGCGCGTAGCAACGGGGATTTCCGAACTCGACCGGGTGACCGGCGGCGGTTTCGTGCGCGGATCGGCGCTTCTGGTCGGCGGTGATCCCGGCATCGGCAAATCGACATTGCTGATGCAGGCGGCCGCCGCGCTGGCGCGGCGCGGCAACCGCGTCGTCTATGTTTCCGGCGAGGAAGCGGTGGCGCAGGTGCGCCTGCGCGCCCAGCGCCTGGGTGTTGCCGACAGCGCGGTGGAACTGGCCGCCGAAACCAATGTCGAGGACATATTGGCGACGCTGGCAGACGGCACGCGGCCGGACCTCGTCATCCTCGATTCCATTCAGACGCTGTGGACCGACCTGGCGGAATCGGCGCCGGGAACCGTGACACAGGTGCGCTCGTCCGCCCAGGCGATGATCCGCTACGCCAAGTCGACCGGAGCGGCCATCGTGCTCGTCGGCCATGTCACCAAGGACGGGCAGATCGCTGGCCCTCGCGTGGTCGAGCACATGGTCGACGCGGTGCTCTATTTCGAGGGAGAAGGCGGCCACCACTACCGCATCCTGCGCACGGTCAAGAACCGTTTCGGCGCGACCGACGAAATCGGCGTCTTCGCGATGGGCGACGCGGGCCTGCGGGAGGTCGCCAATCCATCGGAGCTGTTCCTTGGCGAGCGCAGCGCGGCCGCCCCCGGCGCTGCGGTATTTGCCGGCATGGAAGGCACACGCCCGGTGCTGGTGGAAATCCAGGCGCTGGTTGCGCCCTCCCCGCTCGGCACGCCGCGGCGCGCTGTCGTCGGCTGGGATTCCAGCCGGCTTTCGATGGTCCTTGCCGTGCTGGAGGCCCATTGCGGGGTGCGCTTCAGCCAGAACGACGTCTATCTCAATGTCGCCGGCGGATACCGGATAACCGAACCTGCCGCCGACCTTGCGGTCGCGGCCGCGCTGGTTTCATCGCTGGCCGGACTTGCCCTTCCCGCCGATTGCGTCTATTTCGGCGAAATCAGTCTCTCGGGCGCGGTACGGCCCGTGGGCCATGCCGCCCAGCGGCTCAAGGAAGCCGAGAAACTCGGATTCCGGCAAGCAGTCACGCCGGCGGGAAGCGACGAATCCGCCAAGGGAGCCGGTATCCCCGGCTACCAACTGCGTACGCTGGTGGACCTGGTCGCGCGGATCGCGGGTGAAAAGGCCCGTGCCGACGGCGATCGAAACGGGTAACAGGCGGCAGGCCGCCAGACGGATGCGAACATTATGCCCATCACGATTCTCGACGGTATCCTGATCCTGTTCACGCTGGTCTCCGCCATCCTGGCGATGGTGCGCGGTTTCTCGCGCGAGGTGCTCTCCATCGCCTCGTGGGTCGCCGCGGGTGCGACCGCCTATTTCTTCTATCCGATGCTGACGCCCGCACTCAAACCCTACATCGACAACGAGAAGATCGCCCAGGCTGGTTCCGCAGCCATCATCTTCTTCGTTGCGCTGATCGTGGTCACGGTGATCACGATGAAGATCGCCGACTTCATCATCGATTCGCGGGTCGGCGCGCTCGACCGCACGCTTGGCTTCGTCTATGGCGCGGCACGGGGCATTCTGGTGGTCGCAGTTGGTCTGCTGTTCTTCAACTGGCTGGTGGCAAACAACCAGCCGGCCTGGGTGGCCCAGGCCAAGTCGCGTCCGCTGCTCGACAGCGTCGGCATGAAATTGCAGAACCTGCTTCCCGACGATCCGGAGAACTCGATCCTGAAACGCCTGAAGCCGGATACGAACGAAAACGAAGAAGCGCCCGCCGATTCACAGACCAACGGATAACGGCCGTGTCGAACACCATATATGGCAAGGAGCCGTTGCGTTTCCGCACAGCCCAGCGGTTTCAGACAGCGGCAAACGGGGTATTGGGCCATGGACGATCAAATGCATCGCTCTGACATTGAAGCCTTCGATAATGAAGGTGATGCCTTTCACGACGAATGCGGTGTTTTCGGCATCTTCGGCAGGCAGGATGCCGCGGCGATCGTGACTCTCGGCCTGCATGCCTTGCAGCACCGCGGCCAGGAGGCTGCTGGCATCGTCTCCTTCGACGGAACCCGGTTCCACGTCGAACGTCATATCGGCCTGATCGGCGACCGCTTCACCAAGCAATCGGTCATCGACCGGCTCGAAGGGCATCGCGCCATCGGTCATACACGCTATTCGACAACCGGAGGATCGGGCCTGCGCAATGTGCAGCCGCTCTTCGCCGAACTCGCCGACGGCGGTTTCGCGGTCGCCCATAACGGCAACATCACCAATGCCATGACGGTGCAGCGCCAGTTGCAGAAACAGGGCGCGATCTTCACTTCGACATCCGACACCGAAACGCTGCTGCACCTGGTGGCGCTCAGCCAGGAAAAAGGCTTCAACGCCCGCTTCATCGACGCCATTCGCCAGTTGGAAGGCGCTTTCGCGCTCGTGGCTCTTTCATCGAAGAAGATGGTCGGCTGCCGCGATCCGCTCGGCATTCGCCCACTGGTGCTGGGCGACCTCGACGGCGCCTATATCCTGGCTTCCGAGACCTGCGCGCTCGACATCATCGGCGCGCGTTTCGTGCGGGATCTCGATCCCGGCGAGATGGTGGTGATAACGGGCAAGGGCATCGAGAGCTTTTTCCCTTTCGAGAAGCAGCAATCACGTTTCTGCATTTTCGAGTACGTCTATTTCGCCCGGCCCGATTCGACGGTGGAAGGCCGCAATGTCTATGCGATCCGCAAGGCGATCGGCGTCGAACTCGCCCGCGAGGATCCTGTCGATGCGGACATCGTGGTACCTGTTCCAGATTCCGGAACACCGGCGGCCATCGGCTTCGCCCAGGCTGCAAATCTTCCTTTCGAACTTGGCATCATCCGCAATCACTATGTCGGGCGTACCTTCATCCAACCGAGCGATTCGATCCGCCACATGGGCGTGAAACTTAAGCACAACGCCAACCGGCGGATGATCGAGGGCAAGCGCGTCGTCCTCGTCGACGATTCCATCGTGCGCGGCACGACGAGCCAGAAAATCGTTCAACTGGTCCGCGACGCGGGCGCCAAGGAAGTGCATATGCGCATCGCATCGCCGCCAACGCTCGCCTCCTGTTTCTACGGCGTCGACACGCCCGAGACGGCCAAGCTGCTCGCCTCGCGCATGTCGATCAAGGACATGGCCGACTTCATCCGCGTGGATTCGCTCGGCTTCCTGACCATCGACGGGCTCTACCGCGCGGTCGGCGAGGCGGCACGCGACAATGACGCGCCGCAATTCTGCGATGCCTGCTTCACGCGGGAATATCCAACCAGGTTGACCGACCACGATGGCGCCGACAATGTGCGCCAGCTCTCGATCCTGGCTGGTGGCGCATGACATCTCTTCCTGATCTCAATGGGCGCGTGGCGCTCGTCACCGGCGCCTCGCGCGGTATCGGCTATCATATTGCCAGGCTGCTGGCGGCCAGCGGCGCGCATGTCATCGCGGTCGCTCGCACGGTCGGCGGCCTCGAAGAACTCGATGACGAAATCACCAAAGCCGGTGGCTCGGCGACACTCGTTCCCCTCGACCTGACCGACATGGAAGGGATCGACCGGCTCGGCGGCGCCATTCACGAGCGCTGGGGAAAGCTCGACATCCTGGCCGCCAACGCGGCAGTGCTCGGCATCATCTCGCCGATCGGCCATGTCGAAGCCAAGGTGTTCGACAAGGTGATGGCGGTCAACGTGACGGCGACATGGCGAATGATCCGCTCCGTCGATCCGCTGCTAAGGCTTTCCGATGCCGGACGCGCCATCGTCATGTCGTCGAGTTCGGCGCATAGCTGCCGGGCCTTCTGGGGTCCTTACGCCGCCTCCAAGGCGGCTGTCGAGGCGCTTGCCCGCTCCTGGGCGGACGAGACACGGAACATGGCGCTCAGGATCAATTCGGTCAATCCCGGAGCCACCCGCACATCGATGCGTGCGCAGGCGATGCCCGGCGAGGACCCATCCGCCCTGCCCGAACCGGCGGAAGTCGCGGCAAGGATCGTTCCGCTCGCCAGCCCCGACCTGGCGGAAACGGGGATGCTGTTCGACGTGCCGCAAAACCGGTTCCTGCGCTACCACCAGCCGGAATAGCCGGGTTGCGCGGATTTCAGTCGCGGGCGAGCGCTTCCTCGCCCAGATGGCGCTTGATCTCGGGCAAGGCGGCGCGCGCCCTCACGCGCCCCTCCTCGATCGTCGGAACCGCCCTGTCAAAATCGAACGGGCCCATATCGCCCAGGCTCGGGACAATCAATGCGTTGGGCGGTTCGCCGGCAAGCCGCGAGCGCGTTATCCTGTCCTGCATGATGTTGATGGACGTGGCGACGACATCGAAATAGCCCGGGCGCGCCACTTTCGGCTTCAGCAGATCGCTCGCCGCGCGGGCGATCCCGTTGCCCAGGCCAGCGGGCAAGGCAGCGACGGCCTGCTCGACGATCGCCTTGCGGATATCCGATCCGTTGTTCAGTCGTTCGCGGACAGGGTGACGTCCTATCAGATCGCCGTTGAGGTTGACGGCGATGATGAACGTCGCGCCCAGGGCGCGGCATGTCGAGACCGGAACCGGATTGACCAGGCCACCATCGACATACCAGGTCTTGCCGATCCTGGCGGGCGCGATGACGCCCGGCATGGCGATGGAAGCGCGAACGGCCTGGCCAACGGGCCCCTTTGTGATCCATTCCTCCATGCCGCTGTGATAGTCGGTCGCTATGGTCGCGAAGGGGCGGTCGAAATCCTCGATATTCCCGGTAATGCCGAGTTCCTCCATCAGTTTCTCGATCAATCGGCCCTCTATCGCGCCCCCGCCCGAAAAGGAGATGTCGAGCAGGCGAACCATGTCGCGCCAGCCAAGCTTGCCCGCCCAGTCCGTCAGCGCCTCGAGGCGGCCAGCGAGGTAGGCAGCGCCGACAAAGGCACCCATCGAGCAGCCGGCGATGACATCCGGGCGAATACCCGCCTCGCCGAGCGCTTCCAGCACACCGATGTGAGCCCAGCCCCGCGCGGCACCGCTGCCCAAAGCCAATCCGATGACGGGTGTTTTCATTCGTTGTTCCTCCGCTTCGCGTCCGGCTCTCGACGAAATGAGCATACAAACGCGCCGCATACCACCATACGCCGGATTGACCTCCCCGGCCCTTGGGTTACCCTGCCGGCAGGGTGGCCGCATCGCCGCCGGAGGACCGCGCATGGTGGTAACCGCGATCATTATCGCCGTTGTGGCTGCATTCCTGGTCGCGGCGCTGGCCGAAAAAGCGTTGCGCAGGATCACTTTCACCCAAGCTCTGCTGTTCCTGCCGCTGAAGGTGATCTGGCGCATCGACGCGAAAGGGCTGGAGGCTGCGCAGAGCGCAAAAGCTCCCGTGATCTACGCGATTACGCACCAATCGAGGTTCGATCCTGCGCTCATGCTGTGCCTGCTTCCTGCCGATACGCTGCATATCCTGGACCGGGACTCAGCCGAGGCGGGCTGGCTGGAACCCTTCCGCGGTCTGGCGCGCACGATCGCGTTCAACGCCGCCCATGTCTTCGTCAGCCGCCGACTGGTTCGCCATCTCAAGGGCAAGGGGCGGCTTGCGGTCTATATTCCCGAAGACGTCGAGCCCGATCCCAGGACCTTGAGGCTCTACCGGGCGATCGCGCGTATCGCGATGCGCGCTGAGGCTACCATCGTACCCATCACGCTCGGCGGTTCACGCCATGTCGCTTCTTCCCTGGTGGATGCCGGCATCGCGCCGCGCCGGCTGTTCCACGCGTTAAAGCCGATAGCCCTGGAGCCGGAAACGATCCCTGCCCTGATCGCCGCGAGCACACCCGGCATGACTGGCGCGACCGGCGCACTGTTCGACCGGATGGCGCAGGTGCGTTTCGAGGCCAGCGACCGCAACCGCACCTTGTCGTCCACCATGGTTGAGGCGGCGAGATTGTACGGGACCGGTACAACGATCGTGGAAGACGCGCTGACCGGATCGCTGACCTACAAGCGCCTGCTCATCGGGGCACGGGTCCTGGGACGGCGGTTTGAAGCGCTCAGCCGGCCCGGCGAGGCGGTGGGCGTATTGCTGCCCAACGCCAACGGCGTCGCGGTCACCTTCCTCGCCCTGCAGTCCGCCGGGCGGGTTGCCGCGATGCTCAATTATTCGGCGGGACCGGCCAATGTCGCTTCGGCGTTGCGCACCGCGCAGATCAGGACGGTCGTTTCCTCGCGGGAATTCATCGAAAAGGCCGATCTCGGCGCCGTGGTGAAGGCGGTGGAAGCAGCGGGCGCCGCGATCGTCTGGCTTGAAGATCTGCGCGGTTCTGTGACATTCGCGGAGAAGATCTCGGCCGCCCTCCTGTGGAAGCGCCCGCTTGCCCGAACCGAGGCGACCGACGCTGCCGTGATCCTGTTCACGTCCGGCTCGGAGGGTACGCCGAAAGGCGTGGTGCTCTCGCACCGCAACATTCTTGCCAATGTGGCGCAAGTCCAGGCACGCATCCTGTTTTCGCCCAAGGATAAGCTGTTCAACGTCCTGCCGGTTTTTCATTCCTTCGGGCTGACCTGCGGCACGATCCTGCCGCTCGCCTGCGGCGTGCGGCTTTTCCTCTACCCCTCGCCATTGCACTACAAGCTAATACCGCAAGCCGCCGCGAAGGTAAGGCCGACCATCCTGCTCGGCACGGACACGTTCCTCTCCGGCTATGCGCGGACCGCCAAGGACAGCGATTTTGCCAGCCTTCGATTGGTGGTCGCAGGCGCCGAGGCTGTCAAGCCAGAGACCGAGCGCGTGTGGCGCGAACGCTTCGGCGCACAGGCACTCGAGGGCTACGGCATGACCGAAGCCGCGCCGATCGTGGCGGTCAACTCCCATACTCACAAGCGCGCGGGAACCGTCGGCCGTCTGCTGCCGGGGATAAAGACCCGCCTGGAACCCGTCGAGGGGATCGCGGATCGCGGGCGGTTGTGGATTTCCGGTCCGAACCTGATGATGGGATACCTGATGGCCGACCGGCCCGGCGAGTTGCAGCCGCCGATGGACGGCTGGCACGATTCCGGCGATATCGTCGCGATCGACCGCGAGGGGTACATCGCCATCCGCGGCCGTGCGAAGCGCTTCGCCAAGGTCGCTGGCGAAATGGTTTCGCTGGGCGCGGTGGAGATGCTTGTCCAGGCGCTCTGGCCTGAGGAGCGCCACGCCGCAGTTTCGCTTCCCGACAACCGCAAGGGCGAGCGCATCGTGCTGGTGACGACGGCGACCGAGGCCGATGCCGAAAAGTTGCGCAAACATGGCCGCGCTGCAGGCGCGCCCGACCTCATGGTGCCCAACGACATCATCAAGGTCGAGGACATTCCCCTGCTGGGATCTGGCAAGACCGACTATGCGGAGACGCGCAAGCTGGCGATCGACAAGCTCGAGGCCAGGGACGACCCGCGATAGAGCCGTTCAACCGTCCGTTTTGCCATCGCCCGCCGATTCCCGCTCCCGCTTCTCCTCCTCGCGGGCACTTCGACGGATATAGGCGCGTGCGCTGAAGGGAAGCGATACCAGATAGCCGAAAGCGATGACGACCAGCGCTTGCCACGTATAGGAGGCAAGAAACAGGACCGCGAGCACGATCAACAGCATGATCGGCATCACCGAATCGCGGGGCACCTTCTGGCCGAACGCCTTGCCTGACCAGACCGGAAGCCGGCTGACAAGCAGTACGCCGATCGCGATCGTGTAGAAGCTGGCCGCCAGGGCGAAAATCCTGCCTGCCTCGACACCGAGCAGCCCAAGATAGACGGGCAGCAGGACAAGGATCGCACCGGCGGGGGCCGGAACACCGACGAAATACTCGCTCTGCCAGGCCGCGCGCCCCGGGTTCTCCAGCATGACGTTGAAGCGGGCAAGCCGAAGACCGCAGGCGATCGCGTAGATCAATGCCGCGATCCAGCCGAACGAGCCGGCGTGATCGAGCAGGTACATATAGACGACGAGCGCGGGTGCGGCACCGAAATTGACGATGTCGGCAAGCGAATCCATTTGGGCGCCGAACTTCGACGTCGCCTTGAGGGCGCGGGCCACGCGGCCGTCGATTCCGTCCAGGAACGCTGCCAGCAGAACCAACATCACGGAGCGGGAAAAATCTCCGTCGACGGCAAGGCGCACACCGGTCAGCCCGGCGCAGATCGCCAGGACCGTAATCAGGTTCGGCCAGATCATGCGCAGCGGGATATCGCGCAATCCGGGGCCGCGCGGGTCGCCGGGGTCGGCGTCGCCGTTGGATATGAATGGCGGGAATGCAGTCATTGGCGCGGTCATTCCCTGACCACACGCGGCTGGCCGCGTGATGCATTGAATTCGGCCAGTACGGTCTCGCCGGCAATGGCCGTCTGGCCGACGGCGACGTGCGCCGTGTAGCCTTCGGGCAGATAGATATCGACGCGCGAACCAAAACGGATCAGCCCGAAGCGTTCGCCAGCGCTGACCTCCTCGCCGGCGACCGCCCAGCACAGGATGCGCCGGGCAACGAGGCCGGCCACTTGAACCGTCGCCACTGCGCCATGCGGACCGTCGATGAGCAGCGAATTTCGCTCGTTTTCCTCGCTTGCCTTGTCCAGTTCGGCGTTGAGGAACCGGCCCGGCCTGTGCACCGACCGGACAACGACACCGCGCACTGGAGCGCGGTTCACGTGGACCGAGAAAACGTTCATGAAGACCGATATGCGCAGCAGCGCCTGCGAGCCCATCTCGATCTCGGCGGGAGGCACGGCCAGCCCGACCGAGGTCACGATGCCATCAGCTGACGATATCACAAAGTCGTCGTCGACCGGCACGACACGTTCGGGGTCGCGGAAGAAATAGGCACACCACGCGGTCAGGACCATGCCGGCCCAGAACAGCGGGGACCACACCATACCAAGGATGCCGGATGCGACGGCGAACCCGGCAACGAAGGGCAGGCCCTCGCGGCGGATCGGGACAAGGATCCTGGATATGGTGTCGGCGAAACTCATGATCGATCTTCAAGCACCGGGCAAATCTTGATCATGGCATACACGAAGGTCGGTGCGCGGCGCAAACGGGAATTGCCCGCGCCCCCGAATGGAGCAAGGACTCTTATGCCGGATTGGAGACGCCGCCTGCCGGACGATATGGCTGAACGGGATGGCAATCCCCTGCCATTGCATCCCCTGTCCGCGCTTAGAGAGATCACCATCGGCTCCGCCGAACGAAGGATCAAGGTCCTGATATCAATGGCCATGCCCGCTCCCGCGATCCAAATGCCTAGTGGCGGGCTGCATGGACACTGGCGCTACAGTTTAGAAATATTCCAAAAAATCAATAACTTAGAATGACTCTAAACAGTCGATTCCTTGTTGCAACCACAGAATATTTGCTTTAGCCGTTGCGCCACGGATACCCCGCCAAGGAGAGTTCTTGATGAAGCGTACCATTTCGACAGCGGTAATCGCCGCGGCCATGCTGGCGTCGGTTCCCGGAGCCCGAGCGGCTTCCGAGGAGGTCAACCTGTACTCTTACCGTCAACCGTTTCTCATTCAGCCGATGCTGGACGTGTTCACCGAGAAAACCGGTATCACCGTCAATGTGGCCTACGCGGAAGAGGGCATGCTGGAACGGATCAAGGCGGAAGGCGAGAACACGCCAGCCGATGCCGTTCTCACCGCCGACATCGGGCGCCTGAAGGATATGGAAGACGCCGGCGTTCTAGCGGCCGTCAATTCCGAAGTGCTGTCGGAAAACATACCGGCCGCATACCGCCATCCCGATGGCTACTGGTTCGGCCTGACGACGCGGGCGCGCATCATTTTCGCGTCGAAGGATCGGGTCGGGGCCGACGAAGTAACCAGCTACGAGGATCTCGCCGATCCGAAAATGAAAGGCCGGATCTGCATTCGTTCCGGCAAGCATCTCTACAACATTTCCCTGATCGCCTCGATGATCGTTCACAAGGGCGTGGAGGAAACCGAGAAATGGCTTTTGGGCGTCAAGGCCAATCTCGCCCGCAAGCCGCAGGGAAACGACCGGGCGCAGGCAAAAGCAATCTATGAAGGCCAGTGCGATGTCGCTATTGCAAATACCTATTACATGGGAAATATGCAGACGAACGACGAAAAGCCTGAACAGAAGGAATGGGCGTCCGCAATCAATATCATCTTCCCCAATCAGGGCGACCGCGGCACCCATGTGAATATTTCCGGCGCAGCCGTTCTCAAGCATGCCAAACGCAAGGAAAACGCCGTGAAACTGCTGGAGTTTCTTGCCAGCGAGACCGCGCAGAGCATGTATGCGGCGCAGAACTTCGAATATCCGGTGAAGCCCGGAGTCGCGGTTTCCGAACGCGTGCAGTCGTGGGGTTCGTTCAAGGCGGATACCATAAGCCTATCAGAAGTCGCAAAGCACCGCGCCGAAGCTGCGCGCATGGTGGATCGTATTGGCTTCGATCAATAAGACCGCTATTCGGGACGCAAGTGCAGATGTGCGCGCCGGCACACGCCGGGCGCGCGCATTGCTTCACATGACCCGCGCATTCGACGGTTGGTCGCTTACCGCACTGATCGTTGCGGCCCTCGTGGCGCTCCCGCTGCTCTCGGTTTTCGGCCTTGCGCTGTCCGGCAGCGGCGACGTGTGGGCCCACCTCGTCAGCACCGTTTTGGGGAATTACATCCGTACCTCCCTGCTGCTCATGCTGGGTGTGGGAGTTGGCGTGGCGGTGATCGGCGCGGGGACAGCGTGGCTGACGAGCGCCTGCAGGTTTCCCGGCGTCCGGGTTTTCGAATGGGCGCTGCTGTTACCGCTTGCCGTCCCCGCTTATATCGTAGCCTATATTTATACCGACATTCTGGAATTTGCCGGACCCGTTCAGGGCGCCATGCGTGACCTGATGGGATGGAAGACGGCCCGGGACTACTGGTTTCCCGAGATCCGGTCGCTGGAAGGTGCCATTGCGGTGATGGTGCTGACCCTCTACCCCTACGTCTACCTTCTGGCGCGTTCGAGTTTTCTCGAACAAACAGCGACACTGCTGGATGCCGGCCGCGTACTCGGCAACGGGCCGTGGCGCAATTTTTTTCGCGTCGCCCTGCCGCTTGCACGGCCAGCCATCGTGGTCGGCGTGTCGCTTGCCCTGATGGAGACACTCAATGATTTCGGCACTGTCGATTTCTTCGCCGTCCAGACCTTCACCGCCGGCATTTACGACGTATGGCTGAACATGAACTCCATGGCGGGAGCCGCGCAGCTCGCTACCGTCCTGCTGCTCTTCGTATTCATGCTGATCACCGCCGAACGGCTTGCGCGCCGCGGGCGGCGTTTCGACATGAAAGCCGGACGCAAGAAAACCCATGTTCACGACCTCAAAGGCTGGCTGGCCGTTGCGGCTATCCTGGCGTGCCTTCTTCCGGTTCTGTTCGGCTTTCTGCTTCCCATGAGCGTCTTGTTTTCGCACGCCATGGTGTTCTACGAGGATTCACTCAACAGCGGCTTTTGGCGGCATGCCGGGCATTCGCTGCTCGTTTCGAGCCTGGTCGCGCTGGTGTCGACGGTACTGGGCCTGGTCCTCGGCTATGGCGCGCGGCTTTCGGGTTCCGTTTTGACCAGATATGCCAGCCGCGTAGCGAGCATCGGCTATGCGGTGCCGGGTTCGGTGCTTGCGGTCGGGATCATGTTGCCGCTCACGCAATTCGACCGGAGCCTGAACATTTTTTCGACCCGGCTTTTCGATCTGCCGCTCGGACTGGTGTTGAGCGGGACGGTATTCGCCCTCGTCTACGGCTACTCGGCGCGGTTCATGGCGCTTTCCCTGGGATCGGTCGAGTCCGGACTTGCCCGCATCACGCCCAGCATGGACGGTGCGGCGCGCACGCTCGGGGCGAACAGGAGCGAAACATTGCGGCGTGTTCACCTGCCGCTGTTGCGCCGTTTCCTGCTAACCGCCATCCTGATCGTATTCGTCGACAGTATGAAGGAACTGCCAATTACAATGCTGCTGCGCCCATTCAACTTCGATACTTTGGCGACCTATACTCACCAATTTGCGAGAAATGAGTTGTTCGAGGAGGCTGCACTGGGCGCTCTGGCAATCGTGGCAGCGGGAATATTACCGGTCATCCTGCTCAGTCGAACGATTACCGGTGGGGACCGATAGGCCATGGTCAGCGCGCTTGAATACGAGAACATCTCCCACAAGTTCGGCGACCGCGACGTGTTGCGAAACATTTCGCTTGAGATCGGCAGAGGGGAATTCGTTTGTTTGCTTGGCCCTTCCGGTTGCGGAAAGACCACGCTCCTGCGCCTTGCCGCCGGGCTTGAACGTCTCCAGCACGGCATTGTCAGGCTTGGCGGGACGATCGCGGCCGATGCGGCACACCATGTGGATGTGGCGCCCGAGAAGCGAAACGTCGGCATGATGTTCCAGGACTATGCGCTGTTTCCCCATCTGACCGTGATGGAGAACATCCTTTTCGGACTGAGAAAGGCCGACCAGAAACGGATCGACTGGGTGAAGGACAGGCTTGCCTATTTCGGCATATCGCAACTGACGAGTACCTATCCCGGCACTCTGTCTGGCGGCGAACAGCAACGCGTGGCCCTGCTGCGCGCACTGGCGCCGCATCCCCAGCTGTTATTGCTCGACGAACCCTTTTCGGCACTCGACAAGGCACGGCGCATCGAAATGCGCGAAGAAACCGGGGCCCTGATCCGTGAGGCGGGGGCCACGACCCTGATGGTCACCCATGACGGTGAGGAAGCCATGTTCATGGCCGACCGGATCGTTGTCATGAACGAGGGCCGGATCGAGCAGATCGGCAGCGCCGACAACCTCTACATGAACCCCAGAAGTGCATTCGTGGCGTCGCTGTTCGGGCATGCCAACCGGTTTTGTGAAACCGTCCGTAACGCGACGGTCGAAACGCCGATTGGTACATTCGATGCGAAAGGCCGCGCAGAGGGCGAAAGAGTCTGCGTGTTCATACGGCCCGAAGGCGTCGTGCCATTGACCGACGAGGAAGCCGGCCGCGACGCCTCGCAGGCCGAGGTGACTTCGTCGCACTACCTTGGCATTGCGAGTCACATCCACATGCGAACCATCGGTAGCAACAGCGGTTCTGCAGTGACTTTCCACGCGCAACGCTCGGGGCGTTATCTGCCTCGTGCCGGGACACGCGTTCGTTATCACGTCGATCCCGAGCACGTCTTCGTTTTTCGCGATGACGGAACAGAACAAGACCGGTAGCTCCAGCCGACGCCATTCCAGTCGGCGGCGCGAGCGAACCGATCGCCGACGCGAAGATTCGGCTTCGAACGGTAAAATCCGGCAAACGCAATGATGATCCGATCTGCCGCCTACTTACTGTTTTCAGTGCCTGGCGCGGCAACTTCCAGCGGCTTGCGCCGAACCACGACGCCCATCTCGTCCTCCTCGCGGGCAAGGCGCAACCGCTCTTCGGCCTCGGTCGCCTCGCGCTGGCGGTCCCACATGGCGGCGTAAAGCCCCTTGTGTTCGAGCAGTTCGCGGTGCGTGCCCTTCTCCGCGATCCGGCCATCCTGCAGCACGATGATCTGGTCGGCGGAAATGACGGTAGACAGGCGGTGCGCTATGACAAGTGTCGTTCGGCCGCGAGAAACGAGATCGAGCGCTGCCTGGATCTCGCGTTCCGTATGGGTATCGAGCGCGGAGGTCGCTTCGTCGAGGATCAAGACAGGCGGGGCCTTCAGGATGGTGCGCGCGATCGCCACGCGCTGCTTCTCGCCGCCCGACAGTTTCAGGCCGCGCTCGCCGACCATGGTCTTGAAGCCGTCGGGCAGGCTTTCGATGAAAACGGATATCTGTGCCAAGTCGGCGGCTCGCCGGATATCGTCCAGCGAGGCGTCGGGCCGCCCGTAGCGGATATTGTAGGCGATCGTGTCGTTGAACAGCACCGTATCCTGGGGAACCATGCCGATTGCCGCGCGCAGGCTCTTCTGCGTGACGCCGCGGATATCCTGACCATCGATCGTGATCGCTCCCGAACCGATGTCGTAGAAACGGTAAAGCAGGCGCGAGATGGTCGACTTGCCGGCACCGGACGGGCCGACGATTGCGACCGTCTTGCCGGCCGGCACCTCGAAGCTGATCCCTTTCAGGATCTTGCGGTTCTCGTCATAGGCGAAGTGCACGTCGTCGAAGCGGATGGTTCCTTCGCTGACGGACAAGGGAGCGGCATCCGGCTTGTCGACGACTTCGGGAGCGACATCGAGGAGATCGAACATCTGCTCGATATCAGTCAGGCCCTGCCTGATCTCGCGGTAGATGAAGCCGATGAAATTGAGCGGAACCGACAACTGGATCAGCATGGCGTTTATGAACACGAAATCGCCAAGCGTTTGCGTTCCTGCCGCAACTTCGAGGCCCGACATGACCATGACGATCGTCATTCCGCCGCCGAAGATCACCGCCTGGCCGAAATTGAGCCAGCCAAGCGACGTCCAGGTCTGGGTCGCCGCCTTTTCATAGCGCGCCATTGAGCGGTCGAAACGTTCGGCTTCCATCCCCTCATTGTTGAAATATTTCACCGTCTCGAAGTTGAGCAGCGAGTCGATCGCCTTGGTATTGGCCTCGGTATCGGAGTCGTTCATTTCGCGGCGGATGGCGATGCGCCAGTCGCTCGCGCGCACTGTGAACCAGGTGTAGAGCCACACGGTCACGGCGACGACAACCAGATACCATATGCCATAGACCGCAGCGAAGATTACGGCGGTGAGGCCGAACTCGATCACGGTCGGCGCGGTATTGAGGATGGTGAAGCGGACGATCGTCTCGATGCCCTTGGTACCGCGCTCGATGATCCGCGACAGGCCGCCTGTTCGCCGCTCCAGATGGAAGCGCAGGGAGAGATCGTGCATGTGCACGAATGTCTTGTAGGCGAGCTGGCGCACGGCATGCTGGCCGACGCGAGCAAACAGGGCATCGCGAAGCTGGTTGAAACCCTGCTGGCCGATACGGGCAAAGTTGTAGGCCACGACGAGCGCGACCGGCGCAAGCAGGAAAGAAGGGAGCAGCCCGGGCAGATCGGTCTTGCCGTTGAGCGCATCGGTCGCCCATTTGAAGAAATACGGCACCAGGATCAGCACCAGCTTCGCGATGACGAGGAAGACCGACGCCCAGACCACGCGCATCTTGAGGTCAGCGCGGCCTGCCGGCCACATGTAGGGCCACAGATTCCTGATCGTCTGAAAAGTGGATCCGGATTCGGATGATACGGTTTTGGCCAAAATGCGATTCCTTCGGGAAAGGAGGTTCAGCGCGCGGCGCAGCAGAGCTGAACGAGCGCGTCGAAATCGAAACGGATGGACGCGAGCGCCTGCCTGTCGATCGAATATCGGGACTGTTTGCTCAACGCCTCGTAGCGGACAAGCCCCGCCTCGACGAGTACCTTGAGATGCTGCGATACCGTCGACTGGGCGAGATCGGTCGCCGCCACGATTTCCTTGCAGCAACAGGCCTCGGCGCAGGCCAGCTGCGTCAGAATGCCTATCCTGACCGGATGGGCAAGCGCGGCAAAGCGCGCGGCCATCAGGTCGACGGAAACGGGCGTTCGCGAAGCGGCGGGACCAGCGGGTTCTTTCATCGTACATCGTCGATATACGATGAATTCTCCCTTTTCAAGCCCGACCGCGACCAAACCCGCGCGAAGAGGCTATTTCTGCTGCTCTTCTCCGTTGTCGGGCGTCGCGACGGTCGACATGTCGGCCGTCTCGCCTTCGGGCGTCTCACCAGGCACGCGGAAAACCTGCCCCGGCCATATCTTGTCGGGGTCGGAAATCTGCTCCTGGTTGGCGAGGTAGATCGTGGAATAACGGATTCCCCGCCCGTAAACGCGCCGCGAAATACGCCACAGCGAATCCCCGCGCCTGATGATAACGGAACCGCCGGCCGCTTCGAGTTTCGGGGCCACGACGGCCTCGGGGCCGCCGGCTGCCGCTGGCTGCTCCGCTTCATCCTTCTGCTGCATCGCTTCATCCGATGCCTGCGGTCCGGCAACGGCGACTTCCTCGCCATCGGCGGGCTTCGGGGCGGGCTCCGCCTCCGCTTCGGCAGCGGTCCCGGCGGCCGGTTCGGCAGGCGGTGTTGTCAGTCTCTCCTGTTTTCCATCGGCCGCTGGCGCCACTGCGGCCACCGCCTCGCCGGCCTCGCGTTCGAACGGGACGGCAGCGCGCGCGATGACGGCCACTCCGGTCAGTTCAAGCATGTCGGCGCGGATAATGTAGTCCCCGACCGGCAGGTCGCGCTCGGTCTCGACCAGGAAGCGGCCGCTTTCGCTGACTTTCGATTCTCCAAGAAGAATTTCGTTGGCATAGACGCGGACACGCTTTCCGGGCGTCCCCTGCCCGGCGACAAATATCGCCCGGCCCTCGATCTCGACCGCCTCGACCAGTACGCTCGGCGCAGCGGCGGAGGCAGGTTCGGCTGCCGGCTGCGTTTCGCCGGCCGGCTTGGCCCCGTCAGCCGCCACCTTCTGTTCCGGCTCTGGCTGGGGCGCTTCGTCCTGGGATTCGGGCGCCTTGGCCGTCGCGTCTTCGCCCGCCGCGGCTTGCGTAACCGGCTCCTTCGCAGCGGCTTCGATTTTTGTTTCGCTCGCATCGCCTGCCGCCGGCGCGGGCTGGGCCGCCTCGCCGGCCGGCGCAGTTTTGCTCTCTTCGGCTGGCTGTTCGGCCGTCGCGGCCGGTTTTGCAGCTGGCTCTGGCTCCGGCTTGGTGATCAGGCGGCTCGGCTCGCCGGGCTTTTCGACCAGCGCCAGAACCTGCCCGGACGGCGTTTCGGGCACCGAGACGACGGCCGTTTCGGGCGATGCGGCCACAGTTCCGTCCGGAGACGTGGCGCGCAGCACCAACTGATAATTGCCGGGCTTGAGCGGCTCGTCGAGAACGATGGCGAAGTCACCGCCGGGCCCGGCCGTGGTGTTGCCAAGCGAGCGCGTTCCGGTCATCAGGTCGACGACCGCCTGTGAATCCGCGGTGCCGGCAACGACCAGCGATCCGTCGGGTTCAACGCGAACGACGGAGAATGCGGGCGGAACGATGTCCCTGGCCGTCCCGGTTCCGGTTTCGGCCGCCGGCTCCTGCGCGCTGTCTTCAGCCGCCGGCGCCTTTGCTTCGGGCACCTGCGGCGTTTCCACCCCGGCCGGCCTCAACAAGTCCAGCGGGTTGGTTCCGGTCACGCCAAGCACCACCCCGATGCCGACGATCACGCCTGCTCCGGCGAGCAGCAATATCCTGAGAGGATTCATAATCAGCCTTTGCCCTGCAAAATCCGTATTTTGCGCTTTCTAGCGCTATTTGGAGATACAGACAAGGAAACCCGCAGGGGCCTTGACCGGCGCTGGAAGCGGGTCCAAATACCAGCCATGAAAATGATCGATTCAATTTGCGTCTATTGCGGCTCCTCACCTGGACGAAACGGAGCATACACCGAAGCCGGTTACAAGCTCGGACGCGCCATTGCCACGGCCGGACTGCGCCTCGTCTACGGCGGCGGCACGCGCGGTATCATGGGCGCCGTCAGCCGTGGCGCGCTTGAAGCCGGCGGCAAGGTGACCGGGATAATTCCGCGCTTCCTGATCGACAAGGAAGCGCCCGACAACGGCGATGCCCTCGACGAATTGATCGTGACTGACAACATGCATCAACGCAAACACGCGATGTTCGAGAAGTCGGATGCCTTCGTGACGCTACCGGGCGGGATCGGGACTCTGGAGGAGATCGTCGAAATGATGACCTGGGCCCAGCTCGGCCATCACGCCAAGCCGATGGTGTTCGGCAACATCGACGGCTTCTGGTCGCCGATGATCGGGCTCATCGACCACATGAAGGCGCAGGGCTTCATCCATACAGCCAACAAGGTCAGGCCGCTGGTCATCGATACGATCGACGAAATCGTTCCGGCCATTCTGGCGACCACCCGGGAATTGCGGCCCGAGGGCGCCGACGCGGTAATCGGCAAGCTTTAGAGCCGTTCGGGATTACGTCTTGATGCCCGGCTCCACATCGGGCAGCCGCGCGCGGGCACGCCGCGATTGCTTCAGGATCGACCAGGAATAGACCACCAGCGCGGCCCAGATGAAGCCGAAGGCGGCAAGGCGTCCGGCGTTGAACGGCTCGCGGAAGAAGAAGACGGCGATGACGAAGATCATGGTCGGCGCGATGTACTGCATGATGCCGATGGTCGACAGGCGCAGCAGCTTGGCGCCGTTGGCATAGGTCATCAGCGGAATCGCCGTGACGAGACCCGTACCCATCAGCAGCAGGACGTCTGTCCAGCCGGTCGTGGCGAAATGCCCCTGCCCGCTCGCCTGCAGCCAGATCGCCCAGCCAAGTGCGAAGGGCGAAAGCATCAGCACCTCAAGCATGAATCCCTGGTTCGGTCCGATCGGCAGTGTCTTGCGGAAAAACGCGTAGAAGCCCCACGAAAACGTCAGCGCCAGAGATACCCAGGGCAAGCCGCCGCCTTCGACGGTGAGGATCACCACGGCGACCACCGCCAGCGCGATGGCCACCAGTTGGGTCCGTGTGAGCCGCTCTTTCAGCAGCACAGCGCCGAGAAAGACCGAGAACAGCGGATTGATGTAATAGCCGAGCGCCGTTTCCAGCGCCCGGCCCGCTCCGATCGCCCAGACATAGATGCCCCAATTGACCGAAACCAGCGCCGC